>NZ_JCAFRH010000009.1:0-168116 GCF_059367875.1 Stenotrophomonas sp. YJH_SMC_16 | reverse complement strand
CTCGGTGCAGCGCGTGACCGACATCATGGCCGAGATTTCCGCTGCTTCGCAGGAACAGTCGGCCGGCATTGAGCAGGTCAACCAGACCGTGGTGCAGATGGACGAGACCACCCAGCAGAACGCCGCGCTGGTGGAGGAAGCTACCGCTGCCGCGCGCGCGATGGAAGAACAGGCTGGCCAGCTGGCCGACGCCGTGGCGATCTTCCGCCTGGACAACCAGGTCTCCGCCGCAATGAAGGCGGTGGCCGCGCGTGTCGAACCGGTGCGTGTTGCCACCGCCGTGGCGCGCCCGCAGCCGGTTCCAACGCCGGCACCGGTCCGCCGCACCGGCAGCAACGCCAGCACCTTCGTCGCCAGCGACAGCGACTGGCAGGAATTCTGAGACCCACCCGCGGCGGCTTCGGCCGCCGCCTCTGCCGATGGACACGTCCCCCGTGCAAAGTCCTACTCCCATCGTCACCGGCCCGCGCGAATTCGAGTTCGCCGACCGTGATTTCCGCCGCGTCTGCGACCTGATCTACCAGCGCGTGGGCATCGCCCTTGCACCGGCAAAGCGCGACATGGTCTATGGCCGCCTGTCGCGCCGCTTGCGCACGCTGGGCATGCGCAGCTTCCAGCAGTATCTGGACCATCTGGAGCAGGAAGACGGCGACGAGTGGCAGGCGTTTACCAACGCCCTGACCACCAACCTGACCTCGTTCTTCCGCGAGCCGCACCACTTCGACAAGCTGCGCGAGGAACTGCAGCAGCGCTCCAGCCGCACGCCGCTGCTGCTGTGGTCATGCGCGGCGTCCACCGGTGAAGAACCCTATTCGATGGCGATCACCGCCTGTGAGGCCTTCGGTACGCTGAAGCCGCCGGTGCGCATCGTCGCGACCGATGTTGATACCCAGGTACTGGCCACCGCCGGCCGTGGCGTCTACAACATCGACCGGGTCACCAATCTCGACCCGGATCTGCGCCGGCGCTATTTCCAGCGTGGCAGCGGCCCCAATGAGGGCCAGTGCCGCGTGCTGCCGGCACTACGCGAGCTGATCGAGTTCCGCCCATTGAATCTGCTCGCCCCGCGCTACGACGTCGGCGGACCATTCGACGCGCTGTTCTGCCGCAATGTGATGATCTATTTCGACAAGCCGACCCAGCGTGCCATCCTCGGCCGCCTGGTGCAGCACCTGGCCGATGACGGCCTGCTTTACACCGGACACTCGGAGAACTACCTGCACGCCGCCGACCTGATCCAGCCCTGCGGCCGTACGCTGTATCGCCGTGCGGCAAAGGCCGGCGCATGAACGCCTCGCTGCGTACCGACGATGTGATGCGCTACCAGGATGCGCGCTTCCAGACCATCGCGGCCAAGCTGCTGCCGACCCAGTACCTGGTGGTGGACGACACCACCGCGCTGACCACCACGCTGGGTTCCTGCGTGGCCGCGTGCCTGCGCGACCCGGTACTGAAGATCGGCGGCATGAACCACTTCCTGCTGCCCGAGGGCAATGCCGGTGACGGCGCGCCCGCGCGTTACGGCAGCTATGCGATGGAACTGCTGATCAACGACATGCTCAAGCGCGGCGCCCACCGCAAGCGCATCGAAGCCAAGGTGTTCGGCGGCGCCAACGTGCTCAAGGGCTTCACCAGCAATCCGGTCGGCACGCGCAACGCCGAGTTCGTGCGCCAGTACCTGCAGGCCGAGCATATTCCGATCATCGCCGAGGACCTGTGCGGCATCCATCCGCGCAAGATCTGGTTCTTCGCCGATACCGGCCGCGTGGTGGTGCAGCGCCTGCCGCACGCCCATGAAGCCGAGGTGGCCGCGACCGAATCGGCGGTGCGTGCACGCCTGTCCAAGGCCCCTGTCACCGGCGGCGTGGAGCTGTTCGAATGACCTTGACCGGCAACGCCCCCTGCCGGGTCCTGATCGTCGACGACTCCGCCGTCGTGCGGCAGATGCTCACGGAAATCCTGTCCAGCGATCCGGCCATCGACGTGGTCGGCACCGCCGCCGACCCGCTGCTGGCGCGCGAGAAGATCAAGCGCCTGGCCCCGGACGTGATCACCCTGGACGTGGAAATGCCGCGCATGGACGGGCTGGCGTTCCTGGAAAACCTGATGCGCCTGCATCCGCTGCCGGTGGTGATGATCTCCTCGCTGACCGAGCGAGGCGCCGACACCACGCTGCAGGCACTGGCGCTGGGCGCCGTGGATTTCGTTTCCAAGCCCAAGCTGGACGTGGCCCGCGGCCTGCAGGGCTACGCCGACGAGATCATCGCCAAGGTCAAGATGGCGGCGCGCTCGCGGGTGCGCCCGCTGGTGCGCGCTGCAGTCCCGAAACTCATGCTGGACGCAGCCCCCTCGATGCGCCCCGCCTCACCGCAGTTCCGTACCACCGATCGCCTGATCGCGATCGGCTCGTCAGCCGGTGGCACCGAAGCGCTGCGCGTGGTGCTGGAAGGCATGCCCGCCGACGCGCCCGCCGTGGTGATGACCCAGCACCTGCCGGCCAGCTTCAGCAGCGCCTTTGCCGAACGCCTGGACCGACACTCGGCGATGGCCGTGCGCGAGGCCAGCGACGGCGAAGCGGTGCTGCCCGGCCACGCCTACCTCCCACCCGGCGGCAAGCACCTGCGCATCATCCGCGATGGTGCGCGCTGGCGCTGCCGCGTCGATGACGGCCCGGCAGTGAACCGGCACAAGCCCGCGGTGGACGTGCTGTTCCGTTCGGTCGCGCAGAACGCCGGCAGCAACGCCATCGGTGCCATACTCACCGGGATGGGCGATGACGGCGCACGCGGCCTGCTGGAGATGCGCCAGGCCGGCGCGCCGACACTGGTGCAGGAC
Source organism: Stenotrophomonas sp. YJH_SMC_16 (assembly GCF_059367875.1). Lineage (NCBI taxonomy): Bacteria > Pseudomonadati > Pseudomonadota > Gammaproteobacteria > Lysobacterales > Lysobacteraceae > Stenotrophomonas > Stenotrophomonas sp. YJH_SMC_16. The sequence continues at coordinate 165,281 of NZ_JCAFRH010000009.1, read as the reverse complement.
GAGGCCACCAGTGTGGTCTGGGGCATGCCCGGTGCAGCGTTCAAGCTTGGCGCCGCCGAGGAACAGGTGCCGCTGGAGCGGATTGCCGAACGTCTGCTCGCCCTCGCCCGCGGCTGATTGCGCGCCGCGGCCCAAGGACTCCGCGAGCGGTAGATCCACGCCATGCGTGGATGCCGGTGTAGAGTCGAGCCACGCTCGACTCAGCGCGCATCGCACGAACAGCAGCCAAGCATGGACTCGGCGCTACAGGCCATCAGGCAACAGAAAAAGGCGCCGGTTTTCATCGGGGTTCTTCGTTTCAACGCGTTACCCGCATGTGTGCTTTGATAGCGGTATTGCACAAGGAATGCTGCACATGATCAAAGGCATATGGAAGGCCGCCCTGGCGGCCGTACTGCTTTCATTGCCACTGGCACCCGCCAGCGCCAGTGGCGATCTGTTCTACTTCGAGGCCAAGCAGGGTGATGTGTTCTTCATGCTGATGCTGGTGGGTCGCGAAGACCCCGGCGCGGTAAGCGTCAGCTGGAAAGGCGCGTCGATCCCGCCGTACCCCAACGTGCATCGCCGCTACTACATCGAATTCAACCGTGCAAAGCGCCAGGCCTACGTGCGTCCACTTGACCGTGATGGACTGCCCTGGTTCGAGATGGATGTCTCCGGTAAGCGCGGCAACGTGCTGATCGGCGGCCGTCGGTTGCAGGGCAACGCAGACTGGACCGTGCAATAGCGGATGCAGCAGACAAAAACCCCCGGCTTTCACCGGGGGTTCTTCGTTTCAACGGGAGGCCGGCCAGCGGCCGGCACTACCGTGCATCGTCGGCGCACAAAAAAACCCCCGGCGCGAGCCGGAGGTTTTTCGTTACCTCATCAAGCAGCGACCGTCTTGGCCACGTCCTGGTATTCCTCGATCTGGTCGAAGTTCATGTAGCGGTAGATTTCCGCGCCGCTGGCGGCGATCACGCCCACATCGGCCATGTACTCTTCCTTGGTCGGGATGCGGCCCAGGCGCGAGCAGATCGCGGCCAGTTCCGCCGAACCCAGGTACACGTTGGTGTTGCGGCCCAGGCGGTTCGGGAAGTTGCGGGTCGAGGTCGACATCGCGGTGGAGCCTTCGCGGATCTGCGCCTGGTTGCCCATGCACAGCGAGCAGCCCGGCATTTCCATGCGTGCGCCGGTGGCACCGAAGGTGCCGTACACGCCTTCCTTGGTCAGCTCCGAGGCATCCATCTTGGTCGGCGGGGCCACCCACAGGCGGGTCGGCAGGTCACGCTTGCCTTCCAGCAGCTTCGCAGCGGCACGGAAGTGACCGATGTTGGTCATGCACGAACCGATGAACACTTCGTCGATCTTGGCGCCAGCGACTTCGGACAGGGTCTTCACGTCGTCCGGATCGTTCGGGCAGGCCACGATCGGCTCGTGGATGTCGGCCAGGTCGATCTCGATGACGGCAGCGTATTCGGCGTCCGCATCCGGCTCCAGCAGCTGCGGGTTGGCCAGCCACGCTTCCATCTTCTCGATACGGCGCTGCAACGAACGCGGATCCTGGTAACCCTCGGCAATCATCCACTTCAGCAGCGTGATGTTGCTGGTCAGGTACTCGATGATCGGTTCCTTGTTCAGGCGCACCGAGCAACCGGCGGCCGAACGCTCGGCCGAGGCGTCGGACAGTTCGAACGCCTGCTCGACCTTCAGCTCCGGCAGGCCTTCGATTTCCAGGATACGGCCGGAGAAGATGTTCTTCTTGCCAGCCTTGGCCACGGTCAGCAGGCCGGACTTGATCGCGTACAGCGGGATCGCGTTGACCAGATCACGCAGGGTCACGCCCGGCTGCATCTTGCCCTTGAAGCGCACCAGCACCGACTCCGGCATGTCCAGCGGCATCACGCCGGTGGCCGCGGCGAAGGCGACCAGGCCCGAACCGGCCGGGAACGAAATGCCCACCGGGAAACGGGTGTGCGAGTCACCACCGGTGCCGACGGTATCCGGCAGCAGCATGCGGTTGAGCCAGCTGTGGATCACGCCGTCGCCCGGACGCAGCGAAACGCCGCCACGGGTGGAAATGAACTCCGGCAGGGTGTGGTGGGTCTTTACGTCCACCGGCTTCGGGTAGGCGGCGGTGTGGCAGAACGACTGCATCACCAGGTCGGCCGAGAAGCCCAGGCACGCCAGGTCCTTCAGCTCGTCGCGGGTCATCGGGCCGGTGGTGTCCTGCGAGCCGACCGAGGTCATCTTCGGTTCGCAGTACGTGCCCGGGCGCATGCCCTGGCCTTCCGGCAGGCCACAGGCGCGGCCGACCATCTTCTGCGCCAGCGAGAAGCCCTTGCCGGTGTCGGCCGGCTGCACCGGCAGGCGGAACAGGTCGGTCGGGGCCAGGCCCAGCGCTTCGCGCGCCTTGCCGGTCAGGCCACGGCCGATGATCAGCGGGATGCGGCCACCGGCACGCACTTCGTCGAACAGCACGTCGGACTTGACCTGGAACTCAGCGATCACTTCGCCGTTCTTCAGCGCCTTGCCTTCGTACGGACGCAGCTCGACCACATCGCCGTGCTCCATCTTCGACACGTCCAGCTCGATCGGCAGCGCACCGGCATCTTCCATGGTGTTGTAGAAGATCGGCGCGATCTTGCCGCCCAGGCACACGCCACCGGCGCGCTTGTTCGGGATGTACGGAATGTCATCGCCGGTCCACCACAGCACGCTGTTGGTGGCCGACTTGCGCGAGGAGCCGGTGCCGACCACGTCGCCGACGTAGGCAACCAGGTGGCCCTTGTCCTTCAGCGACAGGATCTGCTGGATCGGGCCGCGCTTGCCGTCTTCTTCCGGGGTGAACGGCGCGTCGTCGCGCTTGTTCTTCAGCATCGCCAGGGCGTGCATCGGGATGTCCGGGCGGGTGGTCGCGTCCGGCGCCGGCGACAGGTCGTCGGTGTTGGTCTCGCCCGGCACCTTGAACACGGTGACGGTCAGGCTCTGCGGCACTTCCGGGTTGCCAGTGAACCACTCGGCATCGGCCCAGCTCTGCAGCACGGCCTGGGCGTTGGCGTTGCCGGCCTTGGCCTTTTCCTGCACGTCGTGGAAGGCGTCGAACACCAGCAGGGTCTTCTTCAGGCCGTTGGCGGCGATGGTGCCGACGCTGGCGTCGTCCAGCAGCTGCACCAGCGGAGCGACGTTGTAACCGCCGAGCATGGTGCCCAGCAGTTCGGTGGCGCGCTCGCGGCTGATCAGCGGGTTCTGCTCGCTGCCCAGCGCGATCGCGGCCAGGTACGAGGCCTTGACCTTGGCGGCGTCATCGACGCCGGCCGGCACGCGGTGGGTCAGCAGGTCGAGCAGGAACTCGGCCTCGCCCTGCGGCGGGTTCTTCAGCAGTTCGATGACATCGGCCGTCTGCTGCGCGCTCAGCGGCAGCGGCGGGATGCCAAGCGCAGCGCGCTCGGCGACGTGGTGGCGGTAGGCTTCCAACATGACAACTCCCGGGTAATGCGTAGGTTGAAATAACAAAGTGGGCTCAGGCGTGCGGCACGATCAGCTTCAGGCCCTTGAAGTAGTCGCGGTAAAACGTGTCGTTCCAGGTGATCAGGCCATCGCACTGCAACAGTGCGTGGGCGCCGACCATGAATTCGTCCAGGCTGCGGCGGCTGCCGCTGCGCTGGCGGTGGCGACGGTGCATCTCGCCGGCGCGCAACGCCGACTTGGCTTCCATCGGGTTGAAGTGCACGCCCATTTCTTCCAGCGCTTCGAGCACCTCGGCGCCGCCGCGCAGCGATGCGCAGACCTCGGCCAGGGTCGCGCCGCAGACCACCACGCGGCCGCCGACCAGGCTCTGCCGGAGGATGGCTTCCACGGCATCGGCCTGCGGGCCATTGCTGAGCAGCTCGACCAGTACCGGTGAATCGACGGCGATCATCACGGCTTATTCCTCGTCGCGCACCGCGCGTACTGCCGCATCGGACGACTCGAAGCCGTCCAGCGCGAACTTGCCGCGCGCCCGTGAAATGGCATCGTCAACACTCTTGCGCAGGATGATGCGGCTGCCGTCCAGCTCGACCTTCAGCAGCGTGCCCTTGGTCAGGCCGAGGGCATCACGCACCGCCTTGGGCAGGGTGATCTGTCCGCGTTCTGCAACAGTGGCTTCCATCGGTAGGCCCTCCAGAGTATGCACAAATTATACATACTTCCCCGGGCATACTTCCACCCTGAACAGGACCGGCGACCCGCCAGCCCTTGCCTCGCAAAGGATCGGCCACAAACGTGACATACGCCATACACCTTCCCCTGTAGTCTGGAACCGATGCCGCAGGCCGGACCCGGCCCGGGTGAATCCATTCAGTTTCGGGTTCATACTGGAACCTCCGGGGCCACCAGGCCCGCGGCGACCGCAAGCAGGTCCGCCCATGCGCGGGCCACTGCAAGCCATCCGCAAGAAGGAGTTACCCCGCATGAGCGATTCGTTCTCCACCCGCAGCCAACTGAACGTCGGCGGCAAGACCTACGACTACTTCAGCCTGCCCACGCTGGGCCAGCGCTTCGACATCTCCCACCTGCCCTACTCGATGAAGATCCTGCTGGAGAACCTGCTCCGGCACGAGGATGGCGGCATCACCGTCGGCAAGGACCACATCGAAGCAGTGGCCCGCTGGAACCCGGCGGCCGAGCCGGACACCGAGATCGCCTTCATGCCGGCGCGCGTGGTCCTGCAGGACTTCACCGGCGTGCCCTGCGTGGTCGACCTGGCCGCGATGCGCGATGCGGTGGTCAAGCTCGGCGGCAAGCCGGAGCAGATCAACCCGCAGATTCCCTCCGAACTGGTCATCGACCACTCGGTGCAGGTCGATGTGTTCGGCAAGCCCGACGCGCTGGACCTCAACGGCAAGATCGAATTCCAGCGCAACCAGGAACGCTACGGCTTCCTGCGCTGGGGCCAGAAGGCCTTCGACAACTTCAAGGTGGTGCCGCCCAACACCGGCATCGTCCACCAGGTGAACCTGGAAAACCTCGCCCGCGTGGTGATGACCGCGGACAAGGACGGCAAGGCCGTGGCCTACCCGGATACCGTGTTCGGCACCGACAGCCACACCACCATGATCAATGGCATCGGCGTGCTGGGCTGGGGCGTGGGCGGCATCGAAGCGGAGGCCGCCATGCTCGGCCAGCCGTCGTCGATGCTGATCCCGCAGGTGGTCGGCTTCAAGCTGACCGGCAAGCTGCCCGAAGGCGCCACCGCCACCGACCTGGTGCTGACCGTCACCCAGATGCTGCGCAAGCTGGGCGTGGTCGGCAAGTTCGTCGAGTTCTACGGTGACGGCCTGCAGCATCTGCCACTGGCCGACCGCGCCACCATCGGCAACATGGCCCCGGAATACGGCGCCACCTGTGGCATCTTCCCGATCGACGCCGAGTCGTTGAACTACCTGCGCCTGTCGGGCCGCAGCGAAGAGCAGATCGATCTGGTCGAGGCCTATGCCAAGGCGCAGGGCCTGTGGCACGACGCCAACAGTGCACATGCGCAATACAGCACCACGCTGGAACTGGACATGGGCACGGTGAAGCCGTCGCTGGCCGGCCCCAAGCGTCCGCAGGACCGCGTGCTGCTGGAAGACGTGCAGAAGAACTACCGCGAAGCGCTGGTCGGCATGACCGCCAACCGTGACAAGCGCAGCGACGACGTCTCCTCCTTCGTCAATGAAGGCGGCGGCGCCGCGGTCGGCAACGAGCAGCTGGCCAAGGGCTACGCCGACATCGAGATCGAAGGCCGCAAGGTGCGGCTGAAGGATGGTGCAGTGGTCATCGCCGCCATCACCTCCTGCACCAATACCTCCAACCCGGCGGTGATGATCGGTGCCGGCCTGCTGGCCCGCAACGCGGCCGCCAAGGGCCTGAACCGCCAGCCGTGGGTCAAGACCTCGCTCGGCCCAGGCTCGCGCGTGGTCACCGACTACCTGGAAAAGGCTGGCGTACTGAAGGAGCTGGAGAAGATCGGCTTCTACGTGGTCGGCTACGGCTGCACCACCTGCATCGGCAACTCCGGCCCGCTGCCGACCGAAGTCAGCGCCGGCATCGCCACCGGCGATCTGGTGGTCACCTCGGTGCTGTCGGGCAACCGCAACTTCGAGGGCCGCGTGCACCCCGAAGTGAAGATGAACTACCTGGCCAGCCCGCCGCTGGTGGTGGCCTACGCCATCGCCGGCACCACCGACATCGACCTGACCACCCAGCCGCTGGGGACCGGCAGCGATGGCCAGCCGGTGTTCCTGCGCGACATCTGGCCGAGCAACAAGGAAATCGGCGATGTCATCGCCGCCACCATCGGCCCGGAGATGTTCAAGCAGAACTACGCCGATGTGTTCAAGGGTGACACCCGCTGGAACACCATCGCCTCGCCGGACGGCAACCTGTACGAGTGGAGCGACGCCTCCACCTACATCAAGAACCCGCCGTACTTCGATGGCATGACCATGCAGACCGGCAGCATCGACGACGTGCATGGTGCACGCGTGATGGGCCTGTTCGGCGATTCGATCACCACCGACCACATCTCCCCGGCCGGCAACATCAAGAAGGACTCGCCGGCAGGCCGCTTCCTGCAGGAGCGCGGCGTGCAGCCGGCCGACTTCAACAGCTACGGCAGCCGTCGCGGCAACGATGACGTGATGGTCCGCGGCACCTTCGCCAACATCCGCATCAAGAACCTGATGTTCGGTGGCGAGGAAGGCGGCAACACCCTGCACTACCCCGCCGGCGGCGGTCAGCCGGAGAAGCTGGCGATCTACGATGCGGCCATGAAGTACAAGGCTGACAAGGTGCCGCTGGTGGTGCTGGCCGGCAAGGAATACGGCACCGGCTCGTCGCGCGACTGGGCGGCCAAGGGCACCCTGCTGCTGGGGGTGAAGGCGGTCATCGCCGAAAGCTTCGAGCGCATTCACCGCTCCAACCTGGTCGGCATGGGCGTGCTGCCGCTGCAGTTCCGCAACGGCGAAAACGCGCAGTCGCTGGGCCTGGACGGCTCGGAGGTGATCGACATCACCGGCCTGCAGGACGGCGCCAGCAAGCGCGCCACGGTCACCGCCACCAAGGCCGACGGCACGAAGAAGACCTTCGAGGTGTCGGTGATGCTGCTGACCCCGAAGGAAGTCGAGTACTTCCGCCACGGCGGCCTGCTGCAGTACGTGCTGCGCCAGCTGGCAGCCAAGTAGAGTCGAGCTCGCTCTACTGCGACCACCTGCATTACCCAGACGGCCGGATCCAAGGATCCGGCCGTCTGCTTTACACGCTCAAGGTCGCACACCAAAGAGATGCCACGGGGCATTCTGGAGCGGACCATGAGCATCCAGGAAGCCCAGCCCCTCTTCCCAGGCGGTGTGTCCATCAGGTGCGTCGACGTTGACGACCTGCACCACCATCACGCCTCCAGCATGCGGCACGTCCTCGGTGCGATAGCAGACCGCGCCGCGGCCTTCGCCATACAGGTTGGACTGGAAGCCCGGCGGGCACTGCACACTGGTCACCTCGTAGCCACTGACTACTGCGCTGTACCTGCTGTTCGTGTGGATCGAGTAGGCAGCCAGCCCGCCCGCATGCGGAGCCAGTTGCAGGCGTACCGGCGCGGTTTCGCCCAGCGCCAGCACCGGGAAATCAAGCTGCACCGGAGGTGCGGCCAACGCCGCAGGCAGGAAGGAAAGGGACAAAAGTAAAGAAAGACCCAGCGTGCGAATCATCACTCGACTCCAGCAGCGAAATGTCGAGCGATGATTGCAGCCGGCAGGCGCAGCTGTCTTTCAGACAACAACGAAATCGCGACCTCCTGACCTCAGCGCCGCGGCGCGTCCGGGTCGGTACGCAGCGCCTTCAGCAGGCCCCACATGTAGAACGCCAGGGTGAACGAGAACGGCAGGCCGCACAGCACCACCGCGGTCTGCATCGCACTGAAGTTGCCGGCCAGCAGCAGGCCAACGCTGGCCACGGTGATGCCTACAGCCCAGAACACGCGCAGCCAGATCGGCGCGTCATGGCCATCTTCCACGCCATCGTCAACGCGACGGGTGCACAGGTTGGCGATCATCAGCGTGCCCGAATCGACCGGGGTCAGGAACAGCACGAAGCCGATCACCACCGCAGCACCCGCCACGTACGGCGCGCCGGGCAGGTATTCCAGCAGCTTGAACAGCGTCATCGCCGCATCGTGCTGGGCCACCTCACCCAGGATCGCCTGGCCATGGTTGAGCACCAGGTCGATGGCGGTGTTGCCGAAGATCGACAGCCAGGCCAGGGTGAAGCCGAGCGGGATCAGCAGCACGCCCATGATCACTTCACGGATGGTGCGGCCACGCGAGATGCGCGCCACGAAAAGGCCGACAAACGGCGCCCAGGCGATCCACCAGGCCCAGTAGAACAGTGTCCACGAACCCATCCACTCACGGCCCTTCGGGTCGTTGAGGTACATGTCGAAGCTCTTGCGCACGAACGCGCCGAGGTAATCGCCGGTGTTCTGGATCAGGCCGTCGAACAGGTGCAGGGTCGGGCCGGTGACCAGCACGAACAGCAGCAGGCCGCACAGCAGGCGCACGTTGAGGTTGGAGAGCCAGGCAATGCCCTTTTCCACGCCAGCAACCACGCCGATGGTGGCCACCACCATCATCACCAGCACGATCGCCACCAGCACCTGCGGCGTATCCGGGATATGGAACAGGTAGACCAGGCCGGACTGCACCACCAGCGCACCGATGCCGAGGTTGGTCACCATCGAGATCAGCGTAGCCAGGATACCGAAGCCATCCACCATGTCGCCGATGCGGCCATGGATGCGCTCACCGAAGATCGGGTACAGCGCCGAGCGCAACGCCAGCGGCAGGTCGCGGCGGTAGGCGAAGTAGCCCAGCGCCACGCCGACCAGCGCGTACAGCGCCCAGCCGTGCAGGCCCCAGTGCAGGAAGGTCAGCACCATCGCCTCGCGGCCGGCGGCCACAGTCCCGCCGGGCTGCCCGGGCGGATTGAGGAAATGGTCCAGCGGTTCGTAGGCACCGTAGTACAGCAGCGCGATGCCGATGCCGGCCGAGAACAGCATCGACACCCATGCGACGTAGCCGAAGGCCGGTGATTCCTCGTTGTGGCCCAGGCGGATGCGGCCATACGGCGAGAACGCCAGCCACAGCACGAAGCCGAGGCACAGCACGATCAGCAGCATGTACCACCAGCCGAACGCGGCCGACACTTGGGCCTGCGCCCATTGCAGCCAGTGCTCGCTGCCTTCGGGATAGAGAACGGTGAGCAGCCCGAGGATGCCGATCGACACCGAGGAACTGAAGAACACGAAACGGTTCAAGCGCAGGGGCGAACGCTTGGGATGAGCCAGGGAAGACATGGGGTCGTCTCATCAAGTCCGAGGGAGCACATGGGCGGGGCCGGACCGGTAAACCGGGCCCATGGCGTGGGGCGCGAGCGCATCCTATGGTTTATTGATTGAACGTTCAATCAATAAAAAGCATAATGGCGGGCAGCCCGATCCTTCGGGTCGCAATCCGTGGAGAGACAATGCCGAAGAAAGGCGTGGAACCGGTACGGCGCGAGCAGCTGATCCGGGCCACTTTCCAGACCATCGACGAGATCGGCATGGCCGATGCGACCGTCGCCACCATCGCGAAGAAGGCCGGGCTGTCCAGCGGCATCGTCGCCCACTACTTCGGCGACAAGGACGGCCTGCTCAATGCTGCAATGCGGCAGATCCTGCGCGAACTGAAGGACGCGGTCGCCCGCTACCGCGCCGACGCCAGCGACGACCCGCGCGAGCAGCTGCGCGCCATCGTCGATGGCAACTTCGACGACAGCCAGATCAACGGCACCGCCATGCGCGTCTGGCTCACCTTCTGGGCCGCGAGCATGCACCAGCCGGAACTGGCCCGGCTGCAGCGCGCCAACGACCAGCGCCTGTTCTCGAACCTGTGCCACCAGTTCAACCGCCTGCTGCCCCACCCGCAGGCCCGCCTGGCCGCCCGCGGCCTGGCCGCGATGATTGACGGCCTGTGGCTGCGCGGCAGCCTGGTCGGCGGCCAGTTCAATGCCGAGAAGTCCCGGCGCATCGCTTACGGCTATATCGACTTCCAGTTGCAGGCTGTCGCGCTATAAGCGCTTCAGCACCCGCCCCCTTCCAAGGAGTACGCCCCATGACCACCCTGCCCGTCCAACAGCTCTACATCCACGGCCAGCGCGTCGATGCCACCAGCGGCAAGACCTTCAAGACCATCAACCCGGCCACCGGCGAGGTGATCGCTGAAGTGCAGGTCGCCAGCCAGACCGACGTCGAGCGTGCCGTGCAGAGCGCAGCCGAAGGCCAGAAGGTGTGGGCCGCGATGACGGCCATGGAGCGTTCGCGCATCCTGCGCCGTGCCGTCGAGCTCCTGCGCGAGCGCAACGACGAACTGGCCCACCTGGAAACCCTGGACACCGGCAAGGCGCTGGCCGAAACCACCACCGTGGACATCGTCACCGGCGCCGACGTGGTCGAGTACTACGCCGGCCTGGCCACCGCCATCGAAGGCATCCAGCTGCCGCTGCGCGAATCGAGCTTCTTCTACACCCGCCGCGAGCCGCTGGGCGTGGTCGCCGGCATCGGTGCTTGGAACTACCCGATCCAGATCGCCATGTGGAAGTCGGCCCCGGCCCTCGCCGCCGGCAACGCAATGGTGTTCAAGCCCTCCGAAGTCACCCCGTTGACCGCGATCCGGCTGGCCGAGATCTACACCGAAGCCGGCGTGCCGGCCGGTGTGTTCAACGTCGTGCAGGGCCCGGGCCGCGAGATCGGCCAGTGGCTGACCGAGCACCCGGTGATCGAGAAGATCTCCTTCACCGGCGGCGTCGCCACCGGCAAGAAGGTCATGGCCAGCGCCGCGTCCTCGTCGCTGAAGGAAGTGACCATGGAGCTGGGCGGCAAGTCGCCGCTGGTGATCTGCGATGACGCCGATCTGGACCGTGCCGCCGACATCGCGGTGATGGCCAACTTCTTCAGCTCCGGCCAGGTCTGCACCAACGGTACCCGCGTGTTCGTGCCGCGCAGCATGCTGGCCGCGTTCGAAGCCGCTGTTGTCGAGCGCGTCAAGCGCATCCGCATCGGCGACCCGATGGCCGCCGAGACCAACTTCGGCCCGCTGACCAGCTTCCCGCACATGGAAAACGTGCTGCGCTACATCGAAAGCGGCAAGACCGAAGGCGCCCGCCTGCTGACCGGCGGCGGCCGCGCCACCGAAGGCGCGCTGGCCAATGGCGCCTACGTGCTGCCGACCGTGTTCTCCGACTGCCGCGATGACATGACCATCGTCAAGGAAGAGATCTTCGGGCCGGTGATGAGCATCCTCGCCTACGACGACGAGGACGAAGTGGTGCGCCGCGCCAACGACACCACCTTCGGCCTGGCCGCCGGCGTGGTCAGCAAGGACGTCAGCCGCGCCCACCGCATCATCCACCGCCTGGAAGCCGGCATCTGCTGGATCAACACCTGGGGCGAATCGCCGGCCGAAATGCCGGTCGGCGGCTACAAGGAATCCGGCGTCGGCCGCGAGAACGGCATCTCCACCCTCGGCCACTACACCCGCATCAAGTCGGTGCAGGTCGAGCTGGGCGACTACGCCAGCGTGTTCTGACCGGCGCGCGCTGCGCGCGCCCCATCGTCCGGCCATCGTGCCGATCCGACATTCCGCCGGGACGCCTGCATGCAGCGCGCCCCGGCCTGCAGGAGACACCCATGAGCACCCATAACGAGTACGACTACATCATCATCGGCGCCGGTTCGGCCGGCAACGTGCTGGCCACCCGCCTCACCGAAGATGCCGATGTCAGCGTGCTGCTGCTGGAAGCCGGTGGCCCGGACTACCGGCTCGACTTCCGTACCCAGATGCCGGCGGCACTGGCCTTCCCGCTGCAGGGCAAGCGCTACAACTGGGCGTACAAGACCGATCCCGAGCCCTTCATGAACAACCGCCGCATGGACTGCGGCCGCGGCAAGGGCCTGGGCGGCTCGTCGCTGATCAACGGCATGTGCTACATCCGCGGCAACGCGATGGACTACGACAACTGGGCCAGCATGCCGGGCCTGGAAGACTGGACCTACCTGGACTGCCTGCCCTACTTCCGCAAGGCCGAAACCCGCGACATCGGCCCCAATGACTACCACGGTGGCGACGGCCCGCTGCGCGTGACCACGCCGAAGGCCGGCAACAACGAGCTGTTCGCGGCGATGGTCGAAGCCGGCGTGCAGGCTGGCTATCCGCGCACCGACGACCTCAACGGCTACCAGCAGGAAGGCTTCGGCCCGATGGACCGCACGGTGACCCCGAAGGGCCGTCGCTCCAGCACTGCCCGCGGCTACCTGGACCTGGCCAAACCGCGTCCGAACCTGACCATCGTCACCCACGCGCTGACCGACCGCATCCTGTTCTCGGGCAAGCGTGCGGTGGGCGTGCAGTGGCTGCACAACGACCAGCCGCAGCGTGCCACCGCCCGCCGCGAAGTACTGCTGTGCGGCGGCGCCATCGCCTCGCCGCAGATCCTGCAGCGCTCGGGCGTCGGCCCGGCCGACCTGCTGCGCAGCCTGGACATCGACCTGGTACACCACCTGCCCGGCGTCGGCGCCAACCTGCAGGATCACCTGGAGATGTACCTGCAGTACGAGTGCAAGAAGCCGGTCTCGCTGGCGCCGGCACTGAAGCTGTACAACCAGCCGGCCATCGGTGCCGAGTGGCTGTTCCTGGGCACCGGCATCGGCGCCAGCAACCAGTTCGAAGCCGGTGGCTTCATCCGCAGCGATGCCGAATTCGACTGGCCGAACCTGCAGTACCACTTCCTGCCGGTGGCGATCAATTACAACGGCTCCAACCCGATCAAGGCGCACAGCTTCCAGATGCACGTCGGTTCGATGCGCTCGCCCAGCCGCGGCCGCATCCATGTGCGTTCGAAGGATCCGCGCGAACATCCGAGCATCCTGTTCAACTACATGTCGCACGAGCAGGACTGGCGTGAGTTCCGCGCGGCGATCCGCATCACCCGCGAGATCTTCGCGCAGCCGGCGCTGGCACCGTACAGCGGCCGCGAGATCTCGCCGGGCAGCGCGCTGCAGACCGACGCGCAGATCGACGCATTCGTGCGCGAGCATGCCGAGACCGCCTACCACCCGTCGTGCTCGAACAAGATGGGCCATGCCGATGACCCGATGGCGGTGGTCGATGGCCAGGGCCGCGTGCACGGCCTGGAAGGCCTGCGCATCGTCGATGCCTCGATCATGCCGCAGGTGGTGACCGGCAACCTCAACGCGCCGACCATCATGATGGCCGAGAAGCTGGCCGACGTGATCCGCGGCCGCACCCCGCTGGCCCGCAGCACCGCGCCGTACTACAAGGCCAACGGCGCACCGGTGCGCAAGCAGGGCTGACGCAAGCGGCCCGATCGAGCGCAGATGCCGGCCAGCGGCCGGCACTACCCAGCAAAGAGGCCCTTCGGGGCCTCTTCGCGTTTTCCCTACGGCGGGGTATGCTGCAATGAACGGCCATTGTCGCTACGCTCAGGGCCGAACCTAATACATCACGATTCCTGGAGGGGGAATATGAGTCTGGATCGTCCCTGGCTGCAGAGCTATCCGAAAGGCGTTCCCGCCGAAATCGACGTCAACGAATTCCATTCGGTCGCCTCGGTCTTCGACGCTTCCGTCGCGAAATTCCGCGACCGTCCCGCCTACTCCAGCTTCGGCAAGGTCCTCACCTATGGTGAGACGGATGCGCTGGTCACCCAGTTCGCCGCCTACCTGCTGGGTGAGCTCAAGCTCAAGAAGGGTGACCGCGTCGCCCTGATGATGCCCAACTGCCTGCAGTACCCGGTGGCCACCTTCGGCGTGCTGCGCGCCGGACTGACCGTGGTCAACGTCAACCCGCTGTACACCGCGCGCGAACTCAAGCACCAGCTGGTCGACGCGGGCGTCAGTGCGCTGGTGGTAGTCGACAACTTCGGCGACACCGTCGAGCAGGTCATCGCCGACACGCCGGTCAGGCACGTGGTCACCACCGGCCTGGGCGACCTGCTCGGCGCCAAGGGCGCGATCGTCAACTTCGTGCTGAAGTACGTCAAGAAGATGGTGCCCAACTACCACATCAAGGGCGCCGTCCGCTTCAAGCAGGCGCTCAAGCTGGGCAGCCGCCACGCGCTTCCGCCGGTCGAGATCGACCACGACGACATCGCCTTCCTGCAGTACACCGGCGGCACCACCGGCGTGGCCAAGGGTGCGATGCTGACCAACCGCAACCTGATCGCCAACATGCAGCAGGCGTCGGCGTGGCTGTCCACCTCGGGCATCGAGCCGGGCAAGGAAGTGATCATCACTGCCCTGCCGCTCTACCACATCTTCGCGCTGACCGCTAATGGCCTGGTCTTCATGAAGTTCGGTGGCTGCAATCACCTGATCACCAACCCGCGCGACATGAAGGGCTTCGTCAAGGAGCTCAAGGGCACCCGCTTCACTGCCATCACCGGCGTCAACACGCTGTTCAACGGCCTGCTCAACACCCCGGGCTTCGACGAGATCGACTTCTCTTCGGTCAAGTTCACTCTGGGCGGCGGCATGGCGGTGCAACGTGCCGTGGCCGAACGCTGGAAGAAGGTCACCGGCGTGACCCTGGTCGAAGCCTACGGCCTGACCGAGACCTCGCCGGCAGCCTGCATCAACCCGCTCACCCTGCCCGAGTACAACGGCGCCATTGGCCTGCCGATCCCGTCCACCGATGCCTGCATCAAGGACGACAACGGCAATATCCTGGCGCTGGGCGAAGTGGGCGAGCTGTGCATCAAGGGCCCGCAGGTGATGAAGGGCTACTGGCAGCGGCCGGAAGAAACCGCCACCGCCATCGACGCCGACGGCTGGCTGCACACCGGCGACATGGCGAAGATGGACGAAAAGGGCTTCTTCTACATCGTGGACCGCAAGAAGGACATGATCCTGGTGTCCGGCTTCAACGTGTACCCGAATGAGGTCGAAGACGTCATCGCGATGATGCCGGGCGTGCTGGAAGTCGCCGCCGTCGGTGTCCCGGACGAGAAGTCCGGCGAAGTGGTCAAGGTCGTGATCGTGAAGAAGGACCCGAACCTGACCGCGGAAATGGTCAAGGAACATGCGCGGGCAAACCTGACCGGTTACAAGCACCCCAGAATCGTAGAATTCCGAAAAGAGCTGCCGAAGACCAATGTCGGCAAGATTCTCCGTCGCGAGCTGCGTGATACGCCCGCCCAGTAAGGGTTTCCGGGCAACGGGACAATACAGGGACCCCGCCGGAGACGGCGGGGTCTTTCTGTTACCGGAACATGGCCGGTACAGCGCTTGCGGGCGGTTCACGACGGGTGCATAGAATCAGTCGCCGCCGCACGTTCAGCCCGCCCCCCTCACTCCTCTCCGTCCGCTCTGCGGTTGGCCGGACGGTCACACGGAGAACTCCCATGTCCGCAGTACGCCCCATCATCACCCGCCCCTCGCAGCACCCTACCCTGCGTATCACCGAGGAGCCCGAGCGGGATGTCTACTGGATCCACATGCACGCCAACCTGGTCAACCAGCCAGGCCGGCCGTGCTTCGCCTCGCGCCTGGTCGATGACATCGTCGACTACCAGCGCGACCTGGGCGACCGCCTCAGCGCCTCGCACGCCCTGTCACCCCATGTCGTTCTTGCCTCGGACAGCGACGTGTTCAACCTGGGGGGCGACCTCGAACTGTTCTGCCGCCTGATCCGCGAAGGCGACCGCGCCCGCCTGCTCGACTATGCCCAGCGCTGCGTGCGCGGCGTGCATGCCTTCCATGCCGGCCTGGGCACCCGTGCCCACAGCATCGCCCTGGTCCAGGGCAATGCACTGGGTGGCGGCTTCGAGGCCGCACTCAGCTGCCACACCATCGTCGCCGAGGAAGGCGTGCTGATGGGCCTGCCGGAGGTGCTGTTCGACCTGTTCCCGGGCATGGGCGCCTACTCCTTCCTGTGCCAGCGGATCAGCCCGCGCCTGGCCGAGAAGATCATGCTGGAAGGCAACCTCTACACCGCCAGCCAGCTGAAGGAGATGGGCCTGGTCGACATCGTGGTGCCGGCGGGCGAAGGCGTTGCTGCGGTCGAACAGGTGATCAAGGAAAGCCGACGCATTCCGCACGCATGGGCAGCGATGCGTGAGGTCAACGAGATCGCCACCATGGTGCCGCTGCATGAAATGATGCGGATCACCGAGATCTGGGTGGACACCGCCATGCAGCTCGGCGAGAAGTCCCTGCGCACCATGGATCGGCTGGTACGGGCGCAGGCCCGGCGCAATGGCGACCCGGCCTGAGCGTCTGGCGGGTCAGGACGGGCTGCGCTCGCTGTCGTCGCGGTGCGGTGCCCCCGCGCCACGGGCAGCCAACGCATTCCTGCCGTTGCGCAGGGCGGTCGCCAGGCTGCCGAGGCGGGCGCTCCATTCACCCTTCAGCTGCCAGTCCGCCATGCGCATGATTTCGCCACTGGAGGCGGCAACCTGGACAAGCCCCAGGTTGCTCGCCACACCGCGCAGCGCGTGTGCGTGCTCGCGGAAATCCTCCCAGGCCTGGCGCTCGCCGCAGCCCTGCAGCTGGCCCATGCTCGCGTCGACGTCCGCCAGGCATTGGTCGATGAACTTGCGTTCGAAGCCATCGCCCATGCCCAGCGACGCCAACTCGTCCAGTACTGCGGTATCGAGCACGCCATCGCCGACCGGCAATGCCGGCACCGACTGGATGCCGGACTCGGCGCGGGTGTTGGCGGCGACATCGGCCAGCACTTCAAGCAGGCGGGTGGCCACCACGGGCTTGGCAAGGAAGGCGCGGGCACCGGCCTGCTCGCAACGCAGGATGGACTCGGGGGTGACGTCCGCGCTCAGCACCATGACTGGAACGTAAGGCATGCCACTGGCCTGCATCACCCGCAACTGCTTGAGCAGATCCAGTCCGCTCATGCCGGGCATGTGCAGGTCGACGATCGCCGCGTCGTAACTGGCCTGCTCCAACGCATCCAGCACTTCGGCGCCGCCATTGACGCAGGTGACCTTGTGGCCGGCCTTCTCCAGCAACCGCTGCAGCACCATGCGGTTGGCTTCGTGGTCGTCGGCCACCAGAACCCGCAGGCTGCGCACCCGTGCACGATGGCGCAGGAAGGGATTGGAAAACGCGATGACATTCCCAGCCTCAGCCACCTCGGACGGAACCGCCGGGGCTGATGAGGTGTCTGCGACGTCCAGCGTGATCTCGACCCAGAACACGCTGCCGCGCGGGCTGTTCGGCGCATAGCCGACCTGCCCGCCCATCGACTCGACCAGGCCCTTGGCAATGGCCGTGCCCAGACCGGTGCCTTCATGGCGACGGGCCAGGCCGACATCGCCCTGCTCGAAGGCATTGAACAGGCGCCCGCGCAACGCCATCGGCACGCCGATGCCGGTATCGACGATCTCGAATCGCAGGCGCATCCGCTCGCTGCCCAGCGCATCGGGGCTGGACACGCGCAGATGCACGTAGCCGCTGTCGGTGAACTTGACCGCGTTGCCCATCAGGTTCAGCAGGATCTGCTGCAGATGCCCGGCATCACCCAGCAGGCGCGGCGGCACGTTGTCGTCCACCTGCACGCGATAGTCCAGCGATTTGGAGCGGGTCTGCGGGGTGAGGATCAGGTTGATCGCCTGCAGCACATCGGCCAGCGCGAACTCGTGCCACTCCACGCGCACCTTGCCGGCTTCGATCGCGGAGATGTCCAGCACTTCTTCCACCAGCGCCAGCAGGCTGCGCGTCGAGGCCTGGATGGTGTTCAGGCACTCGCGCTGTTCATCGTCCAGGCGGGTGGTGGCCAGCACCTCGGTCATGCCGGCCAGCCCGTTCAACGGCGTGCGGAATTCATGGCTCATGTTGGCCAGGAAGCGGCTCTTGGCTTCATTGGCCTGGCGCGCCTCGGCCACCGCCCGGGTCAAGGCATGCAGCAGCGAATCGAAGTACAGCGGAATCGCGCCCAGGCCCAGCAGCAGGCCCCAGCCCAGATAGTCGTGGCCGCGCCAGTATGGCGACAGCATCACCGTGCACAGGAAGGCCAGGCAGCCCATGGCAGTGGCCACGCGCAGGTAGGTGCTGCCGTAGCGCATGCCGTTGCCGATCGTGACCCACAGCATCACCGCATACAGCGGTGCCGCCGGCTCGCCCTGGATCGTCATGATCCAGGCCATGCAGGTGTAGTCGGTCAGCATGCCGATCACCCTGCGCACATGCGACACACCCGGATTGACCAGGATCGCGGTCAGCAGGCCGGCGGAAATGGTCAGCTCGAAGGCGAGGATCAGCCACGTCGTCGTCAGCGCTTCACCGCCACCGCTCAGCGAACGCCAGCCGAGATAGCTGATGAACAGCGCCGTGATGATGATGCGGATCAGGTTCTGCGCGTGCTCGCTGTCCTCGCGCCCGGACAGGCGCTGCTTGAAGCGGGCCAGCAGCGAGCGCTTGTCGGAGCCAGCGGCGGGCGTCGTATCCATGGTCGGATGTCGCATCCTTCGGCGCAGCAGGGAGGAGCAGCACAACGGTACTGCCAGCAACCCCAACCACAGGGAAATGGCCAGGCCCAGATTGGCCTGCCAGTAAGGGGTCAACAGCACGGTGGTGCCGAAACTGACCATCGCCAGCACGATGGCAGCGGCCAGGTAGCGCGGCCCGAAGCGCAGGCCGTTGCCCACCGTGACCCACATCACCACCGCGTACACCCACGCCAGCGGCTCGCCCATCTGGATCATGCCGACCGCGATCAGGCCGTAATCGGCCAGCATCCCGGCCACCCGCCGCGGGTCCGAGCGCTCAGGCTTCCACAGCAGCCAACCGCACAGCAGTAGCGACAGGCCCAGCCCGGTCAGCACCGTTGCCAGCACGCCCTGGTACTGGTCCAGCCGGTGCAGGCGGGCACCTGACAACAGTACATAGACCAGGATCAGCGAGATCAGCACCACCCGCACGATCGCCTGGCCATGTTCCGAATCCGGACGCTGCGCCAGCCGACGCCTCACGCGTGCGAACAGGTCCTGCATGTCACCCACCCGGTCGCGTCGATGCCGTCGAGTGCTGGGCGCAGATATCCATCAACTGCTGGTGACCGCGCATCAGCGCATCCACGCAGCGCGGGTCGAACAGTCGGCCACGCTGGGCGTACAGATAAGCCAGTGTGGCTTCCATGGTCCATGCTTCCTTGTACGGACGGGGTGAGATGAGTGCGTCGAAGACATCGGCCACGGCGACGATGCGCGCTTCCAGCGGAATCGCCTCACCGACCAGCCCATCCGGGTAGCCGCTGCCGTCGTATCGTTCGTGGTGGCGCAGCGCGATCAATGCGCCGACCTGGATGAAGCGGTTCTGGCTGCCGCTGAGCAGTTCATGGCCGATGCGCGGGTGACGGCGCATGATCGCCAGCTCCTCGTCGTTGAGCTTGCCCTGCTTGAGCAGCACGGCATCGGGAATGGCGATCTTGCCCATGTCATGCAGGGGCGCGGCCATCTCGATCAGGCGCACGTCGTCTTCGGGCAGGCCCAGCTGCTCGGCGATCAGCCCTGCCACGCGCGCCATGCGCTCGAGGTAGGCACTGGTGCCGGCATCACGGAACTCGATCGCCCGCGCCAATCGCGACAGGGTCTCGCGTTCGCGTTCCTCGACCTCGTGCATGCTTGCCAGCAAGCGCTGCTCCAGCGACAACGCGCGTTGCTTCACGTTCTCGGTCTGCTGGCGCAGCTGCAGCAGGTTGTAGCAGCGCGCGCGCAGTTCGCGCGGGCGGATCGGCTTGACCAGGAAGTCGATGACCCCCGCTTCCAGCGCCGCCTGACGAATCGGCTCGTCGCCGACCACGGTGATCAGGATCACCGGAATGTCGCGATGCTTGGGCAGGCGGCGGAAACGGCGGGCGAACTCCAGCCCGTCCATCTCTGGCATGCGGTAATCGAGCAGCAGCAGGTCGACCGGATGCGCCTCGCACCAGGCCAATGCGGTCAGCGGATCACCGAAGTCATACACGCTCAGTTCGGGCGCGATGTCCTCGATGACGTGACGCAGCATCGTCCGGGCGGACGTCTGGTCGTCAACAATGACGATGTTCAACGCGTACTCTGCCTGGTTTCTCGACCATGCTGGATCATCAGCAGGCGAGGATACCCTGCCGCTGCGAACGCTCGCACCCTGCATCGGCCTGACTCCCGTGTCATGCGTCCCGGTTCATGATCGTCATCACATTGTGAAGCGGACTCTCCACAATGCGCACTCCCCCTGGCGCCGATCACGCCATAACAGACGTCAAGGTAGTGCATTAACGATACGCCGAGTGCGGGAGGCGTCAATCGCGCCGTCTCATTTCGCGACGGCGCGCACAAACAGGAGTCAAAAAGACGACTTACTGCTCCGGACGCATGTACGGGAACAGCAGCACGTCGCGGATCGAGCTGCTGCCGGTCAGCAGCATTACCAGGCGATCGACGCCGATGCCGAGGCCGCCGGTCGGGGCCATGCCGTACTCCAGCGCACGGATGTAGTCGGCGTCGTAGTGCATGGCCTCGTCGTCGCCACCCTCCTTCGCCGCCACCTGCGCCTGGAAGCGCTGGGCCTGGTCTTCCGGGTCGTTCAACTCGGAGAAGCCGTTGGCCAGCTCCTTGCCGTTGACGAACAGCTCGAAGCGGTCGGTGTAGCCCGGATCGTTGTCGTTGGCGCGGGCCAGCGGCGAGACTTCCACCGGGTGGTCGGTGATGAAGGTCGGCTGGATCAGCGTGTGCTCGACAGTGGCCTCGAAGATCTCCAGCAGCAGCTTGCCCCAGCCGTAGGACGGCTTGACGCGGATCTTCAAGCGCTCGCAATGGCGCAGCAGGGCGTCGCGATCGGTGCAGTCGGCCGCGGAGATTTCCGGGTTGTGGTGACGCACCGCCTCGTCCATGCGCCAGCGGCGGAACGCCGGACCCAGGTCGATCTTCGCACCGTCCCACTCCACCTCGGTGCCGCCGTTGACCGCCTTGGCCACGTCACGGATGACGCCTTCGGTCAGGTCCATGATCTCGTTGTACGTGGCATAGGCCTCGTACAGCTCCATCATGGTGAATTCCGGGTTGTGGCGGGTGCTGACGCCTTCGTTGCGGAAGTTGCGGTTGATCTCGTACACGCGCTCCAGGCCACCCACGGTCAGGCGCTTGAGGTACAGCTCCGGCGCCACGCGCAGGTACAGGTCCAGGTCCAGCGCGTTATGGTGGGTGGTGAACGGCTTGGCCGCCGCGCCGCCGGGGATGTAATGCATCATCGGCGTCTCGACTTCCAGGAAGTCGCGGTTGTCCAGCCACGCGCGCATGGCGCGGATGATCTTCGAGCGCTTGATGAATACCGCGCGCGATTCCGGGGTCACGATCAGGTCGACGTAACGCTGGCGATAGCGCTGCTCGACGTCGGCCAGGCCATGCCACTTGTCCGGCAGCGGGCGCAGCGACTTGGTCAGCAGGCGGATCGATTCGGCCTTGACCGACAGCTCGCCGGTCTTGGTACGGGTCAGGCCGCCTTCCACGGCGATGATGTCACCCACGTCCCAGCCCTTGAAGGCGGTGTAGGCATCGCCCAGCACGGCGCCCTGCAGGAACAGCTGGATGCGGCCGGACTCGTCCTGGATCTGGGCGAAGCTGGCCTTGCCCATGATGCGCTTGGCCATCAGGCGGCCGGCCATCTTCACCTGGCGGCCGTTACCTTCCAGGGCCTCGGCGGTCCACTGTTCGGCATCGGCGAACTCTTCCTGCAGGCGGCCGGCGAAGTCCTCGCGACGGAAGTCGTTCGGGTACGCGATGCCCTGCCCACGCAGCGCTTTGAGTTTCTCACGGCGCTCGGCAATCAACTTGTTTTCGTCGACGGGGGGGGTATCGGTAGCTTCGCTCATGGATCTGCGGGAATCGTGTAGTGAGGGGGGATGCTGCGCCGGCAAAGCCGGTTGGACAGCATACCAAAACCGCCCCGCCCCGGCCCCGGCAGCGCCCGGTAGCGCCGGGCCATGCCCGGCGGTCGGTCGGCGCACGAATCCGCCGGGCGTGGCCCGGCGCTACCTCAGCCGTTCCCCGGGAAGGCCTGCCGCAGCTCGTCCACCAGTACCCGCTGGTTCTCCGAGTAATCGATCGGCACCGACACCAGGTGCACGCCTCCCTCGTTGAACGCCGCCTCCAGTGTCGGGATGAACTGCTCGATGGCGGTCACCTCATGGCCCTTGCAGCCATAGGCCTGCGCGTACTTCACGAAATCGGGATTGCTGAAGGTCATGCCGTAGTCGGTGAAGCCATCCACCGCCTGCTTCCAGCGGATCATCCCGTAGGCGCCATCGTTGAGGATCAGCACCACCAGGTTCAGGCCCAGCCGGCGCGCGGTCTCCAGCTCCTGGCTGTTCATCATGAAGCCGCCATCACCGCACACCGCCAGCACCCGCCGCTGCGGATGCAGGATCGAGGCCATGATCGCCGACGGCAGGCCCGCACCCATGGTCGCCAGCGCGTTGTCCAGCAGCAGCGTGTTGGCCACCTGGGTGCGGTAGTTCCGCGCAAACCAGATCTTGTACATGCCGTTGTCCAGCGCCACGATGCCGTCCGGCGGCATCACCTGGCGCACGTCATGCACCAGCCGCTGAGGAGTGAAGCCGTCCTCCTCGGCACGGGCGGCCAGGTGCTCCAGGATGGTCGCGCGCAACGGCAGCAGCGCATCGGCGTTCGGCACCGCGCCTTCGATGCGGTCGGCCAGCTGGGTCAGCGAGCGGCCGATATCGCCGATCACTTCCACCTGCGGGAAGTACACCTGCTCCACCGCCGCCTGCGAATAGCCGATATGGATCACGGTCGGCCCACCCGGACGCATCACGAACGGCGGCTTCTCGGTGACCTCATGGCCGATGGTCACGATCACATCGGCCTGGTCGATGGCCATGTGCACGTAGTCGCGCTCGGTCAGCGCCGCGGTGCCCATGTACAGGCCCGAACCACCGGCCACCGCGCCCTTGCCCATCTGCGTGGTGAAAAACGGGATGCCGGCACGCAGCACGAACGCCGACAGCGCCTCGCTGGACTGCGGCCGCGACGCCGCCGAAGCGATCATCAGCAACGGTCGCTTGGCATTGCGGATGATCTCCGCCGCACGGTCCAGTGCTTCCGGACTGGCGATGGGACGATCCACCGCGTGCGGCGGAATCAGCGCCACGTCCCCGACCTCATCGGCCGCGATGTCTTCGGGCAGCTCCAGCAGCACCGGGCCCGGGCGCTCTTCCAGCGCGGTGCGGAATGCCTCGCGCACGATCGTCGGGATGGTGCGCGCCGAGACGATCTGCCGCGCCTGCTTGGTCAGTGGCTTCATCGTGCTGACGATGTCGACGATCTGGAAGCGTGCCTGCTTGCTGGCCACGATGCCCTTCTGGCCAGTGATCATGATGACCGGCCACGCACCAAGCAGCGCGTAGGCGGCGCCGGTGGTGAAGTTCAGCGCGCCCGGCCCCAGCGTGGCCAGGCACACCCCGGGCTTGCCGGTCAGGCGGCCATAGGTGGCCGCCATGAATACCGCTGCCTGCTCGTGGCGGGTGATGACCAGCTCGATGCTGGAATGGCGCAGCGACTCGACCACGTCGAGATTCTCTTCGCCGGGGATACCGAAAATGCGCTCGACGCCTTCGTTCTCAAGTGCGGCGACAAGCAGATCTGAACCCTTGGACATTGGAATGCCGTCCTTTTCGCTGGACTGATGATGGATCGTTGCAGGAAGGATGGAAGCTGCGCGTCAACGCTTGTCGAACCAGACCGTCTGCGCGTTGACGAACTCGCGGATGCCGAAGTGCGAGAGTTCGCGGCCGAAGCCGCTCTTCTTCACGCCCCCGATCGGCACGCGCGGGTCGGAAGCAGAGAATCCGTTGACGAACACGCCGCCGGTCTGCAGCCGGCGCGCCAGCTGCATCGCACGGGCGCGGTCGCCGCTCCACAGGTTGCCGCTGAGGCCGAACTCGCTCTGGTTGGCCAGCTCCACCGCATGGTCGGCATCACGAGCGCGGCTGATCGAGGCCACCGGACCGAAGGTCTCGGTATCGAAGGCCTGCATGCCCGGCTCCACGTCGGCCAGCACGGTGGGTGCGTAGAACGCGCCCGGGCGATCCAGCTGATGGCCACCGACCAGCAGCTTCGCGCCCGCGTCCACCGAAGCGCGCACCTGCGCGTCCAGCTGTTCCAGCAGGTCCTGGCGTGCCATCGGACCAATGCGATTACCCGCTTCACGGCCATCGCCGATGGTCAGCGCCTGCACCTTCTGGCAGAACTGCGCCACGAAACGGTCGTATACCGCGTCTTCAACGATGATGCGCTTGCCGGCGATGCAGACCTGCCCGGTGTTCTGGAAGCGTGAGGCCACCGCCGCATCGACGGCAGCGTCCAGATCGGCGTCGGCCAGCACGATGAACGGATCCGAGCCGCCCAGCTCCAGCACCACTTTCTTCAACGCCTGCCCGGCCTGGGCGGCGATGCTGCGGCCGGCCGCCACGCTGCCGGTCAGAGTCACCGCCGCGATGCGGTCATCGGCGATTGCACGACTGGTGCCGTCGCGGCTGATGTTGGCGGCGATGAAGGTGCCTTCCGGCAGCCCTGCATCACGCCACGCCGCGTCGAGCAGCTGCGCGGTACCGACGATGTTCTCGGCCGGCTTCAGCAGGAAGCCGTTGCCGCCCATCAGGATCGGCACCGCCGCGCGCATCACCTGCCAGTACGGGAAGTTCCACGGCATGATGCCCAGCACCACGCCCAGCGGCAGGTAGGACACGTAAGCCTTGTCGTCAGGCACCTGGGTCGGCTCGTCGCGCAGGAACTGCGCACCGTGGTCGGCATACCAGTCGCACAGCACGGCGCACTTCTCGATTTCGGCCAGGGATTCGGCCTGGACCTTGCCCATTTCGGCGGTAGCCAGCGCAGCCAACTTCTCACGGTCGCGGCGCAGTACCGCGGCCATCGCACGCAGTACATCCGCGCGCTGTTCGAGGCTCTTGGCGCTCCAGGCCGCGAAGCCGACCTGACCGCGGTCGAGGATTGTTTCCAGTTCGGCGTCGGTGGCGAAGGGATGGCTGGCGATCTGTTCACCGGTGGCCGGATCGCGCGAAATGGCAGTGCTGGGGGCAGCGGACATGCAGGGCTCCTGTTGTCTCGAAAACGGGCGGTGGCCCGTCTCCTGCACAGGAATGTGGACCCGATTGGCGGAGGCAACAAGGCGTCTGCTTATCCTGTGACCTGCACTTACCTGTCTGAATGGGGGAGGTGTCGGCAGGGCTGCGCCCTGCACCCGCAGAGGCCAGGGCAACGTCAAGGTCAAAGGCCTGCATTCCGTGGGATGGCGGGGTGGGTCCGCGATCTGTCGGAAATACTTTTGGGGTCAGATCCGTTTTCCTGTGGAAAACGGATCTGACCCCCGGAATTTCATTCGATATCTGACAGATGTGTCGACCAAGGTCGACACCTACCTACAGCCACTACCTACAGCCACGTGAACCTGTCGAAGGTGGGGCGGTGTCGGAGTGCGGGGTGTCAGCCGCATGGATGCGGCTGCCAAGCCCCCAGGGACGGGTTTACGGCGTCCCCGCACTCCGACACCGCCCCGCCATCTCACGGAATGCCCGCTGTTGCTGTTGCTGTCGCTTCGGCCTCTGCTGGTGCAGGGCTGCAAGCCTTGCCGAACACCCCCTACTTCCGCGGCAGGTAAGTCACCAGGGACAGATCGTGCCGGCTCTCCGGCACCAGCGCCACGTACTGCAGGTCCAGCAACCCGCGCGTGGGATGGTTCAGCTTCTTCGCCCCTTCATCGAACCGTCGCACGTCGTGCTCCGGCCACCACTGGCGGAACTCCTCGCTGTGCGCGGCGATGTCCTCGACCAGCGCCAGGAACGGGGCCTTGTCCGGCGCCTGCGCCATCGCCGCGCGGAAGCCTGCCAGCAGGCCGCGGGTCATTTCTTCCCAGTTGAGGATCAGCGTGCGGTAAGGCGGGTACAGGAACATCAGCCGCAGCGTATTGCGCTCATGCGGCGCCAGCTGGCTGTAGTCCACGAACAGCTCGGCGATGGCCGGGTTCCAGGCCAGGATGTCGAAGCGTGTATTGCGCACATACGCAGGGATCGGCTGCATCGCCTCCACCAGCTGGCGCAGGCCATCGGTCACGCTTTCGTCCGGTGATTCCAGTGGCACGCCATAGCCGGACAACGCGAACGCATAGGCGCGTTCGTCGTCGCTCATGCGCAGCACCTGCGCCAGGCGCTCAAGCACCTCGGGCGAGGCACGCACTTCGCGGCCCTGCTCGATCCAGGTGTACCAGCTGACGCTTACGCCGATGGCCAGCGCCACTTCCTCGCGCTTCAGGCCCGGGGTGCGCCGGCGCCCGGCCGGAAGGCCGAGCGTGGCGGGATCGACACGGGCGCGGCAGGCCTTGAGGAAGCCGCCCAGTTCCTTGCGTTCACTTTCGCTGCGCATCATCGCTACCGCCGTGCCCGTTGTAGCGTCGAGCCATGCTCGACGCATCTGCTACCCCGCGAAATGCAGCTGAGCATGGCTCAGCTCTACAGGACGTGTGATCGACCACCCTCGGCGTTGCGCACGAGGGTGACGATATCCGCGCAGGCGCGCCGATCAGGCATCGACGCGCTTGGAGCCCACAGCCAGGCCGGCCTTCAGGCTGGCCTCGACGAACTCGTCCAGGTCGCCATCCAGCACCTTCTGCGTATCTGAACGCTCGATGCCGGTGCGAAGGTCCTTGATGCGGCTCTGGTCCAGCACGTAGTTGCGGATCTGGCTGCCCCAGCCGATGTCGGACTTGGTGGCTTCCACCGCGTCCTTCTCGGCGTTGCGCTTCTGGATCTCCAGCTCGTACAGCTTGGCGGCCAGCATCTTCATCGCGTTGTCGCGGTTCTGGTGCTGGCTGCGGCCGGTCTGACAGGCCACAACGATGTTGGTCGGGATGTGGGTGATTCGCACCGCCGACTCGGTCTTGTTCACGTGCTGGCCACCGGCACCGGACGAACGGTACACGTCGGTACGCAGGTCGGCCGGGTTGATGGTGATGTCGATGTTGTCATCGATCTCCGGCGACACGAACACCGAGGTGAAGCTGGTGTGGCGGCGGTTGTCCGAGTCGAACGGCGACTTGCGCACCAGGCGGTGCACGCCGGTCTCGGTCTTCAGCCAGCCATAGGCGTAGTCGCCTTCCACGCGCAGGGTGGCCGACTTGATGCCGGCGACGTCGCCACCGGAGACTTCCATCAGCTCGGTCTTCCAGCCGCGCGATTCACACCAGCGCAGGTACATGCGCAGCAGGATCTCGGCCCAGTCCTGGGCTTCGGTGCCACCGGCACCGGCCTGGATGTCGACGAATGCGGCCGCATTGTCCATCTCGCCGGAGAACATGCGCTGGAATTCCAGCTTCTCGACGTGCGACTGGTGCTTGTCCAGGTCGGCGACCACGGCCAGCGCGGTGTCCTCGTCCTGCTCGGACTCGGCCAGCTCAAGCAGTTCGGTGGCATCAGCCAGGCCGTCGAGCACCGAGGCGATGCCGCCCACGGTCTTTTCCAGGCTGGAGCGCTCGCGGCCCAGATTCTGGGCGTACTCGGCGTTGTTCCAGACGTCGGGGCTTTCCAGCTCCCGCGTTACTTCTTCAAGACGCTCTTTCTTGGCGTCGTAGTCAAAGATACCCCCGAAGCGACAGCACGCGATCGGTCAGATCGGTGATGCGCTGGCGGACAGGATTCAGTTCGATCATGTCGGCGGTTATGCATTCAAAAGATGACTGGTAATGATACCGCAGGCCGGGGATGCCCGGAATGAGGGCCTCATCCGGCCCCCAACGCCTGCCGCAGCAGCGGCAGCTGGCGCCGGCTGCAGGGCACCTTGGCCCCGTCAGCCATGTGCAGCAGGGCCTCGCCGCCGTCCAGCGGCTCGATCGAGCGCAGCTGGCCCCGATGGATCAGCCAGCTGCGGTGCGGGCGCAGGAACTCGCCCGGGTCGAGCCGCTGCTCCAGCACTGCCATGGTGATCCGCAGCGGATAGTCGTGGCCGCGTACCCGCAGGTTCACATAGTTCCCTGCGGCCTGGGCGTACTCCACGTCCGCCGTGGCGACCAGGAACTCCTTGCCCAGCTTGCGCACCAGGAAGTGCTGGGGGCGCTCGACCGGCTCCACCGGCGGGCCGACGTCCGGCTCGGCCAGCAGGCTCGCCTCGCCCTGCCTGCGCCGGCCGAACCAGCTGGCAAAGTGCTCCAGTGCCACGAATATCGCAAACGTGCGTACATCCTTCAGGTATTCGTAGGCAAAACGCTCCAGCCAGCCGGCATCATCCTGGTAGCGATGGCCCAGCGACCCGTAGGCCAGGTGCCGCAGCAGCACCATCCCCACCACGTGCAGCAGCGACCAGCCGACGCTGGCCAGCAGATACAGCGGCAACCGCTGCTTCCAGGTATCGGCATGCAGCGGCCAGCGCTCGCAGCCCCACCACAGCAGCGGCAGGGTCAACAGGACCAGGCCGAGGCTGCTGAACTCCCAGATCATCGGCTCCCACAGCCCGAGATCGGCGCCGCGGCGACTGGCGTCCATCACTTCCACCAGCGCATTGGTCACTGCCGAGGCCGACAGGATCGTCGCCCATACCAGCAGGCGCGTTGAAGTACGCCAGCGCGGTCGGCCCTGGGTCATTGCTGCATCCATGTCGTTGCGGTGCTCCAGCCTGCCTCAAGGGACCAAAGGTAGCCGCTCCATTGGTCCCGCCACCCCCGCCATTGGTCACTGCGCGGGTTCCGGCGGCCCCTTGGCAGTGGCTGCACAGGCCGGACGGCGTCACGTTGGCTCGACCTTCCGGCACACCTCCACCATGACCCGACGCCACGACATCGACGCCCTGCGCGTGTTCGCCTTCGCCCTGCTGATCCTCTACCACACCGCCATGGCCTATGTGGACGACTGGGGCTTCCACCTCAAGAGCGTGCATACCGCCGAATGGCTGCAGTGGCCGATGCTGTTCGTCAACCGCTGGCGGATGTCGCTGCTGTTCCTGATTTCAGGCATCGCCATCGCGCTGATGCGGCCGGAAAGCAGGCCGCTGCGCTTTGCCGGCCTGCGCACGTGGCGGCTGCTGCTGCCCCTGCTGTTCGGCATGTTCGTGATCGTGCCGATCCAGCCCTACTGCGAGGGCGTGGCCAACGGTCATGTTGCGCCCGGCTTCGGGCATTTCCTGCTGCGCTACTGGCAGGTGCGGCCGTGGCCGGAAGGCAGTTTCGCCGGCTGGCAATACGGCATCACCTGGAACCACCTGTGGTACCTGGCCTATCTGTGGAACTACACGCTGGCCCTGGCCCTGCTGATGCCATTACTGGGAACGGCCGTGGTGCGCCGTGCGATCGCGTTCTGCGCCGCCTCGCCGATACTGCTGATCGGAATTCCGTCTGCGCTGCTGCTGGCCTGGGTGATCTGGCTGGAGCCGGTCTATCCGTCCACCAATGCCCTGCTTGGCGACTGGTATCAGCACGCGAAGTACGCGACAGTGTTCCTGGCCGGCTACCTGCTCGGTCGTGAGCCGGTGTTCTGGCAGCGCCTGGTCTCCCTGCGCCGCACCACGCTGTGGCTGGCGCTGGCGGCGGTCGGCTGGTATCTGGGGTTGCGCATCCTCGGCCAGGTGCTGCCGGCTGACTCCTCGCTGCGGCAATGGCCTGAAACGTTCTGGGACCTGCAGGGCAGGACCAGCCAGTCGGTGTACGTCTGGACCGCGCTGCTGGCCATCCTCGGCTGGGGCAAGGTCTTCCTCGACCGCCCGTTCGGCTGGCTACCGTACTGCACCGAGGCCATCTATCCCTGGTACATGCTGCACCAGAGCCTGATCATCGTGCTGTTGTTCTGGCTCAAGCCATTGCAACTGGGTCCTTGGCTGGAGCCGTCGCTACTGCTGGGCGGCACCGTCGGCGGCTGCCTGCTGATCCACGAACTGCTGATCCGTCGCGTGCGCTGGCTGCGCCCCCTGTTCGGCCTGCGCGCCAATCCGCCAGCATCGCCGGTTGCACACGCTGCGCAGTTGTAGAGCCGAGCCAACGCTCGGCTGCCTCTGCCATGAGCCGAGCATGGGCTCGGCTCTATACCAACGTGGTCGAGCGCGCTCGACTCCATACGGGCGTGCGAGCGGTCAACGCACCTCGAACTCGCCCACCAGCACGGTTTCGGCTCGGTCCTTCAACCGCATCGTGACCATCTGGTCCTTCTGCTTCGACGTGCCCCAGTGGGTGGTCAGGCGCAGCATCAGCTTCGTCGCCCCGGTCACCAGCTGCTGGCGGCTGCCGAAGTAGTTCGCCTCCACCTTGTACTTGCCCGGCTTGGCGTTGCGTAGCGAGAACTGCTCGGGACCATAGCCGCCGGTGAAGTCCTGCGACATCTGCCCGCCCTGGTAGGTCAGGCGGTTGCCGTAGTAGGCGCGCTCGCCGTTCGGGTCGGTCACCCACAGGTCCATGTCGCTGTTGTCGGCATCCCACGACAGCACCACCCGCAGGTCCAGCGGCATCGCCTGCAGCAGGCGCGGGTCGATGCCGGTGGTATCCAGCCGGGGCGTGCTGCGGGCCACCAGGTTCGTCAGTTCATCCAATGCGATCAGGGCGATGCCATCGAAGCGGCTGTCCCACGGCCGCACCACCACCTGGTACAGCGGCGCCAGCGCCTGCTGCGGCTTGCCGGCCGCCGCCAGTGCCAGGCCGAGGTCGCGGAAGCTCTGCGGTTCCTCCTGGCCCATCGCCAGCACCTGCTCGAACACCGGCACCGCCAGCGCGGGAGCATCGGCCTGCATCAGTCGGTAACCGAGCACGCGCAGCAGGTGGCGGTTGTCCAGGTCCATCTCGGCCAGGTTCGACAACACGCGCAGTGCCAGGTCGCGCTGACCCTGCGCCAGCAGCAGGTCGGCCACGTCGAGGAAGAATGCGCTGCTGTCGGCATGGGCATCGCGCTCGGCCAGGTAGCGGTCATACAGTTGCGACGCCGGGCCCTGGCGCAGGCGCCGGGCGATGGCCGAGTCCGGCTGCCAGGCCGCCAGCTGGATGCCGAGCTCGCCCTCGTTGGCGGCAGCGGGCGCAGCGACACGGCCACCCGTGACCGTGATTGAATCCAGGGCCTTGTTCGATGCAGGCGCCGAGCGACGTGCACGCGCGCTGCTGGCTTCCATGCGCTGCTCGGCGGCGGCCATCGGTGCCGGGGCGGGCGGTGCCGCAGGGGCCGGCGCGGCGAGCATCGCCACCGGCGCCGATTCCATCGCGTAGTCCGCGGAGGCCACTTCCAGTGCCCCGCCCTTCGGCTGCGGCGGCATTCCCTTCGGCCAGCTGCGGTTCCACCATTGCTGGCGCTCCTTCCAGCGTGCAGCCACTTCATCCAGGCGCTCGCGATCCGCAGCGGCGCGATCCGCCACCTGCACGGCGAATCGTGCATCGTATTCGGTGCGGAGCGTGCCAGACGGACGGATCGCATAGCGCAGGTAGTCATCCAGGGTTTCCAGCACGATCAGCGAGGTATCCGGCCCCACCAGGCCAAACTGCTGGGACAGGCGCTGCATGGCCTCACGGTTGCTGCGGCGGTCGACGGCCAGTTGCTGCAGGCGCGCCTGCGCCCACAGGCCGGCCAGCAGTTCGCCGTCATCGCTTTTCTGCGTGGCCGGCAGCGCCTGCCATTCGCCGCCACCCACGCGCACCCGCATCGGCACACCGTCGGCCGCTAGTCGTGCGTGCAGCCACAGCCAGCCCTGGGCTTCACTGCGACGATCGATCACCACGTCCTGCACGCCGCGCCCCGCATCGACCTGCACATCCAACGGCGACGACAGCAGCTCGCGCGCCGCTGCATCGACATCCTCACCCAGTGCAACAAAGCGGCCACCATGCGCTTCGCTCCAACCACGCAGTCGCACGGCATCGGTGCGCGCACCGGCGCTGCTGATCGCAAACAGGCGTTGATCCGCCACCATCGCCGGTAGCTGTTCCGGCCCATAGGTCAGCAGGCCATCGCTGACCAGCAGGTATTCCTTCACGCCCGGCTGCGGCTGCCACTGTGCCAGCGCGCTGGCACCGTCCGGGCGCACGGCCTGCAGGGCTGCGCGCAGTTCACTCCAGTTGCCGGCGCGGATACGGAATCGACGCACCTGTTCGGCGCGATCGCGCAGCACGGTCAACGCCACGGTGCCGTCACCCATCGCGGCGAAGTACCGATCCAGCAGGGCGAACTCGCGCGTGCGGTCACGCTGCCCACCCGAGCCGGAGCCATCCCACAGCAGGCCGATCTCGCGGGGCAACGTGCGCGGCGTGCTGCCGGTCGACACCGGCAGCTGCGCCAACAGGTAGTGCCCGTCCTGCCAGGGCGCCACCTGGACCTGCGCCTGACGTGCTGCGGGCAGGCTCCACTGCAGCTGCTTCGGCAACTGCGCGCCCCTGCCCTGCCACTGCAGCTGGCCCGCGCTGATGCGGAATGGCGCCGTACCCGCGGCCGTCGCGCCCGGGGCCTGCAGCTTCAGTTCAACCGAGGCTGCACCGGCGGCGAACTGCAGCGGCAGCGTCCATTGCCAGCCGTGGCCGTCGAAGGCCAACGGCTCACGCATCACCAGCTGCACGCGCCGACTGCCGCCGGCCGGCAGCGGGTAGATGCGCAGGCGGAACTGGTTGCCAGCGGTCTGTTCCAGCAGGCCCGGGTCGACGCCGCGGCGGGCAATCTCCTCGAATACCTGACGACCGCGGTCCTTGGGCACCGGCACCGCGTCACGCAGCTCGCCGTTGATATCCAGCGCGAAGCCGCTGATCTGCTGACCGTCGCCCAGCGGGAACTGCAGCTCACCTTCCAGCACGCGCCGGTTCGGGTTATGGAATTCCAGGGTGATCCGGGTCTGGGCGATGCCCGCCTGGACTTCGCCCTCGATGCGTGCGCGCTGCAACTGCACCGGTTGTTCGGCGGCCGGCGCGATCAGCAGCGGCGTGGCGGCCTGCGGCCGGGAGATCGGGGGCGACTGCGCGCCAGCGGGCCAGGCCACAAGGGCCAGCAACAACACAGTGCAGCATCGGACGAAGACCATGACCGGACTCCAGTGGGATCGTAGACCGTTGAACGCACGAGCTGCCGGAACGGGGTTGGCGGGGTCCCAAAAAAGGGGACGGAGGGGATTAAGTCGCAATAGCAACCAAGGCAAAAACGACTTGATCCCCTCCGTCCCCTTTTCTTCAAGCGGGGAGGCTGTGCTCCACAATCAGCTGGATGGCGCTGCCGCCGCGATAGTCGTCGCAGGCGAGCCGGTAGGCGAGATGCACGTGGCGGCCCGGTGCGTTGCCGTGCCAGCCGCCGAAATGGATCGCGTTGATCGTGCCGGGTACGCCCGGCAGGCGCAGCTCCAGCTTGAGGTGGCGCTCCTTCAGCACGCGCCAGTTGGCCACTTCGAAGTAGCCGTCGAACAACGGTTCGGGGAAGCCCTGGCCCCACGGTCCGGCCAGGCGCAACGCGACGGCGTGGCGATGATCGAGCTCGTCGGCGGCCAGTTCGCCGTCGCTGAGAACCTGCTGCTGCAGTGCCGCCGGATCGAGCATTTCCAGCACCACGGCCACAAAGGCGGCCTTGAAGTCATCGACGTGATCCAGGCGCATGCTCAGTCCAGCCGCCATGGCATGCCCACCGAAGCGTTCGATCAGACCCGGATGGCGCGCATCGACCAGCGCCAGTGCGTCACGGATGTGCAGGCCAGGGATCGAGCGCGCCGAGCCACGCAGGGTGTCGGCGCCCGGTTCGGCCGGCGCGAAGGCGATCACCGGGCGATGCAGGCGATCCTTCATCTTCGATGCAACCAGACCGACCACGCCCGGATGCCAGTCCGCGTCGAACAGGCAGGCAGCCACCGGGCGCTGGCCGGCCATGTCCAGCACCACGCGGGTCAACGCCTGCTCGGCGTCGTCGGTCATCGACTGCTGCACGGCGCGCCGTTCCGCATTGATCTGCTCCAGCGTCTGCGCGATCTCGCGCGCCTGCCGTGGGTCTTCGGTCAGCAGCAGCGCGATGCCCAGCACCATGTCTTCCAGCCGGCCCGCCGCGTTCAGGCGTGGGCCGAGTGCGAAGCCAATATCGGTGGCCGTCAGTCGCGTGGCGTCACGGCCACTGGCTTCGATCAGCGCACGCAGGCCGACACAACCCTGCCCTGCGCGCAGACGGCGCAGGCCCGCGCTGACCAGCGCCCGGTTGTTCGGGTCCAGCGCCACCAGATCGGCGACGGTGCCGACCGCCACCAGGTCCAGCAGCGTGGTCAGGTCCGGTCCCTTGCCATCGGCAAAGACACCGGCCTCGCGCATCTGCCGGCGCAACGCCATCAGCACGTAGAAGATCACGCCGACGCCTGCCAGCGACTTGCTGGGGAAGGCGTCGCCGTCGAGATTGGGATCGACGATGACATCGGCCGGCGGCAACTGCGGACCGGGAAGATGGTGATCGGTGACCAGCACCTGCCAGCCACGCGCCTTGGCCGCGATGACACCGGCGTGGCAGGCAATGCCGTGGTCGACCGTGACCAGCAGGTCCGGCTGCAGCGCGGCCAGCTCCTCCACCAGCGACGGCGACAGGCCGTAGCCGTGCACCATGCGGTTGGGCACCGCGTGGAAGACATGCTGCGCGCCGAGCATGCGCAGGCCACGCACGCCGACCGCGCAGGCGGTGGCACCATCGCAATCGAAATCGCCGACCACCAGGATGCGCTTGTCGTTGGCGATGGCCTCGACCAGCAAGCCCACCGCATCGTCGATGCCGGTCAGCAGCTCGGGGGCGTGCAGATTGCCCAGTTTCGGCTGCGCCAACTCCGGTGTACCTGCACCGCGACTGGCGTAGAGCCGCGCCAGCAACGGCAGAGTGCCCTCCGGCCAGAGGCCGGGCACGACCGCATCGCGGCGGCGGATCATCGGCGTATCAGAGGACGACTGCACAGCATCGGCGGCAAGGGACATCGGCATCGCCGGTTACGAAAGACAGAGGGATGATACCGCGCGTGGGAGAGGCTGGCGGGATTGCGCCCGGCAGCTGCGGTAGTGCCTGCCGCTGGCCGGCAACCCCGGCAAACATCGGGGTCAGAGCCGTTTTCCGATGGAAAACGGATCCGACCCCGCTCTGCCGAGGCCCCACTCAGTCGTGAAGCTGGCGCGGCTTCTTCCAGAACTGCCAGCGCTGTCCACGGTCCAGCTGGAACTGCAGGCCGTCTTCGAAATCCAGCACCAGCCGCTGCAGCTCACCACGCTTCAGCGCGGCCAGCAGCGGACGGATCGCTTCATTGCCGAGCTGCTGCAGGGAACGCAGCTGGCGCAGATCCACCAATGCATCCACCGCCTGCTCGCCGTCCACGGCGACGCCAGCCGCCAGGGCCAGGCCCTGCAACAGGGCATCGCGGCTTCGCACCTGTGCGTGCGGCGTGCTGACCGACACCGGCATCACGCCACCGCCCCAGAACCACAGCGAATTGATCGGCTGTTGTCCCTGCACGGCGCGCTGCTGGTTCCAGGAATGGTTGTGCAGCAGTACCTGCGCTTCGGTCATCAGCGCCCGCCAGCGGCGGCCGCCCTCGCCTTCGGGCAGGTGAGAGAACAGGTCATCGCCCAGCACCTCGTCCGGACTGTCGAAGTCCGGCAGGGCCAGGTCGATCGGAAGCCGCAGGTACCAGCGCGACGGGTCCGGTGCGTCGAGCACGAATCCGGCATCGGCAAACAGCGGCTGCAGCACCGGCAACAGGGCCAGGCAGTCCGCCAAGGTCGGCCGCAGCGTCTCGCCGTAGGCCATCATCCGCGCGCCGTGCATGTCCGGCACCATGCAGGCCGGGTCGGCACGCAGCCAGCTGGCGCCGGCTGCATCGCCGACGTCGCGCTGGCGGGTCAACGCGGCCACCGGCCAGTGCGGCGCGGCAACCGTGAAATGGCGCGTCAGTTGTGCGCGTTCGCCCGGTGCGACCTGCACCATCGTGGCACGGCCGAGCGCACGCGCCACATCGTCCGGCAGCGCAGCCGCGGCAAAGCGGCTGCGTGCAGGCAACAGCAGGGTCGCCGTCGCCACGTGGTCAGTCCACGTAGCTGACGCTGACGATCTCGTACTCGCGCTGGCCGGCCGGGGCGTCGATCACGATCGAATCGCCTTCCAGCTTGCCGATCATCGCGCGCGCGACCGGCGAGGAAATCGCGATCAGGCCCAGCTTGATGTCCGCTTCCAGGTCACCAACGATCTGGTACTTCTTCTCTTCGTCGGTTTCCACGTCGGCCAGCGTCACGCTGGCGCCGAACACCACCTTGGAGCCGGCATTGAGCTTGCTCACGTCGATGATTTCGGCGTGCGACAGCTCACCTTCCAGCTGCTTGATGCGGCCTTCGATGAAGCCCTGTTCCTCGCGCGCGGCATGGTACTCGGCGTTCTCCTTCAGGTCACCGTGCTCACGCGCCTCGGCGATCGCGGCGATCACCTTCGGGCGCTTGACCGACTTCAGGTGATCCAGTTCGTCGCGCAGCTTCTGCGCGCCCTTCATCGTGATGGGGGCTCTCATGCATTCAACTCCTTGTGCAGCTCCTGCAGCGACCAGACGGGGCCGGTGCCGCGGAATTCCAGTGAATCCACCAGCGCCTTGGCGCCGGCAATGGTGGTCGAGTAGGTGACGCGATGCTGCAGTGCCTCGCGACGGATCGAGAACGAGTCGTTGATCGCCGAACGACCTTCGGTCGTGTTGACGATGTAGACGATCTCGCCGTTCTTGATCGAGTCGACGATGTGAGGACGGCCTTCGACCACCTTGTTGATGATCTCGCAGTCCATGCCATGCTGCTGCAGCCACGCGGCGGTGCCACGGGTGGCGACCAGGCTGTAGCCACGCGCCAGCAGCGCCTTGGCCACCGGCAGCACGCGCTTCTTGTCCGGATCACGCACCGAAACGAAGGCCTTGCCGACCGGCGGCGCCTTGATGCCACCGGCTTCCTGCGCACGCGCGAAGGCGGCGTTGAAGGTGCGGCCTACGCCCATCACTTCACCGGTGGAGCGCATCTCCGGCCCGAGGATCGGATCGACGCCCTGGAACTTGGCGAACGGGAAGATCGCTTCCTTCACCGAGTAATAGTCCGGCACGATTTCCTTGGTTGCACCCTGCTCGGCCAGGCTCTTGCCAGCCATGCAACGGGCGGCGATCTTGGCCAGCGGCATGCCGGTGGCCTTGGACACGAACGGCACGGTGCGCGAGGCACGCGGGTTCACTTCCAGCAGGTAGATGGTGTCGGAACCTTCGTCGCTGGTCTGGATCGCGAACTGGGTGTTCATCAGGCCGACCACGTTCAGGGCCTTGGCCAGCTCCACCACCTGGCGGCGCAGTTCGGCCTGGGTTTCAGCCGACAGCGAGTACGGCGGCAGCGAGCAGGAGGAATCGCCCGAGTGCACGCCAGCTTCTTCGATGTGCTCCATCACGCCACCGATCAGGACGTTGCCATCCTTGTCGGCGATGATGTCGACGTCGCACTCGACGGCGTTGTCGAGGAAGCGGTCCAGCAGCACCGGCGAATCGTTGGACACCTTCACCGCGTCGCGCACGTAGCGGGCAAGGTCGGCTTCGCCGTAGACGATCTCCATCGCACGGCCGCCCAGCACGTAGCTCGGGCGCACCACCAGCGGGTAGCCGATCTCGCGGGCCAGCAGCAGGGCTTCCTGGTCGTTGCGGGCGATGCGGTTCGGCGGCTGCTTCAGGCCCAGCTTGTCGACCAGCTGCTGGAAGCGCTCACGGTCTTCGGCCAGGTCGATCGAGTCCGGGCTGGTGCCGATCACCGGCACGCCGTTGGCTTCCAGCGCGCGCGCCAGCTTCAGCGGGGTCTGGCCGCCGTACTGCACGATCACGCCCTTCGGCTGTTCCAGCTCGACGATTTCCAGCACGTCTTCCAGGGTCAGCGGTTCGAAGTACAGGCGGTCGGAGGTGTCGTAGTCGGTCGACACGGTTTCCGGGTTGCAGTTGACCATGATGGTTTCATAGCCATCCTCGCGCAGCGCCAGTGCCGCGTGCACGCAGCAGTAGTCGAACTCGATGCCCTGGCCGATGCGGTTCGGGCCACCGCCCAGGATCATGATCTTGTCGCGGTTGCTCGGCGCGGCCTCGCACTCGTCCTCGTAGGTCGAGTATAGGTAGGCGGTACCGGTGGAGAACTCACCGGCACAGGAGTCAACGCGCTTGTAGACCGGACGTACCTTGTGCGCACGGCGCAGCGCGCGGATGGCCGCTTCGTTGGTGCCGGTCAGCTGCGCCAGGCGGGCGTCGGAGAAACCGGCACGCTTCAGCTTGCGCAGGCGCGCAGCGTCCAGCGCGTCGATGCCATCGGCGGCGACGGCGGTTTCCGCGGCAATGATTTCCTCGATCTGGTCCAGGAACCAATGATCGATGAACGACAGTGCGTAGATCTCTTCCACGCTCATGCCAGCGCGGAACGCATCGGCGACGAAGAACAGGCGCTCCGGACCCGGCGCCTTCAGCTCGCGACGCAGGGTCTGCAGGTCTTCTTCGTTGCTCAGGTCCAGGCCGGTCGGGTCGAAGCCGACCTTGCCGGTTTCCAGGCCGCGCAGGGCCTTCTGCACCGACTCCTGGAAAGTGCGGCCCATCGCCATCACCTCGCCCACCGACTTCATCTGGGTGGTCAGGCGTGCATCGGCAGCCGGGAACTTCTCGAAGGCGAAGCGCGGGATCTTGGTGACGACGTAGTCGATGGACGGCTCGAACGAGGCCGGGGTCAGGCCACCGGTAATTTCGTTCTTCAGTTCGTCCAGGGTGTAGCCCACGGCCAGCTTCGCGGCGACCTTGGCGATCGGGAAGCCGGTGGCCTTGGAGGCCAGCGCCGAGGAACGCGACACGCGCGGGTTCATCTCGATGACCACCACGCGGCCGGTCTTCGGGTTGATGCCGAACTGCACGTTCGAGCCACCGGTATCGACACCGATCTTGCGCAGCACGGCGATGGAGGCATCGCGCAGGCGCTGGTATTCCTTGTCGGTCAGGGTCTGCGCCGGCGCCACAGTGATCGAGTCACCGGTGTGCACGCCCATCGGGTCCAGGTTTTCGATCGAGCAGACGATGATGCAGTTGTCCGCAGTATCGCGGACCACTTCCATCTCGAATTCCTTCCAGCCCAGCACCGACTCTTCCACCAGCACTTCGGTGGTCGGCGACAGTTCCAGGCCGCGGCTGACGATCTCGACCAGCTCTTCGCGGTTGTAGGCAATGCCGCCACCGCTGCCGCCCAGGGTGAAGCTGGGGCGGATGATGGTCGGGTAGCCGACGCGGGTCTGGATCTCCAGCGCTTCGTCCAGGGTGTGGGCGACGGCGGCGGTCGGGCATTCCAGGCCGATCTCACCCATGGCCACGCGGAACAGCTCGCGGTCTTCGGCCATGCGGATCGCTTCGCGCTTGGCGCCGATCAGTTCGACGTTGTACTTCTCCAGCACGCCGTTGTCGGCCAGGTCCAGCGCGCAGTTCAGCGCGGTCTGGCCACCCATGGTCGGCAGCAGCGCGTCGGGCTTTTCCTTGGCGATGATCTTCTCGACCGTCTGCCAGTTGATCGGCTCGATGTAGACGGCGTCGGCCATCTCCGGGTCGGTCATGATCGTGGCCGGGTTGCTGTTGACCAGCACCACGCGGTAACCCTCGTCACGCAGGGCCTTGCAGGCCTGGGCGCCGGAGTAGTCGAACTCGCAGGCCTGGCCGATGACGATCGGGCCAGCACCGATGATGAGGATGGTCTTGAGGTCAGTGCGCTTGGGCATTTTCTTCTCTAAGTCAGTACAGCGTGACAAGGGGGGTGATCGCACGCTGTCGATCAGGAATCTTGATCCGCAGCGCCGCGCCGGGGGCAGCAGCGATGCGGGGTTTACGGTCCATCGCGACGCCACCGGGGGGCCGGCGGCGTACTGATCACGCCTTGGCCTGCTCCATCAGCACCACGAAGCGGTCGAACAACGGACCGACGTCGGTCGGGCCCGGCGACGCTTCCGGGTGGCCCTGGAACGAGAACGCCGGCACGTCGGTGCGGGCCACGCCCTGGTTGGTGCCGTCGAACAGCGAACGGTGGGTCACGCGCAGGGTCGGCGGCAGGGTCGCTTCATCGATCGCGAAGCCGTGGTTCTGCGAGGTGATCATCACCCGGCCGCTGTCCAGGTCCTGCACCGGGTGGTTGGCACCGTGGTGGCCGTGGCCCATCTTCATGGTCTGCGCGCCCGAGGCCAGGCCCAGCAACTGGTGGCCCAGGCAGATGCCGAAGGTCGGGATCTTCACGTCGATGAAGGTCTTGATCGCTTCGATGGCGTAGTCGCACGGTTCCGGGTCACCCGGGCCATTGGACAGGAACACGCCGTCCGGCTTCAGCGCCAGCACTTCGGCGGCCGGAGTCTGCGCCGGTACCACGGTCACTTCGCAGCCACGCTCGGCCAGCATGCGCAGGATGTTGGTCTTCACGCCGAAGTCGTAAGCCACGACCTTGAACCGGGACGGCACGCTGACGAAGGCGTTGGCATCCAGGTCCAGCTGGCCCTCGGTCCAGGTGTAGGTCTTCTCGGTAGTGACAACCTTGGCCAGATCCATGCCCTTCAGCCCCGGGAACTTGCGGGCGGCTTCCAGTGCCTTTTCCACGTCGATGTCGCCGGCCATCAGTGCGCCGTTCTGCGCGCCCTTCTCGCGCAGGATGCGGGTCAGCTTGCGGGTGTCGATGCCGGCGATGGCGACCACGCCGCGCTGGATCAGCCAGTCCTGCAGCGACACCTGGCTGCGCCAGTTGCTGGGACGGCGGGGAACGTCGCGCACGATCAGGCCGGCCGACCACACCTTGGACGCTTCATTGTCCTGGTCGGTCATGCCGGTGTTACCGATATGCGGATAGGTCAGCGTGACCATCTGCCGGGCGTAGGACGGGTCGGTCAGCACTTCCTGGTAGCCGGTCATGGCGGTGTTGAACACCACCTCACCGACGGACAGGCCGGGCGCGCCTACGGATTCGCCCTCGAATACGGTGCCGTCTTCGAGGACGAGGATTGCGGCTTGGGTCACGGGAATCTCACTTTGGCTACCGAGGGGGCTGCCGAAGTCACGCCTGCGCTTCACGGAAATCCGGTTGCAAAAAAGCGCGGACGTACGGTCTGGGACCGGTCCGGCTTTCGTGATTCGGCGAGTGCGAATTGTAGCGCTGCCGGGGCGCTCGCGCCAGCGGTTATCGCGCTTGATGAACAGGCGATTGCGTATTCATTTCAATCCGGCGGCGTATGCGGCGCCCGCTGGTAGCGCCGGGCCATGCCCGGCGGAACCGACACCGACGCCGGGCACGGCCCGGCGCTACCGGTTAACGCGGCCCGTCCAGTAGATCCCGCACCCGGTAGCTGCCCGGAGCCCGGCCCTGCAGCTGGCGGGCGGCGAACAGCGCGCCGCGGGCGAAGATGTCGCGGTTGGTGGCCCGGTGCACCAGCTCGATGCGCTCGCCCAGCCCAGTGAACTGCACCAGGTGCTCGCCGACGATGTCACCGGCGCGCAGGCTGGCGTAATGCGGTTCCGCCCCACCCCGCTGCGCTGCCGCGCCCAGGGTCAGCGCGGTGCCCGACGGCGCATCCTTCTTCTGGGTGTGGTGCGACTCGACGATGTCACAGTCCCAGCCGGCCAACGCCTGCGCCGCGCGCTCGACCAACTCGTCCAGCACCGCCACGCCCAGGCTGAAGTTGGAGGCCCAGACCAGCGGGATCTTCGCAGCCGCCGCGTCCAGCGCCTGGCGCTGCGTGCTGGAGATCCCGGTGGTGCCCGACACCAGCCCGGCACCCCGCTCCACGCACAACGCCAGCATCGGGTCGAAACCCTCCGGCAGGCTGAAGTCGATCGCCACGTCGAACACCGGCGCGCCGGGCAGTTCGCTGGCACCGAAGAACGGCACGCCGTCGACCACGCGCTGCGCCGGCGCACGGCCGGCCACTGCGGCCACGATCTGCAGGGTTTCGGGATGTTCGGCGGCCAGCCGCAGCAGGGCCTGGCCCATGCGCCCGGAGGCACCGTGAATGAGCAATCGCAGGGGAGTCTGGTTCATGCCTGAAGGCTAGCGGCAGCAAGCCCGCTCGGGCAAGCGCAATCGCTGCTACGCTGCATGCCCTTTCATGCAATGGATGGCAGCTCCCTCATGCAGATCAGCGAACAGCTGGTGCTGGTCACCGGTGGCGGACGCGGACTTGGCCAGCACATCGCCCGCGCGTTCGCTGCACAGGGTGCGCGCGTCATCGTCAACTACCACCACAGCGAAGGCACCGCTCGGGCGCTGGCCGCCGAGCTGGGCGGACAGGCGATCGCACTGCCGGCCGACGTCACTGATCGCCGCCAGGTCGATGCGATGCTGCAGCACGCCCTGGCCCACTTCGGCCAGGGCGTCACCACGGTGGTCAACAACGCACTCGCAGCGTTCTCGTTCAATGGTGATGCCCGCGACAGTGCCGCCACCATCGGTTGGCCCGCCTTCCAGGCACAGTTCGAGGGCAGCGTGCG
This sequence comes from Stenotrophomonas sp. YJH_SMC_16, assembly GCF_059367875.1. NCBI lineage: Bacteria > Pseudomonadati > Pseudomonadota > Gammaproteobacteria > Lysobacterales > Lysobacteraceae > Stenotrophomonas > Stenotrophomonas sp. YJH_SMC_16. Next base: position 122,720 of record NZ_JCAFRH010000009.1, on the reverse strand, counting down.
CGGCGCGCTGAACACCGTGCAGGCGGCCCTGCCCGGCATGCAGGCCCGTCGCTTCGGCCGGGTGATCAACATCGGCACCAACCTGTTCCAGAACCCGGTCGTGCCCTACCACGACTACACCGCCGCCAAGGCCGCACTGCTGTCGCTGACCCGCACCCTGGCCGGCGACCTCGGCCCGCATGGCATCACCGTGAACATGCTGTCCGGTGGCCTGCTGCGCACCACCGATGCCAGCGCCGCCACGCCCGAAGCGGTGTTCGACTACATCGCCGCCAACACGCCACTGCGCAGCGTCACCACACCGGCCGAATTCGCCGATGCCGCGCTCTTCTTCGCCAGCCCCTGGTCGCGCGCGGTGACCGGCCAGAACCTGGTGGTCGATGGCGGACTGGTGCGGAACTGAACCGATGCGCATCTCCGAGGTCAGCCGCCTGACCGGTGCCAGCGCCAAGGCCATCCGACTATACGAGGCGCGTGGCCTGTTGCCGCCGGTGCCACGACTGAACCGCTATCGCGACTACAGCGAACAGGACGTGGCCTGGGTGCAGCTGATCCGCCAGGCACTGGCGCTGGGTATCACCCTGGCGGCGATCTCGCGCCTGCAGGGCCGCGACGGGCGGCTCGACTGGCCTGCGGTGCTGGCCTTGCTGGAACAGCAGCGCACACGCATAGCCAGCGAACGGGCGCGGCTGGCGCAGGTCGAGCGCGCTTTGCAACAGGTCAGCGACGAACTGCAGCAGTGGCTGCGCTCCGGCAGCAGTGACTGCGTGCTGGAACCCAGCGGCTGCACGAACCGGGCTTGACTCTGCCCCTGGGGCAGACCGCAGCCTCGCGCACTTTCCATTGCCCGAGGTTGCCGTGTCCCGTTCCATCCTGATCCTGCTCGGCCATCCCGACCGCGAGAGCCTGTGCGGCTCGCTCGCCCAGCGCTATGCCACCGCCGCTGAAAACGCCGGCCACCGGGTACGCCTGATCGCACTGGGCGACCTTGAATTCGACCCGGTGCTGCGCCACGGCTACCGCCAGATCCAGCCACTTGAAGCCGATCTGCAGGACGCCGCCGAGGCGATCGAAGCCTGCGATCATCTGGTGCTGGTCTACCCCACCTGGTGGGGTGCAATGCCGGCCCTGCTGAAGGGCTTCTTCGATCGCGTGCTGCTGCCGGGGTACGCCTTCCGCTACCGGCGCGATTCGGTGTGGTGGGACCGGCTGCTGGCCGGACGCAGCGCACGGGTGATCACCACCCTGGACACGCCGCCCTGGTATTACCGCTGGATCTACCGCGACCCGGGCATCAGCCAGATCCGCGCCACCATCCTGCAGTTCTGCGGCATCCGCCCGGTGCGGGTCAGCCGCGTGGGCGCGGTACGCAGCAGCTCGCCGGAGCAACGCAATCGGTGGCTGGCGCTGGCAGCAGAGCTGGGCTCACGCGCCCGGTAGATCCACGCCATGCGTGGATGAAATGCTGGCCAGTGTTCCGGATGTCGCGTTTGCCAATTGACCGTCAGGCACTGCGCCTCAAGGCTGTGGCCCGTCTTCCGGCCCAGGCAGAACCCATGAAATCCTCGACCGTCTTCAGCAAGTGCGCCAGGAAGACCGGCTTTGCCGGAACGTCTACGACCCGCTACCGCTTGCTGGATGCCGCCCTGCTTGTCGTGAATCACCAACGCGCCAACGAAAACCGGGGCTTCTATGTGAATGCTGGACTCTACTTTCCAGAGCTGCTCGAGTATCCGCTCGCGCCTGACGATCTTGAAACGGCCTTCAGGTACCGCTCCAGCATTCCCACGCCCCATGTCGACTGGCGGATCGAAGAGACGCCAGGCCTGCGCCGGACCTTCATCCAGCAGGATCTTGAAGATCTGCTGCAGGCCGGCAACCGCGACGCGCTGAAAGGCCTGCTGCTCTTTGCCCTTGCCGACGTGGCCGGCTTCGCGGCCAGCCATGGAAACCGGGAATCGGTGCGGCGATTGAATCAGGATGGCCGCTTCCGGGCGGTCATCCGCAAAGAGGTCTAGTAGATCCACGCCATGCGTGGAATGAACCCCGCAAGCGTGCGAACCAGGGTTCGCACCCACCAGCGCAGGAAAAGCAGCGTCAGTGCTGCTTCGGTGGAGTTGGCCCGCAGCTGTCACAACCACCACAGGCACCACCACCTCCAGTCGCCGGCGGCGCAATCTTCCGCCCCAGCGCCTGCATCCAGCCGGGGCGACCCGGCTTCAGCAGGGCCAGCGCCAAGGCCCCGCGCAGCGTGCGCACGGTGCCCGGGAACTGCTTCTTCAGCACCACCCAGGCACTGACCAGCACGGCCACCGCGATGATCAGGTACTGGATCAGCAGGCCGGTATCCATCAGCCGCCTCCCAGCGCCTTGGTCACCTGGTAGGTGATCAGCGCAGCCACATAGGCCGCGGCGAACAGGTAGAACGCGGCGAAGCCCATCTGCTTCCACGAATTGGTCTCACGCTTGATGGTGGCCAGCGTCGAGATGCACATCGGGGCGTAGATGTACCAGACCAGCAGCGACAGCGCGGTCGCCAGCGACCAGCCGTCGCTGATCAGTGGGGTCAGCGCCTGGCTGGCGGCATCGTCATCGGCCGCGGACAGCGCGTAGACCGTGGCCAGCGACGATACCGCCACTTCGCGCGCGGCCAGGCCCGGGATCAGTGCGATGCAGATCTGCCAGTTGAAGCCCAGCGGCGCGAAGAACACGGCCATCGCATGGCCGATCTGGCCGGCGTAGCTGTAGTCGATGGCCGGCATCGTGGCGCCAGCGGGAGCCGCCGGGAACGACAGCAGCACCCACAGCAGGATGGTCAGCGCCAGGATGATGCCACCGACGCGCTTGAGGAAGATCATGCCACGCTCGTACAGGCCCACGGCCAGGTCACGCGCATGCGGCAGCCGGTACGACGGCAGCTCCAGCATCAGCGGGTGCTCGCTCTTGTCGCGGCGCCACTTCTTCATGATCCACGACATCGCCAGCGCGCTGAGGATGCCGGCCGCATACAGGCCGAACAGCACCAGGCCCTGCTGGTTGAACACGCCCCACACCGTCTTCTGCGGGATGAACGCACCGATCAGCAGCGCGTACACCGGCAGGCGTGCGGAACAGGTCATCAACGGCGCCACCAGGATCGTGGCCAGGCGGTCACGCGGGTCTTGGATGCTGCGCGTGGACATGATGCCCGGCACCGCGCAGGCGAAGCTGGACAGCAGCGGGATGAACGAGCGGCCGGACAGGCCGGCGGCGGCCATCATGCGGTCGAGCAGGAACGCCGCACGCGGCAGGTAGCCGGATTCCTCCAGCACCAGAATGAAGAAGAACAGGATCAGGATCTGCGGCAGGAACACCACCACGCCACCGACGCCGGCGATGATGCCGTCGGTCAGCAGGCTGGCCAGCGGCCCTTCCGGCAGCACGCTGCCGACGAACTGACCCAGCCAGGCAAAGCCGGCCTCGATGCCGTCCATCAGCGGCGTCGCCCAGGCATACACGGCCTGGAAGATCAGGAACATCACCACCGCCAGGCTGACCAAGCCGAACACCGGGTGCAGCAGCCAGCGGTCCAGCGCGTCGTCAATCTTCGCGGTCCGCGCCGGCATGCGCACGGCCACCGACAGGATCTGGCGCACCTTGGCGTGGTAGTCGATGCCACCTTCCGGCCCGGGTACCGGCGCATCCAGGTGCGGCACCATCGCGTCCAGCCGCTCGACCAGGGCCTTGGCACCCTGCTTGCGCACCGCCACGGTCTCCACCACCGGCACGCCCAGCTCGCGCTCCAGCGCGGCCACATCCACCCGGATGCCACGGCGCTGGGCGGCGTCAACCATGTTCAGGGCCACCACCATCGGCTTGCCCAGCTCGCGCAGTTCCAGCGCGAAACGCAGGTGCAGGCGCAGGTTGGTGGCGTCGATCACGCACAGCAGCACGTCCGGCGCGGCCTCACCCGGATAGAAGCCCCGGCACAGGTCACGGGTGATCGCCTCGTCCAGGCTGGCCGGATGCAGGCTGTAGGCCCCCGGAAGGTCGAGTACCGCGAACTCGCGGCCGGACGGCGCACGCAGGCGGCCTTCCTTGCGCTCGACGGTGACGCCGGTGTAGTTGGCAACCTTCTGCCGGCTGCCGGTCAGCTGGTTGAACAGTGCGGTCTTGCCGCTGTTCGGGTTACCGACCAGCGCAACGCGCAGGGGGGCGGTAGTGGCAGTAGCAGTCATGCGCGTCGTTCCTGGCTGGCGGCGTCGACCACGACCCGCTTTGCTTCACTGATCCGCAGCGCGAAACGGGTGAACCCGACCTGCACCAGCAGCGGCTCGCCCCCCACCGGACCCTTGGCCACCAGGCGTACTTCCTCGCCATTCACGAAACCCAGCTCGCGCAGGCGACGGGCAATGGCATCGTTGGCATGCAGGTCCTGCACGGACTCGACCACGGCCGAGGTGTGCAGCGGCAGTTCGGACAGCGTCATCTAGCGTGTTCTCTGCTGGATGTAAATGGTTCTCGATTCTAACATTCCCGCGTCGCGTCATGGCCCATGACCAATGGCCCGCTATGATCCATACAGGTATGGAGTGACCCTGGAATCCCATGAACGATGCTTTGCAGATCGAGCGCAGCGGCGCCGTCCTCACCCTTTGGCTGAACCGGCCGGAGTTGCACAACGCCTTTGACGCCGGGCTGATCGCCCGCCTGACCGCCGCACTGGAGGCCGCCGGCCACAATGATTCGGTGCGCGCGGTGGTACTGGCCGGCCACGGCGCCTCCTTCTCGGCAGGTGCCGACATGCAGTGGATGCGCGGCATGGCGGCGGCCAGCGAAGCCGATAACCGCGAGGACTCGCTGGCCCTGGCCCGGCTGATGCGCACCCTGGACGAGCTGCCCAAACCGACCCTGGCCCGGGTCCATGGCGCGGCCTTCGGCGGCGGCGTCGGCCTGGTCGCCTGCTGCGACATCGCCATCGCCAGCACCTCGGCCCGCTTCGGCTTGACCGAAAGCCGCCTCGGCCTGCTGCCGGCGGTGATCTCGCCCTATGTGATCGAAGCCATCGGCCCGCGCCAGGCCCGCCGCTGGTTCGCCACCGGCGAGCATTTCGACGCCGACACCGCGCTGCGCATCGGCCTGGTCCACCAGCTGGTCGAGCCCGAACGCCTGGACGAGGCCTTGCAACGCCAGCTGGCCCTGCTCGACAAGGCCGGCCCGATCGCCTCGTCCACCGCCAAGCAGCTGGTCCGCCAGGTCCGCGACAGCCATGACCGCGACACCCTGGATCGCGATAATGCCGCCCTGATCGCGCGCCTGCGGGTGTCCGCCGAGGGCCAGGAAGGCCTCGGCGCCTTCCTCGACAAGCGCGCGCCCCACTGGGTCACGGAAGCCTGAACATGCTCGATCATCTTGGTTTGACCAGCGCCGACCTGGCGCGCAGCAAGGCCTTCTTCCTGCAGGCACTGGCGCCGTTGCAGATCGGCGTGGTGATGGAAGTGACCGCCGAACAGACCGGCGCCCACGACCACATCGGCTTCGGCAACGACGGCAAGCCGTTCTTCTGGCTTGGCAATGGCGGCACTGCCAGCCACGGCGTGCACGTGGCTTTTGCCTGCGCCAGCCGCGCCCAGGTGGACGCCTTCCATGCCGCCGCGCTCGCCGCCGGTGGCCGCGACAATGGCGCCCCGGGCCTGCGCCCCTGGTACCACCCGGATTACTACGGCGCCTTCGTGCTCGACCCCGACGGCAACAACATCGAGGCGGTCTGCCACCGCCCTGCCAACGGGGCAACCGCATGAGCGACTACGTCCGCATCGTCGAGGTCGGCCCGCGTGACGGCCTGCAGAACGAAAAGCAGTCGGTGTCCACCGCCGACAAGATCGAACTGATCAACCGCCTGTCGGCCACCGGCCTGCGCAGCATCGAGGCAACCAGCTTCGTCAGCCCGAAGTGGATCCCACAGCTGGCCGACGCCGCCGAGGTCTATGCCGGCATCCAGCGCCGGCCGGGCATCCACTACCCGGTACTGGTGCCGAACGAACAGGGCTACGACCGCGCCCGTGCGGTGGGCGTGGAGGAAGTAGCGGTGTTTACCGCTGCCTCCGAAGCGTTCAACCGCACCAACACCAATGCCGGCATCGACGAATCGCTCGCCCGGTTCGAGCCGATCCTGCGCCGCGCCGCCGCCGATGGCGTGCGCGTGCGCGGCTACGTCTCCACCGTGCTCGGCTGCCCCTACCAGGGCGAGGTGCCGCTGGCCGACGTGGTGCGGGTGGCGCGCGCCCTGCACCAGATGGGCTGTTACGAAATCTCACTGGGCGACACCATCGGCGTCGGCACCCCGCGCAAGGCACGGGCGATGCTGCAGGCGGTCGCCGCCGAGATCCCGATGGCGGCGCTGGCCGTGCATTTCCACGACACCTACGGCCAGGCCATCGCCAACATCGCCACCTGCCTGGAAGAAGGCGTGCGCGTGATCGACAGCGCGGTATCGGGGGCCGGTGGCTGCCCGTATGCGAAGGGCGCCAGCGGCAACGTCGCCAGCGAGGACGTGGTCTATCTGCTGCAGGGGCTCGGCCTGGACAGCGGCGTGGACCTGCCGGCCCTGGCCGAGACCGGCCGCTGGCTGGCCGGCCTGCTCGGCCGCGCCACCGCCAGCCGCACCGGCCAGGCGCTGGCCGCCGCCGGTTGATGGTGGCACTGCGCCGCCCTTGCCGGGCGGCGCAGTGCACAACGGCGAAGGTCGCGGCTTCCGTTAGAATCGGCGGTTCTCGAACCTGCAGGACCGTTCAATGCAGCTGTCTTCCGTACGTGCCGTGATCACTGGCGGCGTCTCCGGCCTCGGCCTGGCCGTGGCCCAGCACCTCGTCGCCCAGGGCGGCAAGGTGGCCCTGTTCGACCTCAACGACGACAAGGGTGCAGCCGCCGTTGCCGGGCTGGGTACCGACAAGGCCCGCTATTTCAACGTCAACGTCAGCGATGAAGCAGCCGTGGCTGCGGCCATCGACCAGGCCCACGATTTCCTCGGCGGCCTGAACGTGGCGATGAACTGTGCCGGCATCCTCGGCGCCGGTCGCGTGCTGGGCAAGGAGGGCCCGATGCCGCTGGCCGGCTTCCAGGGCACGGTGATGGTCAACCTGGTCGGCAGCTTCAACGTCGCCAAGGCCGCGGCCAACCGCATGCAGCACAACGAAGCCGGCACCGACGGCGAGCGCGGCGTGATCATCAACACCGCCAGCATCGCTGCCTATGAAGGCCAGATCGGCCAGGCCGCGTATGCCGCCAGCAAGGGCGGCGTGGTCTCGATGACGCTGCCGATGGCGCGCGAACTGTCGCGCTTTGGCATCCGCGTCAACACCATCGCCCCGGGCGTGTTCTGGACGCCGATGGTCGATGGCATGCCCGAGGCCGTGCAGCAGTCGCTGGCCGCCTCGATCCCGTTCCCGTCGCGTCTGGGCAAGCCGGAAGACTTCGCCAGCCTGGTCGGCTTCATCCTTGGCAACACCTACCTCAACGGCGAGACCATCCGCCTGGACGGCGCTACCCGCCTCGCTCCGAAGTGATTCCCCCGGGCGCCGGGACGGCGCCCTCCCCCAACGACCTAGATCACCATGAAAGCCAACGACATCAAGAAGGGCAACGTCGTCGAGTACAACAACGGCGTGTACCAGATCCGCGACATCGAACGCAGCTCGCCGCAGGGTCGCGGCGGCAACGTCCGCTTCCGCTTCATCATGTACAGCGTGCCGGGCGGCAACAAGCTCGACGCCAGCTTCGATGCCGACGACAACCTGGTCGAGGTCGAACTGCTGCGCCGCCAGTCCACCTATTCGTACAAGGATGGCGATGCCTTCGTGTTCCTCGATGACGAGGACTACACCCCCTACACCCTGGACGCGGACGTGATCGGCGATGAAGCCGGCTACATCACCGACGGCCTGACCGGCATCTACGTGCAGGTGATCGACGAGCAGCCGGTGGCGATCCAGCTGCCGGCCTCGGTGGTGCTGGAAGTGATCGAGACGCCGCCGGAGCTGAAGGGTGGCACCGCCACCAAGCGCCCGAAGCCGGCCAAGCTCAACACCGGCATCGAAATCATGGTGCCGGAGTACATCGTCAACGGCGAACGCGTGCTGGTGAACACCGCCACCGGCGAATTCGCTGGCCGTGCCGACTAAGCGCCTTGCGCTGATCGGCTGCCTGTCCCTGCCTGCGGCGTGTTCGCCGCAGGCAGCAAGCAGCGCATCGTTGACAGCAGTGGTGTAGAGCCGAGCCCACGCTCAGCTGCAGTGCCTGTGCAGAGCACAACGCAGCCGAGCGTGGGCTCGGCTCTACAGAGGGCTTACGGCTGCTTCGCGCCGAAATTGCCACAGCCGTGGTACTGGCGCGTGCCGACTGTCAGCATCACCTTGGCCTCGAACGCCTCGCCACTCATGTCGTCCTGGCAGGTGGTGCGCTGGAAGCTGAGCTTGACGTCGGTGCCATCGGATGCCTTGCCACTCCAGCCATCAGCACCTTCGGTGGGCTTGGCGACATCGAAGCGGCGCTCGCCATAGTCGACTTCCACCTGCAGGCCCGGCGTGTCGCCATCAACGACCGCAAGCCACCCCGGCTCGTTGCCGGTGGCACGGAACGCGGCGTTGCCGGCACTGCCATCGCCTTCAGCGGCTTCGACCGCATGGCACTCGCGATCGGCTTCGCCCTTCAGGCTCAGCAGGCCGTCATCACTGCCCCTGGTCCAGAAGCTGTTGCCCTGGCCATCGCCATACTTGGCGCCGGACGCCGCGCGTTCGGAGGTCATGGCGAAGGTGCGGTCGCCGATCACCACCGTGGCTGCATCCTCGCCATTGAAGGTCGCGCGCACGCTGAGATCACCACACTGGTAGGTGGTCTCGCTGCCACCTTCGGTGCTGGCACTTGGCTGCGGCGTCGCAGGCGGGGCATCATTGCCGCCTGCGGCGGGCGGCGGGGCTGGCTGGCACGCGGCCAGCACCACCCCGAGGGAGGCTGCCAACAGACTGGGAACTACACGCATGGCTCGACTCCTTGTCGACACTACAGAGAGGCTCGACCCTACCATCTGCCGGTGAGCGGGGCCTGAAAGCGGCCTGACCGCACTCAGGCGGCCAGCACCGCCATCGACAGCAGCTGTGCGCCACTGCCGCCGGAACTGCAGGTCCACACCCGCAGCAGCCGCAGTTTCAGCTCGCGCTCCTGGCCCTGCGCGCGCACCGACAAGCGCACGTCGCTGGACAACAATGCCAGGCGTCCGCACAGCAGCGTTTCCACCGCGTACGACTGCAGGCCGCGCACCTGCAGGTTTCCGGCCAGCCAGTCGCCCAGCCAGGGTAGATCGAGCAAGCGCCCGCCCTGCCCGTCCATCATGAACAAGGCCGGCGATACCAGCGCGGTGAGCGCATCGTGGTCGTCATCCAGCAACGCCTGCCGCAGGCGCTGCTCCAGCGCCGCCAACTGCCGCTCATGCAGGTCTTCAACGATGTCCCGTTCCATCCACGGATCCTTCCGGCATCGGCCGGCGCCTGCGCAGGCGTTGCGCGATCCACTGCCGCGCGCCCTGCACTACTACATAGAAGACCGGTACGAAGAACACCGCCAGCACGGTCGCACTGACCATGCCGCCGAACACACCGGTTCCAATCGCCTGCTGGGTTTCCTTCGACGCGCCCTGCGCCAGCATCAGCGGCACCACGCCCAGCGCGAATGCCAGCGAGGTCATCACGATCGGCCGCAAGCGCAACCTGGCCGCTTCCAATGCCGCCTCGACCAGGCCGCGACCCTGCTGCTGCAGCTGGCGCGCGAACTCGACGATGAGGATCGCGTTCTTCGCCGACAGCCCGATCACGGTGATCATGCCGACCTTGAAGAACACGTCGTTGGGCATGCCCCGCAGCAGCACCGCGGCGACCGCACCGAGCAGGCCCAGCGGCACCACCAGCATCACCGCCAGCGGGATCGACCAGCTCTCATAGAGAGCCGCCAGCACCAGGAACACCACCAGCATCGACAACAACAGCAGCCACGGTGCCTGCGCCCCCGACTCCCGCTCCTGCAGCGACTGGCTGGTCCACTGCAGGGCAAAGCCGGACGGCAGCTTCTGCGCCAACCGCTCCATCTCCGCCATGGCCTGGCCGGTCGACACGCCGGAGGCCGGTGCGCCGGACAGGTTCAGCGCCGGGAAGCCGAGATAGCGCTGCAGCTGCAACGGCGCCTCGGTCCAGTGCGGCGTCACCAGTTCCGACAACGCCACCATGCCGCCTTCGCTGTTGCGAACGTACAGCTTCAGCACATCCTCCAGCTCCATCCGGTGCGGTGCATCGGCCTGCAGGATCACCTGCTGCAGCCGGCCCTTGTTGGGGAAGTCGTTGACGTACTGCGAGCCCATCGCCGCCGACAGCGTGCTGCTGATCTGCTCGAACCCCACGCCCATCGCCTCGGCCTTGGCGCGGTCGATGTCCAGCCGCACGCTGGTGCCTGCTGGCAGGCCATCGGCATGCACCTCCGACAGCAGCGGACTGGCCTCGGCCAGCTTCAGCAGCTGCTGCAGGGCCGCGCGCAGCTCTGCCTGGCTCTGCCCGGTGCGCGCCTGCAGCGCCAGTGAGAAGCCGGAGGAGCGTCCCAGGCTGTCGATGGCCGGCGGCATCACGCTCATCACCTCGCCCTCGGCAATCGTCGCCATCGCCTTCTGCGCGGCCTCCACTTCGCCGGCCGCGGTGGCTCCTGCACGCTCGCCCCAGTCCTTCAGCATGGTGTAGGTCAGCGCCGCGCTCGGGCCGGACCCGGAGAAGCTGTAGCCGAGGATCGACTGGTTGGAGCCGATGCCCGGGCGTGACGCCACATGCCTTTCGTAGGCTTCGACCACGGCCAGCGTGCGCTCGGCCGTCGCTTCGGCCGGCAGCTGGATCGAGGTCATGAAGTAGCCCTGGTCCTCTTCCGGCAGGAATGCGCCCGGCAGCCAATGCAGGCCCAGCAGCAACGCCGCCACCAGCGCGGCGAACACGCCCATGACCCGCCCGCTCCGCTGCAGCACCGACGCCACACTACGCTGGTAACGCCCGGTCATCCGCTCGAAGCCACGGTTGAAGGCGCCGAACAGCCCACCACGACCATGATGGCCATGGCTGTTCGGGCGCAGCAGCGTCGCGCACAGCGCCGGCGTCAGGCTCAATGCCAGCAGCGCCGAGAACAGGATCGACACCGCCATCGCCACGGTGAACTGGCGGTAGATCGCGCCCACCGAGCCGCTGGCCAACGCCATCGGGATGAACACCGCGGTCAACACCAGGGTGATGCCGATCACTGCGCCGGTCAGCTCACGCATCGCCTTGATGGTGGCCTCGCGCGGCGGCAGCCCTTCTTCGGCCATGATCCGTTCCACGCCCTCGACCACCACGATCGCGTCGTCGACGATGATGCCGATTGCCAGCACCATGCCGAACATGGTCAGCACGTTGATCGAGAAGCCCAGCGCCAGCATCACAGCGAAGGTGCCCAGCAGTGCGATCGGTGCGACCAGCGCCGGGATCAGCGTGTAGCGCCAGTTCTGCAGGAACAGGTACATCACCGCGAACACCAGCAGCATCGCCTCCAGCAGCGTCTGCACCACCTTCTGGATCGAGATCTTGACGAACGGCGCGGTATCGAACGGAATGCTCGCTTCCACGCCGCGCGGCAGCAGCGGTGCCAGCTCGGCCATGCGCTCACGCACCGCCGACGCGGTGCGCACCGCGTTCGCGCCAGGACGCAGCTGCACGCCGGCGGCGGTGGCCGGATGGCCGTCCTCGCGGGTGCCCCAGGCATAGCTCTGGGCGCCCAGCTCGACGCGGGCGACATCGCCCAGCAGCACCCGCGAGCCGTCGGCCCCGGCGCGCAGCACGATGGCAGCGAACTGTTCCGGCGTGGACAGTTGGCCGTCGGCACTCAACGGCACGGTAATGCGCTGGCCCGGCACACCCGGCGAATCGCCGATGCGTCCCGGCGAGATCTCCAGGTTCTGCTGCTCGATGGCGGCGGCGACGTCGCCCATGGTCAGGCCGTAGCCGGTCAACCGGGTCGGGTCCAGCCACACACGCATCGCCTGCTCGGCGCCGAACAGCTGCACGCGGCCGACGCCATCGATGCGGCGCAGCTCTTCGATGATGTTGCGCGCCATGAAGTCGCCCAGCGCCGCTTCGCTGACGCTGGCATCCGGCGAACGCAGGCCGACCAGCATCAGGAAGCCGGAATCGGCGGCCTCCACGAACAGGCCGTTCTGGCGCACGCTGCGCGGCAGGCGCGGTTCGATCGCCTTGATCCGGTTCTGCACGTCCACCTGCGCCAGCTCCGGGTTGGTACCCGGCTTGAAGGTCGCAGTGATCGAGGCTTCGCCGGAGGTGTCCACCGACGACTCGAAGTACAGCAGGTGCTTGACGCTGGACAGCTCGCGCTCGATCAGGCCGACCACCGCGTCATTCAGCGTCTGCGGGCTGGCACCGGGGTAGCTGGCATAGATGCTGACGCTGGGTGGCGCCACCGCCGGATAGCGCTCAACGGCCAGCCGTGGGATTGCCAGTACGCCAGCCAGGATGATGAAGATCGCCAGCACCCAGGCGAACACCGGGCGATCGATGAAGAAACGTGCCATGTTGGATTTCCCTGGAGGGACCAGCCCGGTAGAGGCTCAGCCCTTGCTGCCGGCCTGCACCACGCCGGCGCTGGCGACCGGCATCTGCCAATCGCGCGCATCGACCACCACGCCTTCCTGCAGGCGTTCCTGGCCCTCGACCACTACCTTTTCGCCCGCCTTCAGGCCCGTGCGCACCAGCCACTGGCGATCAACGCTGCCGTCGACCTCCAGCGTGCGGATCACCGCCTTGCCATCGCCACCGATCACCCAGGCATAGGCCTGGCCACCGGCGCTGCGCAGCACGGCCTGCTGTGGCACGGTCAGTGCACTGGCCGGCGCACCACGCGGCACCCTCGCGCGCACGTACATGCCCGGCAGCAGCTGGCGCTGCGGGTTGTCGACCAGAATGCGGAGGATCACATCACCGGTACGCGCATCGACGTTGATGCCGGAGAACAGCATCTGGCCGCGCTCGGACAGCGGCTTGCCGGCCGCACCGATGATCGTCACCGGCAGCTCGCCGCCACCGGCAGCGCTGCGCTGCAGTGATTCCAGCTGGGCCGCCGGCTGGCGCACATCGACGTAGACCTGGTCGATCTGCTGCACCACCGCCATCGGCTCGGCATCGGCCACGCCCACCAGTGCGCCTTCGGTCACCAGCGCCTGGTCGATGCGGCCGGCAATCGGTGCACTGACCGTGGCATAGCGCAGGTCAAGCTGGCGACGGGCCAGGATCGCGCGCGCCTCGTTCACCGCGGCACGGGCCTGTTCGTACTCGGCACTGGCATCGTCGCGGTGCTGCTGGCTGACCGCCTGCGCGGCCGCCAGTGCATGCAGGCGCTGTGACTGCACGCGGCTGCGGCCCAGCGCCGCTTCGCTGCGCTGAAGTGCTGCCAGTGCCGAATCCACGTCTGCACGGAATGCCGCCGGATCGATCTGGAACAGCGCCTGGCCGGCGCTCACTTCTGCGCCCTGGTCGAACAGGCGGCGTTGCACGATGCCGCCCACCTGGGCACGGATCTGTGCGGTGCGCACGGCAGCCACGCGGCCGGGCAGTTCGTCATCGCGCTGTACCACCTGCGGGCCGACGGTGACCACGCTGACACGCGGCGTGGCTTCCGGCGTAGCTTCGGGGGTTGAGCAGGCCGTCATGGCCAGGGCGAGGGCCGCGATCAACGTGGACGGAGTCCTGAAGGTTCTCATTGCTGTGCACAATGCCGCGCAGGCGGCTGATAGGTTCTGAAGCGTGAAGTGTGCGTGGCAATGATGGGGTTTCGATGGAGGAACTGTGGAGATACGATGGAGGCAAGCACCTTAAGGCCCCGCCCCTGCATGCATGCCGCCCCTGCCCTCGCCGCCCTCGTCCTGATCGTCGAGGATGAGGCCGAGATCGCCGATATTCTCACCGCCTATCTGGAACGCGAAGGACTGCGTACACTGCGCGCCGCCGACGGCCACAGCGCACTGGACCTGCACCGCAGCGCCCGCCCCGACCTGGTCCTGCTCGATGTGCAGCTGCCGCGCCTGGATGGCTGGAGCGTGCTGACGCAGCTGCGCCAGCGCGGCGAAACGCCGGTGATCATGCTGACCGCACTGGACCAGGACCTGGACAAGCTGACCGCACTGCGCATGGGCGCCGACGACTACGTGGTCAAGCCGTTCAATCCGGCCGAAGTGGCAGCACGCGTGCGCGCCGTGCTGCGGCGTACGTTGCGCGCCTCGCGCGTGGATGCACCGACCGCGCTGCGGGCCGGCCCGCTGCTGATCGACTCGGCCACCCATGCCGTGCATGTGGAGGGCGAAGGCTACAGCCACGAAGTGCTGCTCACGCTCACCGAGTTCAAGCTGCTGCACTGCATGGCGCTGGCGCCGACCCGCATCTTCAGCCGCAGCGAACTGATGCACGAATGCCTGCCGGAAAGCGAAGCGCTGGAACGCACCGTCGACAGCCATGTCAGCAAGCTGCGCCGCAAACTGGACGAAGTAGGCATGGTCAATGTTCCGGCCAGCGTGCGCGGTGTCGGCTACCGGCTGATGGCCGACCGCTGATGGCGCACCTGCGCCGCTCCGGGCTCAGCCGACACATCATCGTCTCGATGTCGTTGATGGTGATCGGCGTCATCGTGATGATGATCCTGTCGTCATGGCTGCTGTACGCGGTGCTGGTCGAGTTCTTCCCCGGCAGTGCCGAGGAACCGGAAAGCTGGCTGCCGACCGGCCCTGAGCTGGCATGGATGGTCGGGGTGATCCTGACCGGCCTGGCACTGGCCATCGCCGCCTCGTTCCGACTGGCGCATCGCATCCTGTCGCCCTTGAATTCGCTGGTCGACAGCGTGCGCGCGCTCGCCGGCGGCGACCTCGGTGCGCGCGCCAGCGTCGAGGAAAACTCACCGGGCGAAGTGGCAACCCTGGTCGAGGATTTCAATGCGATGGCGCGCCGCCTGCAGCACATGGAGAGCGAGCGCGCGATGTGGCATGCGGCTATTGCCCATGAATTGCGGACCCCGGTGACGATCCTGCGTGGCCGCCTGCAGGGGCTGGCCGAGGGCGTGTTCCAGCCGGACGAGTCGCAGTTCCGCAGCCTGCTTGCCCAGGTCGAAGGGCTGTCCCGCCTGATTGAAGATCTGCGCGTGCTGAGCCTGTCCGACAATGCGCGGCTGGACGTGCGTCGTGCGCGCACCGACGTGGTGGCCGAGGTGCATTCGGTGATGACCCTGGTCGATCCGCAGTTCCGCGCTGCAGGCTTCGTGCTGGAGCTGGAAACCAGCCGCGAGGAACACAACGCGCACTGTGATCCCACGCGCCTGCGCCAGGCGCTGCTGGCGCTGCTGGAAAACGCGCGTCGCTATGCCAGCCCGGGCAAGGTACGGATTGCCGTGCATGACACACCAGGCCATGTACAGGTAGCAATCGAGGATGAGGGCCCGGGCATCGATCCGGAGCTGCACGCCGACATCTTCAGCCCGTTCATGCGTGCCGACGGCTCGCGTTCACGCCAAGGCGGTGGCAGTGGCCTCGGCCTGGCGGTGGTCAAGGCCATCGCCGACGCGCACGGCGGCCGCGTCTACTGCACGGCGGGCAACGCCGGTGGCAGCCGTTTCGTCATCGAACTGCCGCGCCAGTAGCGGGCGCGGCTGCCTGTTCCCGCAGGCGCGCGCCGAGTGCAGCGAGGTTGGCATCGATCGCATCCATCTCGTTGCGCTGGCCTGCCGGCAACTGCTGGCGCAGCTGCACGCGCAGCGCCTGCCAGGCCGGCACCGCCTGTGCGCTGGCGGTGGCAACCGCTTCGGCCAGCACCACCTGCTCATCGACCAGCGGCAACCCATAGCCACCGTCCGCCAGCAGCGTACCCGGGCGCAACCATTGCCCACCCTGCTCCAGCAGCTGGCGCAGGCCGCGCGTCTCGGCACTGTCCGGTGCGGCCAGCAAGCGTCGTTTCAGCACATCGCGCGCACGCAGCTCGGCGCGGCGTTGCGCCGCCTGTTCCAGCAGCAGCAACCCGGCGCTGGCACGCAGGTCACCCTGCAGCAGCCACGGCGCACGCTGCGGTGCGGGCAGCTTCAGCCAGCCGCGCACATCGCGCACCGGCAGCCCCAGCTGTGAGCTCGCCACCGCGAACAACTGCTGATAGTGATCGCGCGCCGAAGCAAAGTAGTAGCCCTGCGCCTGCGCTGCATTGCGGTCCGTGAGCACCTGCTCGTCCAGCACATGCAGCCTGGACAGCCGACGCTTCAACCCGCGCGGACTCAGCTGGGCCAAGCCCGCCTCACCCAGGCGCGGCACACCCGTCTGCAGCAGCTTTGCGGTTTCCACCGCGCAGTTGTTGCCGACGAAGTAATAGCGCCCGTCATAGCTCCAGTGCACCTGTGCAGTGCGCTCGAGCAGGCTGGCGATCTCGCCGGGCGACAACTGCAACGGCAGCGACTGCAACCCACGCAGTTCCACCTTGGTGTACTCGTCCACCACCTGCTGCAGCGGCAGCACGAACAGGCGCGACGGGTAGCCACCGGTCAGGCCACGCCAGTTGGAAATCTGCACATCGCCGACGAACGCGCGGAACGACAGCACGCGGTGGTATTCCAGGTCCAGGCGACAGTCCGGCCCCGGCGTGCGGCCGGGCCGGCAGATCACCAGCCGCAGCATGCTGTGGCCCCAGCGGCTCATCGGCTGCGCACTGCCTTCGGCGAACAGGTAGTCCACGGCATGGACACGCGCGGGGTCGAGCTGCAGCAGCGATGCGGCACCCTCTTCTGAGTCGGCCTGGAGCAAGGGCAGCGTCGTAGCGCAGTGCGACTGCGGCAGCGATGGCGGGGTTCCGAAATGGACCTGGTACCACTGCGCCAGCGCGGGGCGCCGGCAGGCGAACTCAGCGTCCAGCAGGAAATGCTCGGCGTTCACTGCCAGGTACTCGGCCGGGCCCTTCAGTTCATACGCATCGGGACTGCGGTCACGGAAGTCGTTGTCGCCACGGCCGAGATGCCAGGGCTTGCGCTGCCATCCGGCCAGATCACGCCAGCGCACACTGCGCGACCAGTTCGCCCCCGTACGGTCGGCGACATGGGCCAGTTCGTGTACCAGCGCGCTGCGGCGTGCGCGACGCGCGCCGGGCACGGCATCATCCAGCAGCTCGCGACGCAGGGCGATGCGCCCGGCGAAGGCCCGGCCGTGCACATCGGCCGGCAGGTCATCACGCCAACGCACCTGGACCTGTGACGGCAATGCACGCAGCAGGCCATCAGGCAGCAGGGACTGCACGTCGGCCAGGGTCTGGCTGGCGAGCTGCTGCTGCGCCGGGTCGAGACCGGACGGATCAAGCTGCAGGCGATCAGCCGCGTGCGCGAAAGGGATGAGCAGCCACGCCAATGCGGCGATCCACCCGCACCGCCCGCTGTGCCTCTTTAGAGCCGAGCCATGCTCGGCTGAATGCCCGGCGCATGCGGATCGCAACAGCAGCCGAGCATGGCTCGGCTCTACAGAAGGCGATGACGCCGAGGTCATGCAGCCTGGATCAACGTGCCAGCAGCGCGCGGGCCAGTTCCAGATCGCTCTGCTGCTGTGCCGCGGCGCTCTGCTCACGCAGGTGGATCAGCGCGGCCTGCAGGCGGGCGCCACGAATCTCGCCATCGCTGGCGACGAATGCAGCCGCATCGTCGCGTGCAGCCAGCACCACCTTGTCATCACCCGAGCTGCTGCCCGAGGAACCGGAGGACGCACCCGTGGCCGAACCGGCCGACGTACCGGCGAAGCTGGAAGCGAAGCCGGCCAGCGGCAGGGACAGCAGGGCGAGCAGCAGAAGCGGACGGGTCATCGGTTCGAAGCCGGTTGTGAGGAAGCGTGGAGCGTAACGGGTGCGTGAAGGATTTGTCCGGCTCAAACGTCGAACAGCTTGCCGGGATTCAGCCGCGCTTGGGGATCGAACGCGCGTTTGACCGCCTTCATCAGCGCGATCTCGGCCGGGCCGCGGGTGCTGTCCAGGTAGCCCTTCTTGACCAGGCCGATGCCGTGTTCAGCCGAAATGCTGCCGTCGAAGCGCGCCAGTACCTGCGCCAACAACTTGGTCACCTGCTCGCACTGCGCCACGAAATCGGCGTCGCTGGTGTCATCCGGCTTGAGCACGTTGATGTGCAGGTTGCCGTCACCGATATGGCCGAACCACACCACGTCGAAGTGCGGGTATGCCTGCCCGATCAATGCCTGGGTTTCAGCCAGGAACGCCGGCATCGACGAGATCCGCACCGAGACATCATTCTTGTAGGGCTTGTAGCGCGCCAGCGACTCGGTGATGCCTTCGCGCAGGCGCCACAGCTGGGCGGCCTGGGCGTCGCTGGCGCTGATCACCCCATCGCTGACCCAGCCGTTGCCCATGCAGTCCTCGAAGGCCGCCATCGCCGCCGCTTCCTGAGCGTCGTCGCCGGCGGCGAACTCGGTGACCACGTAGTACGGATGCACCTCGTCGAACGGCGCCTGCGCACCGTGCGCCAGCACGTGCTCCAACGCCCGGTCGGTGAAGAACTCGAAGGCCTGCAACTGCAGGCGCGCGCGGAACGCAGCAAATACCTGCATCAGCACTTCGAAGCTGGGCAGTGCCAGCAGCATCACATTGCTGGCCGGCGGCGGGTCGGTCAGCTTCACCGTGGCTTCGACGATCACGCCCAGCGTGCCCTCCGAGCCGATCAGCAGCTGGCGGAAGTCATAGCCGCTGGAGTTCTTGATCAGGCCCTTGTTGAGCTCCAGCAACTCGCCGCTGGCGGTGACCACCTTCAGCCCGGCGATCCATTCGCGGGTGTTGCCGTAGCGGATCACACGGATGCCGCCGGCATTGGTGGCGATGTTGCCGCCGATCGTGCAGGACCCGCGCGCGGCGAAATCCACCGGGTAGATCAGGCCGTGGTCCAGCGCGGCATTGTGCACAGCTTCCAGTGGCATGCCGGCCTGCACCACTAGGGTGCGATCGACCGGGTCGTAGGCCAGTGCCTTGTTCATCCGTTCCAGGCTGAGCACCAGCTCACCGTTGGCCGCCACCGCGCCCCCGGAGAGGCCGGTGCGGCCGCCGGACGGCACCACGGCAACGCCCTCGCCTGCACTCCAGCGCATCAGCGCCTGCACCTCCTCGACCGTGGCCGGCAGTGCGATCGCCAGCGGCGCCGGCGTCCAGCGCCGGGTCCAGTCGCGCCCGTAATGCTCCAGGTCGGCCGGGTCGGTCTTCAGCTTCAGGCCGGGACAGGCCTGCTGCAGCGAGGCAATGCGGGAATCGGTCATGACGGTCCAGCGCGGTGCGTGAAGAACGGGCAAGCGTGCCAGCGGCGCGCGCCAGCGTCCAGCCCCGCAGCCGCGCCGATCGCTACGGATGCAACCAATTGCGCACTGCACCATGGGGGCTTCGATCTGGCATAGTGGTCAGCCCCTGTCCCACTGGCCGTGTTGCCCCATGTCGCCGAAGAAGACCTCGTTCCCGAAGCAGGATATCCGCGTGCTGTTGCTGGAGGGGGTCAGCCAGACCGCCGTGGAGGTGTTCAGCGCCGCCGGCTACAGCCAGATCGAGGCGCACACCAAGGCGCTGCCCGAGGACGAACTGAAGGCGCGCATCGCCGAGGCGCACATCGTCGGCATCCGCTCGCGCACCCAGCTCAGCGCCGAGGTGCTGGCCGAGGCCAAGCGCCTGATCGCGGTGGGCTGTTTCTGCATCGGCACCAACCAGGTGGACCTGGACGCGGCCGAGCTGGCCGGTATCCCGGTGTTCAACGCGCCCTACTCCAATACCCGCAGCGTGGCCGAGCTGGTGATCGCCGAGGCGATCATGCTGACCCGCGGCATTCCGCAGAAGAACGCCGAATGCCATCGCGGCGGCTGGTCGAAGTCGGCCAGCGGCAGCCATGAAGTGCGCGGCAAGACGCTGGGCATCATCGGTTACGGCCACATCGGCACCCAGGTCGGCGTGCTGGCCGAATCGCTGGGCATGCAGGTGATCTTCCACGACGTGGAAACCAAGCTGGCGCTGGGCAATGCCCGTGCTGCCGCCAGCCTGGACGATCTGCTGGCGCGCGCCGACATCGTCACCCTGCACGTGCCGGAAACCCCGTCCACGCAGTGGATGATCGGCAGCACGGAGCTGGCGAAGATGCGCAAGGGCGCGCACCTGATCAACGCCGCGCGCGGCACCGTGGTCGACATCGATGCACTGGATGCCGCACTGGCCAGCGGTCACGTCGGCGGCGCTGCACTGGACGTGTTCCCGGTCGAGCCGAAGGGCAACGGCGATATCTTCGAATCGCCGCTGACCCGCCACGACAACGTGATCCTGACCCCGCACGTAGGCGGCAGCACGCTGGAAGCGCAGGACAACATCGGCGTGGAAGTGGCGGCCAAACTGGTGCGCTACAGCGACAACGGCAGCACCCTGTCGGCGGTCAACTTCCCGGAAGTGACCCTGCCCGAACACGAAGACAGCCTGCGCCTGCTGCACATCCACCAGAACGTGCCGGGCGTGCTGTCCAGGGTCAACGAGATCTTCTCGCGCCACAACGTCAACATCGACGGCCAGTTCCTGCGCACCGACCCGAAGGTGGGCTACGTGGTGATCGACATTACCGCCAGCGAGGCGCAGGCCGCCGCCGTGCGCGACGAGCTGGCCGCGATTCCGGGCACGCTGCGGACGCGCATCCTGTATTGACGCGCGTCCCGCCTTGCACGTGTAGAGCCGAGCCCATGCTCGGCTGCGGTTCCGGCCCGCATCGAGCCGAGCATCGGCTCGGCTCTACAGGTTGCTAGCGCGCCAACCACCGGCGCGCCATGCGCTGCATCGACTCATCCGATTCCGGATCGGCGGCGACTTCCGTCACCGGCCGCCACGCCAGCTCCAGCGACTCTTCGCTGAGCACGAAGGCCTCGCCACCCAGCGCCCGGATCACGAAACGCACGTCGTAGTGCCAGTGTCCCGGCACGTCCTTGCGCTCCGGAATCCAATGCTTGTCCAGATCGAAGATGGCCGGGTCTTCCAGCACCAGGCCGCTCAAGCCGGACTCCTCCTCGGCTTCCTTCAGCGCCACCTGGGCCAGGTCGCGGTCGCCGTCGGCGTGGCCGCCCAGCTGCAGCCAGCGCTGCAGCTTGCGGTGATGGGTCAGCAGCAGGCGCTGGCCATCGGCACTGACCAGCCAGCAGCTGGCGGTGAAGTGGCCGGCCAGGCGCTCGCGGCGGAACGGATCTTCCGGATCGTCCAGCAATGTGCCGAATTCGGCAGCCAGTGCGTCGTGGGCAGGCTCGCGGCGGGCATAGTCCCGCAGCAGGCCACGCAGGCGATCGTCAAGCACGGCAAGGGTTTCGGCGGTCTGGCTCATGAATGGGCGGTGTTTGGAAAAATACTGCTCATTATCGCCGTTCATTGTTGCGATTGCGCTTGTGCGTTGGCTTCAGCTTTGGCTAAGGTACAGCGGGCCGTTCGCGCGGCCTTCACCATTCCAGGGTTGCCGGCAACGTATCGGCGGCCCACCCCATCCGATCACTAGGAAGTACTGCATGCTGAAAGCTCTGTTGAGGGTCAAGCCGGTTGAACCGGCCGGGCACGTCGATGCCGGCGAACCCATCGAAGGCAGCCTGGACGGCGAAGCCACGTTGAAACGGACCCTCACGGCTAAACACCTCATCCTGCTTGGCGTGGGTGCGGTGATCGGCGCAGGTATCTTCGTGCTGACCGGCCAGGCCGCGGCCAACCACGCCGGCCCGGCCGTCATGCTGTCGTTCGTGATCGCCGGTTTCGCCTGCGCCCTGGCGGGCCTGTGCTACGCCGAGTTCGCGGCGATGATGCCGGTCTCCGGCAGCGCCTACTCCTACTCCTACGCCACTCTCGGCGAAGGCATGGCCTGGTTCATCGGCTGGTGCCTGGTGCTGGAATACCTGTTCGCTTCGGCCTCGGTCGCGGTGGGCTGGTCGGCCTACCTGATCAGCTTCATCACCACCACGCTGCACATGCCGTTCCCGGATGCACTCAGTGCCGCGCCCATCGCCTGGACAGGCAGCGAGTTCATCGCCTCCGGCAAGCTGTTCAACCTGCCAGCGGTGCTGATCGTGGCGGCGGTGTCCGGCCTGCTGTACGTGGGCGTGACCCAGTCGGCCTTCGTCAACGCGATCATCGTGGCGATCAAGGTCACCGTCATCTGCCTGTTCATCGGCATCGGTGCGGCCCACATCGACCCGGCCAACTGGCAGCCGTTCATCCCGGAAAACACCGGCGTGCCGGGTGAGTTCGGCTGGAGCGGCGTGTTCCGCGCGGCCACCATCGTGTTCTTCGCCTACATCGGCTTCGATGCGGTCTCCACCGCCGCCGGTGAAACCAAGGATCCGCAGCGCAACATGCCGATCGGCCTGCTCGGCTCGCTGGCCGTGTGCACCCTCGTCTACATCATCGTCTGTGCGGTGCTGACCGGCATGATGCCGTACCACCTGCTGGGCACCGACAAGCCGGTGGCGACCGCGCTGGAGCCCTACCCGACCCTGTCCTGGCTGAAGACGTTCGTTGAGATCGGCGCCATCGCCGGCCTGTCCTCGGTGGTGCTGGTGATGATGATGGGCCAGACCCGCATCGCCTACACCATCTCCCGCGACGGCCTGCTGCCGAAGTTCTTCGGCAAGGTCCACGCCCGTTTCCGCACCCCGTACGTCGCCACCATCGTGGTCGGCGTGATCGCCGCCGCACTGGCTGGCCTGGTGCCGCTGAACGTGCTGGGTGAACTGGTGTCGATGGGGACCCTGCTTGCCTTCGCCACGGTCTGCATCGGCGTGCTCGTGCTGCGCTATTCCAAGCCGGAGATCCATCGCCCGTTCCGCGTGCCGATGGTGTGGATCATCTGCCCGCTGGGCGCGGCCACCTGCCTGTTCCTGTTCTGGCAGGCGTTCGTGGTGCACTGGCACCTGTTCGTGGGCTGGACGCTGCTCGGCCTGCTGATCTACCTGGGCTACGGCATCCGCAACAGCAAGCTGGCCAAATCGCCCTGATCCGCCTACGGGCCGGCCTCGCGCCGGCCCGTCCGTTTTCCCCGCGCGCCGGTCATGGCGCGCTTCGACAAGACCACCACACATGTTCAAGCAACTGTGGGCCACCAAGCACCCGCATGCCGCCCATGAAGACGCCAACGGCCTGAGCCTGCGCCGCCACCTCGGCCCCTGGGGCCTGACCGCCCTGGGTATCGGCGCGGTGATCGGCGGCGGCATCTTCGTCATCACCGGCCAGGCCGCCGCCAACCACGCCGGCCCGGCCATCATGCTGTCTTTCGTGCTGGCCGCCATCTGCTGCGCTTTCTGCGCGCTGGCCTATGCCGAGTTCGCCTCGATGGTGCCGGTCTCCGGCAGCGCCTACACCTACACCTACGCCACCTTCGGCGAGCTCTCGGCCTGGTTCATCGGCTGGATGCTGGTGCTCGAATACGGCGTCTCCGCCTCGGCGGTGGCGGTCAGCTGGACCGGCTACTTCCTCAGCCTGCTCAGCCAGTTCGACATCCATCTGCCAGCGGCGCTGGTCAGTGCGCCACTGGACGCACAGCTGCGCCCCACCGGTGCGATCGCCAACCTGCCCGCCGCGGCACTGGTACTGTTGCTGACCTGGCTGTGCTACGTCGGCATCAGCAAGTCATCGGCAATGAACATGGCGATGGTCGTGCTCAAGACCGGCCTCATCCTGCTGGTCATCGTGGTCGGCTGGAAGTACGTGGACACCAGCAACTGGACGCCGTTCATCCCCGCCAACGAAGGCCCCGGCAAGTACGGCATGGAAGGCGTGCTGCGTGGCGCGGCGATGGTGTTCTTCGCCTACATCGGCTTCGAGGCGGTGTCGGTGGCGGCGCAGGAATCGAAGAATCCGCAGCGCGACATGCCGTTCGGCATGATGCTGTCGCTGGTGATCTGCACCGTGCTGTACATCGCGATGGCCGCGGTGATGACCGGGCTGGTGCCGTTCCAGCTGCTCGGCACCGACGAGCCGGTGGTGACTGCCGTGGCCGCGCATCCGCAGCTGGGCTGGCTGCGCTGGGTGGTCGAGGTCGGCGCGCTGGTCGGCCTGTCCTCGGTGGTGCTGGTGATGATCATCGGCCAGCCGCGCATCTTCATGATCATGGGCCGCGACGGCCTGCTGCCGCCGGTGTTCACCAAGATCCACCCGAAGTACCGCACCCCGCACATCAACACCGTGATCACCGGTATCGGCATCGCGCTGCTGGCGGCGCTGTTCCCGCTGGACATCCTCGGTGAGCTGACCTCGATGGGTACACTGATCGCGTTCGCCGCCGTGTGTGCCGGCGTGCTGATCCTGCGCCGCACCCAGCCGGACCTGCCGCGCCCGTTCCGCATGCCGATGGCCTGGCTGATCTGCAGCCTGGGCGTGCTGAGCTGCCTGGCGCTGCTGTCGGCGATGACGATGCACAACTGGATGCTGATGGGCGTGTGGACGTTCGTCGGTTTCGTGATCTATTTCTGCTACGGGTTCAGGCACAGCCGCCTGCGGGGTAAGTAAGGTTTTCTGAATTGCAGGGCCTGCGGCCCTGCACCCGCCTTTTAAGCCGGAGCAACGGCAACGGCAACAGCTGGGTTGAGGGTTTGGCGGGGCGGGTTGGGTTCGCGGGGGACGCCGTTAACCCGTCCCTGGGGGCTTGGCCGCGGCATCCATGCCGCGGACACCCCCGCGAACCCAACCCGCCCCACCTCCGACAGTCTGCTGGCACGTCCAGTAGATCCACGCCATGCGCGGATGAAACGTTCTCATGAACGAATGTTCCTGAATGAATGTTTCTGTAGAGCGGAGCCATGCTCCGCTCCGAGCAAGCGCAGCGAAGCGACCCGCTTTCCGCTTTTCCTTCTTCCTCCGTGGCCGGCCGCACGCCGGAACCTGTCAGAGGCGGGGCGGGTGGGCCGTGCAGGGGCGTTGGCGCCATGGATGGCGCCATCGAGCTTACAGGGACGTAGTTGCAGCGTCCCCTGCACGGCCCACCCGCCCCGCCACCTCCATGAACCGCTTTCCGTGACCAACCAACCACCTCTCAGCCACGAGGGGCTCAGCCGTTGGCCGAATCCAGTAAAATCGCCGGCATGAACGCCCCCACCTTCCCGTACGACACCGCGCGCCTGAGCGAACTGGCCCAGCTGCTGATCGACAACGTCCGCGAACTGGCCCACGCCGGCTGGACCCCGGCCACAAGCAGCAACTTCTCCCACCGCCTGGACGACCGCCACGCTGCGATCACCGTCTCGGGCAAGGACAAGGGCCGCCTGATCGAGGACGACATCATGGTGGTGGACTTCGACGGCCAGGCCGTCGGCCGCCCGCTGCGCCCGTCCGCCGAAACCCTGCTGCACACCCAGCTGTACCGTCGTTTCCCGGAGATCGGCTGCGTGCTGCACACCCATTCGCCGGTGCAGACCATCGCTTCGCGCCTGTACGCGCCGCAGGGCCATATCCGCCTGGAAGGCTACGAGCTGCTGAAGGCCTTCGCCGGCAACAGCACCCACGAGATGGCCATCGACGTACCGGTGTTCGCCAACACCCAGGACATGAACGTGCTTTCAAAGCAGGTCGATGACCTGCTCGACCAGAAGAACCTGTGGGGCTACCTGATCGATGGCCACGGCCTGTACGCCTGGGGTCGCGACATGGCCGAGGCGCGCCGCCACCTGGAAGCCTTCGAGTTCCTGTTCCACTGCGAGCTGGAACTACGCAGGCTGCGCGGCTGAACCCTCGCGCAGGTGCAGATGCCGATCCGGAATCTGCGCCTCGCCCCCACCCTGCTACCCTGTCTTCCCCCCCGAGACGTTCAAGCTGCCGCCATGAGCCGACTGCGCATCTACGACGACACCCGCCCCGAATCGCCGCTGCTGGACACCCAGGACGGCGCGCTCATCGCTGCCGAACTGCAGAAGATCGGCGTCACCTTCGAACGCTGGCAGGCCACCGCACCGGTCGCGCCCGGTGCCAGCCAGGAGGAAGTGTTCGCGGCCTACCGCGCCGACATCGACCGCCTGGTCGCCGAGAACGGCTTCAAGAGCGTGGACGTGGCCTCGATCGCCCCGGACAACCCGAACCGCGCCGAGCTGCGCAAGAAGTTCCTCGACGAGCACTTCCACAAGGAAGACGAGGTGCGCTTCTTCGTCGCCGGGTCCGGCCTGTTCACCCTGCACGTGGAAGACAAGGTCTACGAGATCGAGTGCGTGAAGGACGACCTGATCGCCGTGCCCGATGGCACCACCCACTGGTTCGACATGGGTGAGGAGCCGAGCTTCGTGGCGATCCGCTTCTTCACCGAGCCGGATGGCTGGGTCGGTCACTTCACCGGTACCGACATCGCGCAGAAATTCCCCCGTTACGTACCTACCCAGGCGTCCTGATCCATGCAGCCCCGCGTCATCCTGACCGACATCGAAGGCACCACCAGCAGCATCTCGTTCGTCAAGAACGTGCTGTTCCCCTATGCCCGCAAGGCCTTGCCGGCGTTCGTCGCCGAACATGGCCAGCAGCCGGAGGTCCGCCGCTGGCTGGATGCGGTGGCTACCGAGATCGGCGGTGCCTGCCAGGACAGCCTGGTGGCCGAGACGCTGCAGGGCTGGATCGACCAGGACCGCAAGCACACCGCACTGAAGGCGCTGCAGGGCCTGATCTGGGACGAGGGCTACCGTCGCGGCGATTACACCGCGCACTTCTACCCGGAAGTGGCGCCGGTGCTGAAGGGCTGGCACGCCTCCGGCCTGCCGCTGTACGTGTACTCCTCCGGTTCGGTGCCGGCGCAGAAGCTGTTCTTCGGCTTCAGCGACGCCGGTGACCTCAGCCCGCTGGTGTCGGGCTGGTTCGATACCGAGATCGGCGGCAAGCGTGAAGCCGACAGCTATCGCCGCATCGTGCAGGCCATTGGCGTTCCGGCCGGCGAGATCCTGTTCCTGTCCGATGTGGTGGAGGAACTGGATGCCGCCCGCGAAGCTGGACTGCAGACCCGCCTGATCGACCGCTTGGACGATTACCCGCTGCCGCGTACCGGCCAAGCCGCCAACGGCCACGAGCGGGTCGAGAATTTCCAGCAGATCCAGCTGTAAGGGTGTGCGGACCTACGGTCCGCACCCACCTCAACGGTCCACACCCACGCCGGGCATGGCCCGGCGCTACCGTGGTCCATGAATGGTAGCGCCGGGCCATGCCCGGCGGATGCCCTCAACGGTCGTTGAGGGTTTTCACCTTCAGCGCTTCGCGCAGCGTCGTCATATCCACCGGGCCGCGTACGGCGATATCGCGGGTTTCGCCCGGCAGCAGGTCCAGCAGGTTGTCTTCGACCTGCACATCCAACGCACCGAAATCAATCCACGCCGCGCGCACGTACGCCGCGCTTTCCAGCCGTAGTCGATAGTGGCCGCCTTCGATGGACAAGGTGGCCTTGAGCTTCTGCCGCGGCAACACCTGGTCCTTGGCTTCGACGAATCCGACCACCTGCCGCGCGCTCACCGCCCCATTCTGCAGCAGCTCGAACACGGCCACCGTGCGCTTCGGGTCGGCACCGGCCAGCAGCTCCGCGTCGCGGAAATCACCGATCGAGGTGACGCCTGACGCCGTCAACGTCACCGCGTCCTCGCGTCGACGCAGCACCTTGCCGTCCATGTCCATCACCCGCAGCCGCCAACGCGCATCCTGCGCGGCGCCATCATTGATCAGGCGCACCCGCGTGCTGCCCTCGTCACGCAGCGCCGCCACCGTCACCGGCGCGAAGAAGCGCCGCGCGGCGAAATGCAGTGCCTTCCAGCGGCCAAAATAGTCCACGCTGGACCAGGAAGCGCCCGGCCAGACGTCGTTGAGCTGCCAGTACAGCGAGCCCATCGTGTACGGCCGCGAGGCGCGGTGATGCAATGCCGCCAGCGCGATGCCATCGGCCTGCATCACTTGGCTCAGGTAGACGAAGTCCTCGAAGTCCTTCGGCGTGCCGTAACCCAGTTCGATGTAGTGCAGCAGGCGGCTGTTGCCCTCGCCCGCCATGAACTTCTGGTGCGCGCGAATCACCGGGCTGTCGATGCGCTGCTCGGCGCGGGTGGCGATCTGGTCCACCGTCGCCACCGACGGCCACGCCTGCAGCCCGTACTCGGACATGAAGCGCGGCGTCTCGCGCAGGTAGGCCTGCACCGGCAGCGCCGGATTGCCCCAGACCTGCCAGTAGTGCTTGTCGCCGCGAGTGGAATCGTTGGCTTTCTCATCCAGGTCGTTGCTGGGCGAGCTGGACCAGTACGGCACGCCCAACCCCTCCTCACCTACTACCTGGCGCAGGTCATTGCCGAACAGGTCGACATAGCCCTGCCACACCTTCGCTGCAAATGCCGGGTCGGCCGCCTTCAGGTCGCGACCATGGCCCCAGTCCTTCCAGGCGGTTTCTTCCTCGTTGTTGCCACACCACAGTACGATGCTGGGGTGGTGCCGCAGGCGCCGCACGTTGTCGCGCGCCTCGGCCACCACGCTGGCACGGAAGGCCGGATCGTAGCCCGGCTGCATGCCACCGCCGAACATGAAGTCCTGCCAGACCAGCAGGCCCAGCTCGTCAGCGATGTCGAAGAAGGCGTCGTCCTCGTAATAGCCGCCGCCCCAGTTGCGCAGCATGTTCATGTTGGCGTCGCGCGCGGCCGTCAGCACCTGGCGCAATCGCGCGGCATCGACGCGCGCGGGGAAGGCATCGAACGGAATCACGTTCGCGCCCTTGGCGAAGATCGGCACGCCATTGATGACGAAAGCGAAGCCCTGCCCGCCCTTGCCGTCTTCCTCGCGGCGAAGTTCAACCGTGCGCAGGCCGATGCGCTGCTCGCGTGCCAGCTCCGGCGCGCCACCGTCGCCCAGGCGGGCCTGCACCGTGTAGCGGTCCTGCGCACCGTGGCCTACTGGCCACCAGCGCCGCGGATCGGCCAGTTCAACCGGAACCTCGATGCTGTTCTGGCCGGGCTTCAGCAGCACCGTGCGCTTCACCAGGGCCACGCTGCGACCCTGCGGATCGCGCACATCCACATTGACCACCGCAGAACCGGCGGCATTCCCCTGCTCCACCTGCAGCAGCACCGCCAACTTCGCCTGCTCCGCGCTCAATGCATCGGTGCGCACAGCAAGATCGGTCAATCGATGCGTATCCCAGGCCTGCAGATCGACACCGCGCCAGACGCCGGCAGTGACATAGCGCGGGCCCCAGTCCCAACCAAAGTGGTAGGCCGGCTTGCGCGCGAAGTTGCCGACCATCGCGTCTTTGGGCTCGTCGCCATAGGGCGAAGGATAGTTGCCGGCGATCTTGTGCGGCATCGCCTGTACGCCCGGAAGCAGCGTGCGGATCGGCGAACGGAACACGATCTGCAGTTCATTGCCGTTCGCGCGCAGGCGCCCATCCACGCGCGCACGCCACGTGCGGTGCGCGTTGTCCGCACGCAGCAGCGGCTTGCCGTTGAGGCTGACTTCGGCATAAGTGTCCAGCCCGTCGAAGCGCAGTTCGGCATTGGGCTTGGCTAGCGTCGCCGCATCCACGTCGAAGCGCGCGCGGTACTCCCAGGCCGCCAGGCCGATCCATTGCAGCTCGGCTTCGGGCGCACCCACGTACGGGTCGCGGATCAGCGCATGCGCCAGCAGGTCGGTGTGCACGCTGCCCGGCACCGTGGCCGCACGCCATTGCTGCAGACCCGGGTGGGCGGCGCCCTGCGCGTCGCCCGGCAACATGCGGAACTCCCACTGTGCCTGCAGAGGCACTGCAGTTGCCGGGAAGGCGGAGGCCGCGATCAGCAGCAGGAGCAGGCGGACAACGAGGGAAAGACGATGCACGCGGAGCTCCTGTTTTTCCGCCGGGCGCGGCCCGGCGCTACTGATTCCGATTCATCATGCGTACGGCGACACGCGCCTCAACGCACCACGTTCAACACTTCGTAGCACGCACCCATGGTGTGGTAATCCACCTTGCCGGCCGGGCTCTTCTCGTCGCTGTACTTGCGGTTGTCGGCATCGAGGATGCGGAACCAGGCGCCGTACTGATGGTCGACGAAGTGCTCCCACGCGTACGCCCAGATGCGCTCGTACCACTGCCAGTAGCGGTCATCACCGGTGCGCTTGGCCATCAGTGCGGCGGTGGCCAGCGTTTCGGCCTGCACCCAGAAGTACTTGTCGTCGTCGCAGACGAAGCTGTCGCCACCGATCGGCGCGCCCTCCATGCCCGGCTGCCGGCGCGATTCCGGTGCGAAGCCGTAGTACAGGCCGCCTCGCGCGTCGTCCCAGCTGCGCGCCACGGCCACGTCGAACAGATGCTGCGCGGTCGGCACCAGCCAGTCGGCCTGCACGTGGCGATCGAGGATCAGCAGCAGCTTGGCCCACTCGGTCTGATGCCCCGGCTGGAAGCCCCATGGGCGGAACAGGTGCTTGGGATCGTCCAGGTTGTAGTCCCAGTCGATCTCCCAGTTGGAATCGTAGTGCTCCCAGACCAGACCACCAGCCTTGGCGGCCTGGCGGCGGGTCATGTTGTCGGCCAGTTGCAGCGCGCGTTCCACGTAGCGCTGCTCGCCACTGGCCTCGAACGCCGCCAGCATCGCCTCGCACATGTGCATGTTGGCGTTCTGGCCGCGGTAGCCGGTGAAGTTCCACTGGCCATCGGCCTCGTCCTTGTACAGGCCGTGCTGCGGCTCCCAGAAGCGCGCTTCCAGAAGCTGCCAAGTCTCGTCCATCCATGCGCGGGCCTGCTCGACACCGGCCTTCAGCGCACAGCTGTAGGCCAACAGCACGAAGGCCACGCCATAGCAGTGGTTCATGTCGTCCTCGACCTTGCCGTCGCGCAGGGTCCAAGCATAGCCACCGGTAACCGGATTGCGATGCACCTCGCGCAGGTAGCGCACGCCGTGCTCGACTGCATCGCGGTATTCGGCATTGCCGAATTCGCGGTAGGCCATCGCGTAGTTGAAGACGAAGCGCGTGCTGCTCACCAGGTGGCGGTGGCTGGCATCGTATATGCTGCCGTCGTCACGGAAGTAGTGGAAGAAGCCGCCGTTCGGATCGATGCAACGCGGGTGGTAGAACGCCATCGTGTCGGCGATGTGCGCACGCAGGAACGCGGGTGAACGGAAATCAGGCGAGGTGCTCATGCGGGAATGTCCTGGGCCTGCAGCAGCTGCTGCACTTCATCGAGCGAGGGCATCGCGGCGAACGCGCCCTTGCGGGTAACAGCCAGTGCGCCGACCGCAGCGCCGAAGCGCAGCGTGGCGGTGATCGCCTCCGGGTCCTGGCAGAACGCGGCAAAGCCTGCGCCCGCCCCGCCACGCTCCAGCAGTCCGACCAGCACGCCACCGACAAAGGCATCGCCAGCGGCCGTGGTATCGACGGTGGCTACGCGGAAGCTGGTGACCGTGCCGTGGTTGTCGCGCGTGTACCAGTGCAGCGTGGCCGCACCATCGGTAACGATTACCCAGCGTGCCTGCGCGGCCAGCAGGCGCTTCAGTACCACTACCTCACCCTCGGCACCCAGCGGTGCCGCCAGGTAGTCCAGCTCCTCGCGCGACAGCTTGACCAGGTCGGCACGCTGCAGCGCCTGCCACAGGCGCGGCGTCGGATCTTCGCTCGCCGGCCACAGCGCCGGGCGCAGATTGAGGTCCAGGCTGACCACCGCACCGGCGTCACGGGCGCGCTCCATGCCGGCGAAGGTCGCCTCGGCAATGGCCGGCTCGGTCAGGCTGTTGGAGCAGACATGGAAGCACTGCGCGCTGTCGAAGCACGAGGCCTGGAAATCGCTGTCACGGAACAGCAGGTCGGCGGCCGGCGGGCGGTAGAAACTGAAGCTGCGCTCGCCGCTGGCATCCAGCGCGACGAAGGCCAGTGCGGTCTTGGCCGCATCGGTGCGCACGATGTAATCCGTGCCGACGCCGTGTTCGACCAGGCTTTCGGCCAGGAAGTCACCGAACATGTCGCGGCCCAGCATGCCGACGAACTGGGTCTTCGCACCAAGGCGCGCTGCCGCCACCGCAACATTGGCCGGCGCACCGCCGGCGTACTGCAGGAACGCGCGCGGGGTGTCGGTCGAAGCCGGCGGCTGCGCCAGTAGATCGATCAAAATTTCGCCGAAGCAAACGATGGAACCCATTCCGGACTCAGCCTCCCTGCGTGCGGACAGCCGGCGGGCGCGAGCCCACAAGACCGTAGAAAATGATATAGACGTAGCAGATCACCGGCAGCACGAAGCTCAGGTGCAAGCCGATGCGGTCGGCCAGCATGCCCTGCAGCAGCGGGATGATCGCGCCGCCGACGATGGCCATGATCAGGAGGCTGGAGGCCTTGTTGGTCAGCGGTCCCAGGCGTTCGATGGCCAGCGAGAAGATGGTCGGGAACATGATGGAGTTGAACAGACCGGTCGCCACGATGCCGTACAGCGCGACTTTGCCGCCCGACGCCAGGGTGACGGCCAGCAGCACCACGTTGGCAGCGGCGAAACCGGCCAGCAGGCGGCGCGGCGAGAATTTGGCCAGCAGCCACGCGCCGGCGAAACGGCCGACCATCGCGCAGCCCCAGTAGGCCGACACGTAGTTCGTGGCCTGTTGTTCGGTCATGCCGCCGATCTCCGGCAGCGCCAGGTAGTTCACCATCAGGCTGCCGATGGACACTTCGGCGCCGACGTAGAAGAAGATGGCCAGCACGCCGAACAGCACGTGCGGGTGCTTGAGGGCATCCAGCAGCGTGTGGTGGCCGCTGTCGGCCTGCTCGGTCGACTCAGTCAGGCTGGGCAGGCGGAACAGGTAGACGAACACCGCCAGCAGCACCAGCGCGATGGCCAAGCCCACGTACGGGCCCTGCACCGACTGCGCCTCGGCGGCACGGTAGGCCATCTGCTCGGCCCCCGGCATCGCGTCGATCTCATCGCCGCTCTTCACTGCGGTGCTGAGGATCAGCAAGCCACCAAATAGCGGTGCCAGCGTGGTACCCAGCGAATTGAGCGCCTGCGCCAGGGTCAGACGGCTCGATGCGGTCTGTTCCGGGCCAAGCAGCGCGACGTAAGGATTGGCGGCGACCTGCAGCACGGTGATGCCGCTGGCCAGCACGAACAGCGATGCAAGGAACGCTTCGTAGGTGCGCAGCGCGGCCGACGGCCAGAAGCCCAGCGCGCCCACGCCTGCGATCAGCAGGCCCGCGATGATGCCCCTCTTGTAGCCCAGACGGGCCACCAGCCGACCGGCCGGCACCGACATCAGGAAGTACGCGCCGAAGAAGGTGAACTGCACCAGCATCGCGCGGGTGTAGTTCAGCTCGAACACCGCCTTCAGATGCGGGATCAGCACGTCGTTGAGGCTTGTCAGGAAGCCCCACATGAAGAAGATGGTGGTGGCGACCGCCAGAGCAGCACGGGCATTCATGACCGGTGCCTGGCTGCTGGAGGAACCCGATGGACGGGGCGTTGCGGAGATCGGCATGCGGTACGCGCCTCGATGCGCGGAAGGTCGTTGTTGCGTGGAAGGGGTATGTGGAAGGAATCAGTTCGGCCGTGCGGCACTGCTTTCGCGGATGCGCAACTGCACCGGCGCGACCGTGCGCCGTGGCGGCGCGTCCGGTTCGTCCAATCGTTGCAGCAGCAGCGCGGCAGCTTGCCGACCCCGCTCGCGCGGATCGGCGGTGAGCGTAGTCAGTGGCGGTACCGCGACCGACGCCTCGGAAATATCATCGAAACCGGTGACGGCAAAATCACCGCCCGGACGGATGCCGCGTGAATTCAAGCCCAGCATCAGGCCCAGCGCGACGGTGTCGTTGTAGCAGACCGCCGCACTCGGGCGATGGCCGTCGGCAAACAATTCATCGGTACGCGCCGCGGCTTCCAGGCGGTTCGGCGCCGACTCGATCATCCAACCCGGCGGCAGTGACAGGCCCGCTTCGGCCAGCGCCTGCTGGAAACCGGCGCGGCGCTGGTGGCACGAGCTCGATGCAGCATGGCCGCCGAAGAAGGCAATCTGGCGATGGCCGCGCTCGATCAGGTGGCGCGTGGCCAGATAGGCACCGTGCTGGTTGTCCAGGGTCAGGAAGTCCCAGTCGGCGCCGTCCAGTTCACGATTGAACAGCAGCACGTTGGCATTGGCACCCAACGCCTGCCGCAACTGCGCGGTATCGCTGCCCTCGGCCGGCGACAGGATCAAGCCGGCCGGGGTGTGTTCCATCAGCGTGGACAGCACCGCCTGCTGGCGCTCCGGCGATTCACCGGTACTGCCCAGCAGGGTCACGTAGCCGCGCCCGCCCAACGCCTCGTCCACGCCGGAGGCGAATTCGGCGAAGAACGGGTTGGACAGATCGTTGATCACCAGCGCGATGCTTGACGACGTACGACGACGGAGGTTGGCCGCCGCGCGGTTGTAGACATAGCGCTGGCGACGCAGTTCGGCCTCGACCTTGGCGCGGGTATCGACGTTGACCAGTGGGCTGCCACGCAGCACCAGCGACACGGTTGCCCGTGACACGCCGATGGCACGCGCGATGTCGGTCACCGTCACCGCCTTGCCGGCGCGCTTGCTGGGACTGCTGCCGTTGTCGTTCATCGTCTTCCCGGACTCCGCTGGAGGCTCAAGCCTAATGGATCAGGGCCGTGTCGTGCCGTGCCGTTCGCTGGGTGACCGCGAACGGCACAGTCCGGCTCAGCGCAGCTGGCTGCCCGGTGCCGCGCACCAGGACACCGGCAGGTCCTTCACCGCCGTACCCCAGCCCTGCTCCGGCGCCTTCGCATCGAGCGCGAAGTGCAGGCGCGGGCCCTGCTGCAGGCGGTTCCAGTCCAGCCACACCGGTGCATGCGCCTGGCCATCGACCTGCACGCCCTGCACGTACTGCAGGCGGCGGCCATCGGCACCCGGCGCGTCGATGCGCAGCGTGCGGCCATTGCCCATGTCCACTTCCACCTTGCTGAAGCGCGGGGTGTGCAGCAGGAACTGGCCGCTGCCCGGCACCGCCGGGTACACGCCGATGGCGCTGAACAGGTACCAGGCCGACATCGTGCCGAGGTCATCGTTGCCGGTCACGCCGTTGGGCGCGTTGGTGAACAACTGCTGCGCGGCGCGCACCACGGCGGCGGTCTTCCACGGCTGGCCGATCAGCGTGTACAGCCACGGCGAGTGCAGGTCGGGCTCGTTGTTCGGGTTGTAGCGGAACTGGTTGTAATAGCTGTACGGCCCGACCACCCACTCTTTGCGGGCGGCATTGAGCGGGTCGGCCTGCAGCGCGTCCATCGCGAAGAAGGCATCGAGGCGGCGGCCGGCCTGTTCGCGGCCGTCCATCGCCTCGACCAGGCCCGGCACGTCCTGCTGCGCCAGCCACTGGTACTGCCACGCTGTGCCTTCATGGAAACCGTGATGCGAGCGCGGGCTGTAGTGGCCATCGGCCGGCGTGTACCACTGGCCATCTTCGGTGCGCGGGCGCGGAAAACCGGTGAAGCCGGTCTCGGCGTCACGCACCTGCGGGTCCCACACCTTGCGCCAGTTGCGGCCGCGCTCACGCAGCGTCGCCGCGTCCTGCGCGTGGCCGAGGCCATCGGCCATCTGCGAAAGCGCACAGTCGGCCAGCGCGTATTCCAAGGTGGCCGAACCGCCATGGTGCGGATCGACGTCCATGCCCTTGGACGGGAACGCGCGGTCGTAGACCACGTGGCCCTTGTCCAGATAGGTCGGGTTGCCGGAACGGCCGGCCATGCGCGAGTTCAACGGCGGCGTGCCGAAGGCGTTGCGGCGCAGCGCATCCCAGGCCTGCGATTCACGGCCCTTGAGCGCGCCGAAGCGCCACAGGTCGACCATGAACGGGGTGACCGGGTCTCCGGTCATGATGTTGGTCTCGAAGTTGGCATAGCCCCAGCGCGGCAGCCAACCACCCTGCTCGTCGATCGCCAGCAGGGTACGGCCGATATCGCGTGCCACGTCCGGGCGGGTCAGCGCCAGCCACTGGTTCTGCGCGCGGTAGGTATCCCACAGCGAGAAGTACTCGTAGTAGGTCCAGCCGTCGGCACGGTGGATACCATCGTCATAGCCGCGGTAGCGCCCGTCGGCGTCGTTGCCGGTCATCGGCTGCAGCAGCGCGTGGTAGACCGCGCTGTAGAACACCGCGCGGTCGTCGGCGTTGCCACCCTGCACGCGCACCCGGCCCAGCTGCTCGCGCCAGGATTGCTGGGACAACGCACGCATGCGGTCGAAACCGAGCAGCGCCCCATCCTGCATGCCGTCCGCGCGCAGGTTGATGCGCGCGCCTTCGGCATCCACGTGCGAGATCGCGCTGACCGCCGTCACCGACTGGCCCTTGGCCAGATCAAAGCTGAGCCAGGCCCCATTCGGCTTCTGTTCGCCTTCCATGCTGTGGCGTGCGCCCGGCAGGCCGCCACCCTCGCCCCAAGTGCCATGCGCCTTGAACGGGCGATCGAACTCGATGCGGAACCAGGTGGTGTACTGGTGGCCGCCACAGAAACTCTTGGTGACCAGCTTGCCTTCCACCACGCGGTCGCCGACCACATCGACCACGCTGCCGATCACCGAATGGCGCTCGTTGGCCTGGCCGACATTGACCAGCACGTGGCCATCGCCCTGGCGCTGGCTGAAGGTGTAGCGCTCGGCTGCGGCGCGCGTACGTGCGGTCGATTCTGCGTCGATGCCGCCGTAGCTGGTCAGCCGCACTTTGTAATAGCCGGCCTGGCCGACCTCGCCGTCATGGGTGTACGACGAGGCATACGCCTTGTGGTCAAACTGCTTGGCGTTGCCGGTATCGAAATCGCCGCCCGGGCCGATCGAACCGGTCACCGGCAGCACCGACACCTGGCCGCCCTGCTCCCAGCAACCTGCGCCGGAGATGAAGGAGTGGCCGAAACCGCGGATCTTCTCGTCGTCATAGCGCCAGCCCGAGTAGTGGCTGCCGATCGGGCTGACCTGGATCAGGCCGAACGGTGCCGACGCGCCTGGGAACGTGTTGCCGTCGTCCTTGCTGCCGATGAAGGTGTTGACCTCGCGCTCCAGCGCGGCCGGCGCGGCCTGCAGCAGCATCGGCGACGCCGACAGTGCGAGCAGGCAGGCCAGCCGCGCCAGCGGGCGCGAAGACAATGGGACGGCGGGAGCGGACGGCACTGGACGCATGTCGGGTTCCTGTAGTCGATGACACGGAGGCAGACGGCCGGGGCCGTCCGGCACCGTTCCGCTGAGCTCCGCCACAACTGGCAGAAAGCTCCCCCTGGAATGACGCCCGACCCGTGCGACCGTGAATTTAGATCGATTCAAGTAGAGCATGCTGGTTCAGCCGAATGCATTCTGCGGCGCAGCATGAGAGGGGGTGTTCGGCAGGGCTGCGCCCTGCACCTGCTACGAGCTGGAGCAACAGCAACAGCAGAAGCTGGTTTCCTGTGGGGAGTCGGGGTGGGTCCGGTTGCGGGGGACGCTGCAAGTACGTCCATGTAAGCTCGGTCGCCGCATCCATGCGGCTCACGCCCCCGCAACCGGACCCACCCCGCCTTCGACAGATCTCTGCGGTCTGTGGATCCACGCCATTCGTGGATGAATCTCTGTCGGATATCGAAATCAATCGGGGGTCAGATCCGTTTTCCAACGGAAAACGGATCTGACCCCAAGCCATTCCCCATGCCGTCCCCAGGACCCATCCAACCGTCACCGGGAAACTGTCGAAGGCAGGGCGGTGTCGGATTGCGGGGTGTCCGCGGCATGGATGCCGCGGCCAAGCCCCCATGGACGGGTTTACGGCGTCCCCGCAATCCGACACCGCCCTGCCCAACCCACAGACAACCCAGAGCCGTTTTGGCTTTGGCTTTGGCTTTGGCTTTGGCTTTGGCTTTGGCTTTGGCTTTAGCTTTCGCTTTGGCTTCGGCAGGTGCAGGGCGCAGCCCTGCCGACCCACCCTCCCCTGCGCACGAAAACGATTTCACTGTTTTCAGCAAACCGTCATCCCTTCGCCACGCCAGTACCATATTGCGGAGCAGCATGCGCCCGCGCGCGACCCATGCTAAAAAACGCCCGCCCATCGCTTAGATCGATCCAAGAACGATGCTGCGATGGCCGGGAGTTGGGAGAGCAGCAACAGGACGTACCAGGCCACGCGCACGGTGCTACTGCCACTGCATGGCAATAGCGACAATGTCACTTCAAATTAGATCGATTCAAGTTGTCCGTGCCACGTCACCGGATCAATCCAGGAGAGAGGGAGAGATGGGAATGAAGCATTCAACACGTACGCATGGCCAGGACGCACTGGCGTTGGCCATCGCGCTGGCCTTGGCCGCCGCCGTCATTCCGGCTGGCGCCGCCGCGCAGCAGGCCGCTTCCACCGGCGCGCAGGACGCCACCAACCTGGACAGCGTCCAGGTCACCGGCTACCGCTACGCCATTGAAAAGAGCCTTGAGCAGAAGCGCGACGCCAACGCCGTGGTCGAAGTGATCACCGCCGAAGACGTCGGCAAGTTCCCCGACAAGAACGTGGCCGACGCACTGCAGCGCGTGCCCGGCGTGGTCATCACCCGCAGTGGCGGCGAAGGCAAGACCGTCAGCGTTCGTGGCCTGGCACCAGACCTGACCCTGACCCAGTTGAACGGCAACTACGTCGCCACGTCGGAAACCAACGACGAAGCGACCCGTTCGTTCAACTACACCCTGCTGCCGTCGAACATGCTGTCCAGCGCGGAGCTGTTCAAGTCGCCGGAAGCACGCATCGACGAAGGCGGCATCGGCGGCACGGTGATTCTGCACACCC
Source organism: Stenotrophomonas sp. YJH_SMC_16 (assembly GCF_059367875.1). Lineage (NCBI taxonomy): Bacteria > Pseudomonadati > Pseudomonadota > Gammaproteobacteria > Lysobacterales > Lysobacteraceae > Stenotrophomonas > Stenotrophomonas sp. YJH_SMC_16. Next base: position 83,910 of record NZ_JCAFRH010000009.1, on the reverse strand, counting down.
GTCGTCCGCTCGACATGGAGTCCAACTCGGGCTTCGTCACGCTTGAGGGCACCTCATCCGATACCCACCACGATATCGACCCGCAAGCCTCGGCCCTGTATTCGTGGCACAGCAAGGATGAGCGTTTCGGCGTGCTGATCGGCGTGACGCAGCAGAAGCGCACCACCCGTACCATGGAAGCCAGCACCGAGGACTACCAGTGGTATGGCGCCGGCAAGGCGCGCGATGCCTATGGCAACGTGCAGGCGCAGGATGGCATCCACTACTGGTGGGGCAAGTCCGGTTTCAACAACCAGACCGGCGGCAACTACAGCGATTTCTTCATGCCGACGTCGGTCAACTTCGCGGTGAAGGAAGAAAAGCGCGAGCGCAAAGGCGGCCAGCTGACCTTCCAGTTCAAGCCGGTCGACAACGTCACGATGACGGCCAACTACTTCCGCTTCGAACTGCAGGGTGATTACACCCAGAACATGCTGAAGATTCCGGAATGGAGCATGGCCCGCTTCAATGGCGATGGAAACTGGGCCGGTGGCCGCCTGCTCAACGGCCTGGACTTCGATCCCAGCGGCAACACCGTTACCGGCGCCCAGTTCGAAAAGCTGGCGGGGAAAACCTACTACTGCAATGAAGACCAGGCCAAGGCCGCCGGCCTCAAGCCCGGCGGCTGGGGCCCGGACGACTGCACGGTTCCGACGCCGCAGCTGACCGGTGGCTACAGCAAGGAAAAGGCGCTGTCGCAGACCGCTGACCTGACCATCGACTGGGACATCAGCCCGCTGTGGAAGGCCTCGTTCACCGGCGGCCGCACCTGGTCCGAAGGTGGTCCGTCGATGAACTTCCGGATGTCGGCCAAGCCGCGCCGCAAGGTCGGCAACGATTACCTGTCGGGCAATCTGTACAGCGCCTGGGATCTGACCGGCACGCCTTCGGCCACCTTCTCGCCCGACCTGCAGCAGCAGCTGATGAACGGCATCGCCGAAGTCGACACCGGCTCGACCGATTCGTCGTGGAAGCGCACCGAGGTCAAGCAGAACTACTTCCAGGCCGACGTCACCAAGCTGTTTGAATCCGGCTGGCTGGACTCCATCCAGTTCGGTGCCAAGTACCGTGATGGCAAGGTCCACCGCAACACCGGCAACACCTACTGGGTGTGCCCGGGCCGTGACCCGGCCGACTATGACAACAGCCGCTACCAGAGCGGCTGCGATCCGACTGCCGGCGATGCGCAGCCTGGCTTCTTCCTGTCCAACCCGATCAGCAACATCGCTGGTGGCTTCAATGCCAACGTGTTCCCGGGCATCAACTACCCGGCCTACATCGACTACCTGAACAAGACCTACGGCGGTTCGCACAACCGTACCGAGGAAGACTTCGTCTACAACGTCAACGAGAAGATCTACTCGGGCTACTTCCAGGCCAACTTCCGCACCGAGCGTCTGCGCGGCAACGTTGGCGTGCGCGTGGTGCGCACCAAGCAGTTCGCGCAGTCCTCCGACTCGATCGAGAAGTTCAACGACTACTTCCTGGACAACGCGTCCGGCGCGCCGATGGCGTGTACCGATCCGGCCGCTGCAGCCTACCCGACCTACAGCTGCGAGAGCGGCTTCGTGCGCCTGCCGCACGACCTGGCGCAGAGCAAGACCTACAGCCTGATCGGCGTGGATCGCACGTACACCGACGTGCTGCCGAGTTTCAATATCGCCTGGGACATCACCGACACGCTGGTGCTGCGTGGCGCCGCATCGAAGGTGATCGCCCGCCCCGGCTACACCGACATCGCAGCACCGGGCGCACTGAGCTATTACAGCGAAGAGTACGTCAATGATCGCCGCGTTGCCGGTGGCGCATCGACCGCAGGCTGGGTGGGCCAGGGCAGCAACAAGCAGCTGGAACCGTTCAAGGCCACCCAGTTCGACCTGGGCCTGGAGTGGTACTTCCAGCCGGGCGCGGTCGCCGGCGTCGGCCTGTTCCGCAAGAACGTGGACAACTTCACGCTGCCGGTGGTGCGCGACACGCCGATGGTCATCAACGGTGAAGCGGTGAACGTGCAGCGCTACGAGACCCAGGCCAATGGCCGCGATGGTGTGTCGCAGGGCGTCGAGCTGTATGGCCAGTACACCTTCGATTTCGGCTTCGGTGTGCAGGCCAACTACACCTACAACGACACCAACCTGGCCTCGATTGTTCTGGACGGCCAGGAAATCGGCTCCTCGCCGCTGGTTGGCAGCGCCAAGAACCAGGCCAACGTCACGGTGTTCTACGAGAACGAGAAGTTCCTCGCGCGCGCTTCGTTCAACCGTCGCGGCCAGGTGGTCGGCGGGCTCAACAATGGCCTCACCGTCTACACCGAACCGTATGACCAGCTGGACCTGAATGTTGCCTACAACCTGACCCCGGACTGGACCCTGACCGCCTCGGTGATCAATGCCACCAAGTCCGAGCAGCGCGTGCACCTGGGCAATGACACCAAGGCCCGTCTCGTCTCCAACACCTACGCAGGCCGCCAGCTGTACTTCGGCGCCACCTGGAAGTTCTGAAGCACCACGGGTTGCGCAGGTACGCCCGGCGCAACCCACGCCCTGCTCCGGCGGGGACGTTCCTCCACGGCAGCCACGCTGGTACAGGTGGCTGCCGTTTTTTGTCGGCGCCTTGCCTGTCGTTCAGCCCGGCGCTTGACCCTGCCATCGTTGGAAGGTGCACACTGACTCCACCCCAAGAGCACCGAAGGAGCTACAGATGGAATTCCATGTTGAAGGCATGACCTGCGGTGGTTGCGCGCGCAGCGTGACCCGCGCGATCCAGCAGATCGATCCGAACGCCAGCGTGGTTGCCGACCCGCCGACCGGCCTGGTCAAGGTGCAGACCACCGCGTCGCAGGAACAGGTGTTCGCCGCGGTGAACGATGCCGGTTTCCCGCCGCGTACCGTCTGACCCCTGCCCTGCGTCCACAACGAAGCCCGCCCCGTGCACTGTCACAGGGCGGGCTTTTTGGTTCACGCGATATCGATTCAATGCTTCTGTGCGCGTCGCCGCACTGCACCGGTCTTCGCGGTATCAACCGGCACCGGTGTCTCATCGTCCTCACCCAGCCGCTGCAGGATCGGGCACTCAGGGCGCTCGTCTCCCGCACAACAGCTGATCAGCGACTTCAGCGTGTCGGCCATCTGCCGCATGTGCTCGATGCGCTGTTCCAGATCGGCGATGTGCTGTTCGGCCAGATGCTTCACGTCGGCACTGTGCCGCGAGGTGTCATTCCAGAGGCCCAGAAGATCGGTGATCTCGGCCACCTGGAAGCCGAGATCGCGCGCACGGCGGATGAAACGCAGGCGGTGGATGTCCGCCTGCGAATACGCCCGGTAGCCCGACTCGGTTCTATCAGCTGCGGGAATCAGGCCGATCTGCTCGTAGTAGCGGATCATCTTCGCCGACACGCTGGAGGCCTTGGCAGCTTCACCGATGTTCATGCGGATCTCCTTCAGTGGGTGGCAGCGGCGGCATCCGCCATCGGCGGCTGGAAGCGGCGCAGTCGCAGCGCGTTGCCCAGCACGAACACGCTGGACAATGCCATCGCACCGGCCGCGAACACCGGCGACAGCAGCACGCCCCACACCGGGTACAGCACGCCGGCCGCTACCGGAATCAACGCGGTGTTGTAGGCGAAGGCCCAGAACAGGTTCTGCCGGATGTTGCCCAGCGTCGCCTTGGACAGCGCGATGGCATTGGGCACGCCCTGCAGGTTGCCCGACATCAGCACCACATCGGCCGACTCCACCGCGATATCGGTGCCGGTACCGATGGCCAGGCCGACATCGGCTTCGGCCAGTGCCGGTGCATCATTGATGCCATCGCCGACGAAGGCGACGTGGCCATGCGTGGCCTTCAGGCGGCGCACGGCCTCGACCTTGCCTTCCGGCAGCACCTCGGCCACCACCTCATCGATGCCCAGCTCGCGCGCGATCGCCTGCGCGGTACCGGCGTTGTCACCGGTGATCATCGCCACCTTCAGGCCGAGCTGGTGCAGTGCCGCGATCGCGGCCGGCGTGCTCGGCTTGATCGGATCGGATACCGCGATGATCGCGGTCAGGCGGCCGTCGATGGCGGTATACAGCGGCGACTTGCCCTGCGTTCCAAGCTGGGTGGCCAGCGCCGCGAACGGCGTGATATCCACCCTCAGATCGCGCATGAAACGATCAGCCCCCACCTCCACGCGCGCGCCATCAACGCTGGCACGCACGCCCATGCCGGTGACCGATTCGAAATCGGCCATCGCCGGCAACGCGATGCCCTGCTCGGTAGCCGCATCCACGATGGCGCGGGCGATCGGATGCTCCGAGCGCGATTCCACTGCGGCCACTGCCGCCAGCACCGTGCTGCGATCGAAACCGTCCGTGATCTCGAAGTCGGTCAGGCGCGGGCGGCCCTCGGTCAGCGTGCCGGTCTTGTCCACCGCCACCACCTGCGCGTCCTTCAGCAGCTGCAGCGCTTCACCCTTGCGGAACAGCACGCCCATCTCCGCGCCACGGCCGGTACCGACCATGATCGAGGTTGGCGTGGCCAGGCCCATCGCGCAGGGGCAGGCAATGATCAGCACCGCCACCGCATTGACCAGCGCGAAGCTCAGCGCCGGCGATGGTCCGAAGATCAGCCAGACTGCGAAGGTTGCCAGCGCGGCCAGCATCACCGCCGGCACGAACCACAACGTGACCTTGTCGACCACCGCCTGGATCGGCAGCTTCGAGCCCTGCGCCTGTTCGACCATGCGGATGATCTGCGCCAACATCGTCTGCGCGCCCACCGCCGTGGCTCGCACCGTCAGTGCACCCTTCTGGTTGACCGTGCCACCGACAACGCTGCTTCCCGGCTGCTTCTCGACCGGAATAGGCTCGCCGCTGATCATCGACTCGTCGATGTAGCTGCGACCCTCGACCACCTCGCCATCGACCGGCACGCGCTCGCCCGGGCGCACTTCCACCACGTCGCCGCTCTGCACTTCATTGACCGGGATGTCGACGGTGCGGCCGTCACGGATCACATGGGCGACCTTGGCCTGCAGGTTGACCAGGCGCTTGATCGCCTCGGAGGTACGGCCCTTGGCCCGAGCTTCAAGGAAGCGGCCGAGCAGGATCAGCGCGACGATCACCGCCGCCGCTTCGTAGTAGACGTTCACCGTGCCCGGCGGCAACAGCCGCGGTGCAAAGGTCGCTACCACCGAATAACCGAACGCCGCGGCGGTGCCCACCGCCACCAGTGAATTCATGTCCGGCGCCAGCCGCAGCAGTGCCGGGAAGCCCTTCTGGTAGAAACGGCGGCCGGGAATGGCCAGCACCAGGAGGGTCAGCACGAACTGCAGGTACCAGCTGGCCTGCATGCCGATGGTGGCCATCACCCACTCGTGCATGCCGGGAATCAGGTGCGAACCCATCTCCAGCACGAACACCGGTAGCGCCAGCGCGGACGCCACGATCAGGTCGCGTTTCAGTCCGGCGCGCTCGGCATCCTTCTTTTCTGCAGCCTCATCGTCGGACTGCACGCCGGCCTCGATCAGGTGTGCGGCGTAGCCGACCTTGTCGATGGCCGCCACCAGCGCGTCAACGCCCGCCACGCCGCGCACGGTCGCACGCTCCGTGGCCAGGTTCACGCTGGCCTGGCTGACGCCCGGCACCGCCAGCAGCGCACGCTCCACGCGGCCCACGCAGGAAGCGCAGGTCATGCCTTCCACGGCCAGTTCAACGGTAGCGGCGGGCACGTCATAGCCCACCCGCTCCACCGCCTGGATCAGCGCGGCCCGATCGACCGGGCCCGACGGGCGGATATCCGCGCGCTCGGTGGCCAGATTGACCGAAACACTGCCCACACCTTCGACTTTGGACAGCGCGGCCTCGACCCGGCCGACACAGCTGGCGCAGGTCATGCCCTCGATGGGCAGGCTGATGGTGGCGGGGCTTGCGGGGGCTGCAATGGCGCGGGGCGTGCTCATGATCGGAATCCCGGGGTTCCTTCTGGATGCGGACAGGCTAAACCTTGCCATCGTGGGAAGGTCAAATCCAGCCGCCACGTCCAGCCGGTATCGCCGGGCCAGGCCCGGCGTACCGCCCGCAATCCGCCTCAGAAGGTGAACACGTACTCCAGCGCGAACTCGCGGCCCACCGCGCCGAGCAGGCGGGTCGGGGCGAAGTCATAGTCCAGCTTGTACGGATCCTTGTGGTTCCAGCTGGCCGAATTGAACACGTTGTTGACGTAGACGTTGACCTTGGCGCGTTCGGTCACCTGGTAGCCGATGTTGAAGTTCCAGGTGATGAACGGCCCGACCCGCCCGTAGTAGCGCGTGGTCTGCTGGCCGGCGTTCGGGTTCGGGTTGGGCGAGCCATCCGGACGTGTTGCCGGTTCCAGGCAGTTCAGCGACGGGCTGTCGCTGGGCACATAGCCATCAGCGAACGGCAGGCAGCCACCCGGGTTGTTCAGGCGATCGGTGCCCCAGTGGTAGCGCACGCCCGGCACCGAACCGATGCGGTCGGCATAGACATTGGCGTTCCAGTTGCCGCGCTGCCAGGCCAGGCTCGCGCGCAGCTTGCTGCGCAGGTCGCGGTCACGACGCTCCGGGTTCGGGTCGTTGGCGTAGCGCTGTTCCTTGGTCGAGATCTGGTTGGTGTAGTTCAGGCCCAGCTGGAAGCTGCCCCACTGCGCGGTTTCCAGGCGATAGCGCGCGGTCAGGTCGATACCACGCACTTCGCGGCTGGCCAGGTTGAACGGCCCGCGCTCGATCGATACCAGACGGCCGTTGCTGTCGCGGTTCACGCGGGCCAGGATGCCGGCGCAGTATTCGCCACCGGCCGGATTGGCCCACGGTGTACCGTCGATGTTCTTGCCGGTCAGGCAGCCGGCTTCGCTGGCCAGCACCTCGTCGGCGCCGACGTCGACGATCATGTCTTCCAGCTTGATCGCCCAGTAGTCGGCACTGACCGACAGATTGGGCATCACATCCCAGACGAAACCGACCGTCCACGAATCGCCGGTTTCCGAACGCAGCAGTGGCGTGCCGCGGCGGTTCACGTCGAAGGTGTACCAGACGTCGGTGTTGCCCACGCCGCAGTTGTTGACCAGGAAAGCGCCGCTCTGGATGCAGCGCAGGCGGTCATAGGTCTGCACTTCGGAGCTGCTCGGCTGGCCCAGCAGGTAGTGCATGTCCGGCGCATGGAAACTGGTGGCGTAGGAGCCACGCACCAGCAGCGACTCCACCGGGCGCCATTCCAGGCCGACGTTCCAGGTGGTTTCCTTCTGGCTGCCGATGTCCAGCGCTTCGCCGCTGTTGTCAGCCTTGTAGTTGCCATAACGGTCATAGCGCGCGGCCGCAGTGGCGGTCACGCTCTCCAGCAGCGGGATCTTGAACTCGACGCCGGCCGAATAGCGGGTGCGCTCGCCGCCGCCGCGATCGACGTTCTGCAGGTCGAAGTCGATACCTGCACGCGGATCGGGGCTGAGGTGATAGCCCTGCTGCGCGACTTCGGCCACTGCCGCGAACGAAATCGGACCCGCCCAGCCCTGGAACAGCTCGCCGGTAATGTCCGCTGAAGCCTGGTTGACCCACGATGACGCGCGGTTCCTGGCCACCGTGCCCATCTGCCAGTACTGGTCCGGCGTCAGCGGATTCCACCAGCGCGATTCGTTCAGTGCGTAGATCGCCTCGCCATCGGCGGTGGTGCCCAGCTTCGGACCCAGGAAGTAGTCATACGACTTCTGCTTGTCGACCACGTTCTGCCGTTCTTCAACGCGGTAGTAGGAACGCCCCACTGTGGTGCTCCAGTCGAAGCGGTCAGCGAGGCGGCCACGCAGGCCGGCGCTCCAGTCCCAGGACAGTTCGCGGTTGGTGTTGCGCAGCGTATCCAGGCCCCCGACTTCGTTCGGCGTGAACTGGCGCACGCCCAGGATCGGGCGGTTGCGGTTGGCGTCCCAGTAGTAGCCGTTGTCGTCGTCGATCAGCGACACGCTCGGCGGATTGGTGCCCCAGATCGCTTCGGAGCGGTAGACGGCCAGGTTGGTCCAGGCCTGCAGGTCATTGCTGAAGTCGAAGGTGGCATACAGGTTGCCGGACACGTTCTCGGCACCGCCCGTAAGCAGCCAGTTCGCATAGTCCGCACTCATGCCGCACAGGCGGCCGGTGTTGGTGATGGTGTTGGCGGCGTAGTTGTAGACCAATCGATCGGCGGTGTAGTACTCGCCGTCGAACTTCTCGCAGGTGCCGGTGGGCGGCGCCAGGCGCTGGCCGGTGGTCGGATCGATCAGCGCCAGGCCGGCGGTGGGACGGAAGCCGACCTTGCGTTGTTCCATGTTCCAGGACGGATACGGTGCATCATCGGCATCGTCCATCTGCGGGCGGTCACGGCCAAACAGCGGGTCGCGCTTGGTGTACTGCAGCGCGTAGGTCACGCTCCAGTTGTCGCCGGTCCTGCCGCCGGCCCAGGACAGATCCCACGTATCGCGGCCGCCTTCGGTGGAGGTACCGCCGCGCACGCGCACTTCGTCGCCGTCGTAGTTGGTCTTGAGGATGACGTTGACCACGCCGGCGATCGCATCGGAGCCATAGATGGCCGAGGCGCCACCGGTCAGCACTTCGATGCGCTCCACCGCCGCGGCCGGAATGTTGCCGTAGTTGGAGAAGTTGGTTTCACCGCCATACGGCAGCGGGTAGTCCGCCACGCGACGGCCGTTGACCAGCAACAGCGAGCGGTTCGGGCCCATCCCGCGCAGGTTCAGGCCGCTGGCATTGGGCGTATGCGAGCCCCACTGCGAGGCGGCTTCAACAGTGCCGGTCGCTTCGGTGAGGGTCTTCAGCGCGTCGTACACGCTGACGAAGCCTTCCTTCTGGATCTGCGCGGCGGTGATCACATTGACCGGTGCCGGGCCTTCGACACTGGCGCGCTTGATGCGCGAGCCGGTGACGGTGACCGCATCGAGATCCTTGGTGGACGAGCTTGGGGCTTCCTGCGCATTGGCAGCCAGGGGAAGCAGGGCCAGGACCAAGGCCTGGGACAGCAGGTGACGGCGCTTGCGGACGATCTGAGCCATGGGTGGTTGCTCTTCGAAAGTGTGAACGCATGGACGGGTGGTGGTGCGGCACTACCGGTGATCCGGGCGCCTGGATCGGTTCAGGACCGTCGCAGCACCCTCCCCTGTGGATCGATCCAAACTAAAGCACAGCTGAATCACACCCGGCATGCGGCGACGCAGCAACAGCCCGCGGAATGCCGCTACCGGCCGCCGTCATCCCGAACAATCAAAGGGTTGCGAAACATCGCTGAGAGAACGGCTCACACGTCAATGACACGATCGCGACAATCGCGCGCGGAACTGTTTTGTCCGTGATGGCGTGTACGGTCGACAGCGCGTCGTTGTAGAGCCGAGCCCGCGCTCGGCTGCTGTTGTTCGCCGCGAAAAGCAGCCGAGCGAGGGCTCGGCTCTACAGAGAAGAAACGGGTTACCTTGCGCCGTCCAGCGCCTGCCGTAGGGCGGCCACGGTCGCGGTGCTGGTCTGGCTCCAGTCCGGATCCAGTCCGCGCAGGGCCGGATTCTGGAACTGCATGGCCGAGCGCCGCAGGCCTTTCGCCGAGGCGTGCAACTCGGCACAGCCGCTCCGTCGCGCGACGGCGGCGATATTGGCCGGGCCCAGTCCGGCGCCGGCCATCACCGTGATGCGCCCCGCCGACTGGGTGACCAGGCCCGCCAGCACCTCGGCACCGGCCTCGGCGCTGACCTGGCCGCCGGAGGTCAGCACGCGCTGGCAACCCAGTTCGATCACCTGCTCCAGTGCCGCCGGCAGATCGCGGGCGGCGTCGAAGGCGCGATGGAAGGTCACCTGCAACGGCCCGGCGGCCTGCATCAGTTCACGGCACAACGCCACGTCAACGCCGCCCTGCACGTCCAGTGCGCCGATCACCACGCCATCGCAGCCCAGCGCGCGGCACTGCGCGATGTCACGCAGCATCAGTTCGGTTTCCAGCGCGTCGTAGTGGAAATCACCCGGGCGCGGGCGCACCAGTACGAACAGCGGAATCGACAGGCGTTCGCGGGCAATCGCGATGGTGGCAAACGACGGCGTGGTGCCACCCTCGACCAGGTTGTCGAACAGCTCGATGCGGTCGGCCCCGCCGGCCTGCGCCGCCAACGCCGAGGCCAGCGAGTTGCTGGCGATCTCCAGGGTCAGCCGCGTGCTCACGCCTGGGTGCTCGTGTAGATCGACGGCGAATCGCGCAGATCATCCTGGCGCTGCGCATCGCACACGGCGTAGACGAAGCCGCGATGCAGCGCGTAGGCGCCCACCTCGCCCTGCTTGTTCATGGCCAGGAAGCACACCTGCAGGGTCTTGCTCGCCTCCGGCCGCTTGCGCACCACACGGTCGATTGCCTCGCGGCAGGCCTGGGCCGGCGAGCGCCCCTGGCGCATCAGCTCGACCACCAGGAACGAGGCGGCGTTGCGGATCATCTCCTCACCCACGCCAGAGGCGGTGGCCGCACCCACTTCGTTGTCGACATACAGGCCGGCACCGATGATCGGGCTGTCGCCCACGCGTCCGTGCAGTTTCCAGGCCATCCCACTGGTGGTGCAGGCACCGGCCAGATGGCCCTTGGCGTCCAGTGCCAGCATGCCGATGGTGTCGTGGTTGTCGCTGTTGCCGGGAATACCCCGGCGCTCGGCATTGATCTGTGGCTGGTACTTCTCGGTCTTCAGCCACTCGCGCCAGGCCGCTTCGGCCTGCGGCGCCAGCAGGTGCTTGCGCTCGAAACCCTGCTGCACCGCGAACTGCTGCGCGCCCTCGCCTACCAGCAGCACATGCGGGCTGTTCTCCATCACTTTGCGGGCCACCGACACCGGATGCAGGATGTCGACCAGCGCGGCCACCGCACCACAACGGCCATCGCCATCCATAATGCTCGCGTCCAGGCTCAGCACGCCGTCGCGATCCGGGTTGCCGCAATGACCGACGGTGGGGTTGCACAGCTCGCTCTCGGCCCAGCGTGCGCCCGCTTCCACCGCATCCAGTGCGCCGCCGCCCTGCGCCAGCACCTTCCATGCGGCCTGGTTGGCCGGCACGCCGAAGTCCCAGGTCGAAACCACCTTGGCCCCACCCTGCGTGCGCGCCTGCACGCCCGGCAAAGCCGCCATGCCTGCGGCCAGTGCGCTGGCCTGCAGGAACTGCCTGCGATCCACCATCTTCCCCTCCCAGTCTGCAATGCACGGCCGGCCCGATGCCGGTCGTGCCGATCAGTCGTGCGTGGGCTGTCGTGCGGCGTGCCAGACCGCTGCACCGAGTACGCCCAGCTGGCCGTGCTCCACGCGCCATACCGGCACCTGGCGCAGCACCTCGGTCAGCACGCCCTTGTTGAGGAAGCGCTCACGGAAGCGGCCATCGGCCAGGAAATCCTGCACGTGCGCGGAAATGCCGCCGGCCAGGTACACCGAGCGTGCACCGACGGCGATCGCTGCGTCGCCGGCCAGGCTGCCCAGCCAGGCGCAGAACACCTGCAGCGTCTCCACCGCCAGCGCGTCTTCACCGCTGCGGGCGGCACCGATCAGTGCTTCGGTACTGGTCCACACCGGGGTGACGCCGCGCAGCTCGCACAGGCACGGATACAGGTTCATCAGGCCACTACCGGACAGCACGCGCTCGTTGTCCACGTGCGCCCAGCGCTGCAGCAACTTGCCCAGCACCTGCAGTTCCAGCGCGTTGCCGGCGCCAAGCGCGGCGTGGCCGATCTCGCTGGCCAGCACCGGGCGCTCGCCATCGGCAAAGCGCAGTGCGGCGCCCAGGCCGGTGCCCGCGCCCAGCACCAGCGCCGGGAACGCCTGTGCCGGATCGGCGTCGCCGTTCAGTGGCACCAGGGTTTCCGGCTGCAGGTACGGGATGGCCAGCGCCACCGCTTCGAAATCATTGATCAGCTGCAGTTCGTGCAGCCCGGACTGCGCGCGGGTGGCCGACAGCGAGACCGTCCACGGCAGGTTGGAATTGATCAGTACATCGCCATCGAGCAGGCCGGCGATGGCCACCACCGCAGTCTGCACCGGCTGGCCAAGGCCTGCGGTGAAATCGGCCAGGATCGCCGCCAGGCTGGGATGCTCGGCGCAGGCGTAGGTGCGATGGCTGCCCAGCAGCGGCGCCTGGCCAAGTTGGGTTTCAGCCAGCGCAAGGCGGGCGAAGGTGCCGCCGACATCGGCGACCACCAGACTGCGCGGAGGACCGCCGCAGGCGGAGTCGGAGGAAACCGGGGACGCTGCTGCGATGGTCACGCTGGCCTGCTTGGATCGATTGAATCGCCCCGATTCTCAGGCATCGGGGCGGCTTTGCCTAGCACGCCGATGATTCAGGTTGGCCTACATGCCTTCCTGTTCGGCCACCTGCACACCATCCACCAGCACGCGCAGCCGCTGCGGGCGGAAGCCGGCAAACAGCAGCGGCCGGGTACGCTCGACCAGCACTTCGTGGCCTGCGATGTGGCGCAGCCACGACTGTACCAGCGAGAAGGAGAAGTGCGTGCCCGGATGCAGCGGGTGCTGCACCCAGACCTTCTCGGTGGCGCTCTGCAGCAGCATCGCGCCGGTGAACCAGTGGCGGCTGAGGGTCACCGGCGTGGTGCCGGCCATGAAGCGGATATCCATGCGGGGTCCTTTCGCTGGGGCCGTGATGCGGAGGTCAGGGCTGGGCAGTCTGCAGGCTGTAGCGGGTGGTGGCGGTGAACACCGCACCGTCAGGCTGGGTGGAGCGTACTTCGACCTTGTGGCTGCCCACGGCCAGATCGGTCGGCAGCGCGCCACGCCACAGGTGCGGCGATGCGGTGGCCTCCGGCGAGCGGTCGTAGCCACGCAGGCTGTCAGCCAGATCGTCGGCCACGTTCTCCACCATCAGGCGCGGATCGGGCTGGCTGACCTGCTTCATCGGCTGCCAGGCGCCGCCATCGACGCGGTACTCGACCACGCTGGCATCCTCACCCATGTAGACGTTGGCATAGATGCCCCACGCCGGGTAGGCCCCCTGGCGGAGCACCTTCGGTGCGTGCAGGCCGATCTGCTCGCTGGCCGGCTTGCCGGCCACGCGGTACTGCAGTTTGTAGCTGCCATTGCCGGCCACGTCGAGCAATGCATAGCCCTTCGGCGTGCCATCGCTCATGGTGCTGTCCGGCACGCCGGCGGCATTCTTCACGCCCGACCAGAACGCGCCGCAGTTGGCACCCACGTTGTATTCGTGCAGCGGCTTGTCGCCGTTCCAGCCCTCGGCCTTGCCGTGGTAGACGTGCTGCTGGGTGTGGCTGTGGCCGCTCAGCACCAGCACGTTGCGGAAATCCTTCAACAGGTCGAACAGGCGCTGGCGGTCAGCATGGCGGAAGGTCTCGCGACCCGGTGCGGCGTCGAAAAGCGGGATGTGCATGCCCAGCACCAGCAGGCGGTCCTTGTGCAGGCCCTTCAGGTAGCTGGCGAGGAAGGCGAACTGGTCTTCGCGCAGGCCGCCGATGTACTTCGGCTTGGCCTTGGGGTCGTACACCACGTCGTCCAGGAACACGAAACTGGCGCCACCCTCCTCCACCGCGTAGGTATCCGGGCCGTAGATGTTGCGCCAGCTGTCCAGCGAGTGCTCATCGCTGGCGGCGTCGAAGTCGAGGTCGTGGTTGCCCGGCACATGGAACCACGGCACGCCAAGTTCGGTGGTGACCTTGTTGATCGCCGGATACAGGGTCAGGTCATCGTTGACGATGTCACCCAGGGTGGTGCCCATGCGCGCCCTGGTCTGGCCGACCAGCGGCGCCACGATCGACTGCTGGTAGTAGCCGATGTCCTTCAGGCTGGCGGTCTGCGAATCGGTGAACACCAGCATCTGGAAACCACGGCGGCTGTCATGGCGATCCGACTGCAGGGCGAAATCCCAGTTGCGGGTGGCGTCGCTGGTGGCGGCGATGCCGCCGTACTTCAGCGCCGGCGAACCGTTCGGACGGTAGTGGCGCCAGAACGAGGGCAGGCCATCGGCCGCCTTCGGGAAGGAATACGCATCGGGCTTGATCACGAACACGGTCTGGCCATCACGCACCGGCAGGCTGTAGCTGCCGTCGGCGGCGGTCTTGACGAGGGTCTCGCCGTTGGAGACCTGCACCCCGGCCAGGCCCGGATCGGTCGCACCGCGACCCGGCCGGCCGTCGCGTTCCAGATAGACCTTGCCGGTGACCACAGTGTCTGCGGCCCAGGCCGGCGAGGTCAGCAACAGGCAGCACAGCCAGGCGGCAGGCAGTTTCATGGGCGGTCCGGGAAAGAAGAAGACCCTGTATTGTAGAGCCGAGCCAAGCTCGGCTGCATTGCAAAGGTGGATGCGGACCGCTGGTCCGCACGCCTTCCTCAACGATGGCGCTTTTCCAGCACCGCCCGCGCATCCTCCAGCGACAAACCACGCGCGCGCAGCAGCACCAGCAGGTGGTACAGCAGGTCCGATGCCTCGCCCAGCAGCGCTTCATCGTCCTGCGCCACCGCCGCCAGGGCGGTCTCCACGCCCTCCTCGCCCACCTTCTGCGCGATGCGGCGGATGCCGCCCTCGAACAGGCTGGTGGTGTAGCTGCCCGGTGGCCGCTGTGCCTCGCGCATCGCCACCAGCTGGCCCAGCCCGCCCAGGAAGTCCTTCGGCGCCTGGTCGAAACAGCTCTCGGCGCCGGTATGGCAGGTCGGCCCGGCGGGACGTGCCATCACCAGCAACGTATCGGCATCGCAGTCGACGCTGATCGACTGCACCACCAGCACGTTGCCGGACTGCTCACCCTTGGTCCACAACCGTTGCTTGCTGCGGCTGAAGAACGTCATGTGCCCGATCGCCAGGGTGGCCGCCAATGATTCGGCGCTGACATAGCCCAGCATCAGCACCTGCAGGGTATCGGCATCCTGCACCACCGCCGGCAGCAGGCCGTCGCCCTTGCCCCAGTCCAGCGCCTGCAACGCGTCCAAGGACGGCCTGATTTCAATAGACATCCCGCACCTCGATCTGCTGTCCGCGCAGGTAGCGCTTCAATTCCGGAATGGCGATGGCACCGCTGTGGAACACACTGGCCGCCAGCGCGCCGTCGACGTCGGCCTGGTCGAAGGCTTCGGCAAAGTGCTCCATCGCGCCGGCACCGCCAGAGGCGATCAACGGTACCTGGCACAGTGCCCGCGCCTGTTGCAGTTGCACGACATCGTAGCCACGGCGCACGCCATCGCTGTCCATGCAGTTCAGCACGATCTCACCGGCGCCCCGCCGTTGCGCCTCGACAATCCAGTCCAGGGTGCGCAGTGGCACCGCCTGGGTCTTGTCCGGGTCCCCGCTGAAGCGGCGCACCCGCCACTGTCCATCGGTCTCGCGTACCGAATCGACACCGACCACTACACACTGCACGCCGAACTCGTCGGCCAGTTCAGTGATCAGTTCCGGACGGCCCAACGCCGGCGAGTTGATCGACACCTTGTCGGCACCGGCGAACAGCACGCGACGCGCGGTTTCCACGCTGTCGATGCCACCGGCCACGCAGAACGGAATGTCGATCAGCCGCGCGATGCGCTCGATCCAGGCCACGTCCACCGAGCGCGCCTCGGGGCTGGCGCCGATGTCATAGAACACCAGCTCGTCGGCGCCCTGGTCACGGTAGCGCTGCGCCAGCTCGGCGATATCGCCCATGTCGACGTGGTCGCGGAAACGCACGCCCTTGACCACGCGGCCATCGCGCACGTCCAGGCACGGAATGATGCGCCGGCTCAACATGCCAGTGCCTCCGCCAGGTCCATGCGCTGCTCCAGCAGCGCCTTGCCAAGGATCGCGCCACCGCAGCCTGCACGTCGCGCTTCGGCAACGTCGGCCACGTCACGGATGCCGCCGGAAGCCTGCACCGCCACACCCGGCAGCAAGCCCGACAGGTGCTGGTAGAGGCCGATGTTGGGCCCGGCCAGCATGCCGTCGCGGGCGATGTCGGTGCACAGCAGGTGGCGCATGCCGGCGCGCGCGTAGCGCTGCGCCAGCTCATCCAGGGTTACCCCGGCGTTCTCGGTCCAGCCGTGCACCGGCAGCTGCCATTGGCCCTGCGCATCCCGACGAGCGTCCAGCGCAATGGTGATGCGATCGGCGCCGAATTCCTCCAGCCAGCCGACCACTTCATCGGGACGACGCACGGCCAGCGAACCGACCACCACGCGGCCCGCGCCGGCATCGAGGATGCGCGCTACATCGGCGCGGCCGCGCACGCCACCACCGGTCTGCACCTGCAGCGGCGTCTGCGCGCGGATCGACGACAGCAGCGGTGCCAGCGTGTAGCCACCGGCGCGTGCAGCGTCCAGGTCGACCAGATGCATCCACTGCGCACCTCGCGCGGCGAAGGCCTGCGCGCGTGGCAATGGATCGTCGCCATAGGTGGTTTCCTGCGCGTAGTCGCCCTGGCGCAGCCGCACCACGCGGCCATCGCGGATATCCAGCGCGGGGTAGACGATGAAACTCATGCAGCGGTGCCCTCGAGGAAATTGCGCAGCATCAGCGAGCCGGTCTCGCCGGAGCGTTCGGGGTGGAACTGTGCGCCGTAGTAACGCCCCTGCTCCACCACGGCAGTGAACAGGCCGCCGTGGTCACAGGCAGCGACGGTGTGGGTATTGAGGGGCGCCGCGTAGCTGTGCACGAAGTAGGCGCTGGCCCGCTCCGGGACACCTTGCAACAGCAACGACTCCCGCAGCGGCAGCAGCCGGTTCCAACCCATGTGCGGCACGCGGATGCCACAGGCCGGCACCAGCTTGCGAACCACGCCGGGAATCAGCCCCAGCGTTTCCACGCCCGCTTCCTCGGAGCGTTCGAACAGCAATTGCATGCCGAGGCAGATGCCCATCAACGGCACTTCCAGTCGCTGCAACGATTCCACCAGGCCCTGCGCGTGCAGGCGCTGCATGCCGGGACCGGCGGCGCCGACACCGGGCAGGATCACCCGCTGCGCCCCGATCAGGCCGTCCGCATCGCGCACCAGCCGCACCGTCGCACCCAGACGCTCCAGTGCATAGCGCACCGAGCCCAGGTTGGCACCGCCGGCATCGATCAGCGCGACGTCGCTCACAACGCCCCCTTGGTGGAAGGCAGCGCGGTGCCCTGCCGGGCCAACGCTGGACGCAGCGCACGCGCCAGCGCCTTGAAGCAGGCCTCGACCTTGTGGTGATCGTTGTCACCGCGCACCTGCAGGTTGAGGTTCAGGCCGCTGGCATCGCACAGCGAACGGAAGAAGTGCGGCACCAGCTCGGTCGGCATGTCGCCCACCCGCTCGCGCTTGAACTCACCCTCGAACACGAAGTACGGCCGGCCGCTGAAATCCAATGCCGCGCTGGCCAGGGTCTCGTCCATCGGCAGGGTGAAACCGTAGCGACCAATGCCGCGCTTGTCGCCCAGCGCCTCGCGCAGGGCCTGGCCCAATGCGAGCCCGGTGTCTTCGATGGTGTGGTGCTCGTCAATGTGCAGGTCACCATCGGCCTGGATGTCCAGCGCGAAGCCACCATGCTTGCCGATCTGTTCAAGCATGTGGTCGAAGAACGGCAGGCCGGTGGAGATGCGTGCATCGCCGGCACGATCCAGGTCCAGCTCAACGCGGATCTTCGTTTCCTTAGTATTGCGCTGGACTACTGCGGTGCGTGGCGCGTCGGCCAGCGCGTGGGCGATGCCCGGCCAGTCCCACTCGCCACCGAACTGCTCGGTGCGCAGCTGGAAACCGCGGATGTTGAGGTTGTCGGCAAACTGCAGATCGGTGATGCGGTCACCCACCATGCCCGAACGCGCCCAGTCGATGCTGCGGTCCTGCAGGTAGGCGGTCATCAGGCCGATGCCCGGCTTGCGGGTCGGCGCATTGTCCTGTGGCCAGCTGCAATCGATCAGCACGTCACGGAAGGTAATGCCCTGGCTCTCAAAGATCTGCAGCATCAGATCATTGGGGCCATCGAAGCTGGCGCGCGGGTAGCTGTCGCTGCCGAGGCCATCCTGGTTGGTGACGATCACGAACTGGTAGCCGGCATCCCGCAGCTTCAGCAGCGCCGGGATCACCTGCGGCACGAAGCGCAGCTTCTCGTAGGCGTCGATCTGGAAATCGGACGGCTCCTCGATGAGGGTGCCGTCGCGGTCGATGAACAGGATCGGGGTCATGCTGCGGCCCTCCGCGCCGACAGGGCCGCAAGCACGCGGTCGTTCTCTTCGGGGCTGCCGATGCTGATGCGCAGGGCATCGCCCAGTTGCGGCGCGGCGCGCTGATCGCGCACCACCACGCCAGCAGCCAGCAGCGTATCGAACGCGGCCTGGGCATCGGCGAAGCGCACCAGCAGATAGTTGCCGGACGAGGCATACACGCGGCGCACGCCGGGCAGGCCAGGCAGCGACGCGAACAGGCGTTCGCGCTCGGCGATGACCGTGGCCACGCGCTCAGCAGTGCGTGCCAGCGCGGCCGGCTGCAGTGCCTGCACGGCCAGGTCCGCGCATGGGGTCGGCACGGGGTACGGTGCTTGGCAGCGGCGCAGCACGGCAATCAGCTCCGGTGCGGCGATAAGGGTGCCGATTCGGGCCGCGGCCAGCGCGTGCGCCTTCGACAGCGTACGCAGCACGGCGACGTTGGCATGCGTGGTCAGCAGCGTGGTTGCCGACGGGCGTTGTGCGTACTCAACATAGGCCTCGTCGACCACTACCAGCGCCTGCCCGCGCAGAGCAGTGGCCACCCGCTCGATCTCGTCCAGGCCGATATCGCTGCCGGCCGGGTTGGACGGTGCGCACAGGAAGACCAGCTTGGCGTTGCGCGACTTGGCCGTATCGATCACCGCATCCAGATCCGCACGCAAACCGTCTTCGGTATCCACCAGCGGCACTTCAAGCAGTGCGGCGCCCTGCAGGCGTGCACAGACCGCGTACATGCCGAACACCGGCGGTGTGACCAGCACGCCATCGCGGCCCGGCACGCACAGCGCGCGCACCAGCAGATCAATGGCTTCGTCGCTGCCGCGACCGATCAGCAGCTGCTGTGGCGTCACGCCGTACAGCGCCGCCAGTCCCTCGCGCAATGCCAACGGCTGCGGCTCGGGATAGCGCCGACTGCTGCCTGCGGCATCAGCGGGATTGGCCCAGGCCGACTCATTGGCGTTCAACCAGACCTCGCCCTGCACCGCCGCACTGCGCGCCGAGCTGTAGCCGGCGAAGGCCTGCAGATCCGGGCGCACCAGTGCCAGCACGTCATCAATGGCGGCGCTCATGCGGCGGCCTCCATGCGCAGGGCAACCGCACGTTCGTGCGCGTCCAGGCCTTCAGCGCTGGCCATGATGCGTGCGCAGCCGCCGATTGCCGCCAGGCCGGCGGCGCTGGCGCTCTGCACGCTGATCAGGTTCTGGAAGCTGGCCACGCTGACACCACTGTAAGCACGCGCGGCACCGGCCGTGGGTAGCACGTGGTTGGTGCCGCTGCAGTAGTCGCCCAGTGCTTCGGGGGTGTAATCACCCAGGAACACCGAGCCGGCCGCCTGCACCTTGTCCAGCCACGCGCGCGGGTCGCGCAGGGCCAGGATCAGGTGCTCGGGCGCATAGCGGTTGCTGATCGCGAAGGCTTCGTCCAGCGAATCGACCTGGATCAGGCGCGAGGCCGACAACGCCTGGCGTGCGATCTGCTGGCGCGGCAGCAGGGCCACCTGGCGCTCCACTTCGGCCTCGACCGCCGCCAGCATCGCGGCATCGTCGGTCAGCAGCAGCACCTGCGAATCCGGGCCGTGCTCGGCCTGAGACAGCAGGTCGGCGGCCACGAAGGCTGGATTGGCGCCGGCATCGGCAATCACCAGCACCTCCGAAGGACCCGCCGGCATGTCGATGGCGGCGGCGCCGTCCTGTGCCACCTGCTGTTTGGCTTCGGTCACGAAGCTGTTGCCGGGCCCGAACAGCTTGTCGCAGGCCGGAATGCTGGCCGTGCCGTAAGCCATGGCCGCGACGGCCTGCGCGCCGCCCAGCTTGAATACACGCTGCACGCCGGTCAGCCGCGCGGCCACCAGCACCGCCGGATCCGCGCTGCCATCGGCGCGCGGCGGCGTGCACAAGACCACCTGCGGGCAACCAGCCAACCGTGCCGGCACACCCAGCATCAGCGCGGTGGACGGCAGCGGCGCACTGCCGGCCGGTACGTACAGGCCGACCCGGCCGATCGGCCGCAGCATGCGTTCGCAGACCACGCCCGGTGCGGTCTCCACGGCATAGCCCTTGCCCATGCCAGCCTCATGGAAGCGCGTGATGCGCTCGGCAGCTTCGACCATCGCCTGGCGCAGTTCGGCCGGCACCGCCGCTTCGGCGGCCGCGAACTCGGCTTCGGACACTTCAAAGGAGACCAGCTCGACACCATCGAAACGTGCGGTGATCGCACGCAGCGCGTCGTCGCCCTGCCCGCGCACCTGGGCGATCAGCGTAGCCACCGCGTCACGGGTCTGTTGCGCCACGGTCTGCACCGGGCGGGTCAGCGCCGCGCTGCGCGCGGCCTCATCAAGTTGCGACCAGATCAGACGGTTCATGCCAGCGACCGCTCCACGCTCAGTACCATCAGGCCTTGCGCACCCGCGCGCTCCAGTTCTTCCATGCGCTGCCAGCTCAACGGGCCGGGGCACATGGTCTGCAGGCGCAGCGCACCGCCATCGGCCGGCAGCCGCACCAGCGGCTCGGCATCGGCCAGCAGCTGTGCCAGCGCATCCACGCGGTCTTCGCTGGCGCGGAACATCAGCAGCTTGCGGTCCTGGCGCTGCACCACGCCGTCGAGACGGCGCAGCAGCATCGCCCGCAGCGACGCGCGTGCGTCATCCGGCACCCGCACCGCGCCCGCCAGCACCGCCTCGCTGTCGAGCAGGTT
The DNA here is from genome assembly GCF_059367875.1 of Stenotrophomonas sp. YJH_SMC_16. NCBI lineage: Bacteria > Pseudomonadati > Pseudomonadota > Gammaproteobacteria > Lysobacterales > Lysobacteraceae > Stenotrophomonas > Stenotrophomonas sp. YJH_SMC_16. The sequence continues at coordinate 63,041 of NZ_JCAFRH010000009.1, read as the reverse complement.
GTGCACCGGGGTCAACTGGTTGGCGCGCAGCGTGGCGCCGCTGGAGACCAGGTCGCAGATCAGGTCTGCGGTACCGAGGCGTGGCGCGATCTCCACCGAACCGGACAGCTCGACCACCTGTGCATCCACGCCCTGCTCATCCAGCCACTGCTTGAGGATGGCCGGATAGCTGGTGGCGATGCGGGTGCCGGCCAGCTGCGCCGGGCCCTGCCACTGCCATTCCTCAGGCACCGCCAGCATCAGCCGGCACTGGCCGAAGCCCAGCCCGCGCAGCGCCTGGTAGGCATCGGGCAGGCCGATCTGACGGCGGGCCGCGGCCTGTTCATCCAGCTCGTTGCGGCCGACGATGCCGAGGTCGCAGACGCCGTCGGCGATCAGGCCCGGGATGTCGTCATCGCGCACCAGCAGCAGGTCCACCGGCAGCGATTCGCCGTAGCAGAACAGCTTGTCGCGGCTTTCGCGCCAGCTCAGGCCGCAGGCACTGAGCAGGTTGCGAGCGGGCTCGGCCAGCCGGCCACTCTTCTGGATGGCGATACGCAACCGGTCTCGTGCCGGCGCTGCCTGGGTTGCACTCATGGGGGAGGTCTCGAAGTTCGGAACGGGGCGCGGGTCAGCGCGAAGCAAGGCGGTCGATGGCGGCGGCATAGCCTCGATGGCCATGCTCGAGCGTGCGTGCCACCCGTCCGGTGGTGGTCACGCTGACGCCGGTGCGCTCGTGGATCTCGCGGTACGGCACACCCTGCTGCAGCAGCGGCACCACCTTCCAGCGGTCGGCCATGGCTTCCAGTTCGGCGGGGGTGCACAGGTCGCGCAGGAAGGCCGCCACTTCGTCGGGGGCGCGCAGGGCGGCAAAGGCCTGGGCCAGTGCGTCCAGGTCGGCCTGCGGGTCTTTGGCGGCAATGTCGGGGCGGGCTTTCACGGGGCGGATCTCTTGCGTCAATGTAATAGCGCGTTAGTACATTAGCGCATTCTTGCGCGGTGCGTCAAATCGAGGGTTGGGGGGGATACGGCATGGCTGCGCCCTGCACCCGCAGAAACAAAAGCCAGTGCAACAGCAAAGGCCTGCATTCCGTGGGATGGCGGGGAGGGTCCGGTGGCAGGGGGCGCCGTAAACCCGTCCATGGGGGCTTGGTCGCGGCATCCATGCCGCTCACACCCCTGCCACCGGACCCTCCCCACCTTCGACAGTTGGCTGCGATCTGGCGGATCTCGCTGGAAAGCTGATCGGAACCGGCTTTTATCGAGTCGAGCCATGCTCGACTGCTCTTTCCCATAAACGCAGAACGCCCACCAAAGGTGGGCGTTCTACTTTGAAATCAATACGCTGGCGACGCTCAGGGCTGGCAGTGGATCTTCGCCTGCAGCGCACCGCGCCGCAGGCATTCGCCGAACAGGCTGCCCTGTCGGCTGGGATGAGACTGCAGGTTCTGCAGCCTCCCTGCCCCGCGCGGGCACGTCCGCGTGGCCAGGGCCTGCAGATCCTGCTCAAGCTGCGCCCGGTCGATCACATGGCAGCGATCAACCACCAGCTGGTACTGGGCCGGGCCGATCCGGGTGCTGCGCAGCGCCGGATCACTCTGGCAACCCGCCAGCAGGAGCAGCGTCAGCGCCCCTGCGGCGGCACGCTTCACGCCATGACCCGCGACTGCTCCAACTCCACCTGCAGGGTGCTGGCCAGCTCGTCGCGGGAGACTTCGAACTGCTGCTCGCGCAACAGGTCCTTCACCGCCACCACGCCGCGCGCCAGCTCGTCCTCACCGGCCAGCACCACGAAGCGGATGCCGGCCTTGGCGGCGTACTGGAACTGCTTGCCGATCTTCTTCGGTTCCATTTGCACTTCGGTATTGATGCCACCGGCGCGCAGGCGGCGCGCGATGTCCAGCGACTGCGGCATACCCTGCTCGTCCATCAGCGCCACCAGCGCCTGCACGCTGCTGGCTTCGATGCCGTCGATCAGGCCCGCTTCGCGCAGCTGCCAGAACAGGCGCGACAGGCCGATGGAAATGCCCACGCCCGGCAGCTTCGACTTGCTGTAGTGGCTGGCCAGGTCTTCGTAGCGGCCGCCCGAGCAGATCGAGCCGATCTGCGGGTGATCGGTCAGCGTGGTCTCGTAGACGGTGCCGGTGTAGTAGTCCAGGCCGCGCGCAATAGAGAAGTTCAGGCAGTACGCGGTTTCCGGCACGCCCAGCGCCTGCACCAGCTGCAGTACTTCGCGCAGTTCGGCAACACCGGTACGCAGGATCTCCGAAGAACCGGCGTCGGCTTCAAGCGTGGCCAGCTGCGCCAGCGCATCGGCATGACCCTGCGAACGCACGGCCACGAAGGCCAGGATCTTCTCGACCTGCTCGGCCGGAATCTCGAAGCCCTCGCCCACCAGCGTCTCGCGCACGTAATCGGCACCGCGCTTGTCCAGCTTGTCCACTTCGCGCAGTACCGCCAGCTGGCGCTCGCCTTCGGCCACGCCCAAGCTTTCGAAGAAGCCGCGCATCAGCTTGCGGTTGTTCAGCTGGATGCTGAAGTCACCGATGCGCAGTTCCGAGAACACCGCGTGGATGACCGCCAGCACTTCGGCGTCGTAACGCACGCTCAGGCTGTCCTTGCCGATCACGTCGATGTCGCACTGGTAGAACTCGCGGAAACGGCCGCGCTGGGCACGCTCGCCACGGTACACGCGCTGCATCTGGTAGCGACGGAACGGGAAGGTCAGTTCGTGCTCGTGCTCGGCCACATAGCGCGCCAGCGGCACGGTCAGGTCGAAGCGCAGCGCCATTTCCGGCAGCGAACGGTCACCCGATTCGGCGGCGTTGGCCAGCGCACCGGTGGACTGCACGAAATACACCTGGCGCTCGGTCTCGCCGCCGGACTTGGTCAGCAGCACGTCGGACAGCTCGAACACCGGCGTCTCCACCGGCAGGAACCCGAAGCGCTCGTAGTTGCGGCGGATCACGTCCAGCATGCGCTGGAACGCAATCTGCTCGCGCGGCAGCAGTTCAAGGGTGCCGGGCGGGGTACGGGGCTTGATCACGGGCGGAACTCCTGCTGGAACGGGACGTGGGAGGGGGCGACATTCTAGCGCCCCCGCCTCGGGCAGGGTCGAACGGCCGCTTGAAGTATCATAAGGCCCTCCCTCGCCCGCGATACGCCCCCGCAACATGTCCCGGCCTTCCGGCGCTCCGCCCGCCACCAACGATCCCGCCTCGCCGTCCTGCGCCACGCTGGACTGCCTGCACTGCTCGGTTCGCCACCTTGCGGTGTGCTCGGCGCTGTCGCCCGATGAAGTGCAGGCGCTGGAACAGGTCACCGTATCGCAGCAGGTCAGCATGGGCAGCACGCTGGCCCGCACCGGTGAAGAGCGCGACCATGTCTATACATTGACCGGCGGCGCACTGCGCCTGGTGCGCACCCTGGCCGACGGCCGCCGCCAGATCAACGGCTTCGTGCTGCCCGGCGACTACCTGGGCCTGAGCGGCAGCGACCACCACCGCTACGACATCGAGGCCATCGCCGACAGCCGGGTATGCCGCGTTGCGCTGCCACAGATGAAGGCGTTGCGCAGCCGCTTCCCGCACCTGGAGCGCAAGCTGCTGCAGCGCGCCTGCCAGGAACTGGATGCCGCACAGGATGCTGCGCTGGCACTCGCACGCCTGCAGCCTGCCGAAAAACTGGCCGATTTCCTGCTGCGCCTGGCTGCACGCGAGGCCAAGCTGGGTGGCGACGGCCTGCGCGTGTCGCTGCCAATGGGCCGCGGCGACATCGCCGACCACCTGGGCCTGACCATGGAAACGGTCAGCCGCACCTTCACCAAGCTGCGCCAGCAGGGGCTGATCGCCCTGCCCCACCTGAACGTGGTGGAGATCCTCGACGAGGACGGGCTGCGCACGCTGGCCGGTGAAGGGTTGATCTGACCGCATTGCGGTTGGTGGGGTTGCCGGCCAGCGGCCGGCACTACCCGTGTTGCGCGAAGGGCATTGTAGAGTCGAGCCATGCTCGACTCATCGCGCCGTGCGCGAACAGCAGCCGAGCATGGCTCGGCTCTACATGGGAGCCAACACCTCACGCAACGCCGCGTAATCGGCGGCCAACGGTTCGGCGTGCGCCGGCCGCTGCAACAACGCATCCAATGCAGGCGGCACGGCCACGGGTTCGCCGATCAACGGTTCGACCACAGCCTCGAACTTGGCCGGATGGGCGGTAGCCACCACCGCCCAGTCACCCTTGGCACCACGCGCGCGCAGGTCCTGCAGCACCTTCACCGCCGTCGCCGTGTGCGGGCAGAACAGTTCGCCGCGGCTCGCATACGCTGCGGCAATCGTGGCGCGGATGGTCACGTCGTCCACCGCGAACGCACGGAACGCAGCGCGCAGCTCGGCATCATCTCCGTGGTAAAGCCAGCGCAGGCGTTCGAAGTTGCTTGGCGCCCCTACGTCCATTGCATTGGCCACGGTGGCCACACTGGCCTGCGGCTGGTAGTCGCCGCCGCTGAAGTACGCTGGCAGTACCACATTGGCATTGGTGGCCAGCACGATCTGTCCGATCGGCACGCCCAGCGCACGCGCCAGCACCGCAGCCATTGCGTTGCCAAGGTTGCCGGTCGGCACCACCAGGTTGAGCCGGCGACGGGTTTCAGCATGATGGGTCAGTGCCGCATGCGCGTAGTAGCTCATTTGCGGCAGCAGGCGGCCCAGGCTGATGCTGTTGGCCGAGCTCAACGGCACCTGCGCCTGCAGTTCGCGGTCAGCCAGCGCCTGCTTGACCATCGCCTGGCAGTCGTCGAAGGCACCGGCCACGCGCAGCGCCTGGATGTTGTCGCCGAAGCAGCCGAGCTGATGCGCCTGCCGTGGTGACACGCGGCCGTCCGGATACAGCACCACCACGCGCACGCCGGGCTGGCGATGGAACGCCGCCGCCACCGCGGCACCGGTATCGCCGGAGGTGGCGACGACGATCGTCAGGTCGCGATCCTGGCCAGCCTGCAGCCGCGACAGCGTACCGGCCAGGAAGCGCGCACCGATATCCTTGAACGCCGCCGTCGGCCCATGGAACAGCTCCAGCACATGGTCACCGCCGCCCAGTGGACGCAGCGGTACCGGAAAGTCGAACGCCTCGCGGCAGATCGATGGCAGCGCTGCCTCCAGAGCATCGCCTGCAAAGAACGGTGCCAGCAGATCGGCGGCGGTATCGGCCAGCGTTGCGCCGGCCTGCAGCTCACGTGGCGCCGGCAGCACCTGCGGAACATACAGCCCACCATCGGGCGCCAATCCTGCAGCGATCGCCGCGCTGAGGCCAACAGCCGGGGACTGGCCGCGTGTCGAGACAAATTGCATGGGTTGGGTATCCAGTAAAGGGGAAGGATTCAGCACAAGCGGGCTCCCGGTGCATCCAGCGGCGACACCCAGGCATCGCTGTCGAAACCGGCGGCGGCGAATGCCGCCTGCACCGGTGCGGCAGCGGCTCGGGCCTGGTCGGCGTCCTCGAACCAGGCGAACACGCTGGGGCCCGCGCCCGAAATGCCCGCGCCCAGCGCATGCACAGACAGCGCCGCATCGCGTGCGGCCTCGAAGCCCGCAATCAGGCCGGCGCGGCGCGGCTCCACCAGCACATCACGCAGGCCAGCACGGACCAGCGCGGCGTCGCTGCGATGGCAGCCGCTGAGTACCAGCGCGAGGTTCGCACTCTGTGCCACGAATTCACCCAGCGCATAGTTGCCCTGCAGCGCCTGGCGTGCGCGGCGTGTTTCCAGCACCGAGTGCGGATGCACCAGCAGGCTGTGCCAGGTAGCCGGTACCGGAATCGGCAGCAGGCGGTCGGCCGTGCACAGCGCAAGCCCGCCCAGCAGCAATGGCCCCACGTTGTCACCGTGACGGCCACCACTTGCCACCGCCTCGCCATCCAGCGCAAACGGATACAGCGCCTCGCGCGTCAGCGGCGCATCCAGTAGTGCATTGGCGGCAACCAGCGCAGCAACGCACGACGCTGCCGAACCGCCCATGCCGGAACCGAATGGAATGCCCTTGTCGATCTCCACCGCGAATCCGAAGTCCAGCGCCAGCCCTGCGCGAAGCGACATCAGCGCAGCACCTGCGGTGTTTCCAGCCGCATCCAGTGGCAACTCGACGACACTGCCGCGAATCGCATCGATGCGCACCACCGGCTCATCGATGCGGCGCACGCTCACGGTATCGCCAACGCCGGCAATGGCATGACCAAGAATGTCGAAGCCCACCGCCACGTTGGCCACCGAGGCAGGCGCGAACGCACGTGCGATCACAGGCGCGCTCCTTCGCCGGCGGCCACCCGCAGCAGGTCGGCGAACACGCCCGCGGCGGTCACTTCCGGTCCGGCGCCGGGCCCCTGCACCACCAGCGGGTTGTCGCAGTATCGACGGGTGCGGAACTGCACCACGTTGTCGGTCAGCCGCAGGTTGGCGAAGGCGTGATCGGCGGGCAGTTCCTGCAGGCCCACCGAGGCGCCGTCGGCACCCAGCTGCGCCACGTAGCGCAGCACCGCGCCACGCGCCCGCGCGTCCTGCAGGCGCTGAAGCAGGCTGGCATCGGACTCGCCCAGCCGCGCCATGAAGTCATCCACGCTGCCCTCGCGCAGCAGCGCCGGCACCAGGCTTTCCACCTGTACCTGTTCCAGGCTGAGTGCGTGGCCGGCTTCGCGCGCCAGGATCACCAGCTTGCGCGCCACGTCCACGCCCGACAGGTCATCGCGCGGGTCCGGCTCGGTGTAGCCCATCGACCGCGCCTGCGCGACCAGCTGCGAGAACGGCTGGCTGCCATCGAAGCGGTTGAACAGCCAGGCCAGCGTGCCGGAGAAGATGCCCTCGATCGCCAGCACTTCATCACCGGTATCAACCAGGTCACGCAGCGTGGTGATCACCGGCAGGCCTGCACCCACCGTAGCCTCGTAGCGGAAGCGTGCGCCACTTGCCGCCGCCGCGGCGCGGATGCGCTGGTAGCGCGGCAGCGGCCCGGCCCCGGCCTGCTTGTTCGGGGTGACCACATGGATGCCGGCCGCCAGCCAGCCCTCGTAGCGCTCGGCCACCTCGGCGCTGCCGCTGCAGTCGATCACCACCGCATGCGGCAGGTGCGCGGCCAGCAGGTGTTCGGTGAAGCGATCCAGATCGCTGCACTCGCCGGCGTCCTGCAGAGCCTCCCGCCAGTCGGCGTGCAGGCCGTCCACTTCCAACCGCATGCGCGAGCGTGAGGCCAGTGCACGCAGGCGCAGGTCGACATTGGCCTTGGCCAGCAGCTGCGGGCGGGCCGCCAGCAGCTGGTCCAGCAGTGCGGCACCGACATTGCCCGGCCCGATCACACCGACCGCGAAGGTCTGCGGCGACAGCCAGAAACCGGCATGCGCCGCGCGCAGCGCGCGGGTGGCATCGGCGCTGTCCACCGCGACCGAGATGTTGCGTTCGGACGAGCCCTGTGCGATCGCCAGGATGTTCACCTGCGCACGCCCCAGTGCCTCGAACAGGCGTGCGGCCACACCGGGCTGGCCGGCCATGCCGTCACCGACCGCCGCCAGTACGCTGACGCCCTCACTGACCTGCACGCGCTGCACCTGACCGACCGACAACTCGTGCGCGAACGCGTGCAGCAATGCCTCACGGCCGCGCGCTGCTTCGGCGGCGCGCACCACGCAGCAGATCGAATGTTCCGACGAACCCTGCGAGATCATCACCACCGACACCTGCGCCTGGCGCAGGGCCGCGAACACGCGCTCGGCGGTACCGGGCACGCCGATCAGACCCGTGCCTTCCAGGTTCAGCAGGGACAGCCCGGGGCTCAGGGTCAGGCCCTTCACCGGTCCACGCGGCGAGCGTTCGGCACTGATACGCGTACCCGGATGCGCGGGCTGGAACGTATTGCGGATGAAGATCGGCAGCCCGAGACGGATCGCCGGCGACATGGTCTGCGGGTGCACCACCTTGGCACCGAAGTAGGCCAGTTCGCAGGCTTCGTCGTAGCTCAGCGATTCCAGCTGCACGGCTTCAGGCACCAGCCGCGGGTCGGCCGACAGCACGCCATCGACGTCGGTCCAGATGTGCAGTTCATCGGCATTGAACAGCGCAGCAAAGATCGCACCGGAGTAGTCGCTGCCGTTGCGGCCGAGCGTGGTGATGCGGTCATCGCGATCACGTGCGACGAATCCGGTGGCAACCAGGCGCGACTGTGGATGCTGCAGGCGCCACTTGGCAAGGCGATCAGCACTGGCCTCCCAGTCGACATCCACGCCCAGTTCGCCATGCCCGACGACCAGTACCTCGCGCGCATCGAGCACCGCACAGTCTTCTCCCACTGCACGCAGGTGGGTACCAAGCAGCTGCGCGGAGAACACTTCGCCCAGCCCCTGCACGCGGTCCAGAACCTCGCGCGGCAGCTCGCCGATCACCGCCAGCGCGGCCAGCACTTCGGCCAGCTGCTCGAAGCGGGCGTCGATCCATTCGACCGTCTCGCCCACCTGCTCGCCCAACAGCGCCACGGCGGCGCCGCGATGGCGCGCGCGCAGCGCATGCCAGGCTTCACGCCAGCCTTCATCACCTTTGGCCGCCAGCTCCGCCAGCTCGATCAGCGCGTCGGTAACGCCCTTCATCGCCGAGACGACAGTGACCTGCAGCGATTCGGGACGGGCCAGCAGCAGGCCGGCAACATGGCGGTAACGTTCGGCATCGGCCACCGAGGTGCCACCGAACTTGTGCACGACAATGGACGGTGCAGCCAGGTCGGCCGGGGCAACGGGATGAGCGGGGGCGTGGGAAGACATGCAGACCTCGGTAGGAGGCCCCGTCGCATGCAGGTGTCGAGTTTCCCCGCCACCTGTATGGTGCGGGGCCGTGGTTTTCGGGAGTTACACGAAGACGACGGGCCGCACCAGGGCAGTGGTGACGGTGGTGGTGGTAATGGTGGTGGTGGCGACCGGCGCAGTCGAACGGCCCGCAGTAGCGGGGGCGATCAGACTGGCGTGGGCGGCATCAAGAACCATGACGCACAGAAAACACTGTGCGCCGGCCCGCTGTCAAGTGCTGCGATGCAAAAAACCATTGCCGCGATCATCGTTCAACATGCCGCCATTTGGTTGCATCTGAGACCAAGGCGGCATCAGTAGGCTTGACGAGCGCATTCAGCCGACATGTTCGGCGATCGCCCGCGGCGCGCGGTGGGCATGCGCACACAGCATCACGCCGGCCACCAGGAACACGATTGCCAGCGCCTCCAGCAGCGTCGGCCAACGCTGCTGCCAGGCGAAGGCATACAGCAGCGCGAACAAAGTCTCGAACACGATCATCTGGCCAGTCAGGGTCAGCGGCAGCAGGCGGCTGGCGCGGTTCCAGAATGCGTTGCCGAGGATCGAGGCCACCACTGCCACACCGGCGCTGATCGCCCAGAAACCACTCCACTGCGCCGCCGAATGGCTGCCGGTGTGGCCGACGAAGGCCATCGGCACCAGCAGCAGGGCCAGGCCGCCGGTCGTCACCCCGGTCAGCAGCGACCAGTCGTGGCTGGACAGATCAGGTCGGCGCGCCAGCCAGCGGCTGTTGCCGATCGAGTACAACGCCCACGAGAACAGCGCGCCGAACGCGCACAGCAGGCCGATCAGGCGCTGCCTCCAAGGTGTTGCCAGGTGCTCGGACATCAGTGCTTCCCAGCCAACCAGTCCCACGCCCAGGACGCACAGCCCCAGTGCCGGCAACAGCTGCTTCAGTGGTACAGCGCCCTGCTCGCGCACGCCAACCAGGGTGACCACCACCGGAATCAGGCCGACAATCAAGGACGCTGCCGCGCCACCGGCCCACTGCACCGCCGTCGCCAGCAGCAGGAAGTACACCAGGTTCCCGGCCAGGCTCAGCCACAGCAGGCCGATCCATTCGGCGCGGCCCAGCCGCGGTGCCAGCCGCTTCCATCGCGGCAGCAGCAGGGCTACGGCGATCAGGCCGTAGACCAGATAGCGACCGGCCGACAGTTGCAGGGCGTTGAACGACTGCAGCACGGCGGGCGCGAGGAAAACCACGCCCCACAGCGCGCCAGCGGCAACGCCATTGGCGATGCCCAAGGCCATCGGGTTGTTGCGCATTCGGGTTCTTCGGGGGAGAGAACGGGCCGCGCAGTGTAAGCGCTGGCCGGTGGGCACTCTTGACCCAGGCTACTGCCATGACCGGCTGCACGTGAGGGAAGCCGAGCGTGGGCTCGGCTCTACAGTCCGGCGCTCCTGCGCCACGCGGCCGGGGTCTGGCCACACTCGCGGCGCAGCGCGCGGGTCAGTGCGCTCTGCTCGGAATAGCCTGCGGCCAGCGCGATATCGCTGATCGGCGCCGTGCTGGTGCGCAACCGATGCTTGGCCCAGCGTAACCGGCACGCACTGAGCCAGGCTTGCGGGCTGAGCCCGAACTCCTGCTGGAACAGCGCGTGCAACCGGCTCTCGCTGACCCCGACGAACGCAGCCATGCGCGCCACCGGCCACGCCTGCCCGGGATCGGCCTGCACCGCCGCACACAGGCCCTGCATGCGCGCGCCACTGCCAGCAGGTGCAAATACCTGCAGCAACTGCGGCAGCAGCGGCGGCATCGGCTGCCCTGCCTGCACCTCGGCCAGGCGCCGACGCAATGCCAGCGGCAGATGCAGCCAGCGCTGCCGGCACAGATGCTCCTGCGTGCCGTCATCGAGCACGCCCGGAGGACAGTCAACGATCACGAACCCATTGGGACCGTCAGCCATCTGGTCATGCGCTTCGCCAGCAGCAACGAAAGCTCCCTGCAGTAGGTCCAGCCGACCGCCGCGCCCCTCCATCTCGAAGTGCAGCTCACCCTGCAGCGGCAGCACCCACTGCGCGTAGTCATGGCGGTCCAGGCCAGTGGCCTGCCCGTAGTGCCGCAGATGGAAGATGGCGCCCATCCGCGCAGTGTGCGCGTGTAACAACGGCCGTGCAAACCGCTGCTATAGTCGATCCGTCATCCAACGCAGGGAGTGCAGGACATGACCCATCAGCAGGTGTCCCTGGTGCTCGCCACCAGCCTCGGCCTGATGCTCGTAGCTTCGGCCTCCGCACAGGAGCGCACGCCACCGGCCCCGCACTGCATGGACGCTGTCGGCGTACAGGAAGTGGAGCAGGCTTCACCGCGCTCGATCGCACTGCGCGCCGCCTCCGGCCAGGCCTATCGGATCGACTTCAACGAAGATTGCCCCGGTGTCCGCGGTGCCACCTCGTTGAAGCTGGAAGCCCCCGCCGGCTGGGCCTGCGGCCGCCCCAGCGAACGCGTCGTGGTCGACGGCCGCCGATGCGCCATCATCGCGGTCACCCAGCTGCAGGATCGTGACTACGCCAGCGTCGCCCGCGACAGCGACCGCCTGCGCACGGCCACCCTGCCCGCCGTGACCATCCGCGAACGCAAGGAGGTACGCCGCAGCTTCGGCGGCTCACCGTCCTACTGCTTTGCCACGCGCAACGTGCGCGCCTGGTCCTCCGACCCGCAGGGCATGCTGGTGGAGACCAATCCGCACCGAAATGGTGGCCATCGCTACTACCGGGTCGAACTCGGCAGCCACTGCCGCCAGCTCGACCGCGCGCCGCAGCTGAGCTTCCACTCGGGCCTGCAGAATGGCTTGATCTGCGGCAATCCTGGCGATCGGATCATGGCTGCCGAGTTCGAGACAGACGATCTGCGCAGTGAGAGCATCGCCCCGCTGCCGCAGTACACCCGCGGCAGCTGCGCGATCCAGGCGGTCTACCCGGCCTCCAGCCAGGCGTCGAACTAACCGTCGACGCCGAGGAAGGTGAACGGTGCGCTGGGCACGAAGTGACCCAGTGCATCGCCAGCGAAGGTATTGCGCTGGTCCGGGCCGAGATCGAGCTTGAGCACCTTGCCGCCGAAATCGACCTTGTTCAGATCGACCCAGAAGGTGTTCGGGGTCAGCGCCGATTCGAAGAAGTACAGCCGCCGCTTGTGGTCAGCCACGGTGCGCCAGCGTGTGGATGAGATGTTCGGCTCGCCCGGCGTGGTGATGCCGTACGGCACCGAGGTGTTGCGGATCACGCTGAACACACTGGCCAGCGCCACCACCGGATCCTCGGCCTTGGGAATGGCGTTGATGTAGAACGAGGCGCGCGCGAAACGGTCCGCGGAGCGATTGGTGCCGGGCAGCATCACCGTGCCGCCGATCTGCTGCCAGTAACTGTTGAGGGCCAGCTGCTGCTCGAAGATCGGCGAGTTGGTCATCACCTGATAGCGCCGGTCATGGTGGATCACCTGGCGACCGCCGATGTACTCGACGATGGCGCTGTCGCCGCTGGCATCGGACAGTGAAAGATGCAGTGTTGCCTGCCGATCCTCGCCGGGCACCTTGTCGGTGACGATGGAGTACGGCTCACGCTTCAGCGCTGCCACTGCCTCCTCCACCGTAGCGAAGTTGTCCAGCACGTACTGTGCCCACAACGAAATCGCCAGGCCCGGTTTGTTGCCACGCTGCTGTGGATACTCCGACTCGACCAGCCACAGCAGGTTGGCCACCAGGCCCTTTTCGTTCATGCCATCGGTGGTCGACACGTCGTAGCCGGTGGCCACCACCGAACCGTAGCGCGCGGTCCAGGCCAATGACTTCGGGCCGGCCTGACCGGTGCGGGCAATGCCGCGCGGCAGTATGTAGAGGTTGGTCGCCACATCGACCTTCCAGTCCATCGAGCGCGCGGTGATCACATCGCCGTTGTCGCCCAGGTACACCGCACGCGTGCAGGCCAGCGCTGGTGCTGCTGCGGCGGCCAATGCGACCGCAAGCAGTGCCTTTTCCTTCCACTTCATCCGTGCCATGTCGTTGCGCTCCTTTCCCCGTGATCCATGGATATGACCCCATGCAGGGTGACACAGCGGTGAAGCCTCAGCGGACTGCGCGATCGTGCAGCCAGAAACCTGCAAGCATCGCCGGCACGAACCACAGCGCCTCGCGCGATCCCACCGCCAGCCCGGCGATGGCAGGGCCCGGGCAATAGCCTGCCCAGCCCCAGCCGATGCCGAACAACGCCGCGCCCAGCACCAGGCGCAGATCGACACCGCGCGCAGCGGGCAATTGGAAGCGCGTTGCGCAGGACGGACGCGCGCGCCGCAGCACCCAGCGCTGGCCAACCGCGCTGACCAGCAGTGCAGAGGCCAGCACCCAGGCCAAGGTGGGATCGACATCGCCGGTGATGTCGAGGAAACCGAGGATGCGGCGCGGATCGGTCATGCCGGCCAACGCCAGGCCTGCGCCGAAAAGCGCGCCTGCCGCACCGGCGGCCACCATCGCGCGGCTCATGCCAAGCCTCCGCCGTGACGGATCAGGAACGTGGTCAGCATCGCGCAGGCCATGAACACCAGCACCGCCAGCAGCGACCGTTTTGAGCCGCGGGCCAGGCCGCAGACCCCGTGACCACTGGTGCAGCCATTGCCCAACTGCGTACCGAAGCCGACCAGCAGGCCGGCACCGACCAGCTGCCACGCCGGCAAGGCATCACGCAGCAGGGCGCGGGGCGCTTGCCCTGGCGCGGCCTGCCACCACATCACCAACCCTGCAGCAGCCAGCAGGCCGAGCAGGAACGCCCAGCGCCAACCTCGCTCACCTGGCGCGGCACGCACACTGCCAGCAGCGATGCCACTGATGCCGGCCACCCGGCCCGTGGTTGCCAGCAGCACCACCGCCGCTGCACCGATCAACGCGCCCCCCGCCACCGCGGCCCACGGCAGGGTCATGACCTGCCTCCGCCCATTCCGTACATTCGCTTGCCTTTTGATTTAGATTTTTCTAAATTAGCTTTTTCTAAATCCACAGGTCAACCATGGCCCGCACCCCGCTCGACAGCGCCGTCATGGCTGAGCACGCCTCGCAGGCTGCGGCCCTGCTCAAGAGCCTGGCCCATCCTGCGCGGCTGCGCGTGCTGTGCCGCCTGGTCGAAGGTGAGGCGCCGGTGCCGGAACTGCAGGCACTGACCGGACTCAGCGCATCAGCGCTGTCACAGCATCTGGCGGTGCTGCGCGAACTGGACATCGTCGCGACCCGGCGCGAAGCGCAGGCGATCCACTACCGCGTGATTGAAGGGCCCGCACTGGGCGTGCTGCAGGCGCTGCATGCCGCCTACTGCGGCGGCACCTCGCGTTGACGCTCAGCCGGCGTGCAGGACTGGCTGCACGACGTTGTCGAGCAGATCCACCGGCGTCGGCGCGGACCGATCGCCCTGGAGGGCACGGGTAAAACCCGACCAGTCGCTGGATGACAGCTGGCGCAGCAGCGCCTCTTCCACCGGCAACGCGCGCATCGACCAGTACGGAAACTGGCGCTGGCCGAGGCGGCCGCGCGCCAGCTCGATGATGTCGACATGGCTGCCGGCCTGCAGGATGCGCTCATAGACCGAATCGATACCGTCCGGCGGCCCCTCGATGTACTGCAGGAATCGCCCGCCGTCATGCAGCAGCACACCGGTCACGCCCGCCATCTTGTTGAAGCGGGCTGCATCGTCGACCAGCGCCCGCAACCGTTCAGCGGAAAGATCCGGCAGCGCCTGGCTGACATAGGCGATGGCACGCAGTGGCATGGTGCTTCCTTGACAGGATGTACACCCACGGTAGCAGTTGCGGACGAGTCCGTCTCAACACCCGCGGGCGTTTCCTGAAGAATTCAGTTTGCTGCTGCAGGCAGCCCTTCGACGCGCCTCGGCAGCAGGGCTTCGAAGACCACCTGCCCGGCCTCGTTGCGCGCGGCGATACGCCCCCCATGCGCGCGCACGAACTGATCGACGATGTACAGACCCAGCCCCAGGCCCTTGCTCTGGTGGAAGCTGGCCTTGAACGGCTCGAACAACCGCGGCAGCAGCGCGTCGTCGATCCGGCCGGCGTTGCTCACACGCAACAGCACGCTGCGGGGGTCGCGCCCGTCCACCTCCACCCTCGCCTCGCTGCCGTGGGTCAGCGCATTACCGACCAGATTGGCGGCAACCTGGCCGAGACGGTCCAGATCGCCCTGCAGCCGCGTATCACCGTGCATGTCCAGATGAATCCGGCCTGCCCCATGCGCACTGCCCGCCTCAGCCACCACCGCGCGGGTCACGTCGGCCAGGTCGCAGGCACTGGCCTGCAGGCGCAGGCCACCGCTGCGGATCCGCGAGAAGTCCAGCAACTGCTCGACCATGCGTGCCATGCGCAGGGTGCTGGCCTCCAGGTACTGCAGCGTCTGCTGCGCGCCAGTGTTGTCTTCGGGAAGATCCAGCGCCAGCTTGTCGGCACACAGCAGGATGGCCGACAGCGGCGTGCGCAGGTCGTGGGTCAGTACCGCGGCCATCGTTTCGTTGAGCTTGAGCGCGCGTTCCAGCGCCTCGTTGCGCGCCTTCAGCAGCTGCCGCTGCTGGTACAGCTCGATGAAGACATTGACCTTGCTCAGGATCACCTGCGGCGCCACCGGCTTGTGCAGGAAATCGACCGCGCCGCTCTCGTAGCCCTTGAACACGCGCAGGGGATCATCCGGGGAGGCGGTCAGGAAGATGATCGGCACGTCGCGGCTGCGATGCGAACCGCGCATCAGTTCGGCCAGGGTGAAGCCATCGATCTCCGGCATGTGCACGTCAAGCAGGGCCAATGCCACCTCGTGCTCGAGCAGCAACTCCAGCGCCTGCGCACCCGAGCCGGCCAGCAGCAGGTTGACCCCTTCTCGCTGCAGCAGGGCCTGCATGGCTACCAGGTTCTGCGGCACGTCATCGACGATCAGCAGGTTGACCGGGGTCTGCGGCTGCGCAGGGTCCGGTGGCAACAGGTTCATGCAAACAACTCCTTCAGGCGGCGACACATCAGTTCAAGGGGCAGCACGGCATCGGCGCCGGCATGCTGCAGGGCGGAAGCCGGCATCATCGACGCCTCGGCCTCCTCGGGACATTGCAGCCAGGCACGGCCACCGGCGGCGCGCACCGCAGCCACGCCTTCACTGCCATCGCTGCTGGCACCGGTCAGCAGCAGGGCCAATACCTGCCCGCCGAACACTGCAGCAGCGGAGTCGAACAGTGGATCGATGGCCGGACGGGAAAACAGCACCGGCGCATCCACTGACAACGCCACCGATCCCTCGTCCTCCACCAGCAGGTGGTAATCCGGCGGCGCGAACGTCACCGTGCCCGGCTGCAACGGCTGCTTGTCTTCGGCTTCGCGCACCGGCAACGCGCAGTACGGCGCCAGCACCTCGGCGATGCGGCTGGTACGGTCACGCGGCAGGTGCAGCACGGCCAGTACCGGTACGGGCAGCGTACCCGGCAGTGCACCAAGTACCGCCTGCAAGGCGGCCACGCCACCGGCGGACGCGCCGATCACCAGCACGGCTGGACGCGCCGGCAACGCCATCAGGCCACCTTCCGGTACAGGCGATGCTCGCGCGAACAGACATCGAAGGCGTCATGGTGGCACCCGAACTGCAGCGACTCCTTGCTGCCCAGGCCAAGGAAGCCACGGTGCACCAGCGCTTCGCGGAACAGGCCGACGGCGCGGTCCTGCAGATCGCGGTTGAAATAGATCAGCACATTGCGGCACGACACCAGGTGCACTTCGGAGAACACGGTATCGGTAGCCAGGCTGTGGTCGGCGAACACCACGTTGCGACGCAGCTGGCGGTCGAACACCGCACCATCGTAGGCGGTGGCGTAGTAGTCGGACAGCGACGCCGTGCCGCCGGCGGCCAGGTAGTTGCGGCTGAACTGGGCCATCCGGTCGATGCCATAGGCGCCCGCCTCGGCGGTGGCCAGCGCCGCCGGATTGATGTCGGTGGCATAGACGATGCTGCGATCAAGCAGGCCCTCTTCGTGCAGCAGGATCGCCAGCGACCACACTTCCTCACCGGTGCTGCAACCGGCCACCCACAACTTCACCGAGGGATAGGTGCGCAGTACCGGCACCACCTGCTCACGCAGCTCACGGAAGTACGCGGGGTCACGGAACATCTCCGAGACCTGCACGGTGAAGAACTGCATGGCCTGGGCGAACAGTTCCGGCTCGTGCAGCAGCCGGTACTGCAGGTCGACCAGCCGTTCGCACTCGTAGCGCTGCATCGCCTGGCGCATGCGCCGGCGCAGCGATGACACCGCATAGCTGCGGAAATCGTAGTGGTAACG
This sequence comes from Stenotrophomonas sp. YJH_SMC_16, assembly GCF_059367875.1. Classification (NCBI taxonomy): domain Bacteria; kingdom Pseudomonadati; phylum Pseudomonadota; class Gammaproteobacteria; order Lysobacterales; family Lysobacteraceae; genus Stenotrophomonas; species Stenotrophomonas sp. YJH_SMC_16. The sequence goes on along the minus strand of NZ_JCAFRH010000009.1, from coordinate 45,929 downwards.
CTGGTACAGCGCCTCCAGCAGGACCTTCAGTTCCAGGTCGAACAGGGCCTGTTCGTTCATTGCCGCGAGCACCAGACCCGGCACAGCGAGACCAGCTTGTCGACGTCGATGGGCTTGGCGATGTAGTCGTTGGCACCGGCCTGCAGGCAGCGCTCACGATCATCGGGCATCGCCTTGGCAGTCAACGCGATGATCGGCAGGTCCTGCAGGTGACGCTGCGCGCGGATCTCGCGCATCGCGGCCAGGCCATCCTTCTCCGGCATCATGATGTCCATCAGCACCAGGTCGACGTCGCGCTCGGCCAGGCGATCCACCGCTTCCTGGCCGTTGCGCGCGATCTCCAGCGTCACGCCCAGCGGCTCGAGCACGCTGGACAGCGCGAAGATGTTGCGCACGTCATCCTCGGCCAGCAGCACGGTGCGTCCATCGAGCACGGTGTCACGGCGGCGTGCCTCGCGCAGCAGGCGCTGCTGGTCGGTCGGCAGGCTGGCCTCCACGCTGTGCAGGAACAGGGTCACTTCATCCAGCAGGCGCTCGGGCGAGCGCGCGCCCTTGATGATGATGCTCTTGGAGTAGCGGCGCAGGCGCTGCTCTTCCTCGCGGTTGAGCGCACGGCCGGTGTAGACGATCACTGGCGGGAAGCCGACATCATCGTTGCCGGCCATGTGCTCGAGCAGGTCGTAACCACTGCCGTCGGGCAGCGACAGGTCCATCACCATGCAGTCGAACGTGACCGTGCTCAGCTGCTCCAGCGCACCGGCCAGAGTGCCCACCGCGACAATCTGCAGCTGATCACGGCCCAGCAGCAGTTCCAGGTTGTGGCGCAGCTCACTGTCGTCCTCGACGATCAGCAGACGCCGCACGTCGCGCTGGCTGGTCTGCTCCAGCTGCTCGATGGCCGACACCAGACGCTCGCGCGTGGTCGGCTTGATCGCGAAACCAATCGCGCCCAGCTCGCGCGCCACCTGGCTGCGGTCCATCGCCGAGACCACGTGCACCGGGATATGCCGGGTATCGGGGTTGCGCTTCAGGCGCTCCAGTACGCTCAGGCCGGACACGTCCGGCAGGCCGATATCGAGCAGGATGCCGTTCGGGCGCAGTTCGCTGGCCAGGGTCAGCGCCTCTTCGGCGGTTCCGGCCACCACGCAGTCAAAGTCCAGTTCATGGGCCAGGGCCACCAGTGCTTCGGCGAACGTGGCGTCGTCCTCAACGGCCAGGATCAAGCGGCCAGCGCGTTGGCGACGACCGCGGTCATCGGCCACGCTGGGCACCGTCGTGGTCGGCGCCACCGCGGCCGCTGCAGGTACCGGCATCGCCGGCACAGCGGCCGTGGCGGACGCCGCCACGGGCGCCGCAGAGATGTCAGTGGCGTTCGATGCGGGCGCACCCTGCAACGGCAGTTCCAGGATGAAGCAGCTGCCGCGGCCCGGTTCACTGTCGACCTGGATGCTGCCGCCCATGCGCTCGGCCAGGTCGCGCGAGATCGACAGCCCCAGGCCGGTGCCACCGTAGCGGCGGCGGGTGCTGCCATCGGCCTGGCGGAACGCCTCGAAGATGACCTGCAGCTGCTCGCGGGCAATGCCGATACCGCTGTCGCAGACCTCGAACCGGATGCGGCCCTGGCCGCCCGCACGCACGTGCAGGCTGACCTTTCCATGCTCGGTGAACTTCACCGCATTGGCCAGCAGGTTCTTCAGGATCTGCTGCAGGCGCTGGCTGTCGACCACCAGCTGGCTCGGCGCCAGCGCATCGGCCTCGATCTGCAGGGCCAGGCCCTTCTGCCGCGCCATCGGCTCGAAGGTCTCGCGCAGGCGCTGCAGCACGCTGTCCGTCACCACCACTTCATCGGCCAGCTCGACGTGGCCGGCCTCGATGCGCGACAGGTCCAGGATGTCGTTGATCAACGCCAGCAGGTCGTTGTTGGACGAAAGGATCGCGCGCGCATACTTCACCTGTTCTTCGGTGAGCGTGCCGTCCTTGTTGTCGGCCAGCAGCTTGGCCAGGATCAGCGAGCTGTTCAGCGGCGTACGCAGTTCATGCGACATGTTGGCCAGGAACTCGGACTTGTAGCGCGAGGTGGCGGCCAGTTCGTTGCTGTTGCGCACCAGCTGGCTCTGCGCGACCAGCAGCGCCTGCTTCTGCGCCTCCAGCTCGTGGGTGCGCTCTTCCAGCTGGACGTTGCTCTGTTCCAGCTCGGCCTGCTGTTCTTCCAGATGGCTCTGCGACTGCAGCAGGCTGCGGCTCTGCTCTTCCAGTTCCTCATTGGCCACGCGCAGCTCTTCCTGCTGGGCCTGCAGCTCCTCGCCCTGGCGCTGGGATTCCTCCAGCAGCACCACCAACTGTGCACGCAGCAGTGATGCGCGCAGCGCCATGCCGATGGTCTCTGCACAGCGCTCCAGCAGCTCGACATCGAGTCGATCCTGTTCGCCGGCGCGGGTGCGTCCCAGTTCAACGATGCCCACGACCGCACCATCGCTGCTGATCGGCGCCAGGATGCGCTCGCGCACCGGCAAGCGCCCCAGGCTGGTCTGCAGCTCAAGCACCGAATCGTCACCCCCGTGCAGGTGGCGGATGCGTTCGTCCCGCGCCACCTGCCCGGCCACGCCCTCCTGCAATGCCAGCGACGCCGGCATGCCGGACGGCAATGCCAGGCCACCGGTCAGCTGCAGTCGCCCCCCTTCCAGGCGGTAGACGGCGGCGACATCCGCCTGCAGTTGGGCCCCCAGGCTGGTTGCCGCGGCCTCGGCGATCTGCTCCGGACCCAGGTCACCGCGCAGGCTCATCGCCACCGCGTTCTCGGCTTCCTGCAGCCACAGCGCCCGCATCGCTTCGCGCCGCGCCTGGATGGCGCGGGAGACGATCAACGCGATCATCAGGAACGCACAGCCGCCGATGCTTCGGTTGACCAGCGAGAACGCCGAGTTGGAGCTGGCCGGAGCGACGTTGTAGCCAATGATCAACAGGACGCAGGCGACGACGGCCACGATGAACGGCGCGCGCGCGCTGCGCTGGAACAGCATGACGCCAACAGCGAGGAAGTACGCCAGCCAGACGGCATAGCCCAGTGGAACCACCAGTTCCAGGGCGATGGTCGCCCCCAGCAGGACGGCGGAGGTCATCCAGATCCAGCGGTCACGCGTGGTCGCACCAGGACGCATGCAGGTCGGTTCCAGGAAATAAAGGTGGGAGATGGTACCCCGTGTCGTATTCAGCCGCACAGTACGAATGGCACGTGCCATGCCTCCACACACTCTTCACACTGCACTGCCTAGCTTCACGTCCCTCCCAGGGGTAATGCTCATTTCCACGTGGACGCTGCCGCCTCTACGACGTCCGTGCTGACGGACCCTTCACGCCAACTGCGACTGCTGATCGACAGCGTGCGCGACCATGCGCTGTACCTGCTTGATCCTGATGGCATGGTCTGCAGCTGGAACCCGGGCGCGGAGCGCATCAAGGGCTATTCAGCCGATGAAGTGGTAGGCACGCACTTTGGCCGTTTCTATCTGGCTGCCGATCGCGAGGCGGGGGAACCGCAGCGCCTGCTCCGCCATGCAGCTCAACATGGCCACGTTGCCAGTGAAGGGTGGCGGGTACGTCGCGATGGCTCCTCGTTCCGTGCCAGCGTGGTCATCGAGCCGGTCGTCGAGGCAGGCGAGCTGCTCGGCTTCGTCAAGATCACCCGCGACATCACCGAGCAGTGGCAGGCACAACGACTGCTGCGCGACGCCCAGCGTGCGCTGCGCAACACCCAGCAGTTCGAAACCGTCGGCCGCCTCAGCCGCGGCCTTTCGCACGAATTCAACAACCTGCTGACCACCATCGGCAACGCGCTGGACCTGCTCTCACTGCGTGTAAGCGGTGACGATGCGCGTGCCGCCGAGCTGCTGGATGCTGCACAGGCAGCCACCGACCGCGGCGCGCTGTTGACCCGCCAGTTGCTGGCGTTCAGCACCGGCCAGACCCTGATCCGCGAGCCACTGGACATCAATGCCCTGGTACTGCAATGGCTGCCGGACCTGCAGCGCGCCTGTCCGCCTGCGGTGCTGCTGGAGTTACGGCTCACACCCGGCCTGCCCCTGGTGAACACCGATGCGATGCAGTTGCAGGCTGCGCTGGCCAACCTGGTGGCCAATGCCGCCGATGCCACCCTCGAAGGCGGCCGCATCCTGATCGGCACCGCATTGGAGCATCGGCTCGACCCGGATGCGGACTCCACGCTGCAACGGGGCTATGTCACGCTCAGCGTCTGCGATGATGGCCACGGAATGGCGGCCGACATCGCCGAACGGGCCACCGAGCCCTTCTTCACCACCAAGGACATCGGCAAGGGCAGCGGCCTGGGCCTGAGCCAGGTGTTCGGATTCACTACCCAGAGCGGCGGCTTCGTCGACGTGTCCACCACGCCCGGTGTCGGCACCACGGTCAGCCTGCTGCTCCCCGCAATGGAGGACCCTGCCGATGACCGATGACCCGATCCGCGTATTGATGGTGGAAGACCAGACCGATCTGCGTGAGATGATCGGGCTGGCGCTGCGCGACCTTGGCATCGATGTGGCCACGACCGCTGACGCGCATGAGGCTGCCGCCCTGCTGAAGGGCGAAGCACGTTTCGACGTAGTGTTCAGCGACGTCAGCATGCCCAACGGCATGTCCGGCATCGAGCTGAGCGAGCATGTGGCGCGCGAACAACCGCAGGCGCGGATGATCCTGTCGTCCGGCTATGCCCGTTCGCAGCTGCCGCCGCTGCCGGAACAGGTGGAGTTCCTGCCCAAGCCGTATCGGCTGCGCCAGCTGGTGCAGTTGTTGAAGCAAGCGTAAGCCACGGCACCCCGGCAGCAAGCCCCTGCGGTCATCCCTTCATCGCCCCCCGCTGGAACGACGCCAGCAGCGTGGAGGCCGCCGCGGCCGGCGCCAGCCGACCACGTGCGAGTGACCAGGTGATGCCGTAGAAACAGGTCCAATAGAAGTCCGCGAGCCACACTGCGGTGAAACCGACGTTGAACTCTCCGGCCGCCTGACCACGCAGGAAAAAGGCCTCGAAGCGCTCGCCGATCGGCGCCCAGCGCTCCGGCAGCAGATGCAGGTCGCCCTGGCGCTGCTGCTCTTCCATCATCCGTGCGAACAGCAGTGTCACCAGTTCCCAGTCCGCCAGCAGCGTGGCGGTGACCCGCTCCAGCACGTGGCGTGCATCACCGCCCTCGTCGAACCAGACCGCCGCCGCTTCCAGACGCTCGAAGCCTGCGGCGAACAGTGCTTCGTCTATCGCTTCACGTGTCGGTGCAAATCGATATAGCGTGGCCCGGCTGATGCCTGCCCCCTGCGCCAGTTCGCTGAGCGTGCAGCGGGGATGGCTGACCAGGGTGGCTGCCAGGGCGTGGTGCAGGTCGCGGCGGGTGCGTGCTGCGGCAGGTCGCATGAAAACGCCGAGGTATGGGTTCGCCCTCACGCTAGCATGAATCATCAATTAATAAACTGAATCACGGATGATTCATCCGAATCACCAATGCGCTAAAACGGGTGTGCGTCCGGTGCACCCGGGTCGGTGCGCGACAGGGAACGCGTCACAGGCATCGAAGGAGACAACGCCATGCTGCATCCACTACGCGATATCGCTGTACTGTTCGACGCCAGCGACACCGGGAACCGCGTTCTCAACATCGCCGCCCATCTGGCGCAGGCGCAGCAGGCGCATCTGGTCGCAGTCTCCACCGCCCAGCATCCCACCGACATCGCCAACGGCTTCGCGCGCGGCGCCGGCATCGCCGCCGCGCTCGACCATGAGGCGCGCGCGGATGCCGCCTGCACCGCACAGCTGATGCAGAACCTGCGTGCCGTGTCCGAGCCGCTGCAGATCAGCACCGAACTGCGCATCGTCTCGGACTATCTGGGCGGCGCCGACCTGGCCCTGCAGTCGCTGTACTGCGACCTGATCATCGCCGGCTATCCGCGCACGCCCGGCGCCCCTTCTGGCTGGCACCCGCTGGGCACGCTGCGCCAGACCGGCGTGCCGATGCTGTTGGTGCCGCCGCATTGGCAAGGCGATCAGGTAGGCCATCGCATTGTGGTGGCCTGGAATGCCAGCAAGCAGGCACGTCGCGCGGTGGCCGATGCGCTGCCCCTGCTCGCACGTGCACAAGCGGTGCACCTGCTGATGGTCGACACGCCCAAGGCCGAGGCCACACCCGGCACAGAGATGGCCCAGCATCTATCGCGGCATGGCGTTGAAGTGGAGATCCAGACGATCAGCTCGAGCCAGGGCGGCGTTGCCGCAGCCATCCGCCAGCACGTACTCGATGCCGACGCAGACCTGCTGGTGCTGGGCCCTTACAGCCGCAGCCGGGTGGTCGAGCGCGTGCTCGGCGGAGTCACCGAGGATCTGCTCGCCGAAGTACCGGCGCCGCTGTTCGTATCACATTAGTGCCACCCTGCCCCGCCCGGCGGTAGCCAGTCAGCGATTGACCGGTATGCCGCCGGAAGTAGCGACACAGGTAGGACGCATCCTCGAAACACAGGCGCTCGGCGATGCGACCGATCGGCAATTCGCTGTAGGTGAGCAGTGCCTTGATCTCCAGCACCACCTGACGGTCGATCAACGCCTTCGGCGTCTCGTCGAAGCACTCGCGGGTCAGCTGCGAAAGATAGAACGGGGTGATGCACAGCGCCTCGGCGTAGGACTGCACGTCACGTTGGCGCGTGCTGCGCTGCCCGACCAGCTCCCAGAAGCTCCAGGCCAGGCGCTCGCGTCGGCTGACCTGCGCGGGCGCCCGCTTCTGCTTCGGCAGCAACGTGGCCATCTTCAGGAAGAAACTCTGCAGCAGATTGCGCAGCATCACGTGGCGATGCCGTCCACCGTTGTGCTGCGCGTCCATCATCAGCTGCAACCATCCCTGCAGCAACGGCACATCCAACGGTGACGGCCGGCAGTGCGGCTGTTCGTGCAGGAACTGGAACAGCGCATTGGGCAACACATAGGCCACCTCCGATGCCAGCGCTTTGGGCATCAGGCAGACCATCGCCAGGAAGCCGCGCGAGCGATGCCGCAGCAGCGCCAGCGTGTCCTCTGCCAGCACCAGCACATCATGACGCTGCACCGCTACTTCGCGGAAATTCAGTGCAAAGCGCGCGCACCCCGAGACGCATACCAGTACCACCAGATAGGCGTGACCGAACGACAACGGGACGCCCTGTCCTTCGGCCAGCGTACTGACCTCCAGCCGCATGGATTCGTCCTGGTCCAGAAGCTGGGGTACGCGGTCCATGGGCCGATCCGGCTGTATTCCGGGCCCCAGCATACCCGGGCTCGACCATCAGTTGTGAAAAGTACCGAAACCATCAAGGTCCCGTTCTGGGCCGGTCGCGCCTGGCGACCTAGCCTGTGCACTCTCTTTGTCTCCTTGGAATCGACATGCAGCTGCACACCGAACGCTTGATCCTTCGCCCCTGGCGAGACACCGACGCCGCCGATCTGTACGAGTACGCCCGCGACCCGCGCGTGGGTCCGATCGCCGGTTGGCCGGTGCACACCAGTGTCGAGGAAAGTACCGAAATCATCCGCACCGTCTTCAACCAACCGGAGGTCTACGCTCTGCAGAACCGCGAAGACGGCCGCGCCATCGGCTGTGTCGGCATCCTGATCGGCGCTGACAGCAACTTCGAGATCAGCGACCGCGAAGGCGAGATCGCCTACTGGATCGGCGTACCGTACTGGGGCCGCGGGCTGGTCCCCGAAGCGGTGCGCGAAGTGATGCGGCATGCATTCCTGCAGCTGGAGCTGGAAGCGCTGTGGTGCGGTTACTTCGCTGATAACCTGCAATCGCTCACCGCGCAGAGCAAATGCGGTTTCCAGCATCACCATACCGAAGTGAACACGTTCAACAGCTTCCTTGGCGACTACCGTACCGAGCACATCAGCCGCATCACCCGGGAGCAATGGTGTGCCCTGCAGGCCGCCACACCTGCTTGAACAGGATTCAGCCCGACGTGCGCTGCATGAACAGAAGTTCCTGCGTTGAGGACGCTTCAACCTGCTGGAAACCGAGATCGCGGTACAGGGCCACGGCGGCCGTGTTGTCACGATAGACACGCAGAGTGAGGCGTTGGATACCGCTTTCGCGCATCGCCTGTGCACTCAAGGACTGAACGAGCAGCCGGCCAAGGCCGCGCCCGCGTGCCAGTGGGGAAATAATGATGCGACCCAGGTGCGACGTGTCGGTTGCGGTCATCCAGTACTGACCGAATCCAACACAAACACCCTGCTCGTCCAGCAGCGCCCAGCCCGGGCGCACCTCGAGCTCAAGCACCTGCGCGAACCGCTCCGGCGGTAGTGGAAACGGCACACCCGGGCCTGCCCAGCGCTGGGTGGCCCCGGCGGATTCGGGCCAGCTGGCGACGGTGGCGTAGTTCGAAGGCTGGACGGGGCGAAGGTTCGGTTCCATGACATTCATGGTGCGCCATTTGCACCGGATAGACACGCTGCATGGCCGCACTTGAGTTTTGTCATAGGACAATAAACAATTCCAGACGTCCAGTCGTCACGCCCCAGGCGCGGTGGCACCCAACCCATCCCAGTTCTGGGAGATCCCATGTTCAATGGCCTCAGCGCGTTTCCCCTGACCCCGCTCTCTGAAGCGGCATCGACTTTCGGGCATTTGCGCACCTGATCGAGCGCCTGGCTGATTCCGGTGTTGATTCAATGGGCGTCCTGGGCTCTACGGGCAGCTACGCCTATCTTGAAAAGCCCGAGCGCAAGCGGGTGCTGCGCGAAGCACTCGCGCATGCCGGGGGCGTACCGGTGATCGCCGGCATCGGTGCACTGCGTACCCGCGATGTGCTGGCACTGGCGCTGGATGCGGAGGATGCGGGTGCTGCTGGCCTGCTGCTGGCCCCCGTGTCCTACCAGCCCCTGAAGGATCATGAGGTGCAAGCGCTGTTCGAAACCGTATGCGCAGCGGTGCGCACACCGATCTGCGTCTACGACAATCCGGGCACCACGCATTTCCGCTTCACCGATGCGCTGCATGGCCGGATCGCCGCACTGCCCAACATCGCCTCGATCAAGATCCCGCGCCTTGCTGATGATCCGGTTGAGGTGGCCGCGCGCGTTGCTCCACTCCGTCCGTGCGTTCCTGCGCATGTGACGCTGGGCGTCAGTGGTGACGCCTCGGCGGTGCTTGGACTGCTGGCGGGGTGCGATGGCTGGTATTCGGTGACAGCAGGGTTGTTCCCTGAGGTTGCGCTGCAGATCGTGCGGGCCGTGGGAAACAGCGATGCCGAGGGTGCCATTGCCCTCTCGGCACGACTGGCGCCGCTGTGGTCGTTGTATGACCGGTTTGGCGGGATTCGCGTCATGGCCTGCGCGGCGACCCTGCTGGGGCTGTGCGGCGAGAACTGCATGCCGTTGCCGCTGCAGGGGCTGCGTGGTGGCGAGCGCGAGGAGGTGGCGACGGTGCTGGGCGGGCTGGGGTTGCTATAGAACTCCAGCCAGCGACTGCAATGCAGCAGTGCCGAATGGTGACCCCGGCCCGATTCGAACGGGCGACCTTATCCTGGTAGGCGGCCATGATCTGGGCGGTTTAACACATGGCGGCTATCTGACCACGGTGCCGTTCTGGGGACGTGATGGAGGCCTACCGCGTCAGCCGCACGGTGAACGCGCCCCGGAACAACCGCGAAGATCTGTTGCTGCAGATCACCTGGGATTCGCGACACCAAGATGCGAATTGTTCTCTGTAAGGCCCGCGAAAGCCCGGGACCATACCTTTGCCCCTTCGCAGTACAACACAAGCAGCAGAACGCTGTTCGCGCATCAGTCTTTGCATGGGGGCAACGTGGCGAGCTTGAGTTGGTTCGACGGAATGGTCCTCGGCTTTTTGCTTGGCGTCGCTGCAAGCGCAATTGCCGCATTCCTCGCCCTCCGCGACAGAAGCCGGGATGAATGACCACAGTAGTGCAAGCTGCGGGCCGCCTGAAATGAGCGGAGGTCCACACCATCAGCGCAGCGAACTTCCGCGCAGCGCCTGCATTCCGCACCTGTGGGAGCAACTGGCGCTTCAAGACAATCTGCAAGCTGGCCAAATGCCGCAAGCCATTGACTTATGGTGACCCCGGCCCGATTCGAACGGGCGACCTTCCCCTTAGGAGGGGGACGCTCTATCCAGCTGAGCTACGGGGCCACTGGCAGCGGCACAGGATACCGCGTCCAGCTGAATGGACCAAGCGCTGGGCGTTCTGCAGGACGTCCAGCACCAGTATTCTGCGCACATCCACCCCCTGCACTTATACCGTCGCCGCATGATGACCTTCTGGGAGAGCCTGTCTGCGCTCGGCGACAGCCGCGCCTTGTTTCCGCTTGCCACTGTACTCGCCTTGTTCCTGCCAACCTCTCACCGCCGCCTACTATGGCGCTGGGCAACGGCAATCATTGTAGTCGCCGCGACCACTCTGGCCAGCAAGATCGCCTTCATGGGCTGGGGTTTCGGGTTGGAGCATCTGGATTTCACCGGCATCTCCGGGCATGCCGCCATGTCCAGCGTGCTCTATCCCGTGACCTTATGGCTGCTGGCCAGCGGCCGCAGCCGACACTTGCGGGCCTGGGCCGTCGCTGGCGCGGGGCTTGCAGTCGCGATCGGATACTCTCGACTGCCTTTGCGGGCCCATTCCCCCTCCGAGATCATCATAGGACTCAGCCTCGGCCTGGCTGCGTCGGCTTGGGTGCTGCGTCACGGACAGACGCTGGGCAACATCCTGGCGGTGCATGGCCGCGCCGCGTTGCTGACCATTGCCGCCGCCATGACCACGCCGATATTGCTCGCAGATTTACACACTCATGACCTCGTGAAGGCCGCTGCGAAGACACTGTCCGGCCGCACGCAGGCATTCGAGCGCCAGAATCTACGCGGCAATTCGTCGCCAGACAGAAGCCATCATTAGGCACGAAGTTTTCACAAATCTTGACAGCAAGGGTTCATCCGCAGAATATGTGAAAGGAATTTCCCCTGACGGAGCAGGCCTCCCATGTTCAAGAAGACGATCGCAGTTGTGGCACTGGCGGCCCTGTCCGCCTCCCCGATGATGAGTTTCGCGCAGGAAGCGCAGGCTACGGCCGGCACGGAGGCTACTGCGGCTGAAGTTGCCGGCGCAGAAGCTGCTGGCGTCTCGACCGCTGCAGTCGTGGGCACCACCGTAATCGGCGTGGCCGCCGCTGCCGTTGCCTACAGCATCGGCGGCGACAGCACGAGCGGCAGCAATGACGGCGGCAGCGGCACTGATCCGGGCGGCCCGGGTCCGGGCGGCCCTGGTACGGGTGGCACCGGCGGTACGGGCGGCACCGGTGGTACGGGCGGCACCGGCGGCACCGGCGGCTGATCAGCGCACCGCGTACCACTCAGGCCCTCGCCGGGCGCGGCCCGGCGGGGGTTTTTTATGCCTGCCAGACTCTCATTCCCATGAATAACATCACCCCTCGCCTTCTTGCCGCTGCGTTGACCGCACTGGCACTGTCCAGCTGTGCGCTTGCGCCGGGACAGCACCTGCGCCGCAGCGACGTCGCCGTTGACCGCAAGAGCGGCGATGGTCAGCTGGAAATCGTCACCATCACGCCGAAGCTGATCGCGCAGGAAAACGCCGCGCGTACGCAGAATTCACTGCCGGCTGCATTGTTCGATTACCAGCCGGCACCGTACACGGTCGGCGCCGGCGACATTCTCTATGTCACCGTATGGGATCACCCGGAACTGACCGTGCCGGCCGGTCCCCAGCAGCAAGGTGCTCTGGCAGGGCGCCTTGTGCAGAGTGACGGCACGATGTTCTACCCATACATCGGCAAGGTCACAGCTTCAGGCAAGACGCCGATGCAGCTCCGCGAGGAGATCAGCACCCGCCTGGCCAAGTACGTGGAATCGCCCCAAGTGGACGTATCCGTCCTCACCTATGGCAGCCAGCGGGTCTGGGTGACAGGCGCTGCCCAGCGATCCTCACCGATTGCTCTGGGCACCTCGCCGCTGACGCTGGCGGATGCGATCAGCCAGTCCGGACTGGACAACCAGCAGGCCGACTTGTCCGGCATCCAGCTCAGCCGGGAAGGCACCACTTACACGATCAATCTGGAAACCCTGGCCCGCGAGTTTGGCGGCCGCCAATTGCTCCTCAAGGATGGCGACTCCATCTTCGTCCCTTATCTGGATCGCAAAGAGATCTTCGTGGTGGGCGAAGTCAATCAGCCTGGCGCCTACAGCTTCCGTACGGGCGATGTCTCGCTGAACCAGGCACTGGGCCGTGCTCGCGGCCTGCTTCAACAGACCGCAAACGGCAACGCCGTGTATGTCATCCGCGGCAGCACGGACCTGCAGCAGGAGCCGTCGATGGTCTATCAGCTGGAGGCGCGCTCGCCGACCGCATTTGCTGCCGGCAGCCAGTTCCATCTGCAGCCGGGCGACGTGGTATTTGTCGGCGCAGCCGGCGTCAGCCGTTGGAACCGATTCGTAAATCAGCTGCTGCCCTTCACCAATATCCTGTACAACGCGGCGCGTACCGGAACCGAAATCAAGGACAACTGACATGGCTCGCATGGATGCGGCTTGCCACTGCCCAGCACATCGGGCCCATGGCGCGGTGTTGATGGTCATCGTCGCCGCCCTGCTGCTCACCGGGTGCACCACCGGCAGCCGTTCCACAGTGGACACCTTCCGGCTGATCACCCATCGCCCGGCGCAGGCGACCGCAGAAGGCGTGGCCAACAACCGCTTCCCACAGATGCAGGTAGAAACTCCTGACCTCACCGCAGTGGCGGTGTTGGGCTACATCGATGGAGGCCGCCAGCAGTGGTTCGCAGGCTCACATGCGGTGTTCGAAATGGACGCTCACGGCCTGCTGCTGGGTGGCAGCGGCCTGGGGCAGCAATGGCATGCGCGTATCGATGGCCCTTCGCCGTTCGAGGACCTGCGTACAGTGACCGCGCCCGTTACGGTGCAACGCCGCTATGACTGGGTTCCCGCCTACCAGGTCGACGTCGCCGTGACCGGCACACTGAGCAGGGGTGCACTGGAGCAGGTAGACATACTGGGTTCGCGTCGAACCCTGCAGCGGTTCGACGAGCGGCTACAGGGCGGCGGAATGAGTGGCCGCAATGTCTACTGGGCAGATCCGGTCACGGGCTTCATCTGGAAAAGCCGACAACATCTGGCACCCGGCCGCGTCGCAGAACTGACCCAGCTCAAACCCTATCGCACGGCCAAGGATTGAGCCATGACGTTCAGATTTCCCAACCCGGCAATCCTTGCCGCGCTGTTTGCTGCCACTGGCGTCCAGGCCGCGCAGATACATATTGAAGGTGCCGTCGAAGCAGCCGGGGAGTACGAGCTGAGCGCTGGCGCCCGTCTGGCCGACGGGCTACTGCTAGCCCGCCCAAACACCGACGCCTACCTACTGGGGACAAGCCTCGAACGCCCACATGCCCTGCAGGCCCAAGTGCGGCTGCGCGCGGGGCTGCAGTATGGCGTCGGGCAGCTGGCAGAGTCTGCCGACGCACAGGTAGTGACGCTAGCGCAGGCATTGCAGACCTGGCTGGAGACACATCCGGCCACCGGCCGGACGCCCATCGCCGGACCCGCACGACTGATCCAGGTCCAGCCCGCGAACAACCCGATACTAGCCACAGGCGATAGGCTGCGGTTCCCACTGCAGCCACGCACGATCACCGTCATGGGCGCAGTGGAGCAGGAATGCGAGCTGCCGCACGTCCCGCAGCGCGATGCGCGCGACTATATGGGTGACTGTCATCCCAGTCCTCTTGCTGACCGCAACGATATTTACGTGATCCAACCCGACGGGCGAATCCAGCAGCTGGGTATCGGCCTGTGGAACCGCGCAGATCCCCAGGCCGTCGCGCCTGGAGGTACGGTCTTCGTGCCCGTACGTGCGTCCCTCATCAAGCATATCGACCCGCTGTTCAACAGCGATTTCGCCACGTTCATCGCCACCCAGCCCATCAACCCGTGATGACCCAGTCCTGCCTGCGCGCGCACCCGGTGCGCCCCGCCCGTTTCGCACTGAGCGCGCTCGCCTTGTCGCTGTCCTGCGCACTGCATGCACAGGAGGCGCCGCCACCCACTGCCAACGAATGGGGCGGGATCGGCCTGTTGCAGACACCTACCGCGCGCATGGCAAGCGACGGAGACCTGAGCTTTACGGCGTCATACAACGCTCCGTACGCCCGCTATAACCTGACCATGCAGCCATTTCCATGGCTGGAGGCATCATTCCGCTACATTAATGTCAATAACTTACTGTACGGGCCCAGCGTTGCAGGCGATCAGCATTACAAGGACAAGTCGATCGACTTCAAACTGCGCCTGTGGCAGGAATCACGCCTGCTGCCGGAGCTGGCCTTTGGCGTGCGCGATCTGGGTGGCACTGGATTCTTTTCCAGCGAATACCTGGTTGCCAACAAGAATTTCGGTCCGATCGATGCGTCGATCGGACTTGCCACCGGCTACATTGGCAACCGCGGCGACTTCTCCAATCCACTCGGCGCTATCGATGATCGCTTCAAGAACCGCCGCTCCATTGCCAACAGTGACATCACCCAGTCCGGCAAGTTCGGCCTGAGCAACATGTTCAAGGGGCCAGTTGGCGTTTTTGGCGGCATCACCTACCAGACGCCGATGGATGAGCTGCTGCTCAAAGTCGAATACGACGGCAACGACTACCGCCGCGAACCCCGCAACAACAACCTGCGCCAGCGCACGCCCGTCAACGTGGGCCTGGTCTATGTGCCAAACCGCAATGTAGAGCTGACTGCAGCCTGGGAGCGCGGCGACGCGGCGATGTTCTCGCTCACCCTGCGTGGCAACCCGGGCAATGCGCCTGCTGCACCGAAGCCGTTCGACCCGCCACCGCAGCGACTGCTGCCCGAGACGGCCGCCGTCGATCAGCGCGCATCAGCTGCCAACAGCGACGCTTCTGGTGCCGCACCTGGCACCAGCACCGATTGGGCAGCGATCAGCACCGAGCTGCAGCGCAATGCCGGCTTCCGTGTCGAACGCATTTCGCGCCGCGGCGACGAACTGTATGTCGACGGTTACCAGACCCGCTACCTGCATGCCGCCAAGGGCCTGGGACGCGCCACGCGCATTCTTACCAACGCGACCGGCGATAACTACAACTGGTTCACCCTGCGTACCACCCGCGTGGGCATGCCGATTGCCGATCTGTCGATCAACCGCGAAGCGTTCGCGGGATACCTGGATGGCACCGTCAGCGAAGACATACTGCGGCGGAGCACGGAACTGCAGGCGCCTGACGCGCGCGCGCGCGAAACGCTTTACACACCCAAGCGCAACCCGTTCGGCGGCGGCTTCAACATCGGCTACCGGCAGAACCTTGGCGGCCCCGATGGCTTCATTCTGTACCAGGTCGCAGCCAACTATACGGGCAGCCTGTTCCTGCGCGACAACATCTGGCTGACCGGCACCATCAGTGCCGATGTCACCAACAACTACCACAAGTTCAAGTACAACGCCCCAAGCCGCCTGCCGCGTGTACGTACCGACATCCGCCAGTACCTGACCACCTCCGACATCATGCTGCCCAACCTGCAGGCCAACATCGCCGGGCGGCTGGCACCGGACTTGTATGGCATCGCCTACGCAGGCTACCTGGAGTGGATGTATGCTGGCGTAGGCGGCGAACTGCTGTATCGCCCAAGCGGCGAGCGCTGGGCGGTTGGCGCAAATCTCAACCGGGTGCAACAGCGCGACTATGACCAGCACTGGGGCCTTCGTGACTACCGCGTCACCACCGGCCACGCCACGTTCTATTACGCCCTCGACGCCCGTGAACGCATCATCGGCTCGCTATCGGTCGGCCAGTATCTGGCCGGCGACAAGGGCGCCACTCTGGACCTGGCCCGCGTATTCGACAACGGCGTGACAATGGGCGCGTATGCGACCAAGACCAATGTCTCGGCGCGCGACTTCGGTGAAGGCAGCTTCGACAAGGGTATCTACTTCAGCATTCCGCTCGATGGATTCCTGCCACGCTCCACGCGTGGCCGTGCGGCCTTCAATTGGAACCCACTGATCCGCGATGGTGGCGCCATGCTCGGCCGCAAGTACGGCCTGTACGGCATGACCGGTGATCGCGACGAGCGCTTCTTCTACGACAATCTGCGTAACGTCGGGGAATGACAAAAGCCGGGAGCCTGACGGCTCCCGGCCATTCGTCTGCAGCGCAACTTCAAAGAGCTTGTGCAATCAGAGGTAACGCACCCAGCTCTTCACCCCCTCATCCATCAGCGTGTAGACGTGCTCGAATGCAGCACGTTGCTGGCGATAGGGATCGGGAATCTCGCGATCGGACTGCCACTTGCCCAGCAGGAAGGTCTTGCCCGACGCCTCCGGCGCGATTTCGATGATGCGATGGACATGCTTGCGCTCCATCACCAGCACCAGATCCGAAGCTGCCAGGATGCCGCGGTCGATCTGCCGCGCACGATGACTGCTGCCATCCAGGCCATGCTCGGTCAACAGCGCCTGCGCGGTGGCATCCACACCATGATTGACCAGGGCCCCCAGCCCGGCCGAGGACACCGTGATGCCCCTGCCGCTCACAGCCTCACGCAGCATCACTTCCGCCGACGGACTACGGCAGATGTTGCCGACACACACAACCAGAATATTCTTGAACACGGACAACGGTTTCCATCAATTCTTCAATACATGGCACGCAACACCTGGCCGCCCCTACAGACCAGGCACTTCCATCCGAGCGTGCCGCCACATGCCGGCAGCAGCCTCGCCTAGTATGCCGATTTCTGGCCCAGCACTTTGAAGGCCGTCATCAAAATGATCCGTACGTCCAGCGTCGGACTCCAGCGCCGGATGTAATCAATGTCGTACTGGACCCGCTTCTTCATCGAGCGCAACTCCGGTGTCTCACCACGCAATCCGTGGACCTGCGCCCAGCCGGTAATCCCCGGCTTCACATAGTGGCGATGCATGTAGCGCTCGATCACACGCTCGTAGTGATTGTTATGCTGAATCGCGTGCGGTCGCGGCCCAACCACCGACATGTTACCGCCCAGCACATTGAAGAACTGTGGCAGCTCATCCAGGCTGCTGCGACGCAGGAACGCACCGAACCGGGTCACTCGCGGATCACCGCGCGTCGCCTGGGTGATCTGCCCGGCGCCCTCTGCATGTACGCGCATGGAGCGGAACTTGAGCATCCAGAATTCCTTTCCGCCCAGTCCATGGCGCTTCTGGCGGAACAGCACCGGCCCCGGAGAACTCAGCTTCACACCAATGGCCAACACGGCAAACAAGGGCGCCAGCAGGATTACTGCCACGCCTGCAACCATGATGTCCTCGACGCGCTTGAACAAGCGGAATCGATGATCAACCAAGCCTTGGCGTACACCGATCATCGGCACATCACCCACCTGGTGGACACCAGGGTTCAGCGCCCCAAGGCCCGTGGTATCAGGAATCAGACGCACAGGCACCGGAAAACGCTCGATCTGCTTGAGCATGTCCTTGATGGCGCCAGCATGCCCCATCGGCAGAGACACCCATACCTGATCGAATTCGCCGCGGTGCTGATCCATGTACTGCGGGACGTCTTCCAGTCGCCCCAGCCTGCACGGCGCGTCCCCACCACGGCGGGTGGCGATATCGCCCGCACTGGCAAAGTAGCCGATGACGTCCTTGCCAAGCTCTGGCTTCCCGCGCAGCAGGCGATGCAGCCTCAACGCGGGAGCCCTTAGCCCGACCAGCAGGATCCGCTCGTGGTCCATCCCGCGCGAGCGCAGGCGATGCAACTGCACCCTCAGCAGCACTCGCAGCGCCGCCATCGATCCCAGACCAAAGGCGTACCAGCCAATCAGCCATGTCGAGGGCACCACATCGGCAAGCCCGACCAGCACGACATAGAGCGAGAACAGCGCAAAGGTGGCAGACCAGGCCAGCAACAACAGCCAGAGGTCAGCGAGCAACCCCCGCATGCGCCAGTTCCGATACAGCGGCGCCACGGAGAAACACACGATGGCGCTGAGAATCACTGCGCCAAACACGATTCGCTGGGAGGAGTCCGGCGCAGCTGCTCCATACAACACGATATGGGAAAGCACTGCCATGCCTGGCAGTAGCAACATGTCGCCCAGGCGTAGCCCCAACTCCAAGGCAGCCCGGGCTTCGACGCGGCGGCGACCAGCCCGGGCCCGCTCTGCGGAAAGGTCTTCTACTGATCCCTGTAGCAACGCACTTCTCCATTCTCGGCTCGACGGGACGCGGAATTGTCTGCGTCCGCGTGCGCGGACTCCCCAGCCAGCACGGAATCGTCGAGGTTGTGTCAATCAAATGTGGAGGAATTGTGGATGAAGTCTGGGCCAAAAGATAGGAATCCCGACTGGGCACAGGCTCGGACGAATGCCATGAAACCACCCTATCCAATTGAAAATATTGACAATTTCCAGTGTGTCAATTTGCATCAACATGCGTCATTTAGCGTCAAAAAATGAACGTCATTGCGCACTTCATGTCGGTTCACTGGCGCTCCACCCACCCCGCACCGCACCAAAGCCCAACCACCACCCTCTGCTACCATCGGCGGTTCTGTTCATCGCGTCCCCCACCTGCCCGCGATGGCGCCAAACAACGTAACGAAACACAGGAGTCTGCATGTCTTCCGAGCTGCTCAAGTCCCTTGGCCTGGACGCGATCAACGCTGGCACGTACCTGGGCAACGGGGAGTGGTCGAGCGCGACCAGCGGTGAGCTGATCACCCCGGTCAACCCGACCACCGGCGAGCCGATCGCGCAGGTCCGCGCGACCACCGAGGCCGAGTACGAGACCGTCGTCGCCCGCGCGCAGGAAGCCTTCAAGGTCTGGCGCACCACGCCTGCCCCGCGCCGCGGTGAGGCCGTGCGCCTGTGCGGCGAAGCGCTGCGCAAGCACAAGGATGCGCTGGGTTCGCTGGTCGCCCTGGAAATGGGCAAGAGCAAGCCGGAAGGCGATGGCGAAGTGCAGGAGATGATCGACATCGCCGATTTCGCCGTGGGCCAGAGCCGCATGCTGTACGGCTACACCATGCATTCCGAGCGCCCCGGCCACCGCATGTACGAGCAGTACCACCCGCTGGGCCTGGTCGGCATCATCTCGGCCTTCAACTTCCCGGTGGCGGTCTGGAGCTGGAACTCGTTCCTGGCGGCCATCTGTGGCGACGTGTGCATCTGGAAGCCGTCCAACAAAACGCCGCTGACCGCCATCGCCTCGCTGAAGATCTGCAACGACGCCCTGCGCGAAGCCGGTTTCCCGGACATCTTCTTCCTGATCAACGATGCCGGCACCGCGCTGTCGGAGAAGATGGTCGATGACCGTCGCGTGCCGCTGATCAGCTTCACCGGCTCGACCCAGGTCGGCCGCACCGTCAACGAAAAGGTCGCGCGCCGCCTGGGCCGCTGCCTGCTGGAGCTGGGCGGCAACAACGCCATCATCCTGGACGAAACCGCCGACCTGAAGCTGGCCGTGCCGGGCATCGTGTTCGGCGCCGTCGGTACCGCCGGCCAGCGCTGCACCACGACCCGCCGCCTGATCGTGCACCGCTCGATCTACGCCGACGTGCTGGCCACCCTGGTCAAGGCCTACAAGCAGGTGGAAGGCAAGATCGGCGACCCGACCGATGCCGCCAACCTGATGGGCCCGCTGAACAGCGACGGCGCCGTGCAGCAGTTCCTCGATGCCATCGCCCAGGCCAAGGCGGCCGGCGGCACCATCGAGACCGGTGGCACCCGCATCGACCGCGCCGGCAACTTCGTGCTGCCGGCGATCGTCTCCGGCCTGAAGAACAGCGACGCCGTGGTCCAGCACGAGACCTTCGCGCCGATCCTGTACGTGATGCCGTACGACACCCTCGACGAAGCCATCGACATGCAGAACGGCGTGCCGCAGGGCCTGTCGTCCTCGATCTTCACCCAGAACCTGAAGACCGCCGAGAAGTTCCTGTCGGCCGCCGGCAGCGACTGCGGCATCGCCAACATCAACATCGGCACGTCCGGTGCGGAGATCGGCGGCGCCTTCGGTGGCGAGAAGGACACCGGCGGTGGCCGCGAATCCGGTTCGGATGCGTGGAAGGTCTACATGCGCCGCCAGACCAATACCATCAACTATTCGGATTCGCTGCCGCTGGCACAGGGCATCAAGTTCGACCTGTAACGCTTTCTGTAGTGCCGGGCCATGCTCGGCAGGATGTGCAATGAACACCGCAGGAAATGCAGCCGAGCATGGCTCGGCGCTACAGGGTGGCAAGCCGGTGATTGATTTCACCGGCCGCCGCGTGCTCATCGCCGGTGGCAGCAAGGGCATTGGCCGTGAGATGGCGCTGGCATTTGCCGGCGCCGGTGCGCGGGTCTCGGTCTGCGCCCGCGGCCAGGCCGGCCTGGATGCCCTGCGTGCCGATGCAAAGGTACAGAGCGTCGAGTTGCACACGTTTCCTGCCGATCTGGGCGAGGCCAACCAGATCCAGGCCTGGCTGCAGGCTGCCGCCGATACACTCGGCGGCATCGATGTGCTGGTCAACAACGCCACCGGCTATGGCATGGCCGATGACGAGGACGGCTGGGCCGCCAGCCTGCAGATCGACCTGATGGCGGCGGTACGGGCCTCGCGCCTGGCACTGCCGTGGCTGCGCGCATCCAGCGATGCCTGCATCCTCAACCTGTCCTCGATCGCCGCCCAGCAGCCGCGTCCCGGTGGCGCGCCCTACGCTGCCGCCAAGGCCGCGCTGTCGCACTACACCACCTCGCAGGCACTGGCGCTGGCCAAGGACCGGATCCGGGTCAATGCCATCGCCCCGGGCTCGATCGAGTTCGATGACGGCCTGTGGGATCGCCGCCGCACCGAAGATCCCGCGCTGTACCACGGCACCCTGGCGAAGATCCCGTTCGGCCGCTTCGGCCACCCGCGCGAGATTGCCGATGCCGCCCTGTTCCTGTGCTCGCCGCTGGCGCGCTGGATCACCGGCCATGTGCTCAACGTGGATGGCGGCCAGGTGTTGATGGGCTGATACCGGCACACCGGTCGCTGCCAACCTTGGTTGGCATGGCTTTCGTCGACCAAGGTCGACGCCTACCATGGCTGACATTCCGGTCGACGCCTGCCATCGCATCCGCCGGGCATGGGATTGCCCGGGCAGAGGCACTATCATGTGCACACTGCCAAGGAGGACCCCGATGAGCGTGGCACCCCGACAGACAAGCGCCCTGGCCGTGGTCAGCCTGGTCATGGGCATCGCCAGCTGGACCGTCCTGCCCTTCGTGGCCAGCATCGTGGCCATCATCACCGGCCACATGGCCCGCGCCGAGATCCGCCGCCGCCCGCATGAACTGGAAGGCGATGGCCTCGCCGTCACCGGTCTGGTGCTGGGCTGGGTGATGGTCGGCGCCGTGATCGCCGCCATCCTGGTCTTCATCCTGTTCTTCGGCGGCCTGGCCTGGCTCGCCGCGATGTCGAACTGATCATCATGACCACTTCCGACAGCTCTGAACGCTTCAGCAGCCGCGTCGCCGACTACGTCCGCTACCGGCCCGATTACCCGCCCGCCCTGTTGGAGTGGCTGCATGGCCCGATGGGCGTCAGCCACGAGGCCGTGGTCGCCGACATCGGCGCCGGCACCGGTATTTCCAGTCGCCTGTTCCTGGCCAGCGGCCATCCAGTAGTCGCGGTTGAACCCAACGCCGCCATGCGGGGCGCGGCCGAGGAATGGCTGGCACCGCAGTACCCGCAGTTCCGTGCGGTGGACGGCCGCGCCGAGGCCACCACACTGGACGATGCCAGCATCGATCTGGTCAGCGTCGCGCAGGCCTTCCACTGGTTCGACACCGTAGCGGTGCGCGCCGAGTGGCAGCGCATCCTGCGCCCGGGTGGCCTGGCACTGATCTACTGGAACTCGCGCCTGCTCGACGCCAGCCCGTTCCTGATCGGCTACGAGCAGCTGCTGCTGGACTACGGCACCGACTACACCGCCGTTGCCGAGCGCTACCAGGACGACGCCACCATGCAGGCGTGGTTCGGCCCCGGCCTGCGCGGCATGGTGGAGCTGCCGAACGTGCAATATCTGGATTTCGACGCCCTGCGCGGGCGCCTGCTGTCCTCCTCCTACGCACCCCAAGCCGGTCATCCGCGCCATGCGCCGATGATCGCCGCCCTGCAGGACCTGTTCGCCGCCCACGCGGTCGACGGCCAGGTTGCTTTTGAATATCGAACCCGAGCCTTCCTCGGCACGCTGGACTGAACCGACGCATGTATTCGCTTGCCCGCCCCTTCCTGTTCTCGCTCGACGCCGAGCGCGCCCACGGCCTTGGCCTGTCCGCACTGGACCTGGCCTATCGCACCGGCACCACGCCGCTGCTGGCCGCACGCATCGCGCCGATGCCGAGCACCGTGTTCGGGCTGACCTTCCCCAATCCGGTCGGCCTGGCCGCCGGCCTGGACAAGAATGGCGAGCACATCGATGCATTGTTCGCGCTGGGTTTCGGCTTCGTCGAGATCGGCACCATCACCCCGCGTCCGCAGGCCGGCAATCCGCAGCCGCGCCTGTTCCGCCTGCCGGCGCACAACGCAATCATCAACCGCATGGGCTTCAACAATGCGGGCGTGGACGCGCTGGTGCGCAACGTCGAACGCGCGCGCAACCGTCGCGGCCTGCTCGGCATCAACATCGGCAAGAACAAGGACACCCCCAACGAACAGGCGGTGGACGATTACATCGCCTGCCTGGACAAGGTCTATCCGCTGGCCGACTACATCACGGTCAACATCTCCTCGCCCAACACCGCCGGCCTGCGTGAGCTGCAGGAAGAAACCGCGCTGCGCCAACTGGTCAGCCAGCTGCGTGACCGCCAGGAAGCCCTGGCTGCGCAGCATGGTCGCCGCGTGCCGATGCTGGTGAAGGTGGCGCCGGACCTGAGCGAGCGCGACATCGATGCCGCCGCCCGCGTGCTCGGCGAGCTGCAGGTGGACGGCGTGATCGCCACCAACACCACCATCGACCACAGCAAGGTGGCAGGCGACCCGCTGGCCAACGAGGCCGGCGGCCTGTCCGGTGCGCCGGTGCTGGAGCAGTCCACGCTGGTGCTGCGCCGCCTGCGTTCGCGCCTGCCCGAATCGGTACCGCTGATCGGTGTCGGCGGCATCCTGTCCGGTGCCGATGCGGTGGCCAAGATGGCCGCCGGTGCGGCGCTGGTGCAGTGCTACAGCGGCCTGATCTTCCGTGGCCCGGCGCTGGTCTCCGAATGCGTGGAGGCGATCCGTCGCCGTCGCGAAGCACCGAGCCGCGGCGCGGTGGCCCCACTGTGAGCGCGCCCATGGATACCGTCGACGGCAACGCACCGCTGCGCTGGACGCTCACCCGCAATGCGCCGCTGCAGGCGCTGAACACCTTCCATGTGCAGGCCAGCGCAGCGCAGCTGCTGGAGCTGCACGATGCCGCACTGCTGCCGGACGTGCTCGCGCTGCCCGAGGTGGCCAACGGCCCGCTGTTGGTGCTGGGCAGCGGCAGCAACGTACTGATCGCCGAGGACCTGCCTGGCACGGTACTGGTGTTCGGCAACCGTGACATCAGTTTCCTTGAACACCGCGCCGACCATGCGGTGATCCGCGCCGGTGCCGGCGTGCCCTGGCACGGGCTGGTGATGTGGTCCCTGCAGGAGGGCCTGTCCGGCCTGGAGAACCTGGCGCTGATTCCCGGCACCGCCGGTGCCGCGCCGATCCAGAACATCGGTGCCTACGGCGCGCAGGTCGGCGAATTCATCCAGGCCGTCGAGGCCTGGGACTGCCAGGAGCGGGCCTGGGTGCGGCTGGACAACGAACAGTGTGGCTTCGCCTACCGCGACAGCGTATTCAAGCAGCAGCCTGATCGCTACCTGATCACCGCCATCGAGCTCAAGCTGCCGCTGCTGCACGATCTGCGCATGGACTACGCCGGCATCCGCGAGGAACTGCAGGCGCAGGGCGTGGAATTGCCGAGCGCGGTGGACGTGGCCAATGCGGTGATCGCGATCCGCCGCCGCAAGCTGCCCGACCCGGATGTACTGGGCAACGCCGGCAGCTTCTTCAAGAACCCGGTGCTGCCGCTGGAACAGGTCGACGTGCTGCTGCAGCACTTCCCCGAACTGCCGGTGTTCCCGTCCGACCAGGACGGCAAGCGCAAGGTCTCGGCGGCATGGATGATCGAGTCCTGCGGCTGGAAGGGCTTCCGCGAAGGTGATGCCGGCGTGGCGACGAGCCACGCACTGGTGCTGGTCAACCACGGCAACGCCACCGGTGCTGAACTGCTGGCGCTGGCGCGACGTATTTCCGCTTCGGTGCTGGAGAAGTTCGGCGTACCGATCGAACCGGAGCCCCGCCTGCTCGGCGCACAGTGGTGAACAGCCCCGCCCTCTCCCCCAGCGCGACCCCGATGCGGGCGGCGCTGCTGATGCTCGGCAGCACCATGGCATTTGGCCTGATGGCGGTGGCCATCCGCTATGCCACGCGCTACGTGCCGACCCAGGAAGTGGCGTTCTTCCGCAATGCCTTCGGCCTGCTCGCGTTGCTGCCGATGCTGCTGCGCCCCGGCCACGCGCCGCTGAAGACCCAGCAGCTGCCACGCTATTTCGTGCGCAGTGCGATCGGCCTGGGCTCGATGCTGTGCGCGTTCTGGGCACTGGGCCACCTGCCGTTGGCGCAGGCGGTTTCGCTGTCGTACTCCACGCCGTTGTTCGTCACCATCGCTGCCGTGCTGTGGCTGGGCGAGACCGTGCGCGTACGGCGCTGGGCTGCAGTGGTGGTCGGCTTCATCGGCGTGCTGGTGATCGTGCGCCCCGGTACCGCCGGCTTCACTGCGGGCAGCCTGGTGGCAGTGGCTGCCGCCGTGCTCAGCTCGCTGGTGGCGATCCAGATCAAGCAGCTGACCCGTATCGACAGCGCCGATACCGTGGTGCTCTATACCTACGTGTTCTGGGTGCCGCTGTCGCTGCTGCCTGCCCTGTTCGTCTGGGTCTGGCCCACCGGCGTGGCGTGGCTGTGGCTGTTGGCCACCGGCGTGCTCGGCACGGTCGGCCAGCTGCTGTGGACGCGGGCGCTGCGCCTGGGCGAAGTCTCGGCGCTGACCCCGATCAGCTTCCTGCAGCTGCCGCTGGTGACGCTGTGCGGCTGGCTGCTGTTCAACGAAACGGTGGACCGCTGGACGATCATCGGCGCCGGCATCATCCTTGCCGCGAACGCCTATATCGCCCACCGCGAAGCCGTACTGTCGCGGCGTGCCGCAAGTGCAGCGGCCTCGGCAGCGGCCAAGCCCGCCGAATGAAAACCGCCTCGATGGACAAGCCCTTGGTAGAGTCGACTGTTAGTCGACTATCGCGCGCAGCGCGGGCTTTGCCTATTCCAATCGAAGAGCAGTCGACTAACAGTCGACTCTACCCGGGGCGATCCTGGCAACGGCCCAGTACCTATTCCAGCGCGCGATACACCCGCTCCGCCGCATCGAACACATTGCCCGGTGCGAACTGCTCGCCCAGGTAGTGCAGCGACTGCCTGCGCAGTTGCGGCGAACGCTCCTCACCGTCGCTGCCCAGCAGCACCTGCTGGAACTCGATCAGGTCCTGCAGAACGCGCCAATGCCGGTACCAGGCGATCCAGCGCGGGTCGCCGCGGTCGCTGCCGTAGCCGTCCTCGAAGCCCAGCGGATTCTCGCGCCCCCAGCGCCCGCCAACAGCCGCACCGATGAACATCAGGTCGCGCTCGCGCGGTGCCAGCGACAGGCCATCCCAGTCAATCAGGTGCAGGCCCCCGTCATTGCCCATCAGCAGGTTGCCGGCATGCAGATCGGTGTGGCACAGATGCAGCTCTACCGGCACGTCCTGCAATGCCGCGAGCAGCTCCCGTGCCTGCGCATGCAGCGCCGCGATGCGCGCATGCTGCCGGTCCCATACCGAAACGAAGGCGCGGCCCAGCCCGTCCTTCGCGGCCGCCAGGCCCTCGCCAGCCAGCCATTGCCCAACGGTTTCCAGCGCCGCGGTTTCCAACCGTACGATCGGCAGCGCCTGCTGCAGGTCCGCTGGCAGCTGCGCGCCGTGCAGGCGCCGTAGCACCTCCCCCAGCCGTTTCCACTGCGTGCGGCTCAACGCCGCCTCGAACCCGGACTGGCCTTCCACATAAGGGAACAGGGTGAACTGCAATCCCCAACGCTGCACCGACGCACCACCGGTCAATGCCGGCCACGGCGCGACGATCTCATCGATACCCAGCGTGCCGCGCATCCAATGCAGGCTGTCCCACACTGCGGGGTCAACCTGGTAGGTGCGGCATTTCAACCACCACTGCCCGTGCCGCGCATCGACGCGATACACGCTGGCATTGGCGTCGGCACCCACCGGGCGTGGCACCACGGCGGTAGGGGTGATGCCATAGGATTGTTGCAGGACTTCGCCGAGATGCTGCGCCGAAGCGAATGACATGGATGCAAGCGGAAAGTGTTACCTGCCGCCACTATCGCAGATGCACTCGCCACGACACAGACATGTCCGTCACAACATCGCCTCGGCACGAGCAGAGAACTAGCCTGCGATGCGCCGCATCACCGCCTCCAGCGGGCCGCGTGCGAACTGCCACGACCATAGCCAGGCCGCGCCCGTAGCCAGCATCAGGAACAGCAGTGCCCAGAGCAGCACCGACGCGAGCGATGCACGGCCATCGAGCAGGCCCAGGCTTTCCAGCGTACCCATGCCCAGCAGGATGTGGCCGACGTACAGGGTCAGGGTCATGCGCCCGGCCGCGGTGAACGGTTCCAGCCAGTCACCCGGTCGCGCACGCGTCAGCCACAGGCAGGCGGCAATGACACTGCACGCTGCGCCCGCACCGGTGAGTACGTAGGCGGGCCCCGGCGGCATCGGCTGCGTTCCCAGCCACGCCTGCCAGGGCGTTCCCTGTGCAAGCTGCTGCACGCCATGTCCAGCCGCGATCAGCAGCAGGCCCAGCACCAGCAGCGCACGCTGGACCCGCGGTTGCGACAGTTGCAGGCGTGCCAGCAACATCCCCAGCAGGAAGAAGCACAGCCACGGCAGCAGAGGATGGAAGCCATTGAACAGCAGGTTGCGGGCCGCGCCCGGCCATTGCCACAGACCGGCGTACTCCAGCGTCTGCCAGTTCCACCCCTGGCTGTAGTCCCAGTGCAGCAACGCCCAGAACGAACCGGCCGCCAGAGCGATGATGCTGGCCAGCAACACCCGCGGCGAGGCCCGCAGCCACAGCACCGCCAACGCGAAATACACCGCGTAGTAGTGCAGGATATCGGCTGGGAACAGGGTCAGGTTGAGCAGGCCCAGCGCCAGCAGGAACACCGCGCGGCGCCAGGTCTGCACACTGGCCGGCCACCACCCTTGCCGCTGCGTGGCCAGCACCAGGCCAAGGCCGGCCAGCGTGACGAAGGTCGCCGAGGCCTTGCCTTCCAGCAGATGGAAGAACCCTGCCAGCCAACCCTCACCCTCTGCGGGCACGGCCATCGCCAGGCGGAAGTTGACCAGCACCATGCCGGCCAAGGCCAGGTAGCGCGCCAGATCAAGGCCGTGCAATCGCCGGTCAACGGCGCTCATGCGCGTGCCCCGAGCAGCAGCGCGAGCAGGCCAAGATCCAGCGATGCCTCCTCGGTGCCATCGGCTTCGCCCAGCCCCCGACGCAGCGCATCGCTTTCGATGGCATCCAGCAGCACCTGCGCCTGCAGTGCCGCTGCCAGCACGGGGCGCCGCCGCTCGCGTTGCGCCACCTGCTGAAGGGCTTCGGCCAGCGTCGCCTGCAATTGCCTGCGATTGGCCGCAAATGCCTCGGCCACGGCCGGATTGCGTGCGCTCTCGGCCAGCACTTCGACGGCAAGCGTCGCCCATTCCGGCTGGCGGCACAGTGCATGGAAGTCCTGAAGGAAAACCAGTACCTGTGCACGCTCGCCATCGGACGCGGTCAGTCGCTGCAGCAACGGTGCCAGTTCTTCGCTCTCGGCCACCGCCACTGCAAGGATGATCGCTTCCTTGCCCGGGAAGTGGTTGTAGAGATTGCCCAGGCTGACACCGGCCGCCTGCGCGATGTCACGCATGCTGGTCTGGTGGAATCCCCTTGCGACGAAGCACTGCAGTGCCGCCTGCAGGATCAGGATCATGCGCTGCTCATTGCGGTCGATTCTGCTCATGCCACAAATAGTGAACGAACGTTCGTCCATTTTGAAGAGGGTAACCCGGCCACCACCGGGCTTCGTTCAGGCAGCCTTGACCTCAACCGCTGTTGAGGCCCGATGCTGCCCGCCCCGCCCAACGCTCAACCCGGAGTTGCTGCATGCCACGGATGATCTCCACCCTGCTCGACAGCCGCGTGCTGTGGTTCCTCGCCCGACTGCTGCTGGCCGTGGTGTTCCTGTCCTCGGGTCTGGCCAAGCTGCTGGCGTGGGACAACAGCGTGGCCGAAATGCAGGCGGCCGGGCTGCAACCGCCCGCGCTGTTCAACATCGCCAGCGCCGTGGTGCTGCTGGGTGGCTCACTGTGCCTGCTGCTCGATCGCCTGCTATGGCTGGGCAGCGGCGCGCTGGCGGTGTTCATGCTGCTGACCATCGTCATCGTGCATACCTTCTGGACCAAGCACGGCGCGGAACAGCAGCTGGCGATGTTCTTCGCGCTGGAACACCTGAGCGTGGTCGGCGGCCTGATCTGCGCGGGCATCGCCAGCCATGCGCGGGCTCAGAAGAACTCGTCGAGCAACCGGTAGAACGCCAGCCGACGCTCGTCGACCAACGCGCCGTAGCGCTGGAACAACGGCGCCACCCAACGCGTGTCGCCGAAGTTGTGAACCAGGCTGCGCGCGGCCAGCGCCAGGTCCTGGTAGCGGTCGGCCACACCCAGCCGCCCACAGTCGATGAAACCACTGAAACGCCCCTCGACCGCCATCAGGTTCGGCAGGCACGCATCGCCATGGCTGACCACCAGATCTTCATGCTCGGGCCGGGTGCTGCACAGTTCGGCGAACACCTGCTGTGCGCTCTGCCCCAGGCGCTCGTCGTCGAAGTCATCGGCGTCGACCAGGCCCGCCTCCACCCTTGCCTGCGCGGCCTGCAGGCGCGAGGCCAATCGCTGGTCGAACGGACAGGCTGCCACCGGCAACACATGCAGCCTGCGCAGCGCGTCAGCCAGCAGTTCCACCAACTGCTGCGGCGCAAGTTCCGGCGACGAGGCCAGGTCGCGGCCGGGCAGCGCGCTCATCAGCAACCAGCGCCGGCCCGCTTCTTCGGCGGTGGCAATCACCGTTGGCGCCGGCAGTCCCTGTGCCTGCAGCCAGCGCAGGCGCGTGATCTCATCGCCCAGCTCACTGAAGGCGTCGATCACTTCCGACTTCAGGAAGGCGTCGGTCTGCCCGGGACGATGCACCCGCGCGACATCCGCGCGCGACACGCCGATCGACTGCCGCTCGATGCGCGCATCGGCCAACGCTTCCTGCCACGCCCGCGGCAGCGGCAGGCCATCAGTGAAGGGATCGGGTGCTCCCATGTCGGGATGCTCCTGTTGCTGGGGACCCTACGGATTCTCGCCGATCCCGAAGCACACCGCCCAGCAGAGCGCGCAATGGGAGGCCTGACCAAACTGACCCGGCTGTCAGTGGTCAGTACATCCCAGCACCTGCAGCAGCTGCGACGGCTACTACCACAGTACCGTTGCCAGCTCGACAACATCGCCTCGATCATTACCGCTGAACGCAGCAACCTGCGTGCGTTCGCCGACTGGGACACCATTCTGGCTGCCGACTGAGGCCGCCGCAGTACAACAAGGAAGCAACATGAAATTGATGGTCATCGGCGCCAGCAGGGGCCTCGGTCGGGCGTTCGTGGAAGGCCTGAGCAGTGCGGGCGACACCGTCATCGGCGTTTCGCGCAAGCGTCCACGCGATCTTGAATGCCCCGAGGGTGTCACTCTGCAGTGGATCGAGGCCGATCTGTCCCAACCCACCTTGGCTGCCAATCACATCGCAGCGCAGGCACCGGCCGATCTGGATGTGCTGATCCACAACCTGGGCATCTGGGAAGAGACCGCCTTCAGCGACGAGTACGCCTTCCTCGAAGAGAGCGATGCCGCGCTCACCCAACTGGTCGACGTCAACATCACCGCCACCTTGGTGCTGCTGCAGCGCCTGCTGCCGCGAGTGCTCGGCGCACCACGCCCGCAGCTGGTGCTGACCGGATCAACCTCGGCACTGCCGCGCAGTGGCCGCCCGGAAGTGGCGTTCGGCGCATCCAAGTTCGCACTCAACGGCATCGCCGATGCACTGCGCGAGGGCTTCCGCGATCGCCGCCTGGCGGTGACCAGCCTGCAGCTGGGCTACCTCAACACCGACGATGCACTGTCGGTGCCGGTTGCAGAGGCCGCAGCGCGCGGCGACGGCGAATTAGTGCCCGTGCATGACGTCGTTGCGATGGTGCGCGCGTTGCTGCAGTTGTCACCGTCCGGCTTCGTGCGCGAACTGGTGCTGCCGGCCATCGCCGACCCGCGCTACTGACTGCAGAGGCCTCGGCCCGGGGCCCTTGGTGGCCGCTCGGGCGCCTGTGGTTTACCCTGCTCCTCACTGGCCGTCGGTCACAGGCGGGAACCTGCTATGGATGCGCTTTCACGGGTCTCGGCCCAGGTCCTGGACAGCGCCCTGCCCAGCCTGCCGCTGTACCTGCTGCAGGCCACGGCGGTGATCGGCATGATCGGCGTGCTGCTGATCGCCACCCGTCGCGCTGGCCATGCCATTGAAGGCCGCCGCCTGTACGTGGGCGTGGCGCTGGGCCTGATCTACCTGTTCAACACCTGGTTCGTGGCCCGCTATACCCAGGGCGTGGTCAAGCTGCACCTCGGCTTCGACATCCTGCTGGTCAGCGGACTGCTCGGCGGCTGGCGCGGCGGCCTGGCCTGCCTGGGTGCCAGCCTGCTGGCCCGATACCAGTTCGCCGGTACCCAGTATTTTCTGCCAGCCGGCCTCGAGGCCACGCTGCAGACGCTGGCCGGCGTCTGGCTGCGCAGGCGCCTGCACCCGCGCATGCTCAATGAACTCTCGCTGCGCATGATCCTGCAGGCCTGGGGCGTGCGTATCGTCGTCACTGCGTTGGGCCTGGCACTGGGCGTCGCAATCATCGGCGTCCATCAGCTGCCCGTGGAGGAGTTGGCAATCCAGCGCCTGCTGGCACTGCCGCTGTCACTGCTGATGCTGGGCGCCGTGTTCGCACTGGTCTACAACGATGCGCAGATCGATGCACAGCGCCAGCGCGAACACGCCTGGCTGCGCATCGATCCGATCAGTGGCCTGCCCAACATGCGTGCGCTCGGCGAACGCCTGCAGCATTACTGGCGCGACAACGACGGCATCGGCAAGGCCTGCCTGATCGTGGCCGAGATGGGCAACCTGCGCGACCTGCGCCTGCGCTACGGTCCGCTGCAGGACAACGGCCTGTGGCAGCGCGACAGCACCGAAGAGGTGCATCGGCTGCTGCCCTCGCTGCCGGCCGGCCAGCTGGAGATCTACCAGTTCGGCGATGCCGCGCTGGCGATCCTGGTGCGCGACCTGACCTTGTCCGAACTGCGCACGCAGCCGCAGATCACCGAGCTGGCCAGCAACCTGGCCGATCGGGTCGGCCGCGATTGGCCCGGCTTCCGGCCGCTGTTCCGCTGCGCGGTGGTCGAACTGAAGCCACCGGCCGCGGCAGACGATGGCCACCTGCCCTTCCGGGCAATCACCGTGGCGCTGAGTGCGATCGAATCCGGCGTCGTGTTCTTCGACGACCCGATCCAGCGCGACAGCGAGATCGACGCCCTGATTGAAGTCGCCCTTGATCGCTGGCTGCAGCAGGGCGACGCCCCGCTGTGCTACCAGCCCAAGCATCGCCTGCAGGATCGCCAGCTGGTCGGCGCCGAAGCACTGCTGCGCATGCGCGACGGCGAGGGTCGGCTGATCGCGCCCATGCGGGTGATCTCGCTGCTGCGCCGGCAGGGGCGGCTGGCTGAACTGGAATGGGCCACGCTGCAGTCGGCCATCCACTTCCTGCAGCAGTGCCGACGCGATGGCACGCAGCTGAAAATCGCCGTGAATGTTTCGGCCGAGTCACTGCGCCTGCCCGGCTTCGGCCTGCGCCTGCAGGAACTGCTGCAGCTGCACGATGTGCCCGGCGTGATGCTGCGCCTGGAGATCGTCGAATGGACCGAGATCGTCGAGCGCGACGTGGTCGATGCCAACATCGCACAGCTGCTGGCGGCGGAGGTCACGTTGTCACTGGATGATTTCGGCGCTGGCTATTCAACCCTGATCCTGCTCTCGCAGCTGGCCATCGCCGAGGTCAAGATCGAGCAGGCGCTGATCGCCACACTGTCCGACGCCAAGTCGCAGTCGATCGTGCGCTTCATCGTCGAAGTCGCGCACCGCTGCGGTGCAATCGTGGTGGCCGAAGGTACCGAGACCCTGGCGCAGGAACAGCAACTGCGCGCACTGGGTGTGGATGTCGGCCAGGGCTATCTGTACTCGGCGGCGCTGCCGGCCGACGAGTTCCGCCGCTTCGCGACCAGCTAGACCGCGTAGAAACCCAGGAACATCGCCACCGCTGATTCGGCAACGCGTGCACGCTCCTGTGCGCTCAACGGTGCCTGCCCCATCGTCACCTGTGGCCAGAACGCGAAGCTCTTCACCAGCCCGTGCAGCTGGTGGCCGGCGAACTCCGGATCGACCTCGCGCAGTCGGCCATCGGCGATGGCCGCGCGGATCCAGGCACTCTCGCCGCTTTCCTTTTCGCCCATGCGGCAGACGATGGCCTGCGCGCGCTCAGGTGAGTGGATGATCTCGGCCATCGCCACCCGCGCCAGGTCAATGAAGTTGGCATCGCTGAGCAGTTCCAGCTTCTGGCCCAGCAACTGCAGCAGCTGCGCCTGCAGCGGCTGGTCGGCGCGGTACGGTAACGCGTCGCTGGCCACGCTGCGTTCCCAGAGCTCCTCCAGGATCATCGAAAACAACGCTTCCTTGCTGGGAAAGTGGTTGTAGACGGTGCGCTTGGAGACCCCGGCCGCCTCGGCGATGCGGTCCATGCTGGTGGCCTCGTAGCCCGAGGCACGGAACTCCTCCACCGCCGCGCGCACGATGGCATCGCGTTTACGGTCGGTCAGGCGTTGCGGGGCACGGGGCATGGCAGAAACCGGATAACTGAACGGATGCGCACATTTTACACCGGACAGTGTACTTTTGAAAAACACGAAACTACACTGTGCAGTGTACCCAGCGGACGTCACCCATGAAGCGCCTGCTCCTTGTCCTTTTGCTTGGAATCCTCGCCGTGACCGCCTACACCTTCTGCAAATCCTGGTCCCTCCCCGACTTCCCCGATTCGCCGCAGTACCGCGACGGCAAGTTCCACAATGCCCTGCCCCGTCCGGCGATGGGCCTGCGCGACGGTGCGGAGATCTGGTGGACGTTCCTCTTCAACAAACCCAAGGGCACCGTGCCTGCGCACCCGATTCCGGTGCTGCCGCTGGACCGCGCCACCCTCGACGCCGCGCCGGACCGCAGCCTGTTCCGGCTTGGGCACTCCACGATCCTGCTGAAGCTGCGCGGCCAGTACTGGCTGACCGACCCGGTCTTCTCCGAGCGCGCCTCGCCGGTGCAGTGGATGGGCCCGGCCCGCTTCCACGCACCGCCGATCAGCATCGAAGAGCTGCCGCCGATCGCTGGCGTGATCCTCTCGCACAACCACTACGACCACCTGGACCATGCCGCCGTGATGCAGCTGGCAGGCAAGACCGCGCGCTTCATCGCCCCGCTCGGCGTCGGCGACCAGCTGATTGCCTGGGGTGTGGACGCCAGCAAGGTCGAACAGCTGGACTGGTGGCAATCGACCGAGGCCAGCGGCCTGCGCCTGACCGCCACCCCGGGCCAGCACTTCTCCGGCCGCGGCCTGGGCGACAGCGACCGCAGCCTGTGGGCGTCGTGGGTGATCCAGGACGACGACTTCCGCATCTTCTTCAGCGGCGACACCGGCTACTTCGACGGCTTCAAGGCCATCGGCGAGAAGTACGGCCCGTTCGACCTGACCATGATCGAGACCGGCGCCTATGATCCGCGCTGGGCGTTCGTGCACATGCAGCCGGAACAGACGCTGCAGGCGCACCTGGACCTGCGCGGCAAGTGGCTGCTGCCGATCCACAACGGCACCTTCGACCTGGCCCTGCACGAGTGGCAGCAGCCGTTCGAGCGCATCACCGCATTGGCGGCCGCGAAGAACGTGCCGGTGGCTACGCCGATGATGGGCGAAGCGCTGGACATGCAGGCGCCGCAGGCGGGTACGCGCTGGTGGGAGACGGTGGAGCTGTAGCGTGCGGTGCGCTTGACCTGCCGGAAACCATGTAGAGCCGAGCCATGCTCGGCTGCGTCAACCACAGAAGCGGCCTGCGACGCTGCAGTGCGTCATGTAACCGATTACATCCCTTGCTAGCGTAGCGCTCGCCCGACACCGGCCGAACCTGCGAGGCTGTACGTAATGACATTGCGCGCCGAACGCTCCAAGGTCTCCCGCTCAGCCATTCCGTGGCTTACTGCCGCCACCCTGATACTGGCCGCCCTCGCCGCCGCCGCACAGGCACAGCCCCTTCCCCCGCGCAGCCAATGGCAGGCCAGCAGTTCCTCGCAGCAGGTGCCGGCGATGGCGATCAGCCACCTGATCGACGGCGACCCGAAGACCGTCACCGGCGGCGCCTTCAGCCCCGGCCACTGGTTCCAGATCGATCTGGGCACGCCAACCCTGCTGGCTGGCGCACGACTCACCTGGGATGTCTCCAACCCGGAAGGCTATTCACTGCAGACCTCAATGGATGGTACGCAGTGGCAGACCGCGTACACGATGGCCGATTCACTGGGCGATGTGGAAACGCTGTACTTCGCGCCGCGGCAGGCGCGCTATCTACGACTGGCCAGTCCGCAGCGCACCTCCGACTGGGGTGTGTCGATCTTCGAGATGGAGCCGCTGGACAGCACGCTCAGCGCACGCATCGCCGATGTCGATGCAACAAAGGCAGCCGCGCTCTGGCAAGGCGGCGGCACCATTGCGGTTCCGACCGGAAAAGGTGGATCCCATGCGCTCGAGATCACGCTGCCGCAGGCTCAATCCACGGCTGGCCTGGTGGTCGACTGGGCCGATGGCGCGCGCGGCGCTGCACGACTGCAGGCGCAGGATGCACAGGGCCGCTGGCAGGACCTCGCACACGATGCACAGGCGGCCAATCATCGGCAAAGCTGGCTGGCTGCTGACACGGCACAACCCCTGCGTGCGTTCCGGCTGAGCGTGGACGGCCCCGCACCGCAGGTCGCGCGACTGCGCCTGCTCGGGCCAAAGGCGGTAATGACGCCGATGAAGCGATACCAGATCACCGCCAGCGGCGCTCAGCGCGCATTGTTCCCGGCATCGCTGCAGATGCAGCAGACCTTCTGGACCGCCGTCGGTGTGCACGCAGGACGACAGAAATCAATCTTCGACGAGTACGGCAATCTGGAAGCTTTCAAGGGCGCGCCGCTGGTGCAGCCGATCTGGCGTGGCGCTGACGGGCGTGCCGCGGGCGCGGCAGGACAGCCGATACAGCACGCGTTGCGGGATGGCTGGAAGCCGATGCCCTCCGCTTCGTGGTCACCGCAGCCCGGCCTGGAGCTGCGCAGCGAGGTATTCGCCATCGAGCGCGACGGCCAGCCGGTAACGTTCTTGCGGCATCGCCTGCACAACACGGGCAGCGCCAGGATCGAAGGCACGCTCAGCCTGGTCGTGCGCCCGATGCAGATGAATCCGCCGTGGCAGAACGGCGGGCTGTCACCGATCCGCGATGTGACCATCGATGGGCAGGCGGTGCGCATCAATGGACGCACGCTGCTGCAGTCGCTCACGCCAGTGGCTGCGTCCGGCGCGGCGCCGTTCGGCAAGGATGGCGCAACGGAAATCACCGCGACCCTCGCTGCCGGCCAGCTGCCCTCCACGCAACAGGCGCGCGACGACGAGGGTCTTGCCTCGGCTGCGTTGAACTACCGCGTATCACTGGCACCGGGGGCCAGCGATGCCATCGTGGTCGCGTTCCCGCTGGGTACTACCGCCGCCGATACCAAGGGCGCACTGCCCGAAGCGCCTGCGCTCGATCTAGCCACGCTGCCCCGCGATGCCAATGCGGCGTTCGATTCCCTGGCCACGCAGGCCTCCGCGGACTGGCAGGCACGGCTGGGCCAGGTCGGCCTGCGCCTGCCCGATCCCTCACTGGTCGACATGCTGCGTGCGCAGGCCGCCTACATGCTGATCAACCAGACCGGCCCGGCCATGCAGCCCGGCCCGCGCAACTACAACCGCTCCTTCATCCGCGACGGCATGGCCACCTCGGCGGTGCTGCTGCGCATGGGTGAAGCCAAGGTCGCGCGCGACTACCTGGGCTGGTACAGCGAACACGGCGTGCATGCCAACGGCCTGGTCTCGCCGATCCTCAACGACGATGGCAGCGTCAACACCGGTTTCGGTTCGGATATCGAGTACGACAGCCAGGGCCAGTACGTGGCGCTGGTGGCCGATGTCGCGCGCCTCGATGGCGGACCCGAATCGGTACGTGCCTATCTGCCGAAAGTGAAGGCAGCGCTGCGCTTCCTGCAGGAACTACGCGAACGCACGCTGGTGCCCGGCTACAAGGCCGACCAGCCAGCGCCGGAGCGCTTCGCGGGCATTCTTGCGCCGTCGATCAGCCATGAGGGTTATCCGTCTCCCACCCACAGCTACTGGGACGACTATTGGGGCCTGAAGGGCTGGCACGACGGCGCGTGGCTGGCCGAATCGCTGGGCGACCACGAGACCGCAGCGTGGGCACGCGAACAGTACAAACTGCTTTACGACGCGCTGCATGCCTCGATCCGGGCGACGATGGCGTGGAAGGGCATCGACTTCATTCCCTCCTCGGCCGACCTGGGCGATGGCGATCCCACCGGCGTTTCGATCGCACTGGACCCGACCGGCGCACAGAGCGTGTTGCCCGCCGAGGCGCTGCGGACCACCTTCGCGCGCTATCTGGACGATGTGCGCAAGCGCAGCCAGCCTGGTGCGTTGTACGCGTACACACCGTACGAGATCCGCAATGTGCTGAGCTATGTGCACCTGGGCCAGCCGCAGGTGGCCGATGAGCTGCTGCAGGGACTGCTGCATGATCGGCGCCCGCATGAGTGGCAGGTGCTGGCTGAGGTCGTGCACTCACGCCTGCGTTTTCCGCGTTACCTGGGCGACATGCCGCATACCTGGATTGGTGCCGAGTACGGCCGCACGCTGTTCGGCATGCTGATGCGCGAAGACGATGATGCCCTCTCACTGCTGCCGGGTACGCCGCCCTCGTGGGTGGCAGGCGATGGATTGGCGGTGGAGCGGTTGCCGACAGCGTATGGCACGTTGCAGATGCAGGCGCGGCAACGCGACGGGGTGCTGACGGTGGCGCTTGGTGAGGGGCTGCGCAGCGGGACGGCGGTGAAGGTCTGGTGGCCGGAGCGCACCATGCCGAAGACGGTGCGTGTGGATGGACGTAGCGTTTCCGACTTCGATGCCGAGGGTGTGCGGTTGTCGAAACCGTTCCGGACACTGGAGGCGCGTTGGTAGAGCAGCCGAGCATCGCTCGGCTCTACAAAGACGGAGGTAGCGCCGGGCCACGCCCGGCGTCATTGCAGCGTCGGCAACCCCGGCGGATTGGCACGCCCGGCGTCATTGCAGCGTCGGCAACCCCGGCGGATTGGTCTGCGACTGCGGCACCGCCTCCTCGGCCACATTCCATCGCTTCAGCGCCTGCGCATAGGTGCCGCTGCCGATCTGGGTATTCAGCGCCTGCGTCACCGCGTCGGCCAGGCCGCTGCCCTTGCGCGTGGTCACCGAAATCGCCGCAGCGTTCGGCCATCCCCCTGGGAACAGGCCAACACGCCGCACCTTGCCATCGCGTGCCGAATAAGCGCCGGTGGCATTGGGCTCGAACGAGACATCGGCGCGGCCGGTGATCACCGCCAAGCGGCCGACCACCGCGTCGTCGAAGTACTGGTACTCCACCGGCTTCAGGCCGGCAGCGATGTTCTGCTGGTCCCACTGGCGCAGGATCTGGTCCTGGTTCGTGCTGGCACCCACCACCACCTTCAGCCCGGCGACGTCGGCGGGCTTTTCGATCTTCTGTATCGGCCCATCGGCGCGCGTGTAGATGCCCAGCAGGTCGTAGCGATAACTGGAGAAATCGAACTTCTTCTTGCGCTCCTCGGTGACCGTCACATTGGAGAGCACCGCATCGTACTTGCCCGATTCCAGCCCCAGCGGCCAGTCAGGCCAGGCCACCGGTACGATCACCAGCTTCAGGCCCAGCCCATCGGCGATCAGCCGCGCGATGTCCGGCTCGATGCCGACCACGTCCTTGCTGTCGGCACCATAGTCGGCCAGCGGCAGCTGCCCCGGATGAGTGGCAACGGTGAATGTGCCGGGGGTGACGAAGCGATAGTCGGCCGGGATCAACGCCTGAGCCTTCGGGTCAAACGTACCCTTCAGCACGGCCGTGTTCGCACCGGCCAGGCTGGTCGCGGCCACGGCGCCGGCATCCGGTGCCTGGCGTACGCGCGAATAGACGATGCCGGCGATGCCGATGACCAGCACGCCCACGATCAACAGGGTGCTGCGCGAGGGACGACGCGGTGCTGCAGGGCTCATGGTGTTCCTTCCAGGGCTATAGGGTCTTGGCCAGGAAATCGGCCGTGCGTTGCTGGCGCGGGCGCTCGAACAACGCCTCGGGCGTGCCCTGCTCGATCACCCGCCCCTGGTCCATCATCACCACGTGGTCGGCCACGCGGCGGGCGAAACTCAGCTCATGGGTGACGATCACCAGTGTGGTGCCGGAACGGGCCAGTTCCTCGATCACGCTGAGTACCTCCGCCACCAGTTCCGGGTCCAGTGCCGAGGTCGGTTCATCGAACAGCAGCACCTTCGGTTGCAGCGCCAGTGCGCGGGCGATCGCGATGCGCTGCTGCTGGCCACCGGACAGCTGGCGGGGGAAGGCATCGGCCTTGTCGGCCAGGCCGACCCGCTCCAGCAGTGTGCGCGCCTGCTGCTCGGCCTGCGCGCGCGATACACCACGTACCGCGATCGGTGCCTCGATGATGTTCTCCAGCGCGGTCAGATGCGGGAACAGGTTGAAGCCCTGGAACACCATGCCCACCTCGGAACGACGGCGGCGGATCTCGCGCTCGGGAAGTTCGTACAACGTGTCACACTCGCGGCGGTAACCGATCAGCTGGCCGCCGACAGTCACGTAACCACTGTCCGCGCGTTCCAGGTGGTTGATCAACCGCAGCAGCGTGGATTTCCCGGCACCGGACGGGCCGATCAGCACCGTCACGCTGCCGGCGCGCAGGTCTAGGTTCACGTCTTCCAGCACCGGCTGATCGCCGAACACCTTGCCCACGCCATGCAGCGATACCGCCGCACCCTCGCCCGCTTCCACCTGGGTGGCGATGCGCGGGCGGTTGGCCACGCGCGGCGCAGCATCACTGGATGTCCGTACCGGTGACGACACCCGCGACACCGAGCGCTCGCGCTGCAGCTGGCCGCGCGCGAAGCGCTGTTCCACGCGCCGCTGCAGCAGCGACAACACGGTCAGGATCACCAGGTACCAGACCGTGGCCACCATCAGCAGCGGCACCACTTCCAGATTGCGGCGGTAGATCACCTGCACGGTGTAGAACAGCTCCGGCAGCGCCAGCACGTAGACCACCGAAGTGCTCTTGGCCAGGCCAATCACATCGTTGAAGGCGGCCGGCAGGATCGAGCGCATCGCCTGCGGCAGGATGATGCGGCGCACCTGGCGGCTACGCGGCAGGCCAAGCGCAGCGGCCGCTTCGTACTGTCCGTGGTCCACCGACAGAATCCCGCCGCGGATCACCTCGGCCGAGAACGCCGCCTGGTTCAGGGTCAGGCCCAGCACCGCCGCAGTGAACACACCGATCAGCTGTGTGGTCGGGTACGAGAACAGGCTGATGCCGGTGAACGGCACGCCCAGTTCGATGGTGCTGTACAGATAGCCCAGGTTGTTCAACAGCAGCAACAGCACCAGCAACGGGATCGAACGGAACAACCACACATAGCCCCACGACACCGCCGACAGCAGCGGCGAACCGGAGACGCGTGCCAGCGCGAGCAGCGTACCCAGCGCGAAACCGAGGCCGGTGCCAAGCGCGGTCAGCAGCAGCGTGCGACCCAGGCCTTCCAACACCGGGCGTGCGAAGAACCACTCGGCGAAGGTGCCCCAACCCCAGCGCGGATTGCCCAGCACGGACTGCAGCCCGATCAGGATCAGCGCCAGTGCCAGCACCGTGCCGAAGACCTGCAGCGGATGCCGGGCCGGCACGATCTTCAGTGCCTGTCCGGGCGCCGGACGAGCGGCGATGCCCTCCAGCGCGGTCGACGGTGTGCTCATGCGTGGGCTCCGTGCAGCAGTGCCTGTGCAGGGGTAACGACAGGCGTCGTCGCCCGCAGGTGCTTCTCGAACGGCAGATGCGCAACCGTTTCCGGGTCGGCCTCCAGATCGAACAGCGCGGTGTAGCCGTGGCTCAGGTACAGGCCAACAGCTTCAGGCTGGCGGAAGCCGGTCGTCAGGAACACCCTCCGGTACCCTTGCCGCGCCGCCTGCTCTTCCAGCTCCTGCAACACGCGCCGCGCAATGCCCTGGCGACGCAGCCCGGGCAGTGTCCAGATGCGCTTGAACTCGGCGGTATCCGGATCGCGGTGCGGCATGAAGGCACCACCTGAAATCGCCACACCGTCGCGCAGCAGCAGCACGAAGGCGCCCACCGGGGCCGCAAAGGCCTGCGCCGGGTAGCGCTGCAGCTCCTCGCGAGCGCTGCCACCGATGCGTCGGCGCACGTCGGCATAGCGGCTGTCGTACTCCTGTTCCAGGCCGTCGAACAGCGGCCGCGCCAGCGGATCATCCACCGAGGTATAGAGGAAGCGTTCGTTGCTGCTCATGCCACGTCCTTCACCAGATAGTCTTCGGCCAGTCGCGCCCACAGGCTGGCGGCGGGGGCAATGGCGGCGTCGTTGAACACGTAGCGCGGGCTGTGCAGCGGCGCGCTCTCGCCGTTCCCGACGAACACGAAGCTGCCCGGTCGTGCCTGCAGCAGGAAGGCGAAATCCTCGCTGGCCGTGCGCGGCGCGAATTCGGGCACCACCTGTGCGGCGCCGAAGCCCTGCACGGCCAC
Organism: Stenotrophomonas sp. YJH_SMC_16; assembly: GCF_059367875.1. NCBI lineage: Bacteria > Pseudomonadati > Pseudomonadota > Gammaproteobacteria > Lysobacterales > Lysobacteraceae > Stenotrophomonas > Stenotrophomonas sp. YJH_SMC_16. The sequence goes on along the minus strand of NZ_JCAFRH010000009.1, from coordinate 4,629 downwards.
CTCGCGGATGTAGGCGGTCTGCTGCGGATGGTTGATCACACTGGGGAAGCCGCGCGGGAACTCGATCTCGGCGCGCGCACCGAACGCGGCGGCGGTCTGTTCGGCAATCTCGGTGACCCGGCGCCGCAGGGTGTCGCGCACTTCCGGCAGGTAGGCGCGCACGGTCAGCTTCAGCTCGACCACATCCGGAATCACGTTGGCGGCCTGCCCGCCGTGGATCGAGCCCACGGTGACCACGCCCATCTGCCGCGGATCGACATTGCGTGACACCACGCTCTGCAGCGCGGTGATGATGTGCGCCGCCACCAGGATCGGATCGACGCTGCCCTGTGGCTCGGCGCCATGGCCACCCTTGCCGATCACCTTCAGCCGTGCCCAGTCCACCGAGGCCATCGCCGGGCCATCGACGAAACCGAAGTGGCCCACCGGCACGCCCGGCCAGTTGTGTAGCCCATAGATCGCATCCACGGGGAAGCGCTCGAACAGGCCGTCAGCAATCATCTTCGATGCACCCGAACCAGTTTCTTCCGCAGGCTGGAACACCAGCTGCAGGGTGCCGTCGATATCACCGTGATGGGCCAGGTAGTGCGCGGCGGACAGCAGGATGGCGGTATGTCCATCGTGGCCGCAGGCATGCATCAGGCCCTCGGTCTGGCTGGCGTAGGCCAGGCCGGAGTCCTCATGGATCGGCAGTGCATCGATGTCTGCACGCAGGCCGAGATGACGACTGCCCTGCCCACGCTGCAGCGTGCCGACCACGCCGGTGCCACCGAGGCCGGTGGTCACCTCATAGCCCCATTGCTGCAGCAGCTCGGCCACGCGGGCGCTGGTGCGGTGCTCCTCGAAGGCCAGCTCCGGGTGCTGGTGCAGGTCATGGCGGATCGCGATGGCGGCCTCGGCACGTGCTGCAATTTCCGGCAGCACGCCGATGGACGCGGGATTCCGCCGGGCGTGGCCCGGTGCTGCCGCAGTTTCTCCGCTCATCGCCCTACCCCACCTTCCGCGCCGGTTCGGCGTCGGTCGAATAGCGGCTGGCCTTGTACGGCAGACCCAGATGCTCGCGCAGGGTCTGTCCTTCCAGCTCGCGCTGGTGGTAGCCGCGCGCCTGCAGGATCGGCAGCACCTGGGTCACGAAATCGTCCAGGCCCTCGCGCTGCGCGGCGAAGCCGAGAATGAAGCCATCGCTGGCACCGGCATCGAACCAGCGGATCAACTCATCGGTCACGTGCTCCGGTGTGCCGATGAAGTTCGGCCGTGGGCTCACTGCTTCCAGTGCCACCTGGCGCAGGCTCAGGCCCTTCTCACGCGCATCCTGCTTGATGCGGTCGGTGGTGGAACGGAACGAGTTGCTGCCGATGTCACCCAGCTCCGGGAACGGTGCATCCGGATCGTACTGGCTGAAATCGTGGTGATCGAAGAAGCGCCCCAGGTACGCCAGTGCATCCTCCAGCGTGGCCAGTGCGGCAATCGCCTGATACTTGGCTTCGGCCTCCTCGGCGGTGCGGCCGACGATGGGGCCGATGCCCGGGAAGATCTTCACATCGTTGCCGCTGCGGCCGTGCGCGATCGCCGAGTTCTTCACCTTCTGGGTGAACGCGCGGGTTTCTTCCAGCGACGGCGAATGGGTGAACACCGCGTCGGCGTACTTGCCGGCCAGTGCGATGCCATCATCAGACGAACCCGCCTGGAAGATCACCGGTTGGCCCTGCGGCGAACGCTGGATGTTGAGCGGCCCTTCCACCTGGAAGAAGCGCCCCTTGTGGTCGAGTCGGCGGAATTTTTCTGGCGCGAAGAAGGTGCCGCTGTTCCGCTCACGCACGAAGGCGTCGTCATCCCACGAATCCCACAGCCCCTGCACGACGTCCAGATACTCATCGGCGATCTGGTAGCGCAGCGCGTGCTCCGGATGTGGCCGGCCGTAGTTGCGGCCCGAACCCTCCAGTGGCGAGGTCACCACGTTCCAGCCGGCGCGGCCGCCACTGAGCAGGTCCAGCGAGGCAAACTGGCGGGCCACGGTGAACGGGTCACTGTAGGAGGTCGACAGCGTGCCGGCCAGGCCGATCTTGTTCGTTGCCGTGGCCAGCGCCGACAGCAGCGAGATCGGCTCGAAGCGGTTGAGGAAGTGCGGGATCGACTTCTCGTTGATGTACAGGCCATCGGCCACGAAACCGAAGGCAATGCCGTTGTCCTCGGCGGTGCGCGCAATGTCGATGTAGAACTGCAGGTTGACGCTGGCATCGGCCGGATTGGACGGATGCTTCCAGGCATGCATGTGGCTGCCGGGGCCCTGCAGCATGATGCCGAACGGAATGTGGCGCGGGGTGGTGCTCATGGGAATCGCTCCTGCAGGTCAGGCCACCGCCGCGCGCGGCGCGGGCGACAGCAGTTCAAGGGATGTCAGGCGTGCGTCGAGGTCGGCCACCGGCGCATCGAGAATGAACTCACCCACGCCGAAGCGCCGGTGCAGCGCGTCCAGTTCGTCACGCACATGCTGCGCATCGCCGGACAGCACGCTGGGGCGCGTTTCCTCGATGCGGAAGTCGGCCACGCCCACCTGGCGTGCGTACTCGGCAGCCGCCTCGGGGCTGGGCAGGTTCACCGCCTGCCCGGGACCAAGGTGCAGCTTGTAGACGCGCAGCGCACCGATATGCCGCGCAGCCGCTTCGGCCGTAGGTGCGGCGAAGGCCACCGTGGCCAGCAGCGGGGGCTGCGAGGAGACGCTGCGGTAGGCTTCGAACGCGGCCTCGATGTGCTTCGGGTCGCCATCGAAGTGCGCGGCGTAGACGAAGCGCCAGCCCAGCTCGGCCGCCTGCTTCGCACTCTGCGGGCTGGCACCGAGCAGGAAGCGCTCCGGCGCCTGCTGCGGGATCGGGCGCGCTTGCGCCTCGATTTCGGTACTGGAAAGGTAGCCCTCCAGGTCGCGCAGTTGCTGGTCGAAGTCGGCAAACGCCGGTCGCCCCGCTGCCAATGCAGCTGTAGAGGCCGGCAGGCCACCGGGCGCCTTGCCCACGCCCAGATCGACACGCCCCGGCGCCAGCGCCGACAGCAGGTTGAAGTTCTCCGCTACCTTGTACGGCGCATAGTGGCGCAGCATCACCCCGCCGCTGCCGATGCGGATGCGCCGGGTCTGCGCCAGTACCCAGGCCGCGAGCACTTCCGGTGCGGGGCTGGCCAAGGTCGGCGCGGCATGGTGTTCGGCGAACCAGTAGCGGTGGTAGCCCAGCTGCTCGGCACGCTGCGCCAGCTGCAGGCTGTTGCGCAGCGCCTGCTCCGGCGACGCGCCCTCGGCCACCGGGCTCTTGTCCAGTACGCTGATCTGATAGCTCATCGTCGCGTCCTCGCTCAGGGATGGGCCACGGGGATGCCGAGCAACCCGTTCAGTGCGGCCAGTATCGGCTCGGCGCCGGAGATGTACTGGCGGTCCTGGTGCGCGCCACTCGCAAGATCACTGTGCACGCCCTGCGGCAGCACCAGCTTCGGCAGCGACTGGTCCTGCTCGCCGATCTCGGCGATCACCTCGCGGCGCGGCCGCGCGAAGCCGATGCGGCGCACGTCCAGCTGCGCGTCCAAGCCGTCGATGCTCGACAGCGCCCCTTCCAGCAGCAGGCTGTGCCGGCAGAAGAAGCGCTGGCCGGGAATCTGTCCGTCCTCGAACTCACGGTCGAGCAGGAACAGGATGGGCTTGTCGGTTGCGTCCAGACTCACGGGGTCGTCCTCATCGGGGGGCGGCAATGCGATGCCGCTTCGATATCGATGCTAGAGATGACGGCCGTCGGCACGGCGATGCCAGACGACAATCGGCGGTCAGATCCGGCCACGCAGATGCGCCTTGGCCATAAGCAAAGCGCCGCCGGTTATGCCGTCAGGCGATGCGTCGCAGCGGCGCCGCTACCGCCAGCGCCTGCGTAGCCAGATGGCCGGCCGCACGCTCGGTCGCCAGCGCGATCCGCGCCTGCAAAGCGGCACTGTTGATGTGCTCGCCATCGAAGTCGGCAGGCGTGGCATATACCCCGATCGGCAGCGTGTGCGCCTGCAGGAAACTGAACAACGGCCGCAGCTGGTGGTCGATCACCAGCGCATGGCGCTCGCTGCCGCCGGTCGCTGCCAGCAATACCGGCGTATCCACCAGCGCTTCCAGCCCGATGAAGTCGACCAGGTGCTTGAACAGCCCCGGATACGCCCCCCGATACACCGGCGCGGCCACCACCAGCAGCTCGGCCGACTCGATCGTCTGCAGCGCCTGCTCCACGGCGGGCTCCGCTTCATCGCGCGACAACGACTGCCCCAGCGAACGCGCGATCGGTGCCAGCTCCACCAGATCCACACTGGCGTGCACCCGCTGCTGCAACGACTCCAGCAGGTGCCGCACCAGCAGCAACGTGCGCGACGTCGCCGAACTGGTCGGCGACCCCACCAATGCAACCACCTTCAATGCAGAAGACATGACCCTCTCCCATGTAGAGCCGAGCCATGCTCGGCTGCTTTCGCCTTTGTAGAGTCGAGATCCTATGTTCGTGGTCAAGCCTGCTGGAAGCAGGCTTGACCGACCTTCAGCATGGCCGGATCGAAGTCTCGGCCGCTTTTGAACACGCCCCAGGCGATCCTGGCCAGCTTCCTTGCCAGAATGTT
>NZ_JCAFRH010000008.1:0-177847 GCF_059367875.1 Stenotrophomonas sp. YJH_SMC_16 | reverse complement strand
GCCTTCACAAGATACCTGCGCATACTTTCAAAGATCCGGGGAAGTGGCCTCAGCGCCGTTCCCGTATGCTGCGAAGTTTCCTTCGTAGCGAGCCGCCCATTATAGCCGGCTTTTCCGCTTCGTCAACACCTTTTTTCAAGGTCGCCTCACCGGGGTGGACGTTGTTGCCGATACTGCTTCGTCGTTGGACCCGAAGGCCTTTCGTCGTTGCGAGCCGCCTATTATGCCGGACTTTTCGAGTCCGTCAACACCTTCGTTCGATCATCTCGTTCGTCGGTGGTGGCGTTGCTGCTTGCGTGCCGTTTCCGAAGAAGCGGTGCGCTGCAGCAAGGGAGCGAATTCTAGAGATCCTGCAGATTTCGTCAAGCGCTTTTTTGCATGGTGATGACAGAAGCACCGCGACATCAGGCATGGCGTACGCTCGAAGATCGCTGCGGCGTTGCCCGCGCGTTGCGCGGTCAACGCCGCAACCGCTATCAATGCATGGATGCACACAGGAGAGACGGCAATGAACATGCAGGTGCGGCAAGCATGGTGGCGCGACCTTTCAGTACCGGCCCTCGTTGCCGGCTTCATTACTGTGCTGGTTGGCTTCGCCAGTTCGGCCGTCATCGTGTTCCAGGCTGCACAAGCCGTCGGTGCCAACCAGGCACAGATCGCCTCATGGATGTGGGCACTGGGACTGGGCATGGGTGTCACCTGCATCGGGCTGTCGCTGCGCTATCGCGTGCCGGTGGTGACCGCGTGGTCGACACCGGGCGCGGCAATGCTGGTGGTCGGTGCCGGTGGCGCCTCGCTCGCTGAAGCCACCGGTGCATTCCTGCTCGCCGCGGTGCTGGGCATGCTGGCAGGCTTCTCCGGCATCTTCGCCCGATTGATGCAGCGGGTGCCGATGGCGCTGGCCGCCGGCATGCTGGCCGGTGTCCTGCTGCGCTTCGGTCTGGACGTGTTCGTGGCCATGAACACCCAGCTGGTGCTGGCGCTGGCGATGTTTGCCACCTGGCTGGCCGGACGCCGCCTGTTCCCGCGCTATGCGGTCATCGCCACCCTGCTGGTCGGCATCGCGGTCGCGGCCAGCCGTGGCCTGCTGCACGCACAGCAGGTACAGCTGCAACTGGCGGTACCGCAATGGGTGACCCCATCCTTGTCCTGGACGGCGGTGGCCGGCATCGCCCTGCCCCTGTTCGTGGTCACCATGGCCTCGCAGAACATTCCGGGCGTGGCGGTGATGCGGGCCTCCGGCTACGACGCCCCGGTGTCGCCGCTGATCGGCTGGATCGGTGTGGTCAATACGCTGCTGGCACCATTCGGGGCGTACGCGCTGAACCTGGCGGCAATCACCGCGGCGATCTGCATGGGTCGCGATGCGCATGAGGACCCGGCACGACGTTATACCGCCGCCATGGCGGCAGGTGCCTTCTACATCGTCATCGGACTATTCGGTGCCACCGTGGCCGCGCTGTTCGCTGCGTTCCCGAAGGAGCTGGTGGCCTGCGTGGCCGGTATTGCGCTGTTCGGCACCATCGCCAACAGCCTGGCCAGTGCGCTGGCGGTGGAGCGGGACCGCGAGGCGGCACTGGTCACCTTCCTGGTCACCGCCTCGGGCGTTTCACTGGCCGGCATCGGCTCGGCGTTCTGGGGCCTGGTGGCCGGTGCGCTGTGCCTGCTGGTGCTGCGGCCCCGTCAGGGCCGCTGACCCACCCTACCCCGCCAATGCGGCACCGACGGTGCTCAGTACCACCGCGATGACGATGGCGATCAGTGTGGCGACCACGCTGGTGCCGCCGCGCGCGGTCAGCTCGCTGCGCAGCCGTGCGTCATCGCCGCCGGTGACGGCTCGGGCCTGGGCGATCAGGCGCTGGCAGTGTGCCAGGTACCAGCTGTTGCCAAAGATGCCGGTGGTGATGCTGAGTGCCAAGGTGATGACCAGCGACAGGCCATCCGGCACGTCCAGCAAGGTCTCCACCACGCTGATCAGCAACAGCAGGCCAGCCCACATCGCCGCCAGGCGGTACATCCTGCGGTACATCATCCAGATCAGGCCGAGCAGGAAGGCCGGCCAGTGCCAGGTGCCACTGCCCGTGGCAATGCCCTGATCCAGCCGCCAGCGCTGGCGGTAGATCGGGAAGTTGCCGCCGACCACGCTGGCGTACAAGGCCATCTCGCCCTCCAGCCCGGCAGCCACCGCCCTATCCGGTACAGCGACCGGCGCACGATAGGGATCGGACGGATCGCCGACACTCGGCGCGATGCCCTCAACCGCAGGGGCTGCGTCGATATCCGGGGCCGGAGCCACCTCGATGGGCGTGGACGCCTGCTCCAGTTCCGACAACGGCCGCCATGAGGGCATGCCTTCGCACCAGAGCAGCGTGCGCGCCGTAACCGTCCCTTCCTGCTGCAGCTGGCGAAGACCGGCCAGATCCACCGGCCCACTGCTCTGCCTGCCATTGGCGTACCACCATTGTGCTTCCTGCATGAAAACATCCTTGCTGCGTTGATTCGTTACCGGGTTACCGGTGTCCACGGTGCCGCGGACAATGTCTGTGACAGCACATGGCTGCCACCCGGCGGCAGGGTCACCACGTCGGGTCCGGCGTTGGCCGCTTCCAGGCAGACGTAGTCGCGCCAGCCCTCACCCACATCTGCCATCTTCGCTGCAGCCTCGGCACCGGGATTCCACGCCACCAGCGAGCGGCTTCCTTCCGTACGGATGTCGATGCGGCGTTTCAGCACCGGATCACGCAGGACATAGTGACCCTTGGCCTGCGTGTAGATGCGGTCGCTGCGCCCGGGATCACGGGGATCGCGCAACGTCCAGGCGCCCTGCTGCCGACGCGGCGTCGCATAGTTCTCGAACTTGTCCAGATAGTCCAGTCCGTCCACGCCGTCCACATCCACCGCGCTGGCATCACCCACGCGGAAATAGTTGTGCAGCGCCTGGGTGATGCTGGCAGGGGAACTGCCGACGTTCTCGGTGATCAGTCGCTGGGTCAACTGGCGGCCTACACGCACAGTCATCCTCAATCGCAGGTCCAGGCTCTGCAGCACCGGGGGTGCCAGCGTGAGCTCGATGCTGCCGTCGTCCAAGCGACGGGCCTGTTGCAGTTCCCACGGCACGGTACGGACGAAACCGTGGGCGGGCACGTCGTTGCCCTGGCCTTGGCGGCCGAAGTACGGCCAGCAGACGGGGCTGCCTCCGCGGATCGGCGTGGGCAGTTCGGCGCGCCGGGGGGACAGCCACATCAGATCCGGCTGGCCCTTGGGCACGAAGGAAAGCAGCTGGCCGCCAAACACACTGATGGCCGCGCTGGCGTCGCCGGTTTCCACCAGCCAGGCATCGAGCCCCTGGTACTGCCCGCTGCGTACACCCTGGATCTGCTGCACGTGGGATCGACTCCGTATGGCCGGCGATTGCACGGCACTGTAGTTGCTGGGAAGCATGAAACGCGTGGGCACCGGTGCAGTGCGCGGCGCGTTCTGCAGAGTGCGAAGGATACGCTGTCCCGCGCGCCCATCTGCGTTGGCCCAGCCCAGGCGCTGCTGCTCGACCTGGATAGCGCGACGCGTGGCCGTACCGATCATGCCGTCGGCGCTTCCGATGTCGTGGCCGCGGGCCAGCAGCAGGGTCTGCAGCTGGCGGCGCTCATCGCGGCCGATACCGGGATCATCGGTCGGCCAGGCCGTGGCCAGGCCCGTGCCGCCACGCAGCTGGTCGGCCAGCGTGGCGATCGCCAGCGCGTAGCTTTCGGCAGCGTTGTAGCTGTAGATCGCGTCGTAGTTGCGGAACACCAGCAACGCAGGGCCCTTGCCGCCCGCCGGCAGCAGCAGGGCCGCGCGCGCGTCGGCAGGCAGGTTGGCCGGGGCCAACGCGCTGCCATCCAATGCGGTCACACCTTGCGCACGCCAGTCGGCCAGCGCCCGACGCTGGGTGCGCCCGGCCTGGCTGGCGTCGAAACCGGGCGGGATACGCACTTCCATGCCCCACGGCTCTCCGCTGCGCCAGCCGGCGCGCTTGAGGTAATTGGCGGTGGAGGCCAGCGCATCGGGAATGCTGCCGACCAGATCGCGGCGGCCATCGCCATCACCGTCCACGGCGATGCCTGCATAGGTGCTGGGCATGAACTGCGTATGCCCGAAGGCGCCGGCCCAGGAACCGGTGAGCCCCTGTGCCTGCAGGTCGCCGCGGTCGATCAACTTGAGCAGGGCCAGCAGCTCACCACGGAAGAAGGGCTGGCGGCGGCCGGCACAGGACAGCGTGGCCAGCGACTGCAGCAGCGGGCGCTTGCCGAACACACGGCCGTAGTCGCTCTCCACGCCCCAGACCGCGACGATGGTGGCCGGATCGACGCCGTACTGGGCCGACACCCGATCAAGCAGGGCCCGATGCTGCTGCAGCAGGACGCGCCCATCGTCCACGCGCTGGCGATCGACCAGCGCGGCCAGGTAGTCCCAGATCGGCGTGGTGAATTCCGGCTGCGCGTCGAGCAGGCCGAGCACGCTGGGATCGGGGGTGAGCCCGGCGATAATCCCATTGAAGCGGTCGGCACTGATGCCCTGGCTGGCGGCTGTCGATTGCAGGACGGCCAGGCAGCGGCTGAAAGCGGCATCGCTGCTGGCCGCAGGCGCTGCTGTCGAAGCGGGTGCCGCGGCGAGCACGGCCGCCAGGCCGAGCGTGGTCAGAATGGGCATGGCGTCCTCCGTGTTGCCGTTGCAGGGCCATCTTAGGCGCAGCGTAGGCGAACCTGAAGCAGCGCGGGCTGGCGGCGGCTAAAGGGCGCGAAGCAGGCGCAGGCCATAGGCCGGGCTTTCAGCATCCCAGCGCCGCACGACCTGCAGGCCCGCTGGCAGCAGCAACGCTTCGAAGCTGTCGTCGGTGTACTTGTGGCTGTATTCGACGCGGATCGGCTCGTCGGCCTGGAAGTGGAAGGTGCGGCCATCCAGACGGACGTCCTGTGCGCGCTGGCTGACCAGATCGGTTTCGATGCGCAGCCGCGCGATGCTGTAGCGGGCGCGGTGGCGGAAGCCGTCCAGATCGAAGTCGCTGCCGATCTCGCGGTTCAGGCGCGCCAGCAGGTTGAGGGTGAATGCAGCAGTGATGCCCTGCACATCGTTGTAGGCGGCTTCGATCAATGCCGGGTCCTTGTGCAGATCGATGCCGACCAGGGCCAGGCCATCGCGGCCCATGGTCTGGCGCATCGCGCGCAGCAGTGCGACGGCATCCTCTTCGACGAAATTGCCCAACGTGGAGCCCGGGAAGAACAACAGGCGCCGCGCAGGCTCGCGTTCCGGTGCCGGGACGGCGACCGCGCGGGTGAAGTCGGCACAGACCGGCAGCATCTCGACGTCCGGCAGCGCCGGGGCCAGATGGTCGATGCTGGACAGCAGCGCGGCGCGCGAGATCTCGATGGGGGTGTAGGCCACGGGGTCCTGCAGTGCCGCCAGCAGCAGCGCGGTCTTGCGGCCACTGCCGCTGCCCAGCTCCACCACATGAACATGAGGACCGACGCTGCGGGCGATGTCCGGCAGCACCCGCGCCAGCAGCGCCAGCTCGGTACGCGTGGGGTAGTACTCGCAGGTCTGCGTGATCTGCTCGAACAGGCGTGAGCCGCGTGCATCGTAGAAATACTTGGATGGCAGCTGGCGCGGCGCGCGCGACAACCCGGCCACCACGTCGGTGAGGATCTGCTGGCGGCCGGGGGTGAGGTCGGTCAACGCCTGCAGCGCGTCGTGCACGGTGCTCATGTGAGGTCCCTGGCCAGGCGCAGTCCGGAGAACTGCCAGCGCGCCGGCGGCACGAAGAAATTGCGATAGCTGGCGCGCACATGGCCCCGTGGCGTGACGCAGCTGCCGCCGCGCAGCACCCATTGGCCGCACATGAACTTGCCGTTGTACTCACCGAGGTTGCCCGCGAAAGGGCGGTAGCCGGGATAGGCACCATACGCGCTGTGAGTCCACTCCCAGACATCACCGAACAGCTGGCGCAGGCCGCTGCCCTGCCCCGCCTGCGGGTGCAGGTGATCGTCATCGGCAAAGTGGCCCCGCACCGCCTGAGACGCGGCGGCGGCCTCCCACTCGAACTCGCTGGGCAGGCGTGCCCCGGCCCAGCGAGCACAGGCATCGGCCTCGAAGTAGCTGAGATGGCAGACCGGCGCGTGCGGATCCAGCTCGCGCCAACCGCCCAGGGTGTATTCGCGCTGCAGGGTGTCATCCCAGTACAGCGGGTGCTGCCAGTCCTCGGCTTCACGCAACGCCCAGCCTTCACTGAGCCACCAGCGCGGTTCGCGGTAGCCGCCGGCATCGATGAAAGCACGGTACTCGGCATTGCTGACGGGACGTTCGGCCAGAGCATGTGCCGGCAGCAGCACGCGGTGCGGCGGCGATTCGTTGTCGTAGGCAAACGCAGCGTGCTGCGGCCAGGATGCAGCGCCGACGGTAACGATGCGCTCGGGTGATTCGATCCAGCCCTGTGCACTGGCAGCGCCAGGGGGGGTGGGCAGGTCCTCGCGGTAGGCCGGCTGCAGCGGATTGCACCAGAACGCGTGCTTGATGTCGGTCAACAACAACTCCTGATGCTGTTGTTCGTGCTGCAGGCCCAGCTGCAGGTTGTGCAGCGCGTGTGGGTCCAGGTCACCTGCCGATAGCCGCGACTGCACCTGTGCATCGACCTGCTGGCGATAGTCATGCACCTGCTGGAGCGAGGGCCGTGAGAGGAGGCCGCGCTGCGGCCGGGCATGGGCGGGGCCGATACTCTTGTAGTAGCTGTTGAACAGGTAGTCCCATGCAGGGTCATGTGCAGGCGCAGCCGGGAAGCCGGCCAGCACGAAGCGTTCGAAGAACCAGGTGGTGTGGGCCAGGTGCCACTTGCTGGGGCTGGCATCGGCCATGCTCTGCAGCATGGCGTCCTCGGCGCTGAGTGGGCCGGTCAGTTGCATGCTGCGCGCACGCACGCGTGCGAACTGGTGGGCGAGATCGTGCTGCGGGGCAGCGACGGCGGCGGGTACGCTGTCCATGCCGACAGCATCGGTGCCGGCGGGTGAGTGCGATGTCATGGTCCGGCGTCACTTCGTTCACATGGATGGGCCTGCCGCATTCAAGAAGCCGCCCCGAACGCCGCTAACGGCAATGCTGCGGCCGCGTCGTCACCGCGCTGGAATTCCTGATTGCCCCTGCATCCGCTCCGCCAGCCTGCGCACTACCTGTTCGTGCTGCCCGCCGTGCTGGTTGCCGTGGTGCTGTGGGCGGCGTTGGGCAACGAAGACGTGGCCAGTCCGGCCCAACGCGTTCTGCCCTGGCTGCTGGCCTGCCTCGGTGCCGGCCTGGCCCTGCTCTACCATCAGGTACGGTCGCTGTGCCTGCTGCTGGTGGTGGCGGTCATGTTCGCGCTGCTGCACCAGGATGTCGGCGGCTACCTGCGCAACGGTCATGTCGGCGCGCTGACACCCCTGCGCTTCCATGCCATCTCGGCGTGGCTGCCATTGCTGTTCGCCGGCCTGTCGTTGTGGCCGGAGCGCGGGCGGCGCCGCCACGACCTGCTGTTGCGCTCCGTCGCCAGCGGTACGGCGCTGCTGATCTTCCTGCTGCTGGCCACGCAGCAGCCGCGCGGCATGCACGATCTGCTGTCGAACCGTCACTGGGCGTGGATCCCGGCCGAGTGGAACGCTCTGGCGCAGCTGCCGGCGCTGCTGTTCCTGCTGGCCACGGCGGCGCTGGGCTGGCAGGCCTGGCGGCATCCGAGGCCGCTGCACACGGCGATGCTGCTGGCCCTGCTGTGCCTGTGGTGGATGCTGCCACGGGTATTCCTGCAGCCGGTGCTGCTGCCAGCGCTGAGCAGCGCTGCCCTGCTGCTGATGCTGGGTGCGATGCTGCAGGAGTCGTTCCACATGGCCTTCCGCGATGAGCTGACCGGCCTGCCCGGGCGCCGCGCGTTCAACGAGACCCTGCAGCGGGCACGCGGCACCTACAGCATCGCGATGGTGGATGTGGACCACTTCAAATCGTTCAACGATACCCACGGCCACGACACCGGCGACGACGTGCTGCGCCTGGTGGCCTCACGGCTGGCGCGCGTGGGTGATGGTGGACGTGCGTTCCGCTATGGCGGCGAGGAGTTCGCGGTGGTGTTCCTGGACCGCCCGGCAATGGCCTGTGTCGATGCCGTGGAAGCCTTGCGGCAGAGCATCGAGGACACCCGCATGCAGCTGCGTGACCGCAGCACCCGCAGCCGCGACGATGACGCCGGGCGCCAGCAGCGCGGGCGCGGCGGCAGCGGACAGGTAGTGCAGGTAACGGTAAGCATCGGTCTGGCCGACACCCGCGTCGGTCTGCGGCCGGCGGCGGTGGTCAAGGCTGCCGACCAGGCGCTGTACGTCGCCAAGGACGGAGGCCGCAACCAGGTGCGCGCGTATGCCGGGCAGGGCGCGCTGGCAGTACGCGGTGGCTGAGGCTCAGAGCGCGTCGAGGTAATACCAGCGGTCTTCGATGCGCAGGAAGCGGCTGTGCTCGGTCATCTTCACCGCGCTGCCGCCGCCCACCCGGTAGCGCGCGGTGAACCGGACCTCAGCGCTGCCGGCGCCGGTGACGGTGTGCTCGTGCACGGTCAGGCCCAGCCAATACGTACGCTGGCCGGGCGCATCATCCAGCGACAACTCGGCCGGACGCGTGTCCGGGTGCCAGCTCTGGCGCAGGTAGTCGGCCAGGCCCCGCACATAGGCGCTGTAGCGCGAACGCATCAGGCGCTCGGCATCCGGCGCGGCTTCACCGGCGTGGAAGCGGCCGCAGCAGGCAGCATAGTCGGCGGGCAGGCCGCAGGGACAGGGATCGGCAGGTTTTCGGCTCATATCAGCATTGTCGCCGGGTTGCGCGGATTGATCCACGCACGGCACAGGTCGCCGGGTACAGGACAGGCGTATGCTGTCGCGCCCCCACCTTGATTGATCGCCGTGCTGGAACTGGTTCCCCCCGAGTTGTGGTGGCTGGTGGTGATCGCCTTCATCGCCGGTCTTGTGGATGCCGCCGTGGGTGGCGGTGGCCTGGTGCAGCTGCCTGGACTGTTCACGGTGCTGCCGCAGCAGACGCCAGCGATGCTGTTTGGTACCAACAAGTTCAGTTCGATGTTCGGTACCGGTGCGGCGGCCTGGCGCTATGCGCGCAATGTGCGCTTCCCGTGGAAGCCGGTACTGTTCGCGGCCGGTACGGCCTTCATCTTCTCCTTCGCCGGGGCCACGGCGGTAAGCCTGCTGCCCAAGGACGCGGTGCGCCCACTGGTGCTGGTGCTGCTGATCGCGATGCTGGGCTACACACTGTGGAAGAAGGACTTCGGCGCGTTGCACCGGCCGCAGGAGATCGGCCGCCGCGAACTGGTGATCGCGTTGGCGATCGGTGCGGCGATCGGCTTCTACGACGGCTTCTTCGGGCCGGGCACTGGCAGCTTCCTGATCTTCCTGTTCGTCCGCTTCTTCGGCCTGGATTTCCTGCGCGCGTCAGCGGCATCGAAGGTGGTGAACCTGGCCACCAACGTCGCGGCAATCTCGTTCTTCGTGCCGACCGGCAACATCCTGTGGCTGTTCGCGCTGCCGATGGCAGCAGCCAACATCATCGGCTCGGTGGTGGGCACGCGCCTGGCGCTGAAGGGCGGCACACCCTTCATCCGAAAGCTGTTCGTGGGGCTGGTGGTGGTGCTGATCGCGCGGATGGCGTGGGATACGTTCCGCGGTTCGTGAGGGACGTTATGAAATGGTAGGTGCCAACCTTGGTTGGCACGTTGTTTCAGGTCGCGAAGAGCAGCCGAGCATGGCTCGGCCCTACAGGTGGATTGCCCGAGGCGCTCAGGCCTCGGCTTCTTCCGGTTCGTTGGCCTGCTGGCGGCTGCGCTCGGGCAGCTTCAGGCGCTTGCCTTCTTCGTCGTACTCGATCAGCAGCACGCCGGAGTCGTGGCGGCCGCTGATCTCGACGAAGCAGGCGCCGCCGATGAACGGTTCCAGCGTCATCACCGACTTCAGCGGGGTGGCGACCACCATCTGGAAGCCGAAGTTGTCGAAGATGTTCATCGCCAGTGCGGTGAACTCGTTATCGGCCTTGTCGAAGGCTTCGTCGAGCACGACCGCGGCGTAGCTGGGCAGCTGGCTGTCGGCACCGCCGAGCTGGTAGCGCAGCGCGGCCGCCAGGCAGGTCGTGGCCAGCTTCTGGCGCTGGCCACCGGACTTGCCGGCGCCGCTGCGGTAGATCTCGACCTGCTGGCGCGTTTCCGCATCCAGCTCGACGCCGATGAACTCCACGTGCATGCGCACGTCCAGCACCAGCTCGCGCCAACGCTTGTCCTCGCCTTCCTGCGAGCCCAGGCGGTTGACCAGCTGGCGCAGCACGGTGAACTGCGATTCGGCCAGCTCGCGCTGCTCGGTCTGCTGCTGCGACAGCACTTCGCGCAGCTGCAGATGGAACTCGCCGACTTCCGGCAGGCGTCGGTCGTTCAGTTCGATGGTCAGCAGCGTGCCTCGGTTGAACGGCACCTGTTCCAGGCTGGCGTTCACTTCGTCCAGGCGCTGGCCGATCGACTTGCGGGCCTCGGCGCTGTGCCGCTGCAGGGCCAGCAGGTTGTTCTTGCTCTGGTTCTGCAGCAGATCGAAGAAGCGCTCTTCGTGCTGCGGCAGGCCATCGCGTTCCAGGCGTTCGAGGCGCGCGAGGAAGTCCTCGGCCGAGGCCACCGAGACGGTGAAGTCGCCCGATTCCTCCGGCCACTGCTGGATGAAGCGACGGAAGCAGCCGATCAGCTGGTTCTCGATGCGGTTGAGGTCCTGCTGCGATGAAGACAGCTGCTCGTTCAGCGCGTTGCTGACCTGGCGCATGTGCGCTTCCAGCGTTTCCAGGCTGAGCGGGCCCTGCTCCTGAAGGCGCTCGGCGAGGCCGGCTTCCTGCTCCTGGGCCAGGCTCGGCAGCACCAGCGCACGGCTCTGCTGGCGTGCGCGGTCAAGGCGATCGCGCTCCTTGACCAGCTGGCCGCGCTCGACACGCACGTCTTCATAGGTGCGGCGCGACTGTTCGATGTCCGCGCGCACCGCGTCGATCTGCTTGGCCAGCTTGGCGAGGTCGGCATTGCCTTCGCGCAGGTCGCGCAGCGTCGCTTCGATATCGCTGAGGCGCTGCTGCGGGGCGGCGATATCGATCTCGTTCCAGCTGATGCTGACCAGCTCGTGGCAGGCCAGGCGGCGTTCGTTGTCGCGATCACGCTGGCCACGCAGGCGCGCGATGTCGGTCTCGCAGCCGGCGATGCGCTTGGCCAGCTCCTGTGCTTCACGCTCGAAGGCGCCGACCTTGTCGTGGTTGTTGAAGCCGAGAATCCAGCGACGGCGGTCACCCACGGCACTGCGGTCGTCCTTCTCGAAGCGGTCGCCCGGATGCTTGACCTGGCCTTCGCGGGTGATGCCGCGATCGACGTTGCGCAGCTGCTTGGCATCGACGCACTCGTAGTCGAAGCGCTTGCCAAGCTCACGGCGCAGCCAGCTTTCGAACACGTGCTCGCGCAGTTCCAGCTTGTGCAGCAGGGACTTCGCCGACGGCTCGCGCGCGAACGCATCATCGTTGCGGCGCACGCGGTAGTAGGTGAAGCGCATGCCCAGGTGGGTGCGGTTCACCCACTCGGCGACGTCGTTGTAATGCTTGTCATCGACCAGCAGCGACAGCGCGAAACCGCCCAGCACGCGCTCGATGGCACCCTGCCAGCCCTGCTCTTCGGAGCGGACCTGGATCAGTTCGCCAACGAACGGCAGCGCTGCTTCGGCGATGCCCGTTTCCTCGGCCAGGCGCGCGCGCAGCTTCTGCATCGGCGCAGGGATGTTGGACGGCGTGCGCTGCATCGCTTCGAGTTCCGCACGGACTTCGCCGAAGCGGCGCTCGTCATCGCGCTTGCCACCCAGGCGATCGCTGATCGCGTCGTCCAGCGCCGAAGAGGCACGCTGGCGGTCCTGCAGCTCGTTCTGCGCGCGCTCGACCAGCTCGGCGAAGCCGTGGGCGTCGTCCGGCAGTTCCGCCTGCAGCTGCTGCGCCGCCTGGCGTGCCTGCTCGCGCTTGGCCTGGCGGCGGTCGCGCTCAGCTTCGGCACGACCCTGCTCGCGTTCCAGTTCCTCGATGCGCTCACCGCCCTGCTGGCGGCGCTGCAGCTCCAGTTCGGCCAGGCGCTCGGTGTGGTTGTCCAGTGCGGCACGGCGCTGGGCTTCTTCGCCAAGCAGGCCGCGGTCACGCACGTCCATCTCGCGCAGGCGCGCCTCGATCAGCGCCTGGCGCCGGCTTTCGCGGAAGCTGTCAACACCGAGCTTCAGCGCTTCGTCGTCGCCACGCCGGCGATGCATTTCCTTCAGGTCGTTGTAGTAGGCGCGCGCCGGCAACAGGGTTTCCACCTGGCGGCGCGCGGTGACCACCGCCTGGTGCGCGCCATCAAGCTCGGCGAAGTCGCTGACCAGGCGCTCGGCGGCGTCGAAGGTCTTCGGCGTGTCGAGCATGAAGTCGCGCAGGAAGACATTGAGGTCGCCCAGGTTCTTCGCCGACTGCGTCTTGTGCAGCAGGCGCAGCGCCATCTCGTTGTCGATGCCGAGCAGGTCGCGGAAGCGCTCGGCGTAACCGGAGAAGGTGTCGAAGTGGTGCAGGTCGGACAGCTTCTGCTTGAGCTTGCGCAGGTCCAGGTCGAAACCACCAAGATCCTTGGCGATGTCGAACGGGCGCTCGGCGATCATGTAGTGCTTGCGCACATCGCCAGCCGAGGTGCCGTTGCCGGAGATCCACAGCAGGCGCACCAGGCTGACCACGCGGCCATCGCCGGCGCGGTATTCCAGCACCAGCGCAGTCCAGGTGGCGCCCTTGCGCAGGTACTGGGTGGCGATTTCGCCGGTGCCGCTGTCCTGCTGGTCGGCCCACGCGCCACGCACGTAGGACACCAGGTTGCGGTCGCGGCCACTGCGTTCGGCTTCACGCGCGGCTGCGTTGAAGTCGACGATGGCCGGCGGCGTCAGCAGCGCGGACATGGCATCGAGCAGGGTCGACTTGCCCGAGCCGGAACGGCCGACGAACAGGAAGCCGCGCTCGGCGATCGGCACTTCGGTCAGGCCGTTGAAGGTACCCCAGTTGTGCACCTGCAGGCGGCGCATGCGGAACTGCTGCAGGCGTGGGTCCGGCAGGCCTTCGTTGAACAGGGCGGGAGTGTGCTTGGAGATAGCCATGCGATGGTCGGGTCTCTCAGGCCTCGGCGGCCGGGGTTTCGCGCAGCTGGCGGTAGACCGCCGAGAGCTGGGACACGTCTTCGGCGGAGAACAGCAGCTTCAGCGCCGGCGAGACTTCGTGGCGGTCTTCCTGGCCGCTGAGGCGGGTCAGGATGTGGTTGTCCTTCATCTTCTGCACCGCCGAAGCGACACGGCGGTTGAAGCCGGCGCGGTCGGTGGACAGGTTCTTTTCGTAGATGGCCAACGCTTCGGCCATCTCGGCATCGGCGACCACCGCGCGGTTGCCGCGCGCATCGGCCTCGGCCAGCTGTTGGCGAAGGTACAGCAGCAGCACCGAGTCGATGAAGGTCAGCGGCGAGGTGCGCAGCAGCACCGGCGCATCAACGTCTTCGGTATCGGCCTGGCGGGTGAACGCCACGCCGCTGTCACGATCGAGCACCAGTTCCAGGAACAGGTCCGCCAGCGACGAGCGGATGGCCGCCTCGCTGCGGATCAGCGCCGGCCACAATTTGGCGTGGCGCAGCTGGTCGATGCTGGGGCCGATCAGCAGCTGGCACAGCGCGCGGCGCGCATCCAGCGGCAGGCGCCCGGTATCGCCGAGGTAATACACGTCGTTGCCACGGCGGGGCTGCGCAACGGCCGCCACCGGCTCGGCCTCGTAGGCGTCTTCCGCCACGTCGGCCTGCGGTGCGTCGATGGGATCTTCATGCCAGCTCATGGCGTCTCTCCTGAGTGAACCAAACCAGCGGGATGCGGGCGCGACGGATCTGGCCGTCGCCACCACGCCATTGCGCAAGCTCCTGCTCGCCGGCAACCACGTTGCCGAAGCGCGTGCCCAGCGACAGGTAGCCGATGACGCTGCCGAGGCCCTGCGGCGCTTCGCGCTGCGACAGGGCCTGGGCGATGCTGAGCCGCGGCTGTGCATCGAGCAGGTCGTGCAGGTCGCGGCGCAGGGTACGGAAATCGATTTCGGACGAAGCGACCAGATCACCGACGCTTTCCAGGCTGATGGCCGCGGCGTCGTTGTACTCGACATTGCCATCGACCTGGGCACTGCGCGGATCGTGCAGCCTCCACTGCGACCACGAGCGCAGGCGGCTGGTGGTCAACTGCAGGTCACGGCCGATGCCACGCTGTGCGGGGAATTCGTCGCGCAGAGCCAGTGCTTCGGACTGCGCCTGCTTCAGCAGCTGGTTGAGGCGACGCTGTTCCAGGTAGCCACGGCTCTGCACGAAGCCGCGCAGGCTGCGCGCGAAGTTCTGCAGCACGTCGTGCACCTGGCCACCGCGTTCGAGCATGGTGCTGGTGAAGCTGCGCAGGAAGTTGCGTTCGTTGCGGTCCAGGCGGCGCGCAAAGCCACGCGCCAGCACCGCTTCCAGCGCGGCATCGAGCTGGGCGCTCTGCTCGGCGTCGTTGAGCA
This sequence comes from Stenotrophomonas sp. YJH_SMC_16, assembly GCF_059367875.1. NCBI lineage: Bacteria > Pseudomonadati > Pseudomonadota > Gammaproteobacteria > Lysobacterales > Lysobacteraceae > Stenotrophomonas > Stenotrophomonas sp. YJH_SMC_16. The sequence goes on along the minus strand of NZ_JCAFRH010000008.1, from coordinate 163,222 downwards.
GGCGCCAGAACGCCTGGAAACTGCGCCCGGCATCGCTCTCGCCGATGACGTCCACACCTTCGAACAGCTGCGACAGCACATCGCCGCGCTCGCCTTCATCGTCGATGATGCGTTCGCGGAAATCGCGGTTGAGCTGCTCGAAGTCGTCGCGCACGCGGCGGAAGTCCTCGGTCAGCTCGTCGGCCAGGCCGATGATCTGGCGGGTGCGTTCCAGCGCGCGCTTGCCGTCCAGCGCAACCACGCGGCCAGTGCCGACCCGGGCGATTTCGGCATCGATGCGGTCGCGCTCGTCGTGCAGCGCGGACAGGCGCGCATCGGGGTCGGCTTCGGTCTGCGCAGCCAGCGCCGAGAGCTGCTCAATGACCAGCGCCAGGCGGCTTTCGGTGGCGGCCACGCGGGCCTGCTCGAGGCCGTCCGCGAAGCGGATCGCCTGCAGTGCAGCAGTGGACAGCTCGTACTGCTCCTGGTCGGCGCCTTCGGGCAAACGGCGTTCCAGCCAGCCCTGGGCCAGCCAGTGCGCGATGTAGGCCTGGGCGGTACGCGGCAGCTCGCGCGAGAGTTCATCGCCGGCCAGCTGGTCCAGCGCGCGCTGCAGTCGCTCGTTGAGCACCGACGAAGGCAACGTGCGCTCGCCGTCCATCAGCAGGCCCTGCAACAGGCCGATGATTTCCGGGGCGTGGTCGGCGGCAAGCAGCTTCCACTGGGGCTGTTCGCGCAGGTGGCGGTAACGGGCAATGCGTTCGCGATGCTTCATGCAGCGAAAGAAGTCTGTAGGGCTGACAGGGACGAGCCGCCATGCACGGCTGCCGCGGGGGCAGCCGTGGGCATGCCGGCCTGCAGGGGCCGGCGCGGTGCGGGCAAGCGGCTCAGCGCTTGCCGCCCACTTCGATGAAGCGCAGGAACTCGGCGCGGGTGCGCGCGTCGTCGCGGAAGCTGCCCAGCATCTTGGAGGTGACCATGCTGACGCCGCGCTTGTGGATGCCGCGCGTGGTCATGCACTCGTGGGCGCCTTCGACGACCACGCCGACGCCGATCGGCTGCAGCACATCCTGGATGCACTGGGCGATCTGCGCGGTCATCTTTTCCTGCACCTGGAAACGGCGGGCGTAGGCTTCGACGACGCGGGCCAGCTTGCTGATGCCCACCACCTTGCCGGCCGGCAGGTAGCCGACGTGCACGCGGCCGATTATCGGCGCCATGTGGTGCTCGCAGTGGCTTTCGTACTCGATGTCCCGCAGGACGATCAGTTCGTCGTAGCCGGCCACTTCCTCGAAGGTCCGCTCCATGTAGGCGCGCGGGTCGTCGCGGTAACCGCTGAACCAGTCGCCATAGGCTTCGGCGACACGGCGGGGGGTATCCAGCAGGCCTTCACGGGACGGGTCCTCACCGGCCCAGCGCAGCAGGGTGCGCACGGCATCCTCGGCCTGGTCCTGGGTCACGTCGCCCTGCGGGGCGGCCTTTTCGTTGTTCTTGCTCATTGCGTACAGCGTCCCGAACGGGGGGCGAGCATCGTACCCGACCGGGGGGTGGGTCGTCCTGTTGGGACGGTTCATCGGGGGTCGTTGCTGGCGCGTCGTTGCTATCGGATTGGAGGAGGAGAGGGGGCTGCGCAGGACACGCCGTGAACCCGTCCCTGGGGGCTCGATGGCGCCATCCATGGCGCCAACGGTCCTGCGCAGCCCCCTCTCCCCCTCCCTGACGTTTTCCTGCGGGCGCGGCCGGACCGCCCGAAAGCGGGGTCAAAAGCTTGGGTTCATGGCTTCGGAAGCGCCGCGCGACTGCGCGACTGCTGTGGTGGGTGCGAACCGTTGGTCCGCACAGCTTTGGCTTCTGCCCCTGCCTTTAAAGAGCCAACCCACCGCGCTCGCGGGGGATGGGAAGGCAGCGGGGGCCGGGCGGGGCAGGACCGTCCGCGGCATGGATGCCGCGGCCGAGCCCCCAAGGGTGAGGGCGCTTTGCTTGCGAGGCATGCCTCGCAAGCGCCCGAACGCACAGCCGCCAGCGGCTGGGCCGGACCCCGGAGGGGGGGGCACGGCGTGTCCTGCACCGTCCGGCGCCCGCTGCCCCACCCGACACCACGCAGGCGCAACGCTTTCCTCACTACACCCCACCCATTCAGAAAAACCTATTGATAGGAATGAAATTAGTAGTATCCTATCTATCTCTTATGGACCGACCCCTCGACGAGCGCACCGTGCTGCAGATGCAGCTCAGCTCCGGCCTGCTGTACGCAGGGCGGCAGTGGCAGCGCCTGGCCGACAGTCGGCTCGGCAGCTACGGCATCTCCACCGCCTGCACCATGCCCCTGCTGATGATCGGACGCTCCGGCGGTGGCATCCGCCAGGTGGCACTGGCCCAGCAGCTGGGCATGGAAGGGCCCTCCCTGGTGCGCCTGCTGGACAAGCTGTGCGCCAGCGACCTGGTCCGCCGCGAAAGCGATGCCAGCGACCGCCGCGCCAACCTGCTGTGGCTGACCGACGCCGGGCAGGCGCTGGTCAGCGAGCTGGAAGACCAGCTGATCGGCCTGCGCCAGGACGTGTTCGGCGAGCTTTCCATGGATGAACTGCACGCCGTGCTGAAGGCCTGGCGCCTGCTGGCCGAGGCCGCCGACCGCATCACGTAAGAGCGCTGCCCCCGAACACCGCCGCTGCCGTGCATACGCCAGCGGCTTTTGCCCGTTGCCGTTGTTCTGTTGTCCCTCCCCTCCCCCACCTCGCCCCCGCCCCTTCCGATGCCCGGTGAATTCAGTCTCCATGGAGTGTTCGTCCCGACCCTGCTCGGGTTGATGTTGTTGGCCTACTTGGTCAACAGCGGCCTGCACGCGCTGCTGCAGCGTGCCGGCGCCTATCGCCATGTATGGCACCCGGCGCTGTTCAACCTGGCGCTGTACGGGATCGTGCTTGGCCTGCTGTTCCACCTCCTGCGTTGGATGCAATCGTGAACAAGATCGTGAAGAAGACCCTTCCCATACTGCTGACCAGCGCAGCCGTGATCATCGCCCTGCTGGTGCTGCGCCAGCTGTGGGTCTATTACATGGATGAGCCGTGGACCCGCGACGCGCATGTTGGCGCCGACGTGGTGCAGGTGGCGCCGGATGTGTCCGGGCTGGTGGAAACGGTGCAGGTGGCCGACAACCAGGCAGTGAAGAAGGGCGACCTGCTGTTCGTGGTCGATCGCGCCCGCTACCGCATCGCGCTGGAACAGGCCAAGGCCAGCCTGGCTGAGCGCCAGGCCTCGGTCGCCCAGCTGCGCCGCGAGATCGGTCGCGACCGCAGCCTGCAGGATCTGGTCGCCGCCGAGGATGCCGAAGTGCGCCGCGCCAAGCTGCAGGCTGCACAGGCTGCGCTGGCCACCGCACAGGCCGCGGTCGACCTGGCCGAGCTCAACCTCGGCCGTACCGAGGTGCGTGCGCCGGCCGATGGCCGGGTCAACGACCGCACCCTGCGCGTGGGCGACTACGTGGTGGCCGGCAAGCCGGTGCTGGCGCTGCTGGATACCGGCTCGTTCCGCATCGATGGCTACTTCGAGGAAACCCGCCTGCGCGGCGTCGCCCCGGGGCAGACCGTGGACATCCGGCTGATGGGCGAGTCGACCCCGCTGCGCGGCCATGTGGAAAGCATCGCCGCCGGCATCGAGGACCGCTACCGCAGCAACGGCAGCACCCTGCTGCCGAACGTGACCCCAGCCTTCGACTGGGTGCGGCTGGCGCAGCGTATTCCAGTGCGCATCGCGATCGACGACGTGCCCAAGGGCGTTGAGCTGATTGCCGGCCGTACCGCCACGGTGACCGTGCAGACCAGCAGCACGAAGCACGCAGACAAGGCCGGCACCGCGCCGACACAGGCGGGCCTGTGAACACCGCCCTGCCCCGTCTCGGCCTGATCGTCGCGCTGGCCAGCCTGGCCGCGTGCCGGACCGTCGGCCCGGACTATGCACTGCCGGAAGGCTCGGCGTTCAAGCGCCCGGAGGCGAATGCGGCCTTCATCGATACGCAGAACCCGCAGGTGGCTGCCAACCAGGCACTGCCCGACCGCTGGTGGTCGCTGTACAACGACCCGGTGCTGGACGGCCTGATCACCCAGGCGCTGCGTGACAACGTGGAACTGAAGGCCGCCGATGCGCACCTGCGCCGTGCCGCGGCGGTGTACGAGCAGGCGCTGGACGCCGGTGGCTTCGAGTACGAGGCCGAGGCCGGGGTCAGCCGCGCACAGCTGTCGGCCGAGTCGTTCCTGCAGGAGCACGAGCTGCCGGTGATCAACCTGGCCGACGGCAAGTTTGCGGTCAGCTACCAGTTCGACCTGTTCGGCAAGCTCAAGCGCGGCGCCGAAGCGGCGCGTGCCGACGAGCAGTCGGTAGCGGCGGCACGCGATCTGGCCCAGGTCAGCGTGGTCGCGCAGGTGGCCGACAGCTACCTGGAAATCTGCCACGCCAACCACGAGCTGCACGTGGCCGAGCATTCGCTGCAGTTGCAGCAGCGCAGCCGCACGGTCACCGAGCGCCTGATCGCGGCCGGCCGCGGCACGCCGCCGGAGCTGGCCCGCGCCAATGCCCAGGTGGCACTGCTGGAGGCCGCACTGCCGCCGCTGCATGCGCAGCGTTCTGCAGCGGCGTATTCGCTGGCCGCACTGCTGGGCCAGACACCGGGCCAGCTGCCGGCCGGCGTGATCGACTGTGCGCACGCCCCCGGCCTGGCGCAGCCGCTGCCGGTCGGTGATGGCCGTGCGCTGCTGCAGCGCCGCCCGGACGTGCGCCAGGCCGAACGCAAGCTGGCCTCGGCCACGGCGCGGATTGGTGTCGCCACCGCCGAGCTGTACCCGGACATCCGCCTGGGCGCCTCGCTCGGTGCCGCCGGCCTGCTGGAGGACTTCGGCACGCCGATGACCCAGCAGTGGTCGATCGGCCCGCTGATCTCGTGGACATTGCCGTCGTCGGGTACGCACGCGCGCATCCACGCCGCCGAAGCCGGTGCCGACGCGGCGCTGGCCGAGTTCGATCACACGGTCCTGCAGGCGCTGCGCGAGACCCAGACCGCGCTGGACCGCTATGCGCAGGACCTGCGCCGGCTGCAGTCGCTGCGCATCGCGCAGGAACAGGCCGCACTGGCCGCCGAGCAGAACCGCCGGCTGTACCAGGGTGGCCGCACGCCGTACCTGTCCAGCCTGGATGCCGACCGCAGCCTGGCCACCAGCGATGCCACCCTGGCCGCCGCCGAAGCGCAGGTCTCACGCGACCAGATCCATCTGTTCCTGGTGCTGGGCGGCGGCTGGCAAGCCAGCACCGCTGCGGCCGGCACCCCGACCGCAGCGAAGTAAGCCATGAACGCGCTGACCGACCGCCAGGCCTGGCTGTTCTCGATCAAGACCTACCTGGCCGCGGTGGCCGCGCTGTACATCGCCATGGCCGGCAACCTGTCGCGCCCGTACTGGGCGATGGGCACGGTGTACATCGTCAGCCAGCCGCTGCTGGGCCCGACCCGTGCCAAGGGCGTGTACCGCATCGTCGGCACCCTGGTGGCCGGCCTGGCCACCCTGCTGGTGCTGCCGGCACTGGTGGAAACGCCGCTGGTCCTGAGCGCGGCGATGTCGATCTGGCTGGCCGGCTGCCTGTTCATGGCCCTGCTCAACCGCGGGCCGCGCGGCTACGCGTTCCTGCTGGCCGGCTACACCACCGCCTTCATCGGCTTCCCCGCAGTGACCTCGCCGGAAACCATCTTCGACACGGTGGTGGCGCGCAGCGAGGAGATCATCCTCGGCACGGTGGTGGCGGTGCTGTTCGCCTCGCTGCTGTTCCCGGCCTCGGTGCGCCCGATGCTGCGCGCCCGCATCGGCAACTGGATGGAGGACGCCGCGCAGTGGTGCCGGCAGATCCTGGAACGTGGCCGTGCACACGCGCCGCGCAACCGGTTGGCCGCCGATCTGGTGCAGTTCGAGGCGCTGATCGAATTCCTGCGCCGCGATGATCCACGCCATGCAGGGTCGGCGGTATCGATGGAGCGCCTGCGCGAGCGCATGCTGCTGCTGTTGCCGGTGCTGTCCTCGATCGCCGACCGCCTGAGTGCGTTGCGCAGCGATGGCCAGGCGTTGCCGGAAGGCCTGCCGGTGCTGGTCGATGACATCCGCGACTGGCTGGACGGGCCCACCAACGCCAGCGAGTATGCCCGCCTGCGCGCGCGCATCAGCGCACTGAAGCCGCAGGTGGACCGCGACCTGCAGCACCTGCAGCTGGCCAGCCTGCTGCTGCGCCTGGAAGAACTGGTGGACCTGTGGCAGGACTGCCGCACCCTGCAGCACGCCATCGACCACGGCACCGCGCCGCTGGACCGCGCGCACTACCGCATCCGCACCGAACGCGTGGCCGCCGACAAGCACGTCGACTACGGCATGGCGCTGTTCTCCGCGCTCAGTGCCGGCGTGGCACTGATGAGCTACTGCGTGTTGTGGATCGCGCTGGGTTGGGAAGGCGGCGGCAACGGCGCGATGATGGCCGCGGTGACCGCCGCGTTCTTCGCCGCACAGGACGATCCGGCACCGAGCATGGTGTCGTTCCTGGTGTGGGCGATGGTCGCCTCGGTGGTGGCCGGCGTGTACCTGTTCGGCGTGTTCCCGGCCGTGCACGACTTTGGCCTGCTGGCACTGGTGCTGGCGGTGGCGTTCCTGCCGCTGGGGCTGATGCTGCACCACCCAAAGAGCGCGTTGTTCGCGCTGCCGCTGACAGTGAACCTGGCCGCGCTGCTGAGCCTGCAGAACACCTACAGCGCCAACATCCAGACCTTCCTCAACTCGTCCATCGCAATGTTCATCGGCATTGGCTTTGCGGTGGTGATGACCCGCCTGTTCCGTTCGGTGGGTGCCGAATGGACCGCGCGCCGGCTGGTGCGGCAGGGCTGGACCACGCTGGCCGAAGCCGCCGAAGGCCGCGGCCAGCAGGACCGGCAGCGCTTCGCCGCACGCATGCTCGACCTGCTGGGCCTGCTCGCACCGCGCCTGGCGGCAACGCCGGAGGGTAGCGACATCGCGTCGGTGGACATGCTCAACGAGGCGCGCATCGGCCTGAACATCCTGCAGCTGCGCCGCGCCCGGCTGGAACTGCCCGAGCGCAGCCGCGAGGCGGTCGAGCACATCCTGGAAGAAATCGCCGTGCATTACCGCCGTCAGATCGCCGCGCGCAAACCCATTGTGGCGGCCGAGGCGCTGCGTGAGCGGCTGGATACCTCGCTGGGCCGGGTCGGCAGCGTGGGCGCCTGCAAGGCCCGCGACGAGGCGCTGATGGGCCTGATCGGGCTGCGCTTCGCGTTGTTCCCGGAGGCGAAAGCGTTGGCGCCGGGGCTGGCAATGGACACGGCGACGCAGACGTAGCGCGCTACCCTGTGTGCCCGCAGACCCCGGCACTGCAACAGGACGGTTCAATGAGTTACGACATGATGGTGTTCGAGGCCAGCGCCGCGCCACGCGAGGCGGCAGCCTTCATCGCCTGGTTTGAGAAGCAGACGCAGTGGAACGAGCGCCACGAGTATGACGACCCGGCCGTCAGCAGCCCGGCGCTGCAGGCGTGGTTCACGGAGATGGCGCAGGACTTTCCGCCGTTGAACGGCCCATTGAGCAACGACGATGACGATCGTGCCGAAGTGACCGAGTACAGCATCGGCCGCGAGGTGATCTATGGCGCATTCGCCTATTCGGTGGCCGAGCGCGCGCATGGTCGCGTGCAGGACCTGGCCGAGAAGCACGGCGTGGGGTTCTTCGATGTGAGCGCCGATGAAGCGGCGATCGTGTTCCCCGATGGCCTGGTGCTGATGCCGGAGTAGGTATGGCGGGAGGGCTGCGCCCTGCACCTGCCGAATCAACAGCAACGGCAACGTCAGATGCGTGCTATCCGTGGGTTGGCGGGGGCGGTCCGGTTGCGGGGGACACTGCAAGTACATCTCTGTAAGCTCGGTCGCCGCATCATGCGGCTCACGCCCCCGCAACCGGGCCCACCCCGCCTTCGACAGTTTCCCGCGATCTGTCGGAATGGCATGGCTTGCTTCTGGTGGGTGTCGACCTTGGTCGACACGGTAGATCCACGCCCTGCGTGGATGAAGGTGCGCGTTGTGATTGGAGGAATTGGAAGGACTGAGGTCAGAACAGCTGGCCCTGCACCGTCGGTTCTTCGATCGGTATCGATGGTGCTTCGATCACGTCTTCCGCACCCAGCCGCCAGGCCAGGCCACCCAATCGACTGGCGTGGCGTTTCAATGCGGCCTGCAGCACCTCTGCGCTGCCTGCTACGTGCAGGCGTTGGCGGGCACGGGTCAGGCCGGTGTAGACCAGCTCGCGCGACAGCACGCGGCCGTCCTGGCGTGGCAGCTGCAACCACACTTCGTCGAACTCCGAGCCCTGTGCCTTGTGTACGGTCATCGCGAACGCGCTTTCGTGCGTGGGCAACGCGGCCGGGTGGAAGGCGCGTGGCTGCTCGACGGTATCGCCGGGGAACCAGGCCACCATCGCGCCGCTGCCATCGCGCAGGCAGATGCCGATATCGCCGTTGAACAGGCGGTGCCGGTAGCTGTTCTCGGTGACCAGCAGCAGGCGGCCCTGGAAGTAGCCCGGGGTGTTGCCTGCCAGCAGCTGTTCGATACGGCTGTTGAGCCCGCGCGCGCCCTGCGGGCCTTCGCGCAATGCGGTCAGCACGCGCAGGCGCCCGGCCTGCTGCAGGGCACTTACCGGATCAGCGGCCTCGGCCAGCGCGCGCCAGTGGCCGAGCAGATGCTCGCGTTGGCCACGCAATGGATCGGCTTCGCCTTCATGGAAATGCACGCCAGCCAGTGAACCGCCACGCAGCAGCTGCAATGCGGTGCTGCTGTCGCCTTCGCGCACGGCATGCGCCAGCGGCGCCAGGTCCAGCGCATCACTCTGACGGTAACCGCGCTGCAGCTGCACGCGGCGGCCAGCAAAGGCGCGTGGTGCCGCCTGCGGCTGCAAGGTGGCCGGCGCCAGCAGTCCATGCAGTGCCTGCGCGTCGTCGGCGCGGGTGCCGATGCCATCGCCGCTGGCGCGCAGGATCGCGCTGAGTACGTCGCCGGCTTCCACCGACGGCAGCTGGTCCGGGTCGCCGAGCAGGATCAGCCGGGTGCCACTGGCGATCGCATCGACCAGCTTGGCCATCATCGGCAGATCGATCATCGACGCTTCGTCGACCACCACCACATCCACCGGCAGTGGATTATCAGCGTGGTGGCGGAAGCGCGGTGAATCGGGAATCACGCCGAGCAGGCGATGCAGGGTGGTGCCGGTACTGGGCAATGCCGCGCACAGCGTCGCATCCACTCCTTGTTCCTGCAGACGTTGCACGGCTACGCGAAGGCTCTCGGCCATGCGCTCGGCAGCGCGACCGGTCGGCGCGGCCAACGCCACCTCGGGCAGCGGCGGGCCGGCATGCCGGGCCTGCGCCGCCAGCAGCAGCAACAGGCGCGCGATGGTGGTGGTCTTGCCGGTGCCGGGGCCGCCGGTGACCAGTGCCAGCGGATGGCGCAGGGTCACGCCGGCTGCGCGTGCCTGGTGATCTTCACTGTTCAATGCCTGCGGGAACAGCTGCGCGAACAGCGGCGCCAACGCCGTCATGTCCGGCGCCGGCAGCGGATGCCGGCCGATGCGCTGCAGCCCGGCCGCCAACTGACGCTCGTACTCGCGATAACGGCGCAGGTAGAGCAGGCCGTTCTCCAGCACCAGTGGCGCATCCTCGGCGATGGCGTCGGACTGCTCGGGTGTCGCCACCCACGGCGACGCACGCAACTGTGCCATCCAGTCGTGCGCGGCAGGCCACTCGGGCACGCCTTCCAGCAACCGCTGCGGTTGTGCCGGATCGAACGCGGCGTGGCCCTGCGATACCGCCAGCGAGGCCAGCGCCGCCGCCAGCGCCACACTCTCGGGCGTGTCGTCGCGCAGCCGCTGCAGGCTGGTCGCCAACGCGTGATCAAGGGTGCGCAGCTGGCCCTTCTGGTGCAGTTCCTTCAGCAGGCTCATGCGCTGGCTCCACGTGCACGTGCGGCCAGTTCGGCCTGGGTCTGCTCGCCACCGGCGAACAACGCATCCAGGGCATCCACCAACGCCAGCGGGAAACGGTCCACATGCACGCCATTGCCGGTGCCATCCAGGCCGCGGCAGAACAGGTAGCGGATGCCGCCCATGTCACGTTCGTAGTCGTAGGCCGCGCCCAGGCGGAAGCGCAACCAGCGATGCAGGGCCACGGTGTAGATCAGCGCCTGCAGGTCGTACTCGCTGTGCCGCATGGCAATGGCCAGCAGGTCCGGGCTGTAGCCGGGCAGGCGGTTGGACTTGTAGTCGAGCACGTACCAGCGCCCGTCGCGCACGTAGGTCAGGTCGATCATGCCGGTCATCAGCCCTTCCAGGCGGCGACGCTGGCCGAAGCCTCGACGACCACTGGAAACGCCGTGCGCATGAAGGACCTGCAGCAGCGCCGGCACCGTGGTCGGTTCGATGGCGAAATGGAAGTCAATTTCTGCGCGGCGCTCGCCTTCACCCAGGCTGTGCAGCGCACCGCCTTCGGGTAGCGGCACGGTCAGCGTGTGGCCAACCAGCGGCACCAGCACGGCCACGCCGTCGTCCAGATCGACATCGGCATAGCCTTCGTCGTGCAGCGCCTTGCGCAGCACCTCGGCCTGCCCCTCAGGGGCTTCCAGGCCCGGCTGCCAGTCAGCCCAGGCAGCAAAGTCGACGTTCTCCATCGCCTCATGCAGCACGTTGCCGAAGCGACTGCCCATGAAGCGCGGATCGAGCGGGGCGTTGTCCTCGGCGGCCGCGGTGGGTTCAGGCAGCGCCGGTTCCAATGGCAGTTCCGGGCCGGCCGGTTCGTCGGCGGCCGGTGCCGGCAGCTCGGTCGCGGCCGCTTCGATATCGCTGCCAACGCCTGCATCTGCGTGGGCCAGCTGGGTAAAGCTGTACACCCACCAGTCGTGCGGCACGCGCCGGGTCAGTGCACGCACGGCTGGAAGCTCACCTTCCACTTCGGCCGCCAGCTGCGGCAGCGTGGCCGGCGCCTCGCTGTCATCGATGTGCACATCGGCGAGCGCGCGCAGCGCCTGCAGGTCACCCAGCAGCGGCGCCAGCCGCGTCTTGCCGAGCCCGGCCAGATCACCCACGGCGATCCACAGCGCATGCTCGGCGCGGGTCAGTCCCACATACAGCAGGCGCGCATCCTCGGCGCGCTGCTCGCGTTCGCGCTGCGCGGTGGCCACTTCCCAGGCCTCGTCCTTGTCCAGCTTCCAGTGCAACTGGCGCTGGCCGCCGACGTGCACGGTGCAGTGCGAGGCCGTGTTCGGTGCGCCGCCGTCGATGCCGACGAAGGGCAGGAAGACCAGCGGATACTCCAGGCCCTTGCTCTTGTGCAGCGTGATGATCTGCACGCGGCGCGCATCCGATTCCAGGCGCAGCAGCTGCTGCTCGTCATCCTGGTCGGCGCTGGCCATCTGTCCCTGCAGCCAATCCAGCAGGCCATGCATGCCCAGCGCCTGCGCCGAGGCTTCCTGCAGCAGTTCACCCAGCTGCAGGTAATTGGTCAGGCGGCGCTCGCCATCGATCAGCGCCAGCAGGCGCTCGCCTTGTGCAGCACAGACATCGGCGATCACCGCGAACGGACCGCCGCGCTGCCAGCGCTCGCGCCAGTGCAGCAGCTGCGCCTGGAAGCCGCGTTGCAGGTCGCCCTCGCGTTCCATCGCCGCAATCGCACTTGCGCGCTGGCCGAGCAGTACCGTGGCCAGCGCTGCACGCAGGCGGCCTTCGTCAGCCGGTTGCAGCAGTGCCAGCAGCAGCGCACGCAGATCACGCGCTTCAGGCGTGGAAAACAGGCTCTGTTTGCCGGCTGCCACTGCCGGAATGCCGACCGCGGCCAGTGCGCGCTGCACCAGGGTGGCCTCGCGATGCGAGCGCACCAGCACCGCGATGTCACCGGGCTGCACCGGGCGCCCACGCAACACGGCATTGCCCGCACGCGCCTCGACCAGGATCTGGTGAATCGCGGCCACGCAGGCCTGGGTCGCCGCATCGCGCGAGGCATCGGCGCTCATCGCCTTGTCACCGCCACTGCGCAGCACGCGCAGGGTGAGCGCCGCGGCGGCATGGCCGTCGCGCTGGTAGTCCGCATCGCTGCGCACGCCACCGGGCCGCACCGGCTCGAACTGGATGTCGCGTTCGAGGAAGGCGTCTTCGCCGGCGTTGTCGTACAGCGCCTGCAGCGCGCGCAGCACAGCGGGTCGCGAGCGGAAGTTCTGGTCCAGTACCGGCGCCTGCTGCGCCACCTGCTTGGCCTTCAGGTAGGTGTGGATGTCGCCGCCGCGGAAGCCGTAGATCGCCTGCTTGGGATCACCGATCAGGAACAGCGCCGGCGCCAGGCCGAGTTCACGCACCTCCGGCGAATCGCCGAAGACGGTGTGGAAGATGCCCCACTGGCGGTCGTCGGTGTCCTGGAACTCATCGACCAGCGCGATGCGGTACTGCGCGCGCAGCTGCTTCACCAGTGCCAGCCGCTGCGGGCCTTCCAGGGCGAGCGCTACCCCATCGATCAGATCGTCGTAGGTCTGCACCCGACGGGTGCGCTTCAGTGCCTGCAGGCGCTGCGTGGCTTCGTCGCGAAGCGCGTGCAGGAAATTCAATGCGGTGGCACGCAGCCAGGCATCGCGTTCGGCCAACAGCGCGACATAGCGCGCCAACGGCGCCTGCAATGGCGACGATGGCGTGCGCTCGGCGAATTTCTTGTTGGTCTTGGCCGCCAGCGCCTCCGGCAGCAGTGCCGGCAGGCGTTCGCTGGCCAGCAGTTCGCGTGGATCGGCGCGCTCGGCCCAGGCCAGCAGCTGCCGGCCCAGCGGGTGCAGCCAGCCCAGCTTGTACGACACACCGTTGATCCACTTGTTGTCGACGGCATCGCAGAGGTCGATGAAGAACTGCTCGCCATGCGCGCGCACGCTTGCGGACAGTGCTTCCGCCGCGCTCTGCAGGGCCGGATGCGGATCGGCCAACGCCACTGGCTGCGGCAACGGATGCAGTGGCGGCGCGGCCAGCAGCGCGCGCAGATCGGCAGCCAGCGCGTTGGGGGTGGACCACAGCCAGGTCAGCGGTTCCAGCGTGGCCGGGTCGTTGGCATGCACCCGCCACAGGTCCGCCGCCAGCTCTTCCAGCAGTTCACGATCGCTGGCCAGCAGTTCCGGCGGGTCGAAGGTGTGGCCGCTTTCCAGCGCATGCTCGCGCAGCACGCGGGTGCAGAAACCATGGATGGTGAAGATGGAGGCCAGGTCGATCTCGTCGGCGGCGACCTGCAGGCGGCGCTTCAGTGCGGCGGCGCTTTCACCACCCGCCTGCAGATGACGCTGCAGCACCTCGCGGGTGAGGCGCACGTCCGGCGCTTCGCCCTCGGCCGGTTCCAGATCGACCAGGCGCGCGGCCAGCGCCAGGCGCTCGCGGATGCGCTTGCGCAGTTCCTGGGTGGCGGCGTCGGTGAAGGTCACCGCCAGGATCTGGCCGATGCGCATGCCCTGTTCCACCACCAGACGGGTGAACAGCGTGGCCAGGGTGAAGGTCTTGCCGGTGCCGGCGCTGGCTTCGATCAGGCGGATGCCGTCCAGCGGCAAGGCCAGGTAGGGATCGCGGCTGAGCAGCTCGATGCCGTCCTCGATGATCACGGTGCTCATGCGCCGCCCTCCTGGCGTGTTTCGGCGCCAAGCGTGCGGCCTTCGCGCACCGCGCTGAAGACCACCTGGCTGTTGCGCAGCAAGTCGGCATAGCTGGCATCGGTGGCGAACGGGTCGGCACCTCGCAGCAGCAGCTGCCAGGCGTCGCTGCTGGATTCACCCCAGGTGCGGTCGCTGCCGTGCCACTGCTTCCAGCCTTCGCTGCGCTGTTTTTCTGCCGGCGCGTTGTACAGCACCCAGCCGGTATACGGGGCAAAGCGCAGCGGCTCACGCAGGCCACGCTGACGCAGCTGCAGCAGCGCACGCAGCGCCGCGCGTGCAGCGGGAACGCTCAGCGCCGGTACGACGTGCGGGCCGGGACCGGCATCGCCGCCATCGTGGAACTGCACCAGCGGCAGCGCATCACCGGCGGCATTGGCCAACAGCCAGTCCAGGCCCTGGCGGATCACCGCGTTGCCGTTGAGGGGGCCGGCGCGCAAGCGCACCAGTCCCTCGGGATGTCGATCGGCCACGCGGCCGTGCAGGCGCACCCCGTCGATCTCCACCTCGTAACGACGGCTTTCCAGTGGTTCGCCCTGCATCCAGCCCAGCAGCGCGCTGGCATATGGGCGCGTCTTCAACTGCTCCACCTCGAACTGGCGCTCGCCCAATGGACCCGACGGCAGCAGTCCACGCGCCCGCAGCCGCGGGTACAACGGCTCGGTATCGCCGTTGAGCGTGGCGCGCACCACCGCCGCCTGCACGCTGCGCTTTTCCGGCCCGCGCGAGGACAGCACCAGCGGTTCCAGGTCATCCACCTCCTCGACATCGTCGGCCAGGCGCAGGCCCAGCGACTGTGCGAGGAACTGCCCGGCCGGATCGCACAGGAAGCGGCGCAGGGTATCGAGCGCGACCTCCTCTTCCACCGCGTCGTCGAGCGGCGGCGGCAGCGGTGCATCGAACCACGGCAGCAGGCCGCCGCGCTGGCCGGTAAGGCGACCCGCCGCCGGATGCCATTGGCGGCGATAGCTGAAGCGGCGTGGGTCGCCGTCACCGAACGCGGCTGGCGAGAACGGCTGCAGTGCATGGCGCACGGTGAAGTCGCGGACTGCCGCAGGCGGATCGAGGTGATACGCGGCGGCGGCATCGATCAGTTCGCTGACCAGCACCGACGGCTCGCGCACGCTGCCGTCGCGCGGGTCGGCGCCGAGATAGCTGAGATAGAACACCTCCTGCGCGGCCGCGAACAGCTGCAGGAACAGGAAGCGGTCGTCTTCCCGGGTAGAGCGGTCACCCGGGCGGCGACGCGGCGTATCCAGCTCGGCGGTGAGCTGATTGAGACCCGCGGCCGGGTCGCGGCGCGGGAAATCGCCATCATTCAGCCCCAGCACGCAGATCACCCGGAACGGCAGCAGGCGCATCGGCACCATCCGGCCGAAGCTGATGCCACCGGTCAGCAGCGGTGCGCGGGTATCGGCTTCGCCAAGTGCTCCGGCGAAGTGCGCGCGTACCACCTCCGGTGGCACACCGTCTTCGAAACCGGCTTTGGCGGCATCGTCGGCAAACTGGTTCAGCAGCTTGCGCAGGCGCTCCAGCGCGCGCTGGCTGTTGGGTGAGCTGGGCGCGGTCGGCAGCAGTGCATCCAGCAGCGACAGCAGGCGTTGCCGCCACTGCGCCGGGGTGAGCTGCTCGCCGAGGCGACGCTGATACACCGCCAGCACGCGCAGCAGCCGCAGCAGCCGGTCCAGCGCGTCCAGCGCGCCGCCTTCCAGTTCGATCCACGGTGCCACGCCGGCCAGGTCGGCGTCGCTGCCGGTGGCATGGCCGAGTACCAGGCGATCCAGCGCGAACTGCCAGGTGTAGGCATCGTCAGCCGGCGCCTGGTGCTGGTTACGATGCTTCGCGTCCAGGCCCCAGCGCGCGCCCGCCTGTTGCAGCCAGCCATGCAGGCGGTCGAAATCCACGGCTTCCAGTCCGGCCGCTTCGGCCAGCGGCGCGCTGGCCAGCAGGTCCAGTACTTCATTCAGGCCAAAGCGCGAGACCGGCAGGCCCAGCAGGTGCACGAAGACATCGGCCAGCGGCTCGCCGGCCAGCGGGCTGCTGTCGGCCAGCGCATAGGGAATGTGCTCGTCGTCACCGCCGCGGCCACCGAACACCGCTTCCAGGTACGGCACGTACGGATCGATATCCGGCGCCAGCACCGCGATCTCGCGTGCCTGCAGCGGCGGGTCGAAGCGCGGGTCCTGCAGCAGGCTGCGCAGCTGGTCGTGCAGCACCTGCAGCTCGCGCAGGCGGGTGTGGCAGGCGTGTACCTGCAGGCTGGGGTCGTCGCTGCGCAGGCCGTCGCGCAGTTCGCCCGAGGGCAGCGCGCGGCGGTGGAACAGATCGCGCTGCAGGCGATGCAGCAGGCTGTCGGACAGGCCGCCTTCGTCCAGGGTCGGCCGGGTGTCCTCCTCCGGATCGGAATAGGCGGCGATCTCGCCGGCCGGGTGCACCACCTCGTAACTGCCCAGCACCGCCATGAAGTCGCGCCCGGCCGCCCCCCAGGCTTCCAGCAGGCGGTTCTCGCCGGCCGCTTCACCGAAGGGATCGGGCGCGCCGCTGCGCAGGCGCTCGGCCAGCGTCTGCAGGTCGCCCCAGTACGACTGCACCGGGGTAGGCATGTAGAAGTGCAACTCGCCCACCCGGGCCTGGGTGGCCATCACCCGCAGCACGTCGGGCGAGATGTTGAGCGTCGCGAACGCAGACATGCGCGGCGGCAGGCCTTGCGGCAGCGGCTGGCCTGCGCCTTCGAAGCGGTCCAGGTACTCCTGGATGCGGCGGGCGCGATAGTCATGGCCCCGGGTGATGGTGCGCCACAGGATTGCCTGCGGATCGGCCGGATCGGCCCCTGCCGCCCAGCGCAGCAGCCAGTCACGCCGCCAGGCCTGGTACTTCTCGAACACCGAGGCCAGCTCGCCGGCCAGCGCCCACGGCTTCAGAGCATCATCGCCGGCAAGATAGGACTGCAGCGCGCGCATCGGTGGCTGCGCCAGCAACGACGGATCGCGCAGCGCCTGGTACAGCTTCCAGTGCAGGCCGGCGGCGTCCAGATCGTCCTGCTCACCGCTGACATTGGCCTTCAGCGCGCGCGCCACGAACTCACCCGGGGTCAGGAACTCGAGGTTGGCAGCCACACCGAACTCGGCCGCCAGCGTCGCCTGCAGCCAACGCCGCATCGCCACCTGCGGGATCAGCACCACTTCCGGCGCCAGCAGCGGCTGGCCCGGTACCGGCGCACGCACGTTGCGCGCCAGCAGCGCGGCCAGCACGTCCAGGGAGTTGGAATGGTAGAGGCGGAAATCGCTGCCTGGGTCACTCATCATGCACAGTGTGCAGGACGGCAGGCAGTATTCAATGGTCAGCCCATCGCCGGTACGGATTGTTCCGGGCTGCCGGGTGATTGTCCCGGCCTGCGCGAGGCCTTGCCGTGCAACAATACTGGACCGTCCAGTCTGCTTATGTTCAGCCGACGGGCCCGATCCTTCGATGTCTAAAAAACGTTAATGGTGCCCATGTCGGCTTCCACCTCCAGTCTGGTGCAGTTATCCAACGTCCGCATCGACCGGAGCGGACGCACGATCCTGCGCGACGTGTCGCTGCAGGTGCCCAAGGGCAGCATCACCGCGGTGCTCGGTCCGTCCGGCAGCGGCAAGTCGACCCTGCTGGCGGCGCTGACCGGCGAACTGCGCCCGGTCGCCGGCGAGGTCACCCTGTTCGGCAAACCGATCCCGCATGACAGCGGCGCGCTGCTGGAAATGCGCAAGAGCGTGGGCGTGCTGCTGCAGGGCAACGGCCTGCTGACCGACCTCACCGTGGCCGAGAACGTCGCCCTGCCGCTGCGTACGCACACCCGCCTGCCGACCGCCGTGCTGCGCCGGCTGGTGCAGATGAAGCTGCATGCGGTGGGCCTGCTGGCCGCCGCCGATGCCTGGCCGCGCGAGCTGTCCGGTGGCATGGCGCGCCGTGTGGCGCTGGCCCGTGCACTGGCGCTGGACCCGCCGCTGATGATCTACGACGAGCCGCTGACCGGGCTGGACCCGATCGCCTCGGGGGTGATCATGAGCCTGATCCAGCGCCTCAACCACAGCCTGGGCCTGACCAGCATCATCGTCAGCCACCACGTGCACGAGACCCTGCCGATCTGCGACCAGGTGATCGCGATCGCCAATGGCGGCATCGTGTTCCAGGGCACGCCCGAGGCACTGCAGTCCAGCCAGGACCCGCTGCTGCGGCAGTTCCTGCACGGCCAGCCGGATGGCCCGATTCCGTTCGATGCCGCGCCACGCGCGAGGGTTGCCTGATGCCGTTCGTCCAAGCCACCCGCTCGCTTGGCCGCGCCGGCCTGTTCTCGCTGACCGTGCTGCGCGGTTCGCTGCCCACGCGTGATTTCCTGGCCGAGCTGACCCGCGAGATCTACAAGATCGGCGCGCGCTCGCTGCCGATCATCGCCGTCGGCGGTGCCTTCGTCGGCCTGGTGCTGACCCTGCAGGGCTACCGCACGCTGACCACCTTCGGTGCGGCCGACGCGCTGTCGACCCTGCTCGGCCTGTCGCTGTACCGCGAGCTGGCGCCGGTGCTGACCGCGCTGCTGTTCATCGGGCGCGCCGGCAGTTCGATTGCCGCCGAACTGGGCCTGATGCGCGCCACTGACCAGATCAAGGCGCTGGAACTGATGGCGATCGACCCGGTGGCCAAGGCCGTGGCGCCGCGCTTCTGGGCAGCGGTGCTGACCGTGCCGCTGCTGACCGGCATCTTCTGTTCGCTGGCGATCAGCGCCAGCTACTTCGAGGCCGTGCACGTGCTGGGCCTGGACAATGGCGTGTTCTGGTCGGCGCTGCGCAACAGCGTCGACTTCTGGGATGACTTCGGCGTGGCGATGCTGAAGTCGGCGATCTTCGGCGGCACCGCCGCGCTGGTCGCCGCCTATGTTGGTTTCCATGCCGAGCCGACCATTGAAGGCACTTCGGTGGCGACCACCCGTGCGGTGGTCAACGCCTCGTTGCTGGTACTGATGTTCAACTTCGTGCTGTCGGCAATGTTGTTCACCTAACCCCTCCACCGGCGGTGCGCAGGCGCGCGCGGCCACCACGACTCGATCAGGTAATCCACATGGCCATCCGCGGTCCCAGACTCGAATTTTCCGTCGGCGCCTTCCTGCTGCTGGCCCTGGCCTCGCTGATGGTGCTGGCCGTGGCCTCGACCAACCAGCGCTGGAGCTGGGGCAGTGAAGGCTATGACCTGAAGGCGCGCTTCTCCCAGGTCGGCCAGCTGCGCAAGCAGGCGCCGGTGAAGATCGGCGGCGTCACCGTCGGCCAGGTCGCGTCGATCGACCTGGACCCGGTGAAGTTCGAATCGATCGTGACCCTGCGCATGGACAGCAAGGTCAAGGACCTGCCGGCAGACACCTCGGCCGGCATCTTCACCAGTGGTTTGCTCGGCGAGAGCTATATCGGTCTGCAGCCGGGCGGTGATCCGGACGTGCTGAAGGCCGGCGACGAGATCGTCTTCACCCAGCCGGCGGTGGACCTGATCCAGCTGGTCGGCAAGTACATGTTCAGTGGCGGCGCCGGTGGCGGCGCTGCTCAGAAGCCCAACGATGGCGCGCAGGCGCCTGCAACGGAACCGCAACCATGAAGATGAAACTGATCCCGGCCCTGCTCGCCTCGGCGCTGCTGGCGGCTACCCCGTTCCTGGCCCAGGCCCAGGCCGCCGCGCCTGCCGCTGCAGCGACGCAGAGCCAGGCCGGCAAGGTGGTGATCGATGCCAGCAGCCGCATCCTGTCCACGCTGCAGCAGCGCAAGAGCGAGTTCACCAGCAACCCGGCCAGCCTGCGCAGCTACATCGACAGCGAGCTGACCCGCACCTTCGACCGCGACTACGCCGCGCGCCTGGTGCTGGGCCCGCACGCCCGCGGCGCCTCTGACGCCGACATCAAGCTGTTTGCCGATGCCATGGCCGACAGCCTGATGCAGCGCTACGGCTCGACCCTGCTCAACATCCAGGGCAAGCCGAGCTTCCGCCTGAAGGGTGAAAGCCCGCTGCCGGGCAATCGTGGCGTGCGCGTGAGCACCGAACTGGTGCGTGCCGGCAACGAGCCGACCCCGGTCGAGTACTGGATGCGCAACGTGAATGGCCAGTGGAAGATCTTCGACGTCAACATCGAAGGCATTTCCTACGTGCAGACCTTCCGCAACCAGTTCGATACCCCGCTGCGCCAGAAGGGCATCAAGCAGGTGGCCAACGAACTGCACAGCGGCAGCATGCAGGCCGGGCCCGCGGGCAATGGCAAGTAACGCACTGGCGCTGCTGGAAGGCGACACCCTGCGCCTGCGCGGGGTGCTCGACCGTGCCGCGGTGATCGCGCTGTGGCCGCAGCTGCAGGCCCTGCCGGCGAAGCTGTCACGGCTGGAGCTGGGTGAGGTCGAACGCGTGGACAGCGCCGGCCTGGCGCTGCTGGCCGAACTGGCCGCACGTGCGCGCAACGCCGGCCACCCACTGGCGATCTCCGGCGCACCGGCCGGCTACAACGAGCTGAGCGCAGCCTACCGGCTGTCGCCCGACCTGGATTTCAACGCTACTTCTGCTGCGAGCTGACATGAACGTCGTACGCACTTTCCCCCTGATCGTCCTGGCCACCGCCCTGACCGCCTGCGCCGGCAAGCCCGCACGCAGCGATGCGCCGGCGGCCAGCACCGTGGTCCCGGCCAGTACCATCGCCGAGGCCTCCGCCCCCACCGCCGATGCCGCTACGGTCGATGCCGCTACGGTCGATGCCGCTACGGTCGATGCCGCACCGGCCGCAGCCGTGGTTGCGGCACCTGCGCCGGCCACGCCGCCATCGGCACCGGCCCGCAGCGCCGACACCGATGCGGCCAGGGCCGCAGCGGCAACCGCCCCCGGTGGTGATGACGACTTCGATGCCCTCTATGGTGGTGCCGGCAACACCGGCAGCGCGGCGGCCTACGATCCGTGGGAACCGTTCAACCGCAAGGTGCACACCTTCAACAACGCGGTTGACCGCGGCATCGCGCGCCCGCTGGCCACCGCCTACACCCACGTGGTGCCGCGCTTCGCCCGCACCGGCGTCAGCAACTTCTTCAGCAACCTGCGCGCACCGGTGACCATCACCAACCAGCTGCTGCAGGGCCGCGGTGCCGATGCGTGGGACAGCCTCGGCCGCTTCCTGATGAACAGCACGCTGGGTATCGGCGGCCTGTTCGATCCGGCCAGCAAGGCGATGGTGCCGCGTCGCAATGAGGACTTCGGCCAGACCCTGGGTGCCTGGGGCTGGCGGCGTTCGCGCTACGTGGAACTGCCGTTCTTCGGCCCGCGTACCGTGCGCGATGTGTTCGGCCTGGCCGGTGACATTCCGCTGTCGCCGATCCGCCGTATCGAAGAGGACAAGATCCGCATCGGCCTGCAGGGCCTGCAGCTGGTCGATACCCGCGCGCAGCTGCTGGCGATCGACAACCTGCGTGACACCGCCGTGGACGAGTACTCGCTGGTACGCGATGCGTGGATGCAGCGCCGCAACTACCAGATCGAGAACGATCTGCGCAGCAAGCGCGACCGCGGCCACGACGATGCCAATTCGCCGATCCCGGTCGATGCCATGCCGATGCCGAACTGGAGCAACTGATCGCTGCAGCCCGTGCATGAGAAAACCCCGCCTCGGCGGGGTTTTTCTTTTCCGGTAGGTGCCAACCCTGGTTGGCACGCTTTCCTCAGGCCGCCAGCGCGGCCTCGATGGCTTCGCGCAGGCGCGCGTCATCGGCAGCCACGTCCGGGGCGAAGCGCGCGATGACCTTGCCGTCGCGGCCAACCAGGAACTTCTCGAAGTTCCACAGCACCGCCGGTGCTGCGTGGATCGGAATCTCCTTGCTCGCCAGGCGCTCACGCAGCGGGCCTTCGCCGATCGACTGCGGCTGGGCGGCGGTCAGCTGCTGGTACAGCGGGTGGGTGTCATCACCGGCCACACTGATCTTGGAGAACATCGGGAAGCTGACGTCGTAGGTGAGCTGGCAGAACTGCTGGATTTCCGCCTCGCTGCCCGGCTCCTGGCCGAGGAAATTGTTGGCGGGGAAGCCCAGCACTTCCAGGCCCTGTGCGTGCTTTTCCGCATACAGCGCCTGCAGGCCTTCGTACTGCGGGGTCAGACCGCACTTGGAGGCGACGTTGACCAGCAGCAGCACCTTGCCCTGGTAGTCGGCAAGCGAGGACGGCTGGCCGTCGATGGTGGTGAGGGAAATGTCCTGGATCGGGGTGCTCACGCGGGGGCTCCGGCAACAGCGGGGAATGGCCCACCAGCATAGCGCCGCGCGCGCGGTTGTAGAGCCGAGCCCACGCTCGGCTGATGGCCACAGCCGCCGAGCGTGGGCTCGGCTCTACAGGCAGGATTCAATCCACGCAGATCGTGCCCTGCGCCTTGCCGTCATCAATGCGCTGGCGGCAGCCGAAATTCTGGCGCACATCGCGCTGGCAGGTCCCGGTGGCGACGCTGCCGACAGTCACCTCGCCGCCGGCCAGGCACTGGCCCGTGCAGTCGCTCTTGCGGCTGCAGGCCTTGCCGGCGTCGGCGTAAGGAATCACGCACTGTTCGCGCTGCAGCCGGCCCAGCCGCTGCAGGGTGCCGCCAGCGGCCTGGCAGTCGACGTCGCGCGCTTCGCGGTAGGCCTCGGCTGCTTCAGGGCTGGTGGCTGCAGCAGGTGCGGCCGCCGTATCGGCGGCCGGTGGTGCGCTGCTGCAGGCGGCAAGCAGCGCGGTCAGGACAAGGCTGGTGAAGCGGCGCAGGCGCATGACGATACCTGATCGAAGCGGACAGGCCGCCAGCATACGCATCGGCGATGCAGGCGGCGTGTCAGCGTGGCTCAGGCCTCGTCGCCGTCGCCTTCACTGCCTTCGTCCTCGCCCGCCGCATCACCCTCGGCCAGATCGCCGAGCAGCGACTGCGCCTGTTCGGACGCCAGCGACTCCACGCCACGCAGGCGCCGTTCGATGGTGCGGGTCTTGCGGCTGGCCTCGCCGATGCTGCGACCCACCGTGGTGATCTGCTTCTCGGCCTTTTCGAGGATGCCGGCGAACTTGCCGAACTCGCTCTTCACCGCACCCAGCAGGCTCCACACCTCGCTGGAACGTTGCTCGATGGCCAGCGTGCGGAAGCCCATCTGCAGGCTGTTGAGCAGCGCGGTGACCGTGGTCGGGCCGGCCACCACCACGCGGTGCTCGCGCTGCAGCAGGTCGACCAGGCCCGGGCGCCGGATCACTTCGGCATACAGGCCTTCGGTGGGCAGGAACATCACCGCGAAGTCGGTGGTGTGCGGCGGCGCGATGTACTTGTCGCAGATCGACTTGGCCTGCACGCGCACCGCGCGTTCAAGCTGGATGCCCTGCAGGCGCACACCCTCGGCGTCTCCCTGTTCCTGCGCGTCCAGTAGGCGCTCGTAGTCCTCGCGCGGGAACTTGGAGTCGATCGGCAGCCACACCGGCGTGTCGTCGCTGCTGCGGCCCGGCAGGCGCACGGCGATATCGACCATCTCGCCACTATCCGGGCGCACCTTCACCGCACGCGCGTACTGCTCCTGGGTGAGCGTCTGCTCGAGGATGTTCTCCAGCTGCACTTCACCCCAGCTGCCACGGTTCTTGACGTTGGTCAGCACGCGCTTGAGGTCGCCGACGCCGGTGGCCAGCTGCTGCATTTCGCCGAGGCCACGCTGCACCTGTTCCAGGCGCTCGGAGACCAGCTTGAAGGAATTGCCCAGCCGCGTTTCCAGCGTGGACTGCAGCTTCTCGTCCACGGTGTGGCGCATCTGCTCCAGCTTCTGCGCGTTGTCGTTCTGCAGCGCGCGCAGCTGTTCTTCCAGCGTCGTGCGCATCTCGGCGATGCGCTGCTCGTTGCGCTGGGTCAGTTCCTGCAGGCGCAGGCCAAGGCTTTCGGTCAGGCGCTGCTGCGACTGCGCGCCCTCCTCGCGGCCCTTGCGTGCATCGTCCACCAGGGTCTGGCGCAGCGCGCCGAGCTGGGTATCGGTACGCCCGGTGAGCTCCTGCAGCTGCTGGCCAAACGCATGGATGCGCGCTTCCTGCTGCTGGCCGAAGGTCTCCAGCTGGCCCCGCAGTTCCTGCAGCCGCTGTCCCATCAACGCCGCGCCCCGCTGCTGGCTCTCGGCCGCTTCGGCGCGCGCCTTGCGGGCATCTTCGCCCAGCGCTTCGCGCAGCAGGTCCAGGCGCTGGTCGGTGCGGGTGGACAGATCGGTCAGCGCGCGGGCGAAGCCATCGAGCTGTTCGCGCAGTTCGCTGCGCCCGGCGCGCGCCTCCTCCCGCACCGCCTGCTCCAGGCGGTCGTGCGGCGGGCGGCGCAGCAGGGCGACCAGCTGCAGGATGAGCACGGCCAATAGAAGACCGCCAATGAGCAGATATTCGGTTTGCATGGGGCAAGTGTAGGCTGGCCGAGTCTCAGCTGCTGCGTCAGGACCATGCTCGCTCTGTACGGAAAGCCCACCTCCATCAATGTGCGCAAGGTGCTGTGGCTGTGCGCCGGTCTGGACTTGCCCCTGCACCACGAACCGGCCCCCCCGCCGGACCTGCTGGCCGTGCTGAACCCCAACCGGCAGGTGCCGGTGCTGCGCGATGGCGACTTCGTGCTGTGGGAATCCAACAGCATCTGCCGCTACCTGGCCGCACGCGCCGGTCGCGAGGATCTGCTGCCACCTGCAGCGAAGGACCGGGCCCGGGTGGAGCAGTGGATGGACTGGCAGGCCAGCGACCTCAACAGCGCCTGGCGCCACGTGTTCATGGCGCGCGTACGCCAGCATCCGGACTACCCGGACGATGCCCGCGCCGAGGCCAGCCTGGCGCAGTGGAACCGGCTGATGGGTGTGCTTGAAGCCCAGCTGGCCGCCACCGATGCCTACGTGGCAGGCAGCACCTTCACCCTTGCAGATATCGTGCTGGGGCTGTCGACCCAACGCTGGCGCAGCACGCCGGGCAGCAAGCCCGCGCTGCCCCACCTCGTCGCATGGTTCGAGCGCCTGCGAGAGCAGCCCGGTTTCGCCGAACACGTCGACAACGGCGTGGCGTGAGCCGTGGTTCCCGCAGCTGTTGGTAGGTGTCGCCCCTGGTCGACACGGCTGATCCACGCCATGCGTGGATGAAGCTCCGTAGAGCCGAGCCTATGCTCGGCTGACGCCCACGCGCGAACGGCAGCCGAGCGTGGGCCCGGCTCTACAGACAGCGTCTGCTCCTACCAGCCTTCCAGCACGATCTTGCCCTTGGCGCGATGGCTCTCCAGCAGCGCATGGGCACGGCGCAGGTTGGCTGCGTCGATGCGTCCGAAATGCTCGCCCAGGGTGGTCTGCAGCACGCCCGTGTCGATCAGCTCGGCCACCCGGTTCAACAGATCGTGCTGGCGCTGCATGTCGGCGGTGCGGTACAGCGGCCGGGTGAACATCGATTCCCAGTGCAGTGACAGCGCCTTGCGCTTGAGCGCCATCACATCCACCTGGCCCGGGTCATCGATCAGGCCGAGCTGGCCCTGCGGCGCCAGCAGCTCCACGATCTGCGCGTAGTGCTGGTCGGAGTGGGTCAGGCTGGCCACGTGCTGCACCTCGCTGATGCCGAGCCGTGCCAGGCCCTCGGCCAGCGGCAGGCTGTGGTCGATCACGTGGTGCGCGCCCATCGCGTAGACCCAGTCCTGGGTATCCGGACGCGAAGCGGTGCCGATCACGGTCAGCTTGGTCAGCTTCCGCGCCAGCTGCACCAGGATCGAACCGACACCACCGGCAGCACCGATCACCAGCAGGGCCTGGCCCTCGCCACCGCCCTCGGGAATACGCAGACGGTCGAACAGCAGCTCCCAGGCGGTGATCGCGGTCAGCGGCAACGCTGCGGCGGCCGCATCGTCGAGACTGGCCGGCTTGCGGCCGACGCTGCGCTCGTCCACCAGCTGGTATTCGGCATTGCTGCCCGGCCGGTCGATCACGCCGGCGTAGTAGACCGCATCGCCAGGCTGGAACAGGGTCACCTCGCTGCCCACCGCATCGACGATGCCGACCGCATCCCAGCCCAGCACGCGCGGGCCGTCGGTGGCCACGCCGCGGCGGACCTTGGTGTCGACCGGGTTCACCGCCACGGCACGCACCGCCACCCGCAGGTCGCGCGGGCCGGGCTGCGGCAGTTCCAGTTCGATGTCGATCAGGGCCCGGGCGTCGTCGATCGGCAGGCCGGCGTGGGTGTAGGCAATGGCGCGCATGGCAGCGGTCCAGTGGGGAAGGAGTGGACAGGTTGCGCTGCGCACGGCCGCTCAGAAAGGCGCAGAATCAGGCAGCACTTTCACTCCGGCAATGAAGATGATCCGCTTCGACGACCTGCAGTTGTTCGTCCGCACGGCCGCGCTGGGCAGCTTCTCGCAGGCCGCCCGCGAAGCTGATCTGTTACCCGGCCAGGTCGCTGCTGCCGTAGCGCGGCTGGAACGCGAGCTGGACCTGCGCCTGTTCGTGCGCACCACCCGCAGCCTGCGCCTGACCGGCGAGGGCGCGCTGTACCTGCCGTATGCGCAGGAGGTGCTGGCCACCCTGCGCGAGGGCCAGGCGCGCGTGCAGGGCGAGGACACCGAGCTGCACGGCACCCTGCAGCTGTCGGCGCCCTCGGACCTCGGCCGCAACCTGCTGCTGCCCTGGCTGAGCGCCTTCCGCGCCGCGCACCCGCGGCTGCGCCTGCACCTGCGCCTGTCCGACGAAGTGGCTGATGTGTTCCGCGACCCGGTCGACGTGGCCATCCGCATCGGCCACTTCGACGACGCCAACTACGTCGCCCTGCCCCTGCTGGAAGGCAACCGCCGCGTGTTGGCCGCCTCGCCCGATTACCTGCAGCGGCGCGGCGTGCCTGCGCGCCTGGACGATCTGCGTGAGCATGACTGCCTGGTCTACCAGCTCAGTGGCCGCGCCTACGATCGTTGGTCATTCGACGTCGACGGCCGCCGGGCGGTGATACCGGTGCGCGGCCCGCTGGTCTGCGATGACGCCGATGTGGTGCGGCGCTGGGCCGTGGCCGGCGAAGGCATCACCTACAAATCCTGGCTGGACCTGCGCGAAGACGTGCTGGCCGGGCGCCTGCAGCTGCTGCTCGACGGCGTCGGCAGCCACATTCCACTGCATCTGGTGTGCCCACACCGCAAGCAGTTCTCGCCGGCGGTGCGGCAGCTGCACGCGCAGCTGCGCCAGCACCTGCAACCTCTGCTGTCTGGCATGCCCGAAGGTCCTGCCGGCCCCCTGTCGCCAGTCCCGGCGCTGGCCGACAATGGCGGCCCCCCGTAAGAGAGAACACTGCCATGCCGTGGATGGGCATCCAGGACCTGTGGACGTTTCTGGTCGCCGTGCTGGTGTTTCTCGCCCTGCCCGGCCCCGGCACCTTCACCCTGCTGACCGCCACCGGCCGGGGCGGCGTGCGTGGCGGCTACACCGCATTGGCCGGCCTGCTGGTCGGCGACCAGATCCTGATGTGGCTGGCGCTGGCCGGCGTGGCCGCACTGCTCAAGGCCAACCCGCTGGTGTTCCACGCCGTGCAGTACCTGGGTGCGGCCTACCTGGTGTGGGTGGGCATCAGCCTGCTGCGCACGCCCAAGCACGAGGGTGGCGACGCTGGCCCGATCCGCATGCAGCCCGGCCGCTATTTCCAGCAGGCGATCCTGGTCAGCCTGCTCAACCCGAAGGCGATCCTGTTCTACATGGCCTTCCTGCCGTTGTTCATCGATCCGAAGGCACACCAGGGCATCGCCACCTTCGCGGCACTGGCCGGCATCATCCTGGTGGTCAGCATCGGCTACTGCTCGATGCTGATCGGTGTGGGCAACCTGGCCCGTCGCCGGTTGATCCAGCACCCGCGGATCAGCGATGCGCTGCGCCGCGTGGCCGGCCTGTTCCTGGTGGGGTTCGGCATCCGGTTGGGGCTGAACGGATGATCCGGCGGCTGCTGGTGCTGGTGTTCATCGGGCTTCTGGCCGACACCGCAGCGGCCAGCGTGCAGGACCATCGCTGCCTCACCGGGGGCCGCAACGACGGCATCCACCTGCTGTGGCGCTGGCTGGACGATGGCAGCGCCGACGTGCAGTACGCCGGGCAGCGAGGCCGCCTGCAACTGCAACAGGTGTCGCAGGAAACGACGGTGCTGGCCGAAGACCGCCCGTACCAGTTCGACAGCGTCTGGGAAGAACGCATCGGTGGCCGCCTCAATGGGCGCTACTACCTGAGCACCCAGGGCGCGCACGTCTACGGTTTCAGCTACGAGCGCGCCCGCGACGGGCGACGTATCGAGTTCAACGAGGACGTCGAGGCGTGGCACGAGGATGGCTGCCATTGGCCGGGAGGCGTAGCGGCGCGCGTGGTCGATTGAAGCATGCCAACCAAGGTTGGCATCTACCGGTGGTGCATCTCCGCGCGCAGGTGATCGATGAACACCCGCAGCTTGGGCGCCATCTGCTCACGCGCGGGGTAGTACAGGTGGAAGCCGGGGAACGGCGGCTGCCAGTCCTGCAGCACGCTCTGCAGTCGCCCAGCGGCGATGTCGTCGGCCATCAGCGAAGCGAAGCCTTGGGCCATGCCCAGCCCCGCCAGCACAGCGTGATGGGCGACGCCGGCATCGTTGAACACCAGCCGCCCGCTCACTTCCACGTCCAGGTCGTGGCCTTCGCGGCTGAACTCCCAGGGCATCAGCCGGCCATTGGCCAGGCGGTGCACGATGCAGGCGTGGCCCTGCAGGTCATGCGGGGTCTGCGGCACGCCATGGCGTTCGAAATAGGCCGGCGTGGCCACCACCACCTGGCGCTCAGGTGGCCCGACCGGCACCGCGATCATGCCCTGTGCGAGTGATTCGCCGAGGCGGATGCCGGCGTCGAAGCCCTCGGCCACCAGATCGGTCAGCGCCGGGTCGACGCACAGTTCCACCTGCACCTGCGGGTAGCGCGCAAGGAAATCGGGCAGCCGCGGCAGGACCATGCGATCGGCGACGATGCGCGGCAGGGTCACACGCAGCCGCCCGGCAGGCACCGAGCGCGCGCTGTCCAGTTCGGCAAAGGCCTGGTCGATCTGGTCCAGGCCGCCGCGCACGCGCTGCAGGAAGCGCGCGCCGTGTTCGGTCAGGCTGACCCGCCGTGTGGTCCGCTGCAGCAGGCGCACGCCCATCCGCGCTTCCAGCGCGCGCACGCTCTGTGACAGCGCCGAGGTCGACACGCCCAGGGCATCGGCGGCGCGGGTAAAGCTGGCGTGCTCGGCCACGTGGACGAAGGCGACCACAGCGGTGAGGGGGACGGAGGCATCCATTGTGAAGCCAGTCTTCAAGGTAAGTCCGGTGGCACGCAGTTTATCCACATGATGACGTGGAGGGATGCTGTGCCCCTCGTCACTGCCCATCCAGGCGTGGCGCCTTCCCCAAGGAGATCCGCATGAAGACCCGTACTCTCGGCCGCGCCGGCCCCACCGTGTCCACCCTCGGCCTGGGCTGCATGGGCATGAGCGCCTACTACGGCGGCCGCGGCAGTGACGATGACGGCATTGCCGTCATCCGGCACGCGCTGGACCGGGGCGTGACCCTGCTCGACACCGCCGATGTGTATGGCCCGCACACCAACGAGGTGCTGGTCGGCCGCGCGATTGCCGGCCGCCGCAACCAGGTGTTCCTGGCCAGCAAGTTCGGTATCGGCCTGGACCCGACCGACCCGAAGGGGCGGCCGGTCAACGGCCACCCGGACTATGTGCAGGCCGCCTGCGAGGCCAGCCTGCGCCGCCTGGGCGTGGACCACATCGACCTGTACTATCAGCACCGCGTCGACCCGACCGTGCCGATCGAGGACACCGTAGGTGCGATGGCACGCCTGGTGGAACAGGGCAAGGTGCGCTGGCTGGGCCTGTCCGAGGCCTCGGCGGCCACCCTCCGCCGTGCCCATGCGGTCCACCCGATCACGGCGGTGCAGAGCGAGTACTCGCTGTGGTCGCGCGATCCGGAGCAGAACGGAGTGCTGGCCACCACGGCGGAACTGGGCATCGGCTTCGTGCCGTATTCGCCGCTGGGCCGTGGCTTCCTGACCGGCGCCATCCGCAGCCCGGACGACTTCGACGCCGACGATTACCGGCGCACCTCGCCCCGCTTCGAAGGCGAAAACTTCCAGCGCAACCTTGCACTGGTGGACACCGTACAGACGCTGGCCGCCGAGCGCGGCATCGCCGCCTCGCAGCTGGCGCTGGCCTGGGTGCTGTCGCGCGGCGAGCACATCGTGCCGATTCCGGGCACGACGCGGCGGGTACGGCTGGACGAGAACCTCGGTGCGCTGCAGGTGGAACTGGATGCGGCCACGCTGGACGCACTGGATGCGGCCTTCCCGCCGCATGCCGCGGCCGGTGAGCGCTATTCGGTCAGCGGCATGGCCAACATCCAGTCGTAGCAGCGGCCGGGACCAATGCACACCGGTGGCTGCCGCCGGATTGTGCCGATTCCGGCAGCCTGGCCGGGGCGCAGCGCGCGCCCCGCTATGCATGACCCCCGTCAGTGGTAATGCTGCGCTGCGTTCGGTCACACTCGGGAACTTGTCGTTCTTAGTCACCCCTTCCGAGGCCTGCATGTCCCTGTTCCGGCGCAAGTCCCTAGATTCCGTCACCGTCCACGAAGCCGGCAGGCGCCTGATCCCCACGCTCAGCTGGCCGCACCTGATCGCGTTGGGCATCGGCGCCATCGTCGGTACCGGCATCTATACGCTGATCGGCGTGGGTGCCAACCTGGCCGGCCCGGCCGTGCTGATCTCCTTCGCCATCGCCGGTGCGGTCTGCGCCTGTGCGGCGCTGTCCTACGCCGAGCTGTCGACGATGATGCCGGCCGCCGGCAGTGCCTACACCTACAGCTACAGCGCGCTGGGCGAAGTGTTCGCCTGGGTGGTGGGCTGGAGCCTGATCCTGGAGTACTCGCTGGTGGTGAGTACGGTGGCGGTGGGCTGGTCCGGCTACTTCGTCGGCTTCCTCGAATGGGTCCATACCCAGTTCGGCTGGAACGTGCACCTGCCGGCCTGGCTGGCGGCCGGCCCGCATGTGGAAGGCGGCATGATCAATCTGCCGGCGATCATCATCACCTGGCTGGTGGCCGGCATGCTGATGGCCGGCACCAAGGAGAGCGCGACGCTCAACGCCATCCTGGTGGTGTTCAAGCTGATCGCGCTGGCCATCTTCGTGGCCGTGGCCCTGCCTGCGTTCGACAGCGCCAACCTGCAGCCGTTCATGCCCTACGGTTTCGCCAAGTCGATGGGCCCTGATGGCGTCGAGCACGGCGTGATGGCGGCAGCGGCCATCATCTTCTTCGCCTTCTACGGCTTCGATGCGATCTCCACCGCCGCCGAGGAAACCAAGAACCCGGGCCGCGACCTGTCGATCGGCATCATCGGTTCGATGATCGGCTGCACCATCGTCTACGTGCTGGTGGCGCTGGCCGCCGTGGGTGCGATGAGCTACGCGGTGTTCGGCCACAGCGCCGAGCCGCTGGCCCTGATCATGCGCCAGCTGGGCCATCCGACCGCGGCGATGGTGATCGGCGTGATTGCGATCATCGCCCTGCCGACCGTGCTGTTGGCCTTCCTGTACGGCCAGAGCCGCATCTTCTTCGTGATGAGCCGCGATGGCCTGCTGCCGCGTCGCCTGTCCAAGGTGAACGCACGTACCGGCACGCCGGTGGCGACCACGCTGTTCACTGCGGTGGTGGTGTCGGCGCTGGCCGGTGTCGCCCGCCTGGACGAGATCGCCGCACTGGCCAACGCCGGTACCCTGGCCGCGTTCACTGCGGTAGGCATCTGCCTGGTGGTGCTGCGCCTGCGCGAGCCCAACCGCGAACGCACGTTCCGTACGCCGCTGGCCTTCGTGGTCGGCCCGCTGGCCGCGCTGGGCTGCATCTACCTGTTCATCAGCCTGCCGCATACCACCCAGCTGTACTTCCTGCTGTGGAACGTGGCCGGCCTGGTGCTGTACTTCCTGTACAGCCGTCGCCATGCGTTGATCGCGAAATAAGGGCGCCGCCGGGCATGGCCCGGCGCCCCTCTGTAGAGTCGAGCACCACTCGACTCTACGGAGCAGCGGCGTACTCCTGCGCCTGGCGCATCACCCGCAGCAGGTTGCCGCCCCAGATGCCGGCAATCTGCTTCTCGGTATAGCCCTTGCGCAGCAGCCACGCGGTGATCTTCGGCAGCTGGCTGACATCGGGCAGGTCACTCAGGCCACCGCCGCCATCCCAGTCCAGGCCAATGCCCACGTGCTCGGGGCCGACCACCTTGAGGATGTGCTCGAAGTGGGCGAAGAAATCGTCCAGGCTGGCATGGCGCACTGGATGCTCGTGGTCCAGCGCCTGCTCGGCCTTCAGCAGGGCAACGCCCTGTTCGATGCCCATGCCTTCCCAGCCACCCAGCTGTTTGCTCAGCGCTTCCTCGGCCTGCTTGCGCTCGGGCGTCTTTGCGGTGTCGATCAGGTAACCGCCATAGGCATTCACCTGGATCACGCCGCCGGCCTTGGCCAGCTTGCGCAGGCGCGCGTCGTCGAGATTGCGCGGGTGGTCGTAGACCGCCTTGGCCGAGCTGTGCGACAGCACGAACGGTACCGGCATCATTGCCAGCAGGTCATCGAACACCGCGTCCGACGCATGTGACTGGTCGATCACGATGCCCAGCTTCACCGCCTGCCGCACCAGCTCCTTGCCGGCCGGGCTAAGTCCTTTCCATTCCGCGCCCTTGGGGTCGGTGGCCGAATCGGCGAACTCGTTGTTGGCGAAATGCACGGTGCTGAGCAGGCGCAGGCCGGCGCGGTGGTAGAACGAGAGCAGGCTGGAATCGGCAACCAGCGGGCTGGCATTTTCCATGCTGATGTAGACCACGCGCTTGCCGGCAGCCTTGATCCGCGCCGCGTCATCGGCGGTCAATGCCAGCGCGAAACGCTCGGGATTGGCGGCCAGCATTTCGCGGATCTCCAGCAGCCGCTGCAGGCCGTGGTCACGCTCGGCCAGATGGGCGGCGGCGGTGCGGTCGCCCTGGTCGGTGTAGATCGCCCAGAAACCGCCGTCCAGCGCGCCTTCGACCATGCGCGGGTAGTCCACCTGCGAGAGCGCGTTGCGGTCGTGGCGCTGCTCGATGTCGAAGCCGCTGCGGCCGAAATTGGCCGGCGTATCCAGATGGCTGTCGAGGGTGACCAGGCGCTGCTGCAGGGCCTTGGCGCGGGCCAGTTCCTGTGCGCTGAACTCGATGGCATGAGCCGACAGCGGCGCGCAGAGCGCCAGGGCAAGCACGACGGACAGGTGGCGCAACGATGGCATGGGCTCTCACCGGCAATGGGAAGAGCCCGACCATAGCGCTGCGGCCGCGCATTGGGTAGCGCCGGGCCACGCCCGGCGGATCTTGAGGCTGTCAGGCAGATCAGCCGAGCATGGGCTCGGCTCTACAGCGTCCCGCGGTCAATCCACCACGCGGCAGAACACAGCCTTCAGGTAACGCGATTCCTGCACGTGGGCCATGAACGGATGGTCCGGACCCGCACCAGCGACCTTCAGGATCTGGATCGTGCGGCCAGAGAAGTAGGCCGCGCGGCGCAGCATGTCGAGGAACTGGTCCTCGGCCACCAGGCCGGTGCACGAGAACGTGGCGAACAGGCCGCCCGGCTTCACCACGCCCAGCGCCAGCTTGTTCATGTCCAGGTACTTCTTCAGCGCGGTGATGACCTGGTCGCGGTCGCGGGTCATCTTCGCCGGGTCCAGGATCACCACGTCGTACTGCTCGCCGCGGTTGGCGGCATCGCGCAGCCACGGGAAGATGTCGGACTGGACGAACTTCGGGCGCACGTTGTTCAGGCGCGAATTGCCCTTGGCGATCTGGATGACGTCTTCATCGATGTCGATGCCGACCACTTCCGAAGCGCCACGCGCCGCCGCATACACGGCGAAACCGCCGGTGTTGCAGCACAGGTCCAGCACGCTCTTGCCTTCCACCTGCTGGCTCAGCCATTCGCGGTTCTCGCGCTGGTCGGCAAAGAAACCGGTCTTGTGCGCACCGGCCGGATCGGCGCGGAACTTGATGCCGTACTCGGTGATCACCGACGCTTCGGTGGTGGTGTTGCCGTGGAAGTCGAAACTTTCCTGCTTCTGCACGTGCTCGTCGGCGAAGCTGTGGAAGCGGCAACCCGGGAACTGCTCGCGCAGGGCGTCGTAGATCCACTCGCGATGGCGGAACATGCCGGCGGCGAAGAACTCGACCACCACCAGATCGCCATAGCGATCGACCACCAGGCCGGACAGGCCGTCGCCTTCGCTGTGCACCACGCGCCAGGCATCGGAGACCGCATCGAGCTTGAGCACCTCACGGCGCAGCGACACCGCCTGGGCGATCTTGCGCGAGAACCAGCCGGCATCGACCGGCACGTTCTGATCGGTTTCGAGGATGCGCACGGCGATGCGCGAGTGCCCGTTGTAGAACCCGCGGCCAATGAACTCACCATCGATGCCGACCACGTCGACGATGGAACCGGGCTTGGGCCGGACGGTCGGCTTCTCGACCAGTTTCTGGAAGATCCACGGGTGGCTGGAACGCCACGCATTCTTGAGGCGGACAATCGGAAGGGGGGTATTCATCCACCTATTGTAAACCGGGCGCCGGGGTCAGATTCCCGTAGGGGCTCTGCCCCCCGGCCGGTATGCCAACCAAGGTTGGCATCTACCAGAGCGGGGGTGCGGAGCCCGGTTGGGGACTCGACCCCAGTGCAGGGGCATTTGACGGCGGCCCGGCCAGGCCGCAGAATCGGCGTCAGAAGGGGAGTAGCTCCCAGACGTTGTCGCCGTCATTTCGAGCCCGCAGGCTCCGGTGCAACGGCAGTTCCAGCCGACTGGAACTGCGAGCGAGACCTTCGCCGTACTGGCGAAGCTCTGTCCCTGGATCCCCCTCCCGATCCTCCGTTGCAGATCCTCGCCGTCCGGCCTGGCATTCATCTTTCCAACGGACATTCCCAATGCAGACGATCGGTAACGTGTGGTTGTGGGGCGGCTTCGCAGCGGTGGTGGTCATCGCCCTGCTGGTCGACCTCGTGTTGATGCGCCATGGTGGACCGCACAAGGTCACCTTCAAGGAGGCCCTGTGGTGGTCCATCGGCTGGGTTGCGCTGGCCCTGCTGTTCAATGCGGGCCTCTGGTACTACCTGAATGAGACTGCCGGCCAGGTAGTGGCCAACAAGGTCGGCCTCGAGTTCCTGACCGGATACCTGGTCGAAAAGGCGCTGGCGGTCGACAACATCTTTGTCTTCCTGATGATCATGAGCTACTTCGCGGTGCCGGAGGAACAGCGCCAGAAGGTGCTGATCATCGGCATCCTGGGCGCGATCGTGCTGCGTACGATCATGATCTTCGCCGGCAGCGTGCTGATCAGCCAGTTCCATTGGCTGCTCTACGTGTTCGGTGCCTTCCTGCTGTTCACCGGCTGGAAGATGTGGTTCGCCGCCGGCCAGGAGCCGGACCTGGAGACCAACCCGGCCCTGCGCTGGATGCGTAAGCACCTGCGCCTGCTGCCGGACTACGCGGGCAACGCGCTGAGCGTGAAGCGTGATGGCGTGCGCTGGTTCACCCCGCTGTTCGCGGTGCTGATCCTGATCGCGGTCACCGACGTGATCTTCGCGGTGGACAG
Source organism: Stenotrophomonas sp. YJH_SMC_16 (assembly GCF_059367875.1). NCBI lineage: Bacteria > Pseudomonadati > Pseudomonadota > Gammaproteobacteria > Lysobacterales > Lysobacteraceae > Stenotrophomonas > Stenotrophomonas sp. YJH_SMC_16. The sequence goes on along the minus strand of NZ_JCAFRH010000008.1, from coordinate 127,853 downwards.
CATCCCGGCGATCTTCGCGATCACCACCGACCCGTTCATCGTGCTCACCTCCAACGTGTTCGCGGTGCTGGGCCTGCGTGCGATGTTCTTCCTGCTGGCCGGCATGGCCGACCGCTTCCACCTGCTGCCGTATGGCCTGGCGCTGGTGCTGGGCTTCATCGGCATCAAGATGATGATCATCGACCTGTTCAAGATCCCGACCCCGGTGTCGCTGGGCGTGGTCGCGGTGATCATCGCCGCCACCGTGGTGCTGAGCCTGAAGTACCCGCCGAAGGAAGGCGAAGGCCAGGCCTGAGCCTGAGCCGCTGGATGACGCGGCCGGTGGGATTGTCCCGCCGGCCGTTTCCACTCTCCCGCTGCGGTGGCCTTGGTTTCACGCCAACCACCGCCATTGCTGAGGTATGGACAACAACGCGCCCCTGCCCGCTGGCGACGTGCCGGCCCCCCGCAATGACCGCTCGCGCATCCTGCGGGCGTTCAATGCCAGCCTGGCCGCCGTGCTGGTGCTGGTGGCCGTGTTCGCGCTGCAGGGCACGTTCGACTGGCGACCGTGGGCGGTCGCGCCGCTGGAAGCCAAGGGCCTGCTTGGCCTGATCGGCGGCCCGATGCTGCATGCCTCGGTCGAGCACATCGTCGCCAACAGCATTGCGATCCTGATCCTCGGCACGCTGGCCGGCAGCGTCTACCCGAAAGCCACCGTTCGCGCGCTGCCCCTGCTGTGGCTGGGCTCGGGCATCGGCGCGTGGATGCTTGGCAATCCGGGCAGCGTGCACCTGGGCGCCAGTGGCGTGACCCATGGCCTGATGTTCCTGCTGGCCAGCCTGGGCCTGCTGCGCCGCGATCGCGCGGCGATTGCCACCGGCCTGATCGGCATGCTGTTCTACGGCGGCATGCTGATGACCATCCTGCCGCACGCCGACGGCGTGTCCTGGCAGTCGCACATGGGCGGCGCCTTCGCCGGCATCATCGCCGCGCTGCTGTTCCGCAATGCCGACCCGCTGCCGCCGCGCCCGCGCTACAGCTGGGAAGACGAGGAAGAAGACATCGAACCGCTGCCCGACGACGAGCTGGAGCCGCCGTCACCGCAGCGCGTGCCGGTGCTGTGGCAGCCGCGCGAAGGCCAGGACTACGTGGTGATCCCGTTCCGCCGGCCGGACGAGCCGCGCAGCTAGGTGACGGTAGTGCCGGCCGCTGGCCGGCAACCTCATGACCCAGTAGTGGCCGACCTTGGTCGGCGCGGTTGTTGTGTGCCAACCAAGGTTGGCACCTACCGGAGCACACCGGCACCCCGGGTAGCGCCGGCCCATGCCCGGCGGCGTTGATCGCTCAGTTCCCTGCCGCGCCCGTGCCATCCACCGCCTGCCTGCCCAGTGCCGGGTCGTCGGTGAAGAAGGCATCGATGCCGGTGGCCAGGTAGGCACGCATTTCGGCGATCGATCCCTCTGCATTGCGCGCGTTGTCGGCCCCCTTGCGCAGGTTGCTGGCCTGGAAGCGGTTCTCCGGGCGGAAGGTGTACGGAATCACCATCAGGCCCACCGCATGCGCATCGCGCACCAGCGTGGTCGGCGTGCCCAGTGCGCCCTTGTCATCCAGCGGAATGATCGAGCGCAGCTCCGGGCCGATGCTGTCGGCGTAGCTGGCGATATCCTTCAATCCGGCCGGCGTTATCATCTGCGCGTAGGTCAGCGTGCCACCGGCCTTGGCGATGTCGGCCGGCTGGGTGTCGCCCTTCCACAGCAGCTGCAGCAGGCGGATGTTGCTGCCACGCGGGATCTTGCCGCGCAGGTAACGCAGGTTGGCGGTCTCGAACGACTGGATGGTGACCGGGCCGACGTTGGTATAGGCGTTGCCGCGCAGCGCGGCCAGCAGCTTGTCTTCCATCGGCAGGCCGATCGACTGGAAGTAGGTCGGGTGCTTGATCTCCGGCACCAGTCCGATGCCGCGGTTGGCGCGGCCGGCCTGCTGGACCAGGAAGGCCAGGATCTCGTCCAGGCTGGCGATGCGGAACTGGCCGTCGTAGGCGGTGCTGCGCAGCTCCGGCAGGCGCTCGCGCGCGTACAGGGTCTTCAGCTCGGCCAGGGTGAAGTCTTCGGTGAACCAGCCGTCGACCTTCTGCCCGTCGATGACCTTGCTGGTGCGGCGGCTGGCGAACTCCGGATGCGAGGCGACGTCGGTGGTGCCACCGATCTCGTTCTCGTGGCGGGCCACCATCACCCCGTCCTTGGTCATCACCAGGTCCGGTTCGATGTAGTCGGCGCCATCGGCGATCGCCTGGGCGTAGGCCGCCAGGGTGTGCTCCGGCAACAGCGCGCTTGCGCCGCGATGGCCGTAGACCGACACCTTGGGCGCGGCCGGGGTGGAGGATTCAGCACTCATGGCCACCGATGGTGCCACGGCCAGCGACAACAGCAACGCACAACCCCACGACTTCACTGCGACTTCCCCAAGCGGTATGTGATGGGCGTCAGTATGCGGCGGCAATGTGACAGGTGGGGGACCTGGGATCGGATCCCCGAAGGGGCTCCGATCCCGCGTCTTCAATCGACCAAGGCGTCATGGAAATCGCGTTCGTGAACGATCATGATCCGCAGTCCTTCCTTGCGCAGTTCCACTGCGCGTTCCACCTTGCGGCCGTAGCAGGCGTAGCTCCAGCAAGGGTTTCCCTCAGCGCCAATCACCAGGTAGTCAACCTTTTTCGAAGGTGCACTGTGCACCCGCCCTCCTCGCGCCGTTACCAGCGCCTGGATATCGGCACGCGACCCTCGGGACGATGCACCCGTAAAGCAGAATCCCCTCTCCTCGAAATGGATCTCGGGAGCCACCGCACAAAGCCCGACCAGACTACCGGCGATCTGCAACGACGGATCGGTCAAGGTGCGGTCATCGCCGAGGACGACGAACTCGCTGAAGAACTGGCGAAGCAGATCTTGTTCCTGCGCATCCACCACACCATCAGCCAGTACCTTGGCTACGAGGTGTCCGATTTCGTCGTACGGCCAGCATCCCTGTAGATGGGAATGCTCATCCATCCAGTCCGAAAGACCACGCAGCTCGGCCTCTGAAATCTGGCCATCAGCGATTATTCCGCCCAGTACGGCATGAAGTCGCTGGAGATCTGCTGTGGTGGCATTGACCCGATCACTTGAGCACATCCGGTCGATCAACCATCGCAGATCCTCCGCCGCATCTTCATCCATGCGACCTTCGCCAAGTGAGCGCTCGAGCACAGGCATCAGCTCAGTGAACGGATGCTGCTGGCGCTGATGCAAATGATCCTGGATCCAGTGCGCCAAGAAGCGACGCTCATCGGCGTTGATCTCTCTGTCAATGGAGATCCCTTCGATGATGCCCGCCAGTGAGTTCAACGCACGAGTGAGCTGCGCCGGGCTTGTGAAGTGAACGTAGGAAACATGGTCCGGATGCATCCGCAATTCCTTTGCCTGAATTTCCTGCACGCTAGCTCGGTCGGCGCCGGTACTCAAGACGTACCGGACAAGACTCCGGAGTATTGGAGCTGATCACGTCATTTCACGGGGTCAGAGGCCCTTCGCGGATCTGACCCCGAGTTGCTGAGACCTAAAGCAGCCGAGCATGGGCTCGGCTCTACAGTTACTTCCCGATGCAGAAACTGGAGAAGATCCTTCCAAGCAGGTCATCGGCACTCATCTGCCCGGTGATCTCGCCCAGCGCGTCATGCGCCAGCCGTAGTTCCTCAGCAGCCAGTTCCAGGTGCTCATGCGCCAGCTCGCCATCGGCGCGCTGCGCGTGTTCCTGCGCACGCTCGATTGCATCCACATGCCGCGTGCGCGCCGAGAACTCGCCATCCACCTGCTCCCCTGCCCCGGCCGATGCGATCGAACGCAGGCGCGCGTGCAGATCCTCCAGGCCGGCACCGGTCGCAGCGGAGACGAACACGCGGTCCGGATCGTCCAGCGCCGGCAGCACATCGAGCAGATCCGATTTGTTGTGGATGTAGACCTTGTGCGGCACCGCTGCCACGGCCTCGCCCAGCGCGGCTTCACCCGCCGCCGGATCGCGCGCATCCAGCACGATCAGGGCCAGGTCGGTGCGCTCGATCTCCACATGGGCGCGGCGCATGCCTTCGCGTTCGATGGCGTCACCGCCGTCGCGCAGGCCGGCGGTGTCGACCAGGGTCAGTTCCAGGCCATCCAGGCGGATGGTCTCGCGCAGGGTGTCGCGGGTGGTGCCGGCGATGTCGGTAACGATGGCGCGTTCGCTGCCGGCCAGTGCGTTCAGCAGTGAGCTCTTGCCGGCATTCGGCGGACCGATCAGCACGGCATGCAGGCCATCGCGCAGGCGGCGGCCACGTTCGGCGTCGCGGCGCAGCAGGGCCAGGTCGCTGCGCGCCTGTTCCAGGCCACGCCGCACCTGCGCGCCGCCGAGGGTATCCAGCGGTTCGTCGGCGAAGTCGATGGCCGCTTCCACATGGATGCGCAGCAGCACCAGCTGCTCGACCACGGCGTCGATGCGGCGCGAGAACACGCCGTCCAGCGAGCGACGTGCCGCGCGCGCCGCGCGGTTGTCGCCGGCCGCGATCAGGTCGGCGATGGCTTCGGCCTGGGCCAGGTCGAGCTTGCCGTTGAGGAACGCGCGTTCGCTGAACTCGCCCGGCCGCGCCTGGCGCGCACCGAGCGCGATGCAGCGCGCGACCAGTTGCTGCAGCAGGACCGGACTGCCGTGGCCCTGCAGTTCCACCACCTCTTCGCCGGTGAAGCTGTTCGGTGCCGGGAACCACAGCACGATGCCATCGTCGATGACCTCGCCATCGGCGTCGCGCAGGCGTGCGTAGTGCGCATGGCGCGGGCGCAGTGCAGGCGCACCCAACGCGTTGGCGATGGCCGCTGCGCGCGGACCGGACAGGCGCAGCAGGCCGACACCGCCCGCGCCGGGGGCACTGGCGATGGCCACGATGGTATCGGCGCGGATTGCATCATTCATGGCTCAGAGTTTCTCCAGCTGCGCCCGTGCCTGCGCGGCACCACTGCCCTGCGGCTGCAGCGCCAGGTAGGTGGTGTAGGCCTGCTTCGCCTTCGCCTTGTCGCCTGCGTTGAAGTAGGCATCGCCCAGGTTGAGATAGGCCACGGCGCGCGAGGGGTCGATCTTCAGTGTGTTCTCCAGCCAGCGCGCCGCTTCGGCATAGCGCTGCTGGCGGTAGTAGACGAAGCCGAGGTTGTTGGCGGCCTGGGCGAAGTCCGGACGCAGCTTCAGTGCCTCGGTGAACTGGGCTACCGCTTCGTCGTACTGCTTCTCGCGGTACAGCTGCAGGCCGCGGTCATTGGCCTGCTGCGCGCGCTGGCGGTCGGAGGCCGGGCCGGCGGTGGGCACCACCAGCTTGGCCTTGCCGCCCTGCAGGTCGGCCACCGTCACCGGCGCCTGGCTGCCCTTGGCTTCGCTGGCGGCTTCAACCTTGTTGTTCAGTGCGATTGCATCGGCGGTCAGCTGGCGCGTATCGGCGTTGAGGAATTCCTGGCTGTCGGGCACCTGGAACACGAACTCACCACCCTGCGAACCCGGCAGGCTGCCGAAGGCCGGGGTCTGGTGCGAAACGGCTGAGACGGCCGGCGCCACGTAGGCGGCCAGTTCGGTACCGGTGATCAGGCCATCGCCGTTGAGATCGCCCTTGCCAGCCAGCGCCTGCAACAGCACCCAGGTGAACACCGAGTGGCCGTTCGGGCCGGCATCGGCCACCTGCTGGTCGGCGCCGCCGGCGGTCAGCATCTGCCGTGCGCTGCGACGAGCGTTCTCGCGCAGGAACGACGACGAAGAAGGGCCACCACGGGTCAGGCCCAGGCCGCTGTAGCAGGCATCCATCACGAACATCACGTGCTTGGCCTGCATGCTCTCGGCAATGTTCTGGATGTCGGTCATTGCGATGGCGTCGGTGGCGAACTCCTTCGGGTCCGAATCGACCGGAATGATGTAGCCCAGGTCACGCCCGGAGGCGAGCTGGCGGGTGGCGCCGTGGCCGGCAAAGAACACGAACACGCGGTCGTTCTTTCCGGTGCGGTCATCGGCCAGGCGGTCGTGGAAGGCGGCCAGGATGTTGTTGCGCGTGGCCTGCTCGTTCTTCAGTACGATCACCTGCGAAGACGGGAAGCCGAACTGCCCGGTCAGGGTATCGGCCACCGCCTGCGCATCGTGGCTGGCGTATTCCAGCTTTGGCCACTTGGCGTAGTTGTCGATGCCGACCACGATCGCCCACGACTTCTCGTAGCCGGTGGTGACGGTGGCGGGGCTGGTGTCACCCTTGCGCGCGCGGGCGACGGTGAAGTCGCGGCCATTCCACCCGGCGAACTGGTAGCCATCGGCAATCAGCCGGTCAAGGATCTGCGGCAGCGCCTTCACCGCACGGTCGTGGATGTCATGGAACAGGATGATGCCGCGCTGTTCCTTGTTCACCTGGTCGAGCACGCGCTGCACGATCGATTCCGGCACCGGGTCGGCCCAGTCCATCGAATCGATGTTCCACATGATCGACTTCAACCCGGCTTCGTTGAGCAGCTGCAGGCCTTCGGCATTACGCGCGCCATAGGGGAAGCGGAACAGCGGCGCGCGCTTGCTGTCGACATCCTTCAGCAGCGTGTCGGTGTCCAGCACCTGCTGGCGCAGCGCATCGCCGGTGGTACGCGACAGCTGCGCATGGGTCAGGCTGTGGTTGCCGACGGCGTAGCCCTCTTCCATCAGGTTGCGGCTGATCTTCGCCATCGGCCCGAGGCTGACCTTGCCGTCGGTCTCGACCTTGCCGAGGTTGCGGCCGACCTCGAAGAACACGGCCGGTACGTCGTAGCGCTTGAGGATGGCCACCACTTCATCGGTATAGGCTTTGTGCGGGCCATCGTCGAAGGTCAGCACCACCGTCTTCGGCGGCAGGTCGCGGCCGAAGATCTCGCGTTCGCTGTCCTTCATCGACATCGGGTACGGCTCGATCACGCCGTAGTCGCGCAGGATCGCTTCGCGGCTGTAGTGCTTGTGCAGGTGCGCGATGTAGTCGTCCCACTTCTCGCGCTTCAGTTCGATGGCACGGGTGCGCTCGAAGCGGCTGAAGATGCGGGTCAGTTCCTGGTTGTAGTTACGCTCGATCTCGTCCAGCGCCTCCAGGTCTTCGCCGATGCGCTGGTGCAGCTTCACTGCCGGCAGCGACGAATCGGTGCCGACGCGCTCATGCAGATCGCGCAGCACTTCTCGGAAGGCCAAGCGGTCGGCGTCGAACAGCTCCGGCGCCGATTCGATGTAGTCCAGCACGGTGCCGAGGGTGGCGAAGCGCTGCGGGCTGCTACCACGCAGCAGCGTGTCGAACTGCGCGGCAATGGCGCTGCGCTGTTCCAGGCCGTCGTGGAACAGCTGCTGGCCGATGCGGGTGGAGGTGCTGCGATCGGCCGCCGACTGCTGTTCCTCATCGGCCAGCAGCACGACGATCCGGCGATAGCCATCGAGCTGCTTCTGCAGCGCGGCCAGCAACGGCGCCGCGGCCGGATCGGCGGCGGCCGCGGCCTGCGCGCTGGGCTGGGTGACGGTGGTCGCCGGCGCCTTCGCATCCTTGTCGCCACAACCGGCAACGACCAGGGTCAACAACAGCGAGGGCAGGAACAGGCGGAACGACGACGCACGCGGCATGGCGGACTCGATGGATGCAGGATCGGTGTGCCGGCGATTCTAACGCCGGATGCGAAAAGCCCGCCTTGCGGCGGGCTTCTACTGGGGTCAGCCGGCCAGCGGTCGGCTCTACCGATTACTTCTTTTTGACCGGGGCCGGAGCGGTGGTGGCCGGGACCGGCTCGCCGCCATGGCGCTTGGTCATCCACCACTGCTGCAGCAGGCCCAGGCCGCCGTTGACCACCCAGTACAGGACCAGGCCGGACGGCATGAAGGCCATCATGACGCCGAACACCAGCGGCATGAACTGCATCATCTTCTGCTGCATCGGGTCCATGCCCGGTGCCGGGGTCAGCTTCTGGGTGAACCACATCACCGCCACGTTGATCACCGGCAGGATGAAGTACGGGTCGCGTGCGGTCAGGTCCTGGATCCAGCCGAACCAGGGCGCCTGGCGCAGTTCGACCGATTCCACCAGCACCCAGTACAGGGCGAAGAAGATCGGCATCTGGATGAGGATCGGCAGGCAGCCGCCCATCGGATTGATCTTTTCCTTCTTGTACAGCTCCATCATCGCGGTCTGGAACTTCTGGCGGTCGTCGCCATAGCGTTCCTTCAGCTGCGCGATGCGCGGCTGGAAGCGACGCATCTTCGCACCGCTCTTGTACTGGGTCGCCGACAGCGGGTACAGCACCAGCTTCAGCAGCACCACCAGGCCGACGATCGCCCAGCCCCAGTTGCCAACCAGCTTGTGCACCTGGTTCAACACCCAGAACAGGCCCTGGCCGATCACCGCCATCATCGAGAAGCGGCTGTAGTCGACCACGCGGTCCAGGCCCGGCACGTCTTCCTTGGCGATCAGGTTGACCAGCTTCGGGCCGACCCACAGGCGGGCTTCGGTGCTGGTGGACTGGCCCGGGGCCACGGTGAAGGCCGGGCCACGCGCCTCGATCAGGTCACGACCGGCCACCTGCGACAGCACGTAGTGTGCGGTCTGGTCCTTCTGCGGGATCCAGGCAGTGAAGAAGTGGTGCTGCAGCATCGCCAGCCAGCCACCGGTGATGTTCTGGTTCAGCGTGCCGTCTTCCAGGTAGTCCTTGAACGCACGACGCTGGTACTTCTTGTCGTTGTCGTACCAGGTGGCACCGTTGAAGCTGAAGGAATCCGGATTGGTCATGCTCCGCGACAGGATGGTCGGGGTGCGGTCCAGGGTGCGGTAGACGTAGCCGTTCCAGGGAGCGGCACCAGTGTTGCTGACTTCGTCCTTGAAGCGCACGGCGTACTCGTTGCGCGAGACGGTCAGGGTGCGCTTGATGGTCACGCCGTTGTCGGCAGTCCACACGAACGGGATCTGCAGCTCGTTCTGGCCCTTGGCCAGCACGAAGTCCTTGGTGTCACCCACCAGCTTGAAGCCGTCAGCGCCGGGGACCGGGGTGTTCTTGTCTTCGCTGGCCCAGCCACTGATCGCGCTGTAGGGATGCGCGGGGTCTTCGGTCAGCAGGCGGACCGGCGGGCTGCCTTCGTCCTTGGTCTGCGGGAACTGCAGCAGCTCGGCGTCGAGCACGCGGCCGCCATCGAGCACCAGGCGCAGGACGTCGGTGGTGACGGTCACGCGCTGGCTGGCCGGGGTGGCGCTGGCCTGCGCCTGCACGGCGGCGTGGCCGGGCGCACCCGGAACCTGGGCGCTGGGGATGGCGCCCGGGGTTGCGCCCGGAACGCTCTGTGCAGCGGCCGGGGCCGACGTGGTCGTCGGTGCCGGGGTCGGAGCAGCCTTTTCACGGCTCCACTCCATCCACAGCAGCACGGCCACCATCAGCCAGGCAAAAATGAGGAATACGCGGGTCTGGTTCATCAGCGGACAGGCTCGGCGGGGCCGGGACGCGATGCCGGCTCGGTCAAAGAAGGAGTTGCGATGCCATCAGGCGGCGGCATTGTGCCGTCCACGCCCGGCGTGGGCAATGCACGCAGGCGACGCAGCAGGCGCAGGAAGGCCTGGCGGATCTCGTCGTTGCTGGCGGAACGCGCAGCACTACGGGCCACGACGACAAAGTCGCCTGGCTGGATGTCGGTACGTGTCTGACGCAGGATGTCGCGCAGGACGCGCTTGATCCGGTTACGCCCAACGGCGTTCGGATCAACCTTGCGGGAAACCGCCAGACCCAGCCTGGCCGGCCGGTCAGCCGGCAGCCAGTGCAGGGTCATCAGCGGATCGGACACACGGCGGGCGCCGTTGAAGACCGTTGAATATTCGGCACGCGTGCGAACCCGCGCAGAGCGAGGGAATCGCTTGCGCGGGTCTGCAGTATTCACTGTCGAAGGGATTGCGTCTGCCGCGATGTGCGGCATGGCAATCAGGCGCTCAGGACTTTGCGGCCCTTGGCGCGGCGACGCGACAGGATCTTGCGGCCGTCAGCGGTCTTCATACGGGCACGGAAGCCGTGGTCGCGCTTACGCTTGAGGTTGCTGGGCTGGTAGGTGCGCTTCGTGGCCATTGGGGGCCTCTCGTATGAATGGGACGGAAAGAACCGGAAATTCTAGAGAGGTACCCCGCCCCAAGTCAACCCCTGGCAGCTACGCGAATTCACTGGGCTGTGCAATAGCTGTGGATGTTTTTGTGAATAAGTAGGGGACAAGCATTCCGAAGGCGGGCGCTCGGTGGTAGTCTGAGCCATCCATTTCCCCCCCTTTCCGGCCTGTGTTTGGGCGCCTTGTCGCGTCCATGCCCCGGCCACCGGACGATTATTGCTGATGGATGCTTGGTCCCGTAGTCTCGAGCGCCTCGAAGCGGAGTTCCCGCCGGAAGACGTTCATACCTGGTTGAAGCCACTGCAGGCCGATCTGCGCGTGGACAGCCTGGTGCTGTATGCACCGAATGCCTTCATCGTCGACCAGGTCCGCGAGCTGTACCTGGCCCGGATCCGCGAACTGCTGGCGCATTTCGCCGGTTTCAGCGACGTTTTTCTTGAAATCGGCTCGCGCCCGCGCCCTGTGGAGGCGCAGAACGCGCCGGTTTCCACGCCCTCGGCGCATGTGTCCAGTGAACCGCAGGTACCGTTCGCCGGCAACCTGGACAATCACTACACGTTCGCCAACTTCGTCGAAGGCCGCAGCAACCAGCTGGGCCTGGCCGCCGCCTTCCAGGCAGCGCAGAAGCCGGGCGACCGCGCGCACAATCCGCTGCTGCTGTACGGAGGCACCGGCCTGGGCAAGACCCACCTGATGTTCGCTGCCGGCAACGCCATGCGCCAGGCCAATCCGGGCGCGAAGGTGCTGTACCTGCGTTCTGAACAGTTCTTCAGCGCGATGATCCGGGCCCTGCAGGAAAAGACCATGGATCAGTTCAAGCGCCAGTTCCAGCAGGTCGACGCGCTGCTGATCGATGACATCCAGTTCTTCGCCGGCAAGGACCGCACCCAGGAAGAGTTCTTCCACACCTTCAACGCGTTATTCGATGGCAAGCAGCAGATCATCCTGACCTGCGACCGCTATCCGCGCGAGGTCGAAGGCCTGGAAGCGCGCCTGAAGTCGCGGCTTGCCTGGGGCCTGTCGGTCGCGATCGAACCGCCGGACTTCGAGACCCGCGCCGCGATCGTGCTGGCCAAGGCACGCGAACGCGGTGCCGAGATTCCCGATGATGTTGCGTTCCTGATCGCCAAGAAGATGCGCTCCAACGTGCGCGACCTCGAAGGTGCGCTCAATACCCTGACCGCCCGCGCCAATTTCACCGGCCGCGCGATCACCACCGAATTCGCCCAGGAAACCCTGCGCGACCTGCTGCGCGCCCAGCAGCAGGCGATCAGCATTCCCAACATCCAGAAAACCGTTGCCGACTACTACGGCCTGCAGATCAAGGATCTGCTGTCGAAGCGTCGGACCCGCTCGCTGGCACGTCCGCGACAGGTCGCCATGGCCCTGACCAAGGAACTGACCGAGCACAGCCTGCCCGAGATCGGCGATGCCTTTGCCGGTCGCGATCACACCACGGTGCTGCATGCCTGCCGCCAGATCCGGACCCTGATGGAGACCGACGGCAAGCTCCGCGAGGACTGGGACAAGCTGATCCGGAAGCTGAGCGAATGATGCACGGATGCCGATGAGGCGTCATCGCACAAAACGGTGCAGAATCCGGTAGCAAGCACGGGACACGTTGTGGATAAAAGTGGCGTTTGAAATCGCTCCGAATTTATCCACAGCTTTCCCCACCCCCTGGGGGTCGGTAATACAGAGGGTTTCGAGGTCTGAAATTCTTTTATTTACAAAGACTTAGCGTTGTTTTCCAGCGATTCTGTCTCTACCAGCACCACCAAGCTTTTGATTTATTCCACATTTTTTAAAGCATAGGGGCACGGAACCACATGCGTTTCACACTGCAGCGCGAAGCCTTTCTCAAGCCGTTGGCACAGGTCGTCAACGTGGTCGAACGCCGCCAGACCCTTCCGGTTCTGGCCAATTTCCTGGTCCAGGTGCAGAACGGCCAGCTCTCGCTGACCGGTACCGACCTGGAAGTGGAGATGGTGTCGCGGATCGCGGTTGAAGACGCCCAGGACGGCGAAACCACCATTCCCGCCCGCAAGCTGTTCGAGATCATCCGCGCCCTGCCCGACGGCAGCCGGATTACCGTCTCGCAGACCGGTGACAAGATCACCGTGCAGGCCGGTCGCAGCCGCTTCACCCTGGCCACCCTGCCGTCCAACGACTTCCCGTCGGTGGACGAAGTGGAAGCCACCGAGCGCGTGGCCATCGGCGAAGCGACCCTGAAGGAGCTGATCGAGCGCACCGCGTTCGCGATGGCCCAGCAGGACGTGCGCTACTACCTCAACGGTCTGCTGTTCGACCTGCGTGGCGATGCACTGCGCACCGTTGCCACCGACGGCCACCGTCTGGCCCTTTGCGAAACCGACCTGGCCAAGCCCAGCGGTTCGAAGCGCCAGATCATCGTGCCGCGCAAGGGCGTGACCGAGCTGCAGCGCCTGCTGGAAAGCGGCGATCGCGAAATCGAGCTGGAAGTCGGCCGCAGCCACGTCCGCGTCAAGCGCGACGATGTCACCTTCACGTCGAAGCTGATCGATGGCCGTTTCCCGGACTACGAAGCGGTGATCCCGATCGGTGCCGACCGTGAAGTGAAGGTGGATCGTGAAGCACTGCGTGCCTCGCTGCAGCGCGCCGCGATCCTGTCCAACGAGAAGTACCGCGGCATTCGCGTGGAAGTCTCGCCGGGCAACCTGAAGATCAGCGCGCACAACCCGGAACAGGAAGAAGCTCAGGAAGAGATCGAGGCCGACACCACGGTCAGCGATCTGGCCATCGGCTTCAACGTGAACTACCTGTTAGATGCCCTCTCCGCCCTGCGCGACGAGGAAGTGATCATCCAGCTACGCGACTCCAACTCCTCGGCGCTGGTGCGTGAATCCAGCAGCGAGAAGTCGCGCCACGTGGTGATGCCGCTGCGTCTCTGACGGAAACGCTGTTTCACGTGGAACCCAGAAGCGCCCGGGACCTCCCGGGCGTTTTTTTATGTTCCACGTGGAGCATTGTCGAAACGGATCGTAGAAATCCTGGACGTGCCCTGCTCGGCCCCACAACAACTCGATCTCGCTTGCTCGAAGCAACTCGGAATCCAGGACGTTGGGAATTCGTCTTGCAGTGCTCGTCGGGCTCCATGCGATCTGGGTTCTGGCAGCGAGCGCTTCGCATGTCCCACTTCGTTGTCCTGATCTTCAATGGTGGAAGCAGCAGATCATCTTCCCCGGGAGGAGGTCCTTCGCTTCTGCAAACGGCACTGTCCACTGGCCGGCTCGGGGGCACACTTGGGCAATCCTAGCTTCTAAATCTGGGTATAAATCTAAAGCATGGTGGTGATGGTAGAGCCAGATTTCGTGGAGAAATGTATTATCTGTTTGTTTTTAAAGGGATTTATGAGCCTGAAACCCCCTGTATAGAGGGCCCTCGGCCTGGGGGGGAACCTGTGGATAGTTTTCAGCGCTGAGCAAAAGGGCTTTTTTATCCACAGATTGCCCATACCTTGTGTATAAGTCATACATGCCTCCTGTGGACAGTGTGGAACTAGCGTCCTGGATTTCTTGAAATCTGTGGAACCCTCCAAGGCATCGGATCGCAGATTTGAAGGAATCGGCGGGGTCATCCGTCGGAACCACCCGCGAGGTGTCCCGCGATGGCCCTGCAGTGCTCATGAAATCGGCGAAATCTGAGGGCCTGGACTCTGGAACCCCGCGCAGATTTGAAGAAATTTCGGGCCGTTCCTGCCCGGAACGGGCGCGTCACCCGCATTCCACGTGGAACGCGTCCATCGATGGGTGCAGAAGCTGCACCTTCGGCTCGACCGGCCTGCCACCGCGCCCGGCTTGACCGATGCAGTAAGCTGATGGATTCCCTGCCCCTCTACCGCCTCGTGCGGATGGTCTTTCGCGCCCCATGCAGATCCGCCGCCTTGCCTTGCATCAACTGCGTCGCTTCAGTGCGGTGGACCTGTCGCCCCAGCCAGGATTGAACCTGCTGACCGGCGACAACGGTGCCGGCAAGACCAGCGTGCTCGAAGCCCTGCACCTGATGGCCTATGGGCGCAGCTTCCGTGGTCGAGTGCGCGACGGTCTGGTGCGTCAGGGCCAGGAAGCGCTGGAAATCTTCGTGGAATGGGACGAACAGCGTGCCAATCACCCGCCGCACCGCCGAAAAGCCGGGCTGCGCCACAGTGGCCAGGATTGGAAGGGGCGATTGGACGGCGAAGATGTCGCGCAGCTGGGTAATCTCTGCGCAGCACTGGCCGTGGTGACGTTCGAGCCCGGGAGCCATGCACTGGTCAGTGGTGGTGGCGAACCCCGCCGCCGCTTCCTCGATTGGGGCTTGTTCCACGTGGAACCGGATTTTCTGTCCTTGTGGCGCCGCTACTCCCGGGCGCTGAAGCAGCGCAACGCCCTGCTCAAGCAGGGCGGGCCGTCGCGGATGCTCGATACCTGGGATCACGAGCTGGCCGAGGCCGGAGAACCGCTGACCAGCCGCCGCCAGCACTACCTGGAGCGTCTGCAGCAGCGCACTGTGGCTTTGGCCGCCAGCCTGGCGCCGCAACTGGGCATCCACGGACTGGACCTGAGTCCTGGATGGCGGCGGCATGAGCTCCCCTTGGCCGATGCCTTGCTTCTGGCCCGGGAACGTGACCGGCAGGCCGGGTATACCTCGGTCGGCCCGCACCGGGCGGACTGGAGTGTGGATTTCCACAGCATTCCGGGGCGTGATGCACTGTCCCGCGGCCAGGCCAAGCTGACGGCATTGGCGTGCCTGCTGGCACAGGCCGAGGACTATGCGGAACAGCGCGGCGAATGGCCGGTGATCGCGCTCGATGATCTGGCTTCGGAACTGGATCGCACCCACCAGGCGCGGGTATTGGAGCGCCTGCTCAATGGCCCGGCACAGATCTTCATCACCGCCACCGAAACCCCGGCGGCGCTGCAGGAACTGACCCACATCGCCCGGTTCCACGTGGAACATGCACAGATCGTGGCTGTGCCATAGTGGGCACACCAGGGCCGCTCGACCCCGGCTGGTATAATTCGGGTTGGAATCCTTTCATTCTCGGCGCATCGCCCCAAGCGGTGGCCGACCTGCGGAGCCTACGGCAAGCGCAATGAGCGACGAACAGAACACCCCGGCAAACAACGGCAATTACGACGCCAACAGCATTACCGCCCTGGAAGGCCTGGAGGCTGTCCGCAAGCGTCCAGGCATGTACATCGGCGACGTGCATGACGGTACCGGTCTGCACCACATGGTGTTCGAGGTCGTCGACAACTCGATCGACGAAGCGCTGGCCGGCCACGCCGACCATGTTGCAGTGACGATCCACGCCGACGGCTCGGTCTCGGTGTCCGACAACGGCCGCGGCATTCCGACCGGCAAGCACGAGCAGATGAGCGCCAAGCTCGGCCGCGAAGTGTCTGCGGCCGAAGTGGTCATGACCGTCCTGCACGCGGGCGGCAAGTTCGACGACAACAGCTACAAGGTTTCGGGCGGCCTGCACGGCGTCGGCGTCAGCGTGGTCAACGCGCTGTCGCAGAAGCTGCTGGTGGACGTGTTCCAGAACGGCTCCCATTACCAGCAGGAATTCAGCAACGGCGCAGCCGTGACCGCGCTGGCCAAGCTGGAAGCCACCACCAAGCGTGGCACCACCGTGCGTTTCTGGCCGTCCACTGTCGCCTTCCACGACAACGTGGAGTTCCACTACGACATCCTGGCCCGCCGCCTGCGCGAGCTGTCGTTCCTGAACTCCGGCGTCAAGATCGTCCTTGCCGACGAGCGTGGTGATGGCCGTCGCGATGATTTCCACTACGAGGGCGGCATCCGCAGCTTCGTGGAGCATCTGGCCCAGCTGAAGACTCCGCTGCACCCGAACGTCATCTCGGTCACCGGCGAGCACAACGGCATCGTGGTGGACGTGGCGCTGCAGTGGACCGACTCCTATCAGGAGACGATGTACTGCTTCACCAACAACATTCCGCAGAAGGACGGCGGTACCCACCTGGCCGGTTTCCGCGGTGCGTTGACCCGGGTGCTCAACAACTACATCGAGCAGAACGGCATCGCCAAGCAGGCCAAGATCAACCTGACCGGCGACGACATGCGCGAAGGCATGATCGCGGTGCTGTCGGTGAAGGTGCCGGACCCGAGCTTCTCCAGCCAGACCAAGGAAAAGCTGGTCAGCTCCGACGTGCGTCCGGCGGTGGAAAATGCCTTCGGTGCGCGCCTGGAAGAGTTCCTGCAGGAAAACCCGAACGAAGCCAAGGCGATCGCCGGCAAGATCGTCGATGCCGCCCGTGCACGTGAAGCTGCGCGCAAGGCCCGCGACCTGACCCGCCGCAAGGGTGCGCTGGATATCGCTGGCCTGCCGGGCAAGCTGGCCGACTGCCAGGAAAAGGATCCGGCACTGTCCGAACTGTTCATCGTCGAGGGTGACTCGGCAGGTGGCTCGGCCAAGCAGGGCCGCAACCGCAAGAACCAGGCGGTGCTGCCGCTGCGCGGCAAGATCCTCAACGTGGAACGCGCGCGCTTCGACCGCATGCTGTCCTCCGACCAGGTCGGTACGCTGATCACCGCGCTGGGCACCGGCATCGGCCGTGACGAGTACAACCCGGACAAGCTGCGTTACCACAAGATCATCATCATGACCGACGCCGACGTCGACGGCGCCCACATCCGCACCCTGCTGCTGACGTTCTTCTACCGTCAGATGCCGGAGCTGATCGAGCGCGGTTACGTCTACATCGGCCTGCCGCCGCTGTACAAGATCAAGCAGGGCAAGCAGGAGCTGTACCTGAAGGATGACCCGGCGCTGGACAGCTACCTGGCCAGCAGCGCAGTGGAAAACGCTGCACTGGTGCCGGCCACCGGCGAGCCCGGCATCGAAGGCCTTGCGCTGGAGAAGCTGCTGCTGGCCTACGCGGCCGCGCTGGATTCGATCGAGCGCAACGCACACCGCTACGACCGCAACCTGCTTGAAGCGCTGGTCGATTTCGTACCGATGGACCTGGAAAGCCTGCGCGCTGCCGGCGAAGGCGAGGGCCTGGATGCACTGGCCAAGCGCCTCAACCAGGGCAGCCTGGGCAGCCCGCGTTTCACGCTGGAACTGCAGGAAGCCAACGACGAGCGCCCGGCCGCTGTGCTGGTGACCCGTCGCCACATGGGCGAACAGCACATCCAGGTGCTGCCGATGTCGGCCTTCGAAAGCGGCGAACTGCGCGCAATCCACCAGGCATCGAAGCTGCTGCACGGTCTGGTCCGCGAAGGCGCGACCATTTCCCGCGGTGCCAAGTCGATCGAAGTCGACAGCTTTGCCAAGGCACAGAACTGGCTGCTCGAGGAGGCCAAGCGCGGCCGCCAGATCCAGCGATTCAAGGGCCTGGGTGAAATGAATCCGGAGCAGCTGTGGGACACCACGGTGAATCCGGAAACCCGTCGACTGCTGCAGGTGCGCATCGAAGACGCTGTCGCTGCTGACCAGATCTTCAGCACGCTGATGGGCGATGTCGTCGAACCGCGTCGCGACTTCATCGAAGACAACGCGCTGAAGGTCGCAAACCTGGATATCTGACACAATCGGGACACGGCCGGTGCGCGGGGAGGCGCGCCGGCCTTCGACTCTTGAACACAGGTACCTGATGTCCGCATCCGCCCCGGTTTCCGCTCCGCCCCCGGTTCCGCCGGCTTCTGCCGCGCCGCGTGCCGTTTCGCCGTTGGCGGGGTTCTTCATCGACCTGGGCATCGCCGCCGTCACTCTGTTCGGCCTGAGCCTGATCAGCGGCCTGCTGTGGGGCCTGTACCGTGGCGTGGTGGTCGGTTACGCGAACGCACAGGCCGGCGCTGGCGCACCCGAGGCCAGTTCGGTAGCGGCGTCACTGGGCCAGCCCGGCGCGCTTGCGCAGATTCTCATGGCGCTGTTTGCCACCGGCGGCGCCGCGCTGCTGCTGTACTTCTGGCGACGTCCGGCCAACACGGCCGAGCGCCACGCGTCGCGCCAGGCGCTGCGCCGTCCCTCCACCTGGGGCTGGACCCTGCTGGTGGCGACCCTGATCGTGCTCGGCAGCAATGGCATCGCCTTCCTGGCCAAGCAGTTCGGTATCGAGCCGGTTCCCACCAACCTGGCGCTGATGCAGAGCGCGATCGCGCGCTTCCCCTTGTTCCTGGTGCTGTTCGCGGTGGTACTGGCACCGGCCTACGAGGAGCTGCTGTTCCGCCGCGTGCTGTTTGGCCGCCTGTGGAAAGCCGGGCGTCCGTGGCTGGGCGTGGTACTGAGCAGCCTTGCTTTTGCCCTCATCCATGAAATCCCTGGCACCAGCGCCAACGGCCCGGCCGAGATTGCGCAGCTGTGGCTGGTCTATGGCGGCATGGGGGCTGCGTTCTGCTGGTTGTACCAGCGCACCGGTACGCTCTGGGCCGCGATCGCCGCGCACGCGCTGAACAACGGTGTGGCGCTTGCCGCACTTGTGTTCTTCGGGGCAACGTAACGCCGTGTCCGCTTGACGAAAGATTAAGCCGCTACGCTACACACTGCGCATATGAACACGGGGGTGGATCCATGAAACAACTGCTGCTGGCCCTTGTCATCACCACCCTGGTCAGCGCCTGCGCGACCACGACCTCCCCTACCGGCCGCCGGCAGATGGTGGGCGGGGTGTCGCAGGCGCAGCTGGATCAGCTCGGCGCTCAGGCGTTCGCCGAAACCAAGCAGAAGGAAAAGATCAGCACCGACGGCCGCCAGAACGGTTACGTGCAGTGCGTGGTCAATGCCCTGGTCGCGCAGCTGCC
This sequence comes from Stenotrophomonas sp. YJH_SMC_16, assembly GCF_059367875.1. NCBI lineage: Bacteria > Pseudomonadati > Pseudomonadota > Gammaproteobacteria > Lysobacterales > Lysobacteraceae > Stenotrophomonas > Stenotrophomonas sp. YJH_SMC_16. The sequence continues at coordinate 108,926 of NZ_JCAFRH010000008.1, read as the reverse complement.
GCCTCAATACCGTGGCGTACGGTGGGAGACGGCGGTGTTCGTCGACAAGGAGCCCAACGCCTTCGCCCTGCCCGGCGGCAAGGTCGGCGTGAACACTGGCATCTTCACCGTCGCCAAGAACCAGGATCAGCTGGCTGCCGTAATCGGCCATGAAATCGGCCACGTCATCGCCCGCCACCACGAGGAGCGCATCACCCGGCAGATGGGCGCGCAGACCGGGCTGGCCGTGCTCGGTGCGCTGGCCGGCGCGGCCTACGGCGAAGGCGCTGCCAGCACCGTCAACCAGCTTGGCGGCATGGGCGCGCAGACCGCCTTCCTGCTGCCCGGTTCACGCACCCAGGAAAGCGAGGCCGACGTGATCGGCCAGCGACTGATGGCCCAGGCCGGCTTCAACCCGGCGCAGGCGGTCGACCTGTGGCAGAACATGATGGCCGCCAGTGGCGGTCGCAGCCCACAATGGCTGTCCACCCACCCCGACCCAGCCAACCGGATCCAGGAACTGCGACGCGATGCACCGGCTCTGACGCCGGTCTATCAGCAGGCGCAGGCGGCCGGGCTGCGGCCAAAGTGCGGATGAGTGCGCATTTCTATGCTGTATTGCAGCACATAAAACGATTTCTCACGCCATCTGTTTCTGATACGTTTGGCGGCTCAGATTTTTCTGACAGTCCGACTTTGCCGCTAACCGGCGGTTCGATCGAGGTGAACGATGATTTTCCGTAACCACAAAGCTGTGCTTTCCGTCCTCGTCGCGACCGCCCTGACCGGCGCCGTGGTCACCGATGCCTTCGCGCAGTCCTCGCGTTCCTCCGAGCGCGGCAACCGCGGCGGCAAGCAGGCCAAGGCCGAAGCGCTGTACCCGAACGCGACCCGCGAGGAGCCGACCGTCAAGGCATCGGCCAAGCTGAGCAGCAAGCTGCAGAAGATGATCGACAGCTACAACAAGGAAAAGTTCCCGGAGACGCGCACGCAGGCCGACGCGATCCTGGCTGACAGCGCCGCGAACGAGTACGACAAGTCGCTGGCCGCGCAGCTGGCCTCGCAGGCCGCCTACCAGACCGACGACACGCCGGCTGCCGTTGCCTACCTGAAGCAGGTCCTGCAGTTCAACGGCCTGGACAACAACGGCCACTTCCAGTCGATGCTGATGCTGGGCCAGCTGCAGCTGCAGGAAGACCAGACCGCCGAAGGCCTGGCGACCCTGGACAAGTACTTCGCCGAGAGCAAGTCGACCAAGCCGGAAGAACTGATCGCCAAGGGCCAGGCGCTGTACCAGCTGGAGCGCTACCAGGAAGCGATCCCGGTGCTCAAGCAGGCCATCGCCGGTGCCACCGAACCGAAGGACAACTGGAACCAGCTGCTGATGGCGGCCCTCGCCGAAGCCGGCCAGTCCGGCGAAGCGGTGAAGGAAGCCGAGGCGCTGGCCGCCAAGAACCCGAACGACAAGAAGGCCCAGCTGAACCTGGCCAGCATGTACATGCAGGCCGACCAGATGGAAAAGGCTGCCGCGGTGATGGACAAGCTGCGCAGCAGCGGCCAGCTCACCGAAGAGCGCGAGTACAAGCAGCTGTACTCGATCTATGCCAACACCGAACACAAGGAAAAGGACGTCATCGCGGTCATCAACGAAGGGTTGCAGAAGGGCATCCTGAAGCCGGATTACCAGGTCTACCTGGCGCTGGCCCAGTCCTACTACTACTCCGACCAGGTGCCGCAGGCGATCGATGCGTGGCAGAAGGCTGCCCCGCTGTCCAAGGACGGTGAGACCTACCTGAACCTGGCACGCGTCCTGCATGCCGAAGGTCGCATCCCGGAGGCCAAGCAGGCCGCCCAGCAGGCGCTGGCGAAGGGTGTGAAGAACCAGGCTGATGCCAAAAAAATCATCAACCTGAAGTAAGTAGGAATAACGCCTGAATGCCTGCACAGTTGATGCGCAGGCGCTCAGGATTGGTATAAGCTTGGAGGTTCCTGCGGTGTCATGCACCGCTGATCAGGGATTCCGCCCCCGGCATCCCGGCCCCACTATTGAGCTCTTGGCGCATGACGGAACAACTAGTCGTTCACCGGTACGAACAACCCGATGACAAGGGGCTGAGCTGGCCTCGCATCGTCGGCATCGCGTTTGTAATTGCCCTGCATCTGGCCGCGTTCATGATGCTCCTGATCCCCGCCGTGGCTCCCAAGGCCGTGGCTGAGAAGGAGCGCAACGTCATGGTGACGATCGTCGACGCCCCGCCGCCGCCGCCCCCGCCGCCGCCGCCGCCTCCGCCGACCGATACTCCGCCGCCGCCGGTGAAGAATCTGTCGCCGCCGAAGCCGTCGCCGGTCCCGCCGCCGCCGCAGGCGCCGGTCGTGGACGTGCCGGAACCGCGCCCGAACGACATCGTCACCCCGCCGTCGCCTCCGGCGCCGCCGGCACCGCCGACCTCGATCGAGGCCAGCGTGGACATCTCCTCGAAGGCCATGAATCCGCCGCGCTACCCGCCGGCAGCCTTCCGCGCGGGTATCCAGGGCGAAGTGATCCTGATCATTGATGTCGATGCCAGCGGCAACGTCACCAATGTCACGGTGGAAAAGTCCAGCCGTAACCGCGACCTGGACCGTGCTGCGATGGAAGCGGCTCGCAAGTGGCGCTTCAACGCCGCTGAAGCAGGCGGTAAGAAGACGGCAGGTCGCGTTCGCGTTCCGGTCAACTTTGCGCTGAACTGATGCGCCCGGGTGGCCGCCTGGCCACCCCCGCTCCCGGTTCGATTGTTTAGCTTAGCTACACCCTTTATCACCACACACAACAAAGGTAAGCGTCATGCTGCAGGAAATTTTCATCGCCGCTGCTGCCGGGGGCAATACGTCCAACGCCCTGTCGCAGATGGGCTTCGAGCACCTGATCCACGAAATGACCACCAAGCCGGGTGATTTCGCGGTTTCCTGGGTCGTGCTGCTGACCCTGGTCATCATGTCGGCCATGTCCTGGTACTGGACCGTCATCAACATCTTCCGTGCTACCCGCCTGAAGAGCGCCGCCGATCGCGTCGTCAGCCTGTTCTGGGACACCCCGAACGCGCAGGACGCCATCCGTGCGATGGAAGAACAGCCGGCTTCCGAGCCGTTCTCGAAGATCGCCCTGGACGCTGCCCAGGCGGCTGCCCACCACCAGCGCGCTGAAGGCGGCGCCACCGGCGGCGTGGGTGAGAACCTGAGCCGTTCGGAGTTCGTCGACCGCGCCCTGCGTCAGGCCGTGACCCGCGAAAGCAACAAGCTGCAGTCGGGCATGACCCTGCTGGCCACCGTCGGCGCAACCGCTCCGTTCGTCGGTCTGCTGGGTACCGTGTGGGGCATCTACGGCGCGCTGATCAAGATCGGTGCCACCGGCTCCGCTTCGATCGACGCCGTTGCCGGCCCGGTGGGTGAAGCGCTGATCATGACCGCGATCGGTCTGTTCGTCGCGATCCCGGCCGTGTTCGCCTTCAACTTCTTCAGCAAGATCAACAGCGCGACCATCAGCAAGTTCGATACCTTCGCGCACGACCTGCACGACTTCTTCGCCACCGGCTCGCGCGTCCGCTAATTGCGGCGCGCGTCACCCAGCGACGAACGTAAGTAGTCACCAAGATCTAGACGGAGCCCGTTATGGCTTTCAGTAGTGGTAACAGCGGCGGCCCCATGGCCGACATCAACGTTACGCCCCTCGTGGACGTGATGCTGGTGCTGCTGATCATCTTCATCATCACGGCGCCCCTGATGTCCCACAAGGTCAAGGTGGATCTGCCGGAAGCCAACCTGATCCAGAAGCCGGAAGATGCTGAAAAGCGTTCCGGACCGATCACCCTGGCAGTCAAGGAAGACGGCTCGATCTACTGGAACGACGAAGAAATCAACAAGCAGACTCTCGAGTCGCGCTTGGCGACCGCCGCCCAGCAGACCCCGCAGCCGCCGCTGAACCTGCGTGGTGACCGCACCACCAAGATGCGTGTCATCAACGACCTGACCAAGGTCGCGCAGGAGCAGGGCATGCTTGACGTCGGCTTCGTCGCGACCAAAGAAAAGGGGCAATAAGCCATGGCATTCAGTAGTGGTGGTGGCAAGGGCCCCATGGCAGACATCAACGTCACGCCCCTCGTGGACGTGATGCTGGTTCTGCTGATCATCTTCATCGTGACCGCGCCGATCATGACGTACCCGATCGCCGTGGACCTGCCGCAGCGCGTGCTCAACCCACCGCCGCAGCTGGTCGAACCGCCGCCGCCGATCGAACTGAAGATCGACGCCAGCAACCAGGTCTCGTGGAACAACAGCCCGATCAATACCAGCGAGCTGCAGCAGCGGATGGAGCAGGAGGTCCAGCGTGACCCGACCAACCAGCCGGAACTGCGCATCGACGCCAGCCCGGATTCCGAGTACGACGTGATGGCCAAGGTTCTGGCCGCTGCGAAGAACGCTCAGATGAAGAAGATCGGTTTTGTGCAGCAGTAATCGCTACACCGCAACACAACAGTCATGACGCGACTGCAGACGCCCCTGGAAACAGGGGCGTCTTTTTTTGTTCTCGTCCTGGCACACGGGTCGAGGTTGGATCCCATCGGGTGGCATGCGCCGCTATGATCGGCGGATGCTCGCCCTCTTCGACTCCCTGCGCCACTGGCTGGACGGCATTGCCCACCTCGGTACCATCCTGGCGGTGGCCTATCTGCTGTACCTGCTCGCGCTGACCGGCTGGATCATGCTGCAGAAGCGCGAGCCGGTGGCGACGCTGAGCTGGATCCTGTCGCTGGCGCTGCTGCCGTACCTGGGCCTCTTCATCTACTACCTGCTGGGCCCGCAGAAGGTGAAGCGGCAGCGTTTGCGCCGTGGCCGCGCGCGGTCGGGCATGGAGCACTACAGCGACGTCTGCCCACCCGACGCCGACTGCACCGAGCTGGCCAAGATCGCCCAGGCCACGACCGGGCTTGCGCCGAGCAGCGCCACCGAAGTGACCTGGCTGGTGGACGGCGCGGCGACCTACGCGGCGCTGCTTGAGGCCGTCGCACAGGCACGCGACCACGTGCATCTGGAGTACTACATCTTCAACCCGGACCATGCCGGAACCGCCCTGCGTGACGCGCTGGTGGAACGTGCACAGGCCGGCGTGCAGGTGCGCCTGCTGCTCGATGCCGTAGGCTCTTCCGCCCTGCCCCGCCGCTTCCTGCAGCCGCTGCTCGACGCCGGTGGCGAAGCGATCTGGTTCCACCCACGGCAGCTGCTGAAGCCGTTCAAGCGCCCGTGGTTGAACCTGCGTACCCACCGCAAGCTGGTGATCGTCGATGGGCGCCTCGCCTTCACCGGTGGCATCAACATCACCGACGACGAGGATGAAAGCCGCAGGGCGGATGCCTACCGCGACCTGCACATGCGCATCCGCGGCCACGTGGTGCGCAGCCTGCAGCTGGTGTTTGCCGAGGACTGGCTCTACGCAAGTGGGCAGGATCCCTCGCGCATGGACATCGCCCGTCTGTGGCCGGCCGACATGCCGCTGCGCGGCGATGGTGCGATCAACGCCCAGGTGCTGGTCTCCGGTCCGGACTCGGGCTGGGAAACGATCCATCGCCTGCACGTGGCGGCGATCCAGGAAGCGCATGAGCGTGTCTGGCTGGTCACGCCCTACTTCGTGCCGGGCGAAGCGGCGCGGATGGCGTTGACCTCGGCCGCGCTGGGCGGCCTGGACGTGCGCCTGCTGGTACCGAAGATGAGCGATTCCTGGTTCGTCACCCAGGCCGCCCGCTCCTACTTCGACGAGCTGCTGCATGCCGGGGTGAAGATCTACGAGTACGGCCCGCGCATGCTGCATACCAAGGCCTTCATCGCCGACGACGATGTCTGCATCGTTGGCAGTGCCAACTTCGATCACCGCAGCTTCCGGCTGAACTTCGAGCTGTCGATGATGATCAGTGACCGTGACCGGGTGGCTGCCCTGGCCGAACTGCTGCAGGGTGAGTTCGACCGTTCCACGCGGGTGCGCGACCAGGCCGGCCGCTCGTTGTGGCTGCACCGCCTGCCCGAGGCCTTCGCCCGGCTGGCCTCGCCGCTGCTCTGACGCAGCGCTACACTGCGGCGATCACCCGGGGAGCCCCACTATGTACTGGTTGTACCTGCTGCTGGCGCTGGGCTGTTTCGCCTTCGCGCTGAAGACCCCCAGCGCCGGGCTGATGACCCTGTGCCTGCTGGCCGCCCTCGCCTTCCTGCTGGCCTGGGTACGAGGCCGCTACGTGGCCCGCTTCGGTGATCTGCAGCGCGACCCTGCCACCTTGGTCGATGCCGACGAACTGCGCCGCCTGCGCGAGCAGGCCCAGGCCCGCCCTGGTGACGACCACAACGACCACGATCCGTCCCCTCTTTCCAAGTAGTTCCGTTCCATGACCCAGCTCAGCGTCAACGTCAACAAGATCGCCGTCCTGCGCAATTCGCGCGGCGGTGCCGAACCGGACGTGGTGCGTGCCGCCCAGGCCTGCCTGGATGCCGGCGCGCATGGCATCACCGTGCACCCGCGGCCGGACCGCCGACACATCACCGCCGAGGACGTGCTGGCGCTGTCGACGCTGACCCGCGCGCGTGGCGTCGAATTCAACATCGAAGGCAACCCGTTCGCGCCGCCGCGCGAGGGCTACCCCGGGCTGCTGCCGCTGTGCGAACAGACCCGCCCGGCGCAGGCCACGCTGGTGCCGGATGGCGATGGGCAGATTACGTCCGATCACGGTTTCGACTTCGAGCGTGACGGCGAGCGGTTGCGACCACTGGTGGCCGAACTGAAGGCGATGGGTTGCCGGGTCAGCCTGTTCGTTGACGCCGGTAATCCGCTGCTGGAGCAGGCGGCCGAAGTCGGTGCAGATCGCGTCGAGCTCTATACCGGCCCCTACGCCGAAGCCCACGCGGCCGGCGATGCTGACGCGATGCTGGTGCTGTTCGCCACTGCCGCACGCCGTGCGCAGGCCGTCGGCCTGGGCGTGAACGCCGGCCACGATCTGTCGCAGGACAACCTGCGGGATTTCCTGGCCCACGTGCCGGACGTGCTGGAGGTGTCGATCGGCCACGCGCTGATCGGCGAAGCGCTGTATGACGGGCTGGATGCTACGGTGCGCGGCTACCTGGCGCTGCTCTGATGCATTGCAGCCGAGCGTAGGCTCGGCTCTACAAGGTCTCTGCATCAACTGTAGAGCCGAGCCCATGCTCGGCTCAGCACCGCCCTGAACCCTTCAGGCGGCCGTCGCAGCCATTGAGACGGCCACGATGTACGCTGCCACAATGGGTATTGCGATCAAGGGCCGAGGTTCCACGTCCCACCTTGCCGGGCGCTTTGAAAGCACCGTCAGCGAGGCGGTGGACGACGGCTGGGCGGTGGACGAGAGCGAGGAGTTCCTTGCCCCGCGCCTCCGCACCGAGGTGCGTGCCGAGACCGCGCGTAGCATCATCACCCGCAACACCTCGCCGGACGTCGGCTTCAGCCAGTCGGTAAATCCCTACCGCGGCTGCGAGCATGGCTGCTCCTACTGCTTCGCGCGCCCCTCGCATGCCTATCTGAACCTGTCGCCGGGCCTGGACTTCGAGACCAAGCTGTTCGCCAAGACCAATGCCCCCCAGCTGCTGCGCAAGGAGCTGTCGAAGCCGGGTTACGTGCCGCAGCCGATCGCACTGGGCATCAATACCGATGCGTACCAGCCGATCGAGCGCAAGTTCAAGCTGACCCGCCAGCTGATCGAAGTGATGCTGGAGACCAAGCATCCTTTTTCGCTGATCACCAAGAACGCACTGGTCGAGCGCGATATCGATCTGCTTGCACCGCTGGCGGCGGAGAACCTGGTCAGCGTGCACTTCTCGGTGACCACGCTGGACCCGCATCTTTCCGCAAAGCTGGAACCGCGCGCATCGGCGCCGCATGCACGGCTGCGCGCGATGAAGCGTCTGCATGAAGCGGGCATTCCGGTCGGTGTGATGGTGGCGCCGGTGATCCCATGGATCAACGACAGCGAGCTGGAGGCCGTGCTGGAGGCTGCGCACGACGCTGGCGCCAGTACCGCTGGTTACGTGCTGCTGCGCTTGCCGCTTGAAGTGGCGCCGTTGTTCCGCGACTGGCTGGACACCCATCATCCCGATCGTGCCGCGCATGTGATGAGCACCATCCAGCAGCTGCGTGGCGGCAAGGACTACGACAGCCAGTTCGGAACCCGCATGCGGGGCCAGGGTGTGTATGCGGATCTGTTGAACAACCGCTTCAAGCTGGCGCGCAAGCGCCTCGGCTTCAACGCGCAGAACAGTCATTGGCCGAAGCTGGATTGCAGCCGGTTCCTGAAGCCGTTGCCGCCGAAGAAGGATTCGCCGCAGGGGTCGTTGTTCTGAGTCCATCCGTCGAGCATGGCTCGACTCTACATCCGAGGCCGACGAGCCGCTCGGCGTCACCCCCCGAACAACTTCTGCGCACTCTGGAACAGGATCCAGCTGGTCGCGATGAACTTGTCCCCACCCTGCGGGCGATTGCCACGATGGGTATGAGTGAACGCAGTCGGCGCAATCAGCAGGCTGCCGGTACGAGGTGCGATCTTCCGCCCCTGGAACAGGAACTCGGTCTCGCCTTCGTCAAAGTCGTCGTTGAGGTACAGCGTCCACAACACGTGCCGATGCAGGGTCTCGGCCTGCGCATCCTTGGGGTACAGCTCGCAGTGCCAGTACGGATAGCCGCCCTCGCCTGCCGCATACCACTGCAGGTTGATCGCACCCGGACGCAGGCAGGTGCGAGCCAGGTCGGCCAGCTGCTGCGGTGGCATGTCAGGGAAGTCCTCGGCAGACAGGCGTCGCGGTTGGCCGTTGCTGTCCTGGATCTGCAACATCAGCGGGGCGATCAAAGCCTGTGGATAACGGCGTAGATAAGTCAGCAGGCCGTTGAACACCGCGATCTGCAGCTGCTGGTCGACATCCTGCCAGCCGTCCAGGCCACTGATACGCAGATCCTTGCTGTGCTTGAGTTCCGGGAACACGCCACTGCCCACGGCACCGGGCTGCAGGCCACGCGTGGCGCGCAGGCGTTCAACGATGGCCGCGCAGACCTCGCTGGGGACGGCGTTGTGGATGACTTCGATGAAATCGACCGGGCCCTGCTCGTGCATGCGTGCATTCCTTAGGCGGCAACGGCTTGATGGTGCCGTTTGCCGCCCTCGGTGTCACCCCACGGTCATGTCATCGAACTGCCATGACCGCTGTCAGGCGATAGGCCGTCAGCCCTGTGCGTCGTCGTGCGCGTGGTGGTAGCGCACGGCTTCAGCCACTTCCTCGCGCGAACCGAGGAACACCGGCACGCGCTGGTGCAGCTGGTCGGGCTGGATGTCGAGGATGCGCTCGCGGCCGGTCCAGGCGGCGCCGCCGGCCTGTTCGACCAGCAGGCCCATCGGGTTGGCTTCGTACATCAGGCGCAGCTTGCCGGCCTTGGACGGATCCTTCTTGTCCCACGGGTAGATGAAGATGCCGCCGCGGGTCAGGATGCGATGCACGTCGGCCACCATGCTGGCGATCCAGCGCATGTTGAAGTTCTTGCCGCGCGCGCCTTCCTTGCCCGCCAGCAGGTCGCCGACGTAGGCCTGCATCGGCGCTTCCCAGTGACGCTGGTTGGACATGTTGATGGCGAACTCCTGGGTTGCCGCCGGGATCTGCATGTTCTCGGTGGTCAGCACGAACTCGCCCTTCTCGCGGTCCAGGGTGAAAGCATGGGTACCGTGGCCGACGGTCAGCACCAGCTGGGTGCTGGGCCCGTAGATGCAGTAGCCGGCGGCGATCTGCTTGCTACCCGGCTGCAGGAAGGCGTCATCGCCCGGAAGTTCGACATTGGTCGGGCAGCGCAGTACCGAGAAGATGGTGCCGACGGAGACGTTGACGTCAATGTTGGAGCTGCCGTCGAGGGGATCGAACAGCAGCAGGAAATCGCCGCGCGGGTAGATGTCCGGCACCGGCTGGCTGTGGTCCATTTCTTCGGAGGCGCAGGCGGCGAGGTGGCCACCCCAGGCGTTGGCTTCGAGCAGGATCTCGTTGCTGATCACATCCAGCTTCTTCTGCGCTTCGCCCTGCACGTTGCCGGTACCGGCGTCGCCGAGCACGCCACCGAGGGCGCCCTTGCTGACGGCGATGGAGATGCTGGTGCAGGCGCGGGCGACGACCGCGATCAGCTGGCGCAGGTCGGCATTGATGCGGCCGGCGTGCTGTTCCTGGATCAGGAAGCGGGTCAACGAAGTACGGGACATGGTCGGGCAGGTCTCGGCAGCGGGAAAACGCCTATTGTCGCCCGTATGGCGGGGCCGTGCGTGAGCGCGGGAAGGCGTAATCGTTTCCAGATGCGTTGCGCTGTCGGCGCCTTCCTTCATGGAGGCGCAGGGCGAGGCACACCGTGGCCAGGACCGTGAGGCGCATGGATGCGCCGACCGAGCCCCCATGGATGGGTTTACGGCGTGTCCTGGCCACGGTGTGCCTCGCCCTGCGCTTCAGGGTTCGCCGCGAGCGCGGAGGGTGTGGCAAAGGCAGAGGCAAAGCAGAAGCAAAAACAAAGGCGCCTTTCGGCGCCTTTGTTCTCAAACCCGTGCAGCCTTGCTTCAGCCCTTGGCGACGGTGGCCACGGCCTTGGCGACGTATTCCAGGTTGTTCTGGTTCAGCGCGGCCACGCAGATGCGGCCGGTGCCGACGGCGTAGATGCCGAACTCGTCGCGCAGGCGTTCGACCTGCTCGCGGCTCAGGCCGGAATACGAGAACATGCCGGCCTGTTCGTTGATGAAGCCGAACTGCGGGGCACCTGCAGCGGCCAGCTTCTCGACCAGGCCGTGGCGCAGGGCGTGGATGCGCTCGCGCATCTCGGTCAGCTCCTGCTCCCACATCGCACGCAGTTCCGGGTTGGTCAGCACGCCGGCCACCAGCGCAGCACCGTGGGTGGACGGGCTGGAGTAGATGGTGCGGATCACGCGCTTGACCTGCGACTGCACGGCCTTGGCGTCAGCGGCGGTCGGCGCCACCATCGACAGCGCACCCACGCGCTCGCCGTACAGCGAGAACGACTTGGAGTACGAGTTGGCGACGATGAAGCTGTCGATGCCTGCTTCGGCGATGATGCGCACCGCGGCGCCGTCCTGTTCGATGCCCTTGTCGAAGCCCTGGTAGGCCATGTCGATGAAGGGGAACAGCTGGCGGTCCTTCAGCAGCTGCGCGACCTGCTTCCACTGGCTGACCGTGAGGTCGGCACCGGTGGGGTTGTGGCAGCAGGCATGCAGCAGCACCACGGTGCCGGCTTCCAGCTTGCCCAGGTCGGCCAGCATGCCGTCGAAATCAACCCCATGGGTGGTCGGGTCGAAGTAGGTGTAGTCCAGCACCTCGAAACCGGCCGCGCTGAACACGGCGCGGTGGTTTTCCCAGCTCGGGTTGCTCAGCGCAACGGTGGCGTGCGGCAGCAGCTTCTTCAGCACGTCGGCGCCGACGCGCAGCGCACCGCTGCCACCAACGGTCTGTGCGGTGGTGACGCGGCCGGCGGCCAGCAGCGGCGAGTCCTTGCCGAACACCAGCTCACGCGTGGCCTGCGTGTACGCCGGCAGGCCATCGATCGGCAGATAGCCGCGCGGTTTGGCTTCAGCGGCGAGCTGCTGCTCGATCTGCTTGACGGCGCGCAGCAGCGGAATGCGGCCGCTCTCGTCGTAGTAGATGCCCACACCCAGGTTGACCTTGGTCGGGCGGCTGTCGGCGTTGTACGCCTCGGTCAGGCCCAGGATCGGGTCGCCTGGGACCAGTTCCACGTTTGCAAAGAAGGACACGGCGGTACTCGTTCGGTAGACGGAAAGGGGGAGGAATTGCGCCACGCGGTTCGCGGCTTTTCGGCCGGAAACAGCCCATCGTAACAAAGCCTGCCGGGGCTGGCCGCCGCCATCGTCATCCGCGGCCCCGTACCATGGCGTGCGTTGCCGCCCGATCCATCAACCTGAATCATGAATCCCGCCGCACGACGCTGTTGCCTGCCGCTGTCTGCCCTGCTGCTGTCGCCCTGGACAGCGGTGGCCGAGCCTGCGCCCACCGCCCTGCCTGCGGTGCAGGTACAGGCCGCACGGGTGCCGGGCATCGACCCGTTCGCGCTGCCGGCCAGCCAGGACACGGTCTGGATCGATGCCAGCCGCGCTGGCACCGGCGCGCAGCTGTCCGAGGCGCTGGCCGGGGTACCGGGGCTGCTGGCGCGCGACCGGCAGAACTTCGCGCAGGACACGCAGCTGTCGATCCGTGGCTTCGGCGCGCGCTCGACCTTCGGTGTGCGCGGGGTGCGGGTGTTGATCGACGGCGTGCCGGCCACCATGCCCGATGGCCAGGGCCAGCTGTCACACGCCAGCCTGCTGGGCGCCGAGCGCATCGACGTGCTGCGCGGGCCGTTCTCGGCGCTGTACGGCAACTCCTCCGGTGGCGTGCTGCAGGTCTGGAGCGCGCAGGGCCAGGCCGGCGACCCGTGGCGGTTGCGGCTCAACGCTGGCGCCGACAACACGCTCAGTGTCGGCGCGCAGCTGAAGGGTGCCGGCCAACTGCTGGACTACAACATCGCCGCCAATCACCTCCGCACCGATGGCTGGCGGGACCACAGCCGTGCGCGCCGTGAATCGCTCAACGCACGCATCGGTGGTGCGCTGGGCGGTGGGCGGCTGGAGCTGTTGCTCAATGCGCTCGATGCCCCCGATGCACAGGATCCGCTGGGCCTGACCCGTGCCCAGGTGGCGGCGGATCCGCGCCAGGCCACGGCGGTGGCGCACCCGTACAACACCCGCAAATCGGTGCGCCAGCAGCAGGCTGGCCTGCGCTGGACCCGTGAAACGGGAGCGCAGCGCTGGCAGTTGATGGGCTATGCCGGGCAGCGCGCGGTGACCCAGTTCCTGCCCATTCCGCCCACGGCGCAGGCCAATCCGCTGCATGCCGGCGGCGTGATCGATCTGGACGCCGGCTACGGCGGGCTGGACGCGCGCTGGGGCTGGCACGGCGATCTGGCCGGGCGACCGCTGGACCTGGTGGCCGGGCTCAGCGCCGACCGCCAGCGCCAGCATCGGACCGGCTACGAGAACTTCATCGGCAGCACGCTGGGCGTACGTGGGCGCCTGCGCAGAGACCAGATCGACACCGTGCATAACGTCGATCAGTTCGCGCAGGCGTGGTGGCAGTGGAGTCCACGCTGGTCATTGCTGGCTGGCCTGCGCCACAGCACCGTGCGCTTCGAATCCGACGACCGCTACATCATCGGCCGCAACCCGGATGACAGTGGCCGCCGGCGCTACCAGGCCACCACGCCGGTGGCCGGGATCAGCTTTGAGGCCAACCCGCAGTGGCGGCTGCATGCTGCGGTCGGCCGCGGTTTCGAAACCCCCACCTTCAACGAACTGGGCTATCGCGCCGACGGGCAGGCGGGATTGGCACTGGACCTGGCGGCCGCCCGCAGCCGCAATCTGGAGATTGGCAGCAAGTGGCACGCGCAGAGCGGAATCCAGCTCGATATCAGCCTGTTCCGTGCAGATACTGACGATGAGCTGGCCGTTGCCAGCAACACCGGAGGGCGCAGCACCTATCGCAACATTGGCCGCACCCGCCGCCAGGGCGTGGAACTGCAGTACCGACAGCCGCTGGCCGAGCAATTGGAACTGCAGTTGGCCTGGACCTGGCTGCAGGCGCAGGTGCGCTCGCCTTACCTGAACTCGAACAACGTGGTCGCGGCGGGCAGTCGCTTGCCGGGTGTGCCGCGCCAGCAGGCGTTCGCACGCCTGCAGTGGAGCCCCGCCGACTGGCAATGGGCACTGGAGGCCACGGCCAGCAGCGATACCGTGGTCAACGACGTCGCCACCGAACGGGCGCCGGGCTTTGCCCTGTTGCACGTGGAGGGCGGACGCCGCTGGACCCTGCCCAGCGGTGAACTGCGTGCTTTCGCGCGGCTGGAGAACGTGCTGGACCAGGCCTACATCGGCTCGGTGATCGTCAACGATGGCAATGGTCGCTACTACGAGCCCGGGCCGGGACGGCGGGCCAGCGTGGGTGTGCAGTGGTCGTGGCGCTAGCGCGGGACCGCTGCGCGCGCCGGGCAGGGCCCGGCGCTACCGTCAATCGGGGGCCTTGGCCGGTACGAACGGCGAGGTCGGGTCGCTGGCGGGGAAGGTTTCCTCCAGCGCCTCGTCCTGGTTGTCGCTGGCGCGCTGCTTGTGCTCGCGGCGCTTGAGCGGGCTCTCCTGGCCACCGCGATGGCGGTCACCGCCATCCTTGCGGTCCTGGGCCGCCTGTTCAGCCACATGTCTCACCGGCAGATGGTCGTCACCGTGCTCGGCATCGAAGAACGGCGCACCGGTGCCGCGGTAGTCGGCGTTGTCGGCATCGCGCTTGCCGCGCTGTTCACCGGGAAGAGGCGGGTGGTTTTCCCGCATCGGGTCTCGTGAGGTCTCTCGGCTCATGGTCTGGTACCTGCACTCGGGGCTCCCACTACACCGCCCTGCAGGTAAAGCCACTGCGAACCTGGCGTCATGAACATCTCGCTCACCCCCCGGTAACGGCACCGCGCGTATTCCTGCCCACCCGCCCCCGCTGCAGGAGCCGGCCATGCCCCGTCTTGAACGACCCGCACCGTCCGTGTTCAACGCCCTGCTCGATCCGCTTGGCCAGCGCACCGCGCAGCGCCGCACGCGCCGCCAGGAAGATCCGCAGGCGGTGGCACAGGATTACCTGCAGTACATGCTCAGCGATTACGAGGAGAGGCGTGGCCAGAGCCACCGCAACTGGCGTGATCTGTGCCCGGTGTATGCCTTCGCGCTGACCACCCATGCCGCGGATTGGCCACGTGGTGATGCCGCCGATACCTGCGAGGAACTGGCCGAGCACTGGGAGCAGATGCGCGGGCAGTCGCGGTTGAGCTGGTCGCAGGTACGGCCGGTGGTGGAGGACGCCTGGCGCGCACTGGACCATATTCCGGCGGCGGCGGTGAGGCCGTTGCTGCAGTAGTGGCAGGCACTTGAAGCAGCCGAGCGCGGGCTCGGCTCTACAGCCAAGTGGTCGCGCCACCTGACGTGCACGGCACGGACACGGTTGGTTTACGCCCTCCGGCCCACGCTGGGCACCCTGCCCCGCCAAAGGTACGCCCATGGCCCGCCCGATCTGGACCGGCACGCTGTCGTTTGGCCTGCTCAATGTGCCCGTGTCGCTGATGTCCGGCGAACGCAAGGTCGATCTGCAGTTCCGCATGCTCGACTCCCGCGATCGCAAGCCGATCCGTTTCGAACGGGTCAACGCCGACACCGGCGAGGAAGTGCCCTGGAAGGACATCGTCAAAGCCTACGAGTACGACAAGGGCAGCTATGTCGTGCTGGAGGAAGGCGACATCCGCTCGGCCGCACCGGAGAGCCACGAAGCGGTGGAAGTGGAATCGTTCGTGGATGCGGCGCAGATCGACCCGCGTTACTACGAGAAACCCTATCTGCTGGTACCTGGCAAGAAGGCCGAAAAGGGCTACGTGCTCCTGCGCGAAACGCTGCGCAGCACCGGCAAGGTGGGCATCGCGCGGGTGGTGGTACGCACGCGCGAATACCTGTGCGCGGTGATGCCGCATGAGGACGCGCTGGTGCTGATGATCCTGCGCTATCCGCAGGAACTGGTGGATCCCGAGGATTACAAGCTGCCCACCGGCAAGCTGTCCGACTACCGCATCACCAGCAAGGAAACGGCGATGGCCGAACAGTTGATCGAGTCGATGGCCGGCGACTGGGATCCGTCGCAGTACCACGATGAATTCCGCGAGCGCCTGCAGCAGGTGCTGAACAAGCGCATCAAGTCCAAGGGCGGCACCACGCGGGTGGACGATGAGCCGGCACCGCGCGAGGACGCCAGTACCAACGTGGTCGATTTCATGGCGCTGCTGCAGAAGAGCCTGGATGCGAACACGCGCACGCCGGCGAAGAAGACGGCGACGCGCAAGGCACCGGCGAAGAAGGCTGCGAAGAAGACCGCCAAAAAGGCCGTGAAGAAAACCACCCGGCGCAAGGCAGGTTGACCATGTCGCTGCACCAGTACCGGCGCAAACGCCGACTTGGCGGTGGCGCCGGGCAGACACCGGAGCCTGACGACACGCGCGTCCGCGGTGATCCGAGGCGGCGGCCGACCTTCGTCATCCAGCTGCACCATGCCAGCTCGCGCCACTACGACTTCCGCCTTGAGATGGACGGCGTGCTGAAGAGCTGGGCGGTGCCGAAAGGTCCTTCGCTTCGCGTCGGTGAGAAGCGGTTGGCCGTGGAAGTGGAAGATCACCCGCTGTCCTACGCCACCTTCGAAGGAGACATTCCCGAAGGCCACTACGGCGCGGGCCACGTCGAGGTGTTTGATCAGGGTACCTGGGCCTGCGAAGGTGATCCTCTGCAGGCACTGGCGGCAGGAAAGATCGACTTCGTGCTGCATGGGCAACGCCTGGCCGGTGGCTGGAAGCTGGTGCGCACCGCGATGAAAGGACGCCAGGTGCAATGGCTGCTGATCAAGCGCGACGATGGTGAAGGGCGCGACGCCGAGGCGGATGACCTGCTGACGGCACCGATGCCGAAACGAGCACCTGCGGCGAAGAAGCGTTCCGCAGGGAAGGCGGTGCGCTCGGTCCCCGCCGCACGGACGACCACACGCAAGGCCGATGCGCGCTGGCATGCATGCGCACTGCAGCTGCACGGCGCACGTAATACGCCCTATCCCCGCGGGTTCAAACCGCAGTTGACCGATCATCGCGACAGTGCCCCGGACGGCGAGCGCTGGCTGCATGAGATCAAGTGGGATGGCTATCGGCTGCTGGCCGACCTGCACGATGGCGAGGTGAAACTCCGCTCGCGCAACGGCCTGGACTGGACGGCCGATTTTCCCGAGGTCGTGCAGGCCGTGCGGGCGCTGCCGGTGCGTGATGCGCGACTGGACGGTGAGCTGGTGGTGCTGGACAAGGAAGGACGCAGTGACTTCGCAGCGTTGCAGCGCGTGATCGACGGCAGTTCGAAACAACCACTGCGCTACATCGTGTTCGATCTTCCGGGTGTGGCCGGCGTGGACATCAGTCGTGCACCGCTGGTGGAGCGCAAGGCGCTGCTGAAGGACCTCATCGGGCCCGCGCCCGGCACCCTGGCCTTCAGCGAACACGTGATCGACCATGGGCCGCAGGTATTCGATGCCAGCGGCGAGGCCGGCTTTGAAGGCATCGTCAGCAAGCAGGTGGATGCGCCGTACGTGAATACCCGCGCGCGCAGCTGGGTGAAGGTGAAGCACGAAGACACCGACGAGTTCGTGATTGTCGGCTACACGGCACCCAAGGGTTCCCGGGTGGGATTCGGTTCGCTGCTTCTGGCCACGCCGGACAAGGCTGGCCTGCGCTATGTCGGCCGCGTTGGCACCGGCTTCGACGATGAAAGCCTGCGTGCGCTGCTCAAGGCACTGCGGCCATTGGCAGTGAAGACGCCCGTGCTGCAGTTGCCGGCGCATGTGCCGTTCCGCGCTGCCAGCGTACGCTGGGTGACACCAGTGGCGGTGGCGGAGGTGGCGTTCCGTGGCTGGGGCAAGGAAGGCCTGCTGCGCCAGGCCAGTTTCAAGCGGCTGCGCAGCGACAAGCAGAAGGAGGACCTGGGAATGAGCACCGCAGATGCCGAAGCCGGAGGTGAGGTCCAGATCACTCATCCGGAGCGGGTGGTGTTTCCAAAGCAGAAACTGCGCAAGGGCGACGTGGCCGACTACTATCAGCGCATGGCGCGCTGGATCCTGCCCGAAATCGCCGGACGACCACTGTCACTGCTGCGCTGCCCGGACGGCGTAGGCAAGGCTTGTTTCTTCCAGAAGCACCATGGTCCCGGCCTGGGCGATGCGGTACATGCGGTGCCCCTGCAGCAGAAAAGCGGCCGCGAGGATTACGTCTACATCGACGACACGCGCGGCCTGCTGCAGCTGGTGCAGATGAACACCCTGGAGCTGCATCCCTGGGGCGCGACCGTGGCCGATCCCGAACATCCGGATCGTCTGGTGTTCGATCTCGACCCCGGCGAAGGCGTCAGCTGGGCACAGGTGAAAGCCGGTGCACGCGATGTGCGCGACCGCCTGCAGCAGGTGGGCCTGAAGAGCTTCGTACGCCTGTCCGGTGGCAAGGGCGTGCACGTGGTGGTGCCGCTGCAGCCCAAGGCAGGCTGGGACGAGGCGAAGGCGTTCTGCGAGGCGTTCGCGCAGGCAATGGCGCTGGAGCAGCCTGATCGCTACGTGGCGACGATGAGCAAGGCCAAGCGCGGCGGGGTGATCTTCATCGACTGGCTGCGCAACACACGGGGTGCTACCAGCGTGTGCTCGTGGTCGCTGCGTGCACGCGACAGCGCCGGCGTGGCAGTGCCGCTGCGATGGGAAGAGCTTGCACGCGTCAGTGCGGCCGACGCGTTTCCGATGGCCAAGGCACTGGCGCGCGCGAAGCGGCTGAAGGGTGACCCATGGCAGGGCATCGCGCGGTTGAAGCAGACGCTGCCGCGCATGGACCTGTAGAGCCGAGCCCATGCTCGGCTTGCATGCACATCGACACAGGCAGCCGAGCATGGGCTCGGCTCTACAGGGGCGGCGTTACCTTGCGTCGCGCGACGCGCGGCGGCCGAACCACCAGCCGGCCAGCAGCTGCAACGGCAGCGATGCCAGCAGCGAAATGACGAACCAGAGCGGAAAATCAGCGCCTGCGGCCCACACCGCGTAGCCGCAGCCCAGCGCGATCAGTGACCAGATGGAAAAACCATGCGAACGCGGCCAGCAGGGCGCGTAGTAGGTGGCGAAGGAAATGCCGGCGATGCCACCGAGCACGCTGAAGGCCAGATCCCACCCCAGCTGCACGCTGTTGTTGTCCGGCGACATGCCCACCAGCGGGGGCAGCCAGCTGGCGACGCTGCTGACCAGCGCAAGCGACAGCACGCCGCCGATCAGGGCGACGAAGGACAGGAACAGGGTCTTGAGCAGTGCGGGCATGCGCGCATTGTAAGGCTGCGCGAAGTGCCTGGGGTTGCTGGCCTGCGGCCGGTACTACCGATGGATCGGCATGGCCGCCGCGTCCGTGGGAGAGGGGGACGGAGCGACGGCGGCCATGCACAAGCGGTCAGGCGGCGAAGTCGAGCACCACGCGGCCTTCGATGGTGCCCGCGTGCATGCGCGCGAACACGTCGTTGATGTTTTCCAGGCGGTCGGTGCTGACTGTGGCGGCGACCTTGCCCTCGGCGGCGAACTGCAACGACTCCTGCAGGTCCAGCCGGGTACCGACGATCGAGCCCCGCACGGTGATGCCGTTGAGCACCATGCCGAAGATGTCCAGCGGGAAGTTGCCCGGCGGCAGACCGTTGAGCGAAACGGTACCGCCACGGCGGACCATGCCCAGCGCCTGCTCGAACGCCTTCGGCGACACCGCCGTGACCAGGGCGCCGTGCGCGCCGCCGATTTCCTTCTTCAGGAAGGCAGCGGGGTCGGTGGTGCGCGCGTTGACGGTGATCTGCGCGCCGAGCTGCCGGGCCAACGCCAGCTTGTTGTCGTCCACGTCCACCGCCGCCACGTTCAGGCCCATTGCGCGGGCGTACTGCACGGCCATGTGGCCCAGGCCACCGATGCCGGAGATCGCCACCCAGTCACCGGGCCTGGTGTCGGTGACCTTCAGGCCCTTGTAGACGGTCACGCCGGCGCACAGCACCGGCGCGATCTCCACGAAGCCCACGTCCTTTGGAAGCAGGCCGACATAGTTGGCATCGGCCAGTGCGTACTCGGCGAAGCCGCCGTTGACCGAGTAACCGGTGTTGCGCTGCGTTTCGCACAGCGTTTCCCAGCCCCCCAGGCAGTGTTCGCAATGGCCACACGCCGAGTACAACCAGGGGATGCCGACCCTGTCGCCTTCCCTGACGTGCCCGACCCCGCCACCCACGGCCACGACGTGCCCCACGCCCTCGTGACCGGGGATGAACGGCGGGTTCGGTTTGACCGGCCAGTCGCCCTCGGCGGCGTGCAGGTCGGTGTGGCAGACACCACAGGCCTCGATCCTGACCAGTACCTCGCCCGCCCCCGGGCGTGGTACCGAGACTTCCTCGATGACCAGTGGCTTGCCGAACTCACGCACGACAGCGGCCTTCATGGTGGAATTCATGTTCGGATCTCCGTAGTGCGCTTGCCCACAGAATGACGCCGGCACGAGGCCGGCGCTTTGATCACGATCAAACCTTTGAAGATCCGTGCGCCGGGTTCAGCTGGCCAGCACCGAGGCCTCGCGGGCGAGGCGCTCGATGGCCTCCCAGTCGCGGGTCTGCAGCAGTGCCGGCGTGGTCAACCACGAGCCACCCACGCACAGCACGTTGGGCAGGTGCAGGAACTGCGGCGCGGTCTGCGCGCTGATGCCACCGGTCGGGCAGAAGCGCACGTCGGCGAATGGACCGTGCCAGGCCGCCAGCAGCGCGGCACCGCCGGCCTGCACGGCGGGAAAGAACTTGAACGTGTCTTGGCCGTGCTCCAGGCCCAGGATCAGGTCCGAGGCCGTGGCCGCACCGGGCAGGTACGGCAGGTCGGCATCGCGCGCGGCCGCGTACAGTGCCGGCGTGGCGCCGGGGGACACCGCGAAACGCGCTCCGGCCTGCTTCGCCGCCTGCATCTGCGCCGGGGTAAGCACGGTGCCGGCACCGATCACCGCGTCCGGTACGGCCTCGACCATGGCCGTGATCGCGTCCAGCGCCTGCGGCGTGCGCAGGGTCACTTCGATCACCGGCAGGCCGCCGCGGAACAGGGCCTGGGCCACTTCGACCGCGTCATTCACGTCTTCGGGGGTGTACACCGGAATCACCGGTGCCAGTTTCAGGACCGCGCGTACGCGCGGATCAGCGGCGGACATCGAATCGCTCCTCGCCCATCAGGGCCAGCACGTCAGCTTCGCTGACAGGATTGAAATCGCCGGGGATGGAGTGCTTCAGCGCCCCGGCGGCCAGGCCGAACCGCACGGTGGCGTCGGCATCAAGGCCGGACAGGATGCCATGCAGGATGCCGGCCGCGAAGGCATCACCGCCACCGATGCGGTCGACGATGCCCTGCAGATGACGCAGTGGGGCCTGTGCGCGGGTTCCGTCGCAACCCAGCAACACAGCGCCCAGCACATGGTGGTCCACGCTCAGCACCTGCCGCTGCGTGCAGGCCATCCACTGCAGTTGCGGAAAGGCACCGAACGCGGCGGCAGCGGCCGCGTCGATCCGCTCCATCAGGTCCGGCTGGGTGAAGCGGGTGCCCAGTACGACCTCCATGTCGCGGTAGTCGGCGAACACGATGTCGGCCTGCGCGAACAGTTCGCGCAATACCGCCTGCGCATCGCCTCCCCAGCGCTGCCAGAGGCGGGGCCGGAAATTGCCGTCGAAGGAGACGCGGACACCGGCCTGTCTTGCCGCGCGCGCCGCCGCCAGCGTGGCCGCCGCCACGTGCGGGCCCAACGCCGGGCTGACCCCGGAGACGTGCAGCCACTGCGCGTCCTGCAGCAGCGCTGGCCAGTCGTAGTCGGCTGCAGTGCTGCGCGCGAACGCCGAATCCGCGCGGTCGTAGACCACTTCGCTCGCGCGCTGTACCGCGCCGGTGGTGAGGAAGTACAGGCCCATGCGGCCCTCGGCGTCCTCGCGCACACCGCGCGTATCCACGCCGTGCCGCCGCAGTTCACCCAGTACATGCGCCCCCAGCGCATTGCCGGCCACGGTGCTGACCATGGCCACCTGATGTCCAAGCCGGGACAGCGAGACACCCACGTTGGCTTCGGCCCCTCCCACATGGACCTGGAGTTGCGGCGACTGCAGCAGCAGTTCGTTGCCGGGGGCACCCAGGCGCAGCAACAACTCTCCAAAACACACGATACGACCCATCTCAGCTCCTTCACGCGTGCCACCAGCATGGGACACTGCATGGCGTGTAAGTGGACCACGCGAGGGGCGTGGCGATTGGCTAGCGGTGTCATTCTAGACCGAAGACGCCTTGAGAGCGCTTGGGCTATATGTCGAAACCTTTGTCCTGCAAGCATCTTGGAGACATTGCAAATCTGTTGCGGTGCAAGATGCCCGATCCCGGTGGTGCTGCTAACGTCGGTTTTGACTAGCGGTGTCATTTCGCCGCGCAGCTGCGATACCAGACCTTTGGGAGAGGGGAAAGGCATGCAATCTCGGATCCATGGAAAAAAGACACCGGTTACCTTGCTGGCCCTGGGGGTGGGACTCGCCCTGTCCACCAGCGCGGCCGCCCAGCAGCAGACCGCTACCGACCTGGACACGGTGAACGTCACAGGCTATCGCGCCAGTGTCGAAAAGGCGCTGGACATCAAGCGCGGCGAGGCCGGCGTGGTCGATGCCATCGTCGCCGAAGACATCGGCAAGTTTCCCGACCTCAATCTGGCTGAATCGCTGCAGCGCATTCCGGGCGTGGTGATCACACGCGAAGCCGGCGAAGGCCGCAACATCTCGGTGCGCGGCCTGGGCCCGGATTTCACCCGCGTGCGCATCAATGGGATGGAAGCGCTGACCACCGTCGGCGCCGGTGACCAGAGCGGTGGTACCAACCGCGGCCGCGGTTTCGACTTCAACGTGTTTGCCTCGGACCTGTTCTCGCAGCTGGTGGTGCGCAAGACCGCCTCGGCCGACGTCGAGGAAGGCTCGCTGGGTGCCACTGTCGACCTGCGCACCGCGCGCCCGTTCGACTACGACGGCTTCACCTTCGCCGCAAGCGGCCAGGCCGGCTACAACCAGATGGCCGAAAAGGCCGACCCGCGGCTGGCCGCGCTGGTCTCCAACACCTTCGCCGATGGTACCTTCGGCGCCCTCCTGTCGGTGGCCTACTCCGAGCGCCAGGCACTGGAGGAAGGCTCCAACACCGGCCGCTGGGCCAACGGCCCGAGCAATGGCAACTTCGCTGCGTCATCGCCGTTCGCCGCCGCACGCGCCGCTGATGTATTCCACCCGCGCTTCCCGCGCTACGTGCAGATGGAACACGAGCAGAAGCGCCTGGGCGTGACCGGCTCGCTGCAGTGGAAGCCCAGCGATGCCAGTGAAGTATCGCTGGACATGCTGTACTCGAAGATCGATGCCACCCGCGACGAGCAGTACATCGAAGCGATTTCCTTCAGCCGTGGCAGCAGCAGCACCCCGCGCCTGGTCGGCAAGCCGAGCACCATCGTCAGGAACGGCGAGATCCGCAACGGCGCGCTGCTGTACGGTGAATTCGACAACGTCGACATCCGTACCGAGAACCGCCACGACGAGTGGAGCACCGAGTTCAAGCAGATCAGCCTGAACGGCCAGCACCGTTTCGGCGACGACTTCACCGTGTCCGGCAAGCTGGGCATCTCGCGCTCCAGGCACGAGAATCCAGTGCAGACCACCGTCATCATGGACAAGTACGACGTCAAGGGCTACAGCTACGACTACCGTGGCAACAGCCGCTTCCCGATCCTCAACTACGGCATCGACCCGACCGACCCCAACGGTTGGGAACTGGCGGAAATCCGCCTGCGCCCGCAGTACGTGGACAACGACTTCGATACCGGCCAGATCGACTTCAACTGGAACATCAGCCCCGGCTTCCGCCTGAAGGGCGGCGTGCTTGCCAAGGACTACACGTTCAAGACCACCGAACTGCGCCGTGCCAGCGAACTGGCCGTGCCGACCTTCGCCAGCGGCAGCAGGATCGTGCCCGTGGACATGATCAACCAGGCCGGCCTGAAGGGCATCAATGGCAATCCGTCCAACTGGGTGGTGCCGAACCTGGATGCAATCGCCGACCAGTTCGACATCTACAGCAACAGCGGCATCTATGCCGTCGCGCCGCGCGCCAACAACGTGCGCAGCGTGGAAGAGAAGGACCGTGGTGCCTACCTGATGGGCGAGTTCAGCACCGAAATCGGCTCGCTGCCGCTGTCGGGCAACTTCGGCGTGCGCTACGTGCGCACCAGGCAGACCTCCACCGGGCTGTCGACGCTGGCCAGTGGTACCACCTCCACCACCGCCACCCGCACCTACGATGACACCCTGCCCTCGTTCAACCTGGTGGCCGAGGTCACGCCCGATTTCCTGATCCGCCTGGGTGCGGCCAAGGTCATGACCCGCCCGGGCCTGGGCAGCCTGACGCCAGGTGCAACCGTGGCCGTGGCCGGTGGTGCGCGCACCATCTCCAGCGGCAATCCCAACCTGGACCCGACGCGCGCCACCAATGTCGACCTGGGCTTCGAGTGGTACTTCGCCGAAGGCGCGATGGCGGGCCTGGGCCTGTTCTACAAGGACATCGAGACCTCGGTCCAGACCCTGCGCGAGAACCGCCCGTACACCGACAGCGGCCTGCCTGCCGAACTGCTGACCGGTACCGGCGCCTCGCCCACCGACGACTTCACCTTCACCCGGCCAGTCAATACCCCCGGCGGTGAGCTGTACGGCGCCGAGGCGAACTACACCCAGCCCTTCACTTTCCTGCCGGGCAAGTGGTCGAACCTGGGCGTGCAGCTGAACTACACCTGGGTCGAATCGAAGATCCAGTACATCAACTCGGCTGGCCAGCCGGTGATGAAGAACGATCTGCTGGGCCTGTCCAAATCGTCATGGAACGCAACGCTGTTCTACGAAGGCGAGACCTTCGCTGGCCGCGTCTCCGCCACCAACCGCGATGACTACCTCACCCAGGTGCCCGGTCAGGAAACCGGCTTCAACCTGGACGGCTACCACGGCATGACCGGCACCACGGTCATTGATGCGTCCATCCGCTACAAGATCAGCGACCAGCTGGAACTGAGCCTGGAAGGCATCAACCTGACCAACGAAGCCTCGGATGAATGGGTGTACTCGCCCGCCACCGGCCGCCTGCCACTCCAGTACACCGAAACCGGCCGCCAGTTCCTGCTGGGCGTGCGCTACAAGTTCTGAGCAACGCCGGCGGCGCGTACCGATACGCGCCGCGGTTCGCCATGACCGCTGCTGCGCCGCAAGGTGCCGCTGCGGCGTGGCCTTGCTACGGTCCGGCGGCCCGCCGCCGGCCGTCGCCCGTTGAAAGGAAATGTCTCCATGCCGCACCGCACGACCGTGTCCCGCTGCCTGCTGCTGGCAGTGGCCCTGGCTGCAGGCCCCGCGACGGCCGCCGCCGATGTCCCCACCCTGCTCTTCGATGTGGATGCCAATCACGGCCTGCAGGCCGTGACCGCTCACGGTGAGGCCGTAGCGAACTTTCGCGACAAGGTCGCGGTGGTCGACGACGGCGAGCATGGCAAGGCCATCCAATGGGAAGACGACGGCGTGCTTGCCTGGGACGCGCCGGGCAACATCCTGGCCCAGCGCGGCACGCTGGCCTTCGACTGGCGTTCACGCTATGCGGTGGGTGAAGCGCCGTTCGTGATCTTCCGCGTCGGCTACGCCGACCACAGCAGCTGGGACATGGCCTGGCTGCGCATCGACTGGAACGGGCACGGCTTCGATGCCTTCGTCACCGATGCCAACTTGGCACGCACACGCGTGTCGTTCCGCATGGATGCACTGCCGCGTCCCGACCAGTGGTTGCACCTGGCCTTCGCCTGGGATGAGGACCACGGCGTGCGCCTGTTCATCGATGGCCGCGAAGTGGCGCGTGCACAAGCCACAGGCGATTACGATGCGGCGCTGGACCAGCTCGGCCTGGCCGGGCGGGTGATGGCGCCCTACCAGGTGCAGAGCCGCTACAACTTCCTGCGTGGCAGCGACTTCCAGCACATCCGGGTGTACGACCGCATGCTCGACGCCCCCGCCGTGCAGGCACTGGCAGGCGGCAAGGCGCCGGCCAGCGCGGTGGCGCCGGCCAGCGACGAGCGCGCGTGGCGCCATCGCTTCGGGTGGGAAGGCGCGGCACCGCCTGCGCTGGCGTCGGCCGGCACCCGCATCCGCAAGATCGAATTCGCCGACACCCGCGACCTGAAGGCGTGGATGTGGAAGGCCACCGATGGCATCGCCGAAACCACCTGGCCGGGCGTGTACAACCGCTCGCGCCTGCCCGGCCGCAATGACTACTTCCAGCTTCCGGACTGGAACACCTATGTGGAAGGCGGCCAGCACCTGGACCTGACCCTGCCGGCCACCGAAACGGTGAACCGGGTGGAGATCCGTGGTGCGGCCTTCGGCACCCTTTCCCACGGGCCCGACGCCGAACATGCCACCGACGTGCTGGTCACGCGCCCGCGCGGCGTGGTGCGCAGCGTCGACGACATTGCCGCGCAGCGCGGCGGCGTGCTGCGTTTCAGCAACGTCGAGCAGGAAACACCGATCCAGGAAATCTGGGCCTACCACGTGAGCAAGGGCACCGAGCCGGAAGGCACGGTGAAGCAGACCTACATCATCGACAGCCGGGCGCTGCCCGACTACACCAACCTGGACGCATTGCGCCGCTACATCGACGGACGTTTCCCGGCCGCCGAACGCAGCACGGTGATGGCGCTGCCGAAGGGCGCCGGTTCCCGCCGCCGGGATGCCGGCACCCTGCCCGCACATCCGCAGCCGATCGTGCACGTGCTGATTCCTTCCGGGGTGGGTGACGCGCCGGCCAACCAGCCGCTGATCCGCAGCTGGGCCTACAGCTGGGAGAACATGCACGACGGCCTGGACGGCGTGGCCATCGACCTTCCCGCGCTGGACCTGCCGCCCACCCACGATGGACTGATCCCGCTGAACATCCGCATCAAGGATCCGATCTGGCCGGCGCGCGACATGATCGATGTATCGGTGTCGGTGCCGCCACGGCAGGCGCGCACGCTGTGGCTGGACCTGCGCGATCGCATCCTCACCCCGGACAGCCTGTGGCTGAGCATCGCCTCGGCCGCACCAGGCTTCGATGCCGATGCCCTCGACGGTGCGCAGGTCCGGCTGGTGTTCAAGCCGCGTGCCGACGCGCTGAAGGAGCACGTGGCCGACCGCTTCAACCAAGTCCGCGACAACTGGGGCTTCCTGGTGGAAGAGCACACCACGTCCAAGCGCCAGCGCCTGTACGCGCGCGTGTACGCGGACCTGAGCGACCTGCTGCGGGTGGACCCGGACCATGAACTCGGCCGCCTGTACTGGAACTACATCAGCTACAACAGCCAGGGCCGCCCGCCCTACACGGCGCCTGCCGTGCCCAGGGGCGTGCCGGCGTGGGCATTCAACCAGGTGCAGGACCTGGCGCAGGTGCGGCAGTTCGTCGACTGGTGGATCGACGAACGGCAGGGGGCCTACGGTGACTTCGGTGGTGGCATTTCGGACGATTCCGACCTGACCCAGCAGTGGCCGGGGCTGGCCCTGATGGGCGTGCAGCCGGATCGATTGAACGCCTCGCTGACCGCGCTGTCCGACGCGGTGTACCGCAACGGCATGTTCAGCAACGGCTTGAGTACCATCGAGACCGACGAGCTGCATTCCTATGAGGAAGGCATCAACACCAACAGCGCCATGCTCTACCTCAACTGGGGCGATCCGCTGACGCTGGAACGCCTGATGGAAACGGTGAAGGCCTTCGACGAGCGCATCATCCTGCGCAACCCGCAGGGCCACCTGCTGTTCTCCAGCAACTGGTTCGGTGGCAACAAGGTCTACCGCGAACCGAACTGGCAGTGGCAGAAGCCGTATTCGTTCCCGGTGCTGCACCCGGCGTTCCTGCTGGGCCAGTACAACGCCGACCCCACCGGCCGCGGGCTGGTGATCGGCCTGGCCGATGGCTATCTGGCCCACGCAGGCAAGGACGACAAGGGACGCTTCACCCTGCCCAACGAGATCAACTGGGCCAGCGGTGCCACCCGCGGCGGCGAGTTGAACAACGGCTCCGGCAGTGGCGACACGATGCACACCTTCTGGGCGGCGTGGCGCTGGAGCGGCGATGCGAAGTACCTGCAGGCACTGGACTACCGCGTGGCCCGTGGCGGTCCGGGCGCACTGGCCAACCTGGGCGAGAACGTCGTGGACGTACTGGGCCGGCAACAGGACTGGTATCCGCTGCTGCGCGCCGAGGCTGACGCGGGAAAAACCGGCTTCGCCAGCCTGATGGCCTGGCAGGCCAGCGGCGACAGGTCATACATCGCCGCCCTGCATGCCGACGGCCTGCAGGCGAAAGTGCAGCGCGCGTACATGAACACCGAGGGCCACTGGTGGTCCGACCGCGTGGAAGCGCCCAGTGAATTCCTCCAGCGCGCACGCCTGGGTGGGATCGCGCTGAAGCGCAACCAGAGTTGGCCCGGCCACACCGTCAGCTGGCGCTTCGACCGCGATGGAGCGGCCGAACAGGTCGCCCTGCTGGTGCATGCGCCGTCGCGTGAACGTTTCACCGTTACCAGCTACAACCTGGGCACGCGCACCATCGGCGCCGACATGACCGGCTGGAACGTGGCCAGCGGGACCTGGCGGATACGCAGCGGCGTGGATGCCGATGGCGATGGCCACATCGACGGCACGCCCGCCGAACGCCGCGTACAGCTGGAAACCAGCGCTTCGGTGGCGCTGCAGTTCCGTCCCGGGCGTACCGAGGTGTTCGAGTTCGAACGCGTGTCCGAGGGAACACCGGTGGAAACACGGCCGGACCTGGGCGTGGGTCGCGGCGACGTACGCATCGACGGCAGCCAGCTGCAGGTGACCGTGCACAGCCTGGGCCATGTCGGCACCGGCGTGGCCGTAGCAATGCTGGAAGACGCGCGCGGTCGCGAGATCGCCCGCACGGACGTGCCGGCGCTGGGGGCACCCAGTGACCTGCAGCCGAAGACCGTGCAGGTCTGGCTGCCGTTGCCGGCCGGTGACCGCAGCGGCCTGCGCGTGCGCGTGGCGCTGGCCGACGGTGGCGAGGAAGTGACCCGGCTCAACAACGTGGTCGGCGTGCCGCGATGATGCCTGCATTACGCCGGGCGTGATCCGGCGTGGGTCAGGACGCCTCGGTCTCCAGCCGTTTCATCCGGCGCTGGTACCAGCCATCATCCAACGGCTCGAACACCGCGCTGCGTTCCATCACGCCCTCGTAGACATGCAGCGACACGGCCACGTCCGCTTCGCTGGCGTTGCACAGCGTGTGGTACTCGTGCGGCGGAATCAGGCTGCCGGCACTACCGCGGTGGCCGTACAGCGTGGGCTGGGCGGCAAAGCGATGACGTTCGCCATCCTGTTCAATCAGCGCATAGGGAGTGACGATGAGTTCGCCCTGCCAGACGCCTTCCACGCACCACATCGCATCGTGGTCGTGCAGCGGCGTGCCCTGGCCCGGGCCCCAGCACATGGCGATGACGCTGTAGCCCAAGGTCGGGCTGCGGTGCAGTTCACGGCGTGCGTAATGCCCTTCGACCGGGCGCCGCACGCAGGGGGGCAGCTGGATGGACGGATCGACGATGGCCTCGCGCAGCACCTGCTGCAGCGCACCGGTGATGGCCTCCGGCGTGCCCAGCATCACCGCGGCATCGATCGCAGCGAACAGCCGCTCCCGGCCGGTGAATGACGGTGGCAAGGACATCGTTCCCATGCCCCGACTCTAGCCGAGAGGGGTTAACAGAATGTTTGCACCGCGGTGTCATCACTGCGTGCCGCGCTGCACGAACGGTACTTTCGCGTACAGCGCACGTTCGCCGGCACGAGGATCGTCCACCACGCCGCTCTGGCGATCAAACAGCATGGTCTGCCGCCGGGGCAGCGCGTAGGGGGGCCATTGCGGCATTCCGCGATGATTGGGGTCGCCGTTGCGCGCGAAGGCGATCAGTGCGTCGCTCATTGTCGCCGCCAGCGTATGCGCGTCCGCGCCGCCACCGGTGCGTGCGCCGGGCAGGCCGGCGTTGTCGAACACCAGCGGGATGTCGAGCGTGTGGAAGGCGCGCAGCCGGCCTTGCTCCACCGGTGAGCCCCAGTCCAGCTGGTAGGCCCAGGTGGGCGCGGCCCCGCTGGGCTGGCGCGCACGCGCTTCCAGCTCCTCCACTGCGCCGCGCCAGGAACGTCCTGCGGTAGTGGCCGCGAAGAACACCTCCGAAGGCGTGTAATGCGGGTACAGGCGCCGGTACTCGGCGATCACCGTCTGCGGCAGCAGATCCACGAACTGCTGGCGTTGCAGCTGTGCCGGCAGCGTCTCCCAGGTCAAGGTGAAGTTGGCCGGATCGTTGCCGAGGAAGGCACGGGTCTCGTCGCGCGTATTGCCGATGACCATCGGAATGCTGGCCGACTGCCGCGGCGCCTGCGGCCAGAACGGATGCACCGGGAGGGAGACTTCGTCCAGTACCGGCCCGAAGTACAGCGACGTGCTTTCCACCCGCGATGGATCGCGGGCACGGGTGGCTGCAAGCAGATCCGTGGCCGGGAGCCGCAGCAGGGCAGACAGGTCCTTTGCACCCACTGCCTCCATTGCGATGGCAGCGCGCTGCGCGGCGGCACGCGGGCCGGCCGCGGTGACCTGCTGCCCGCTCATCGTCCACGCGCGCTGGAACAGGCCGCGTGCCGCCGGCATCGCCATCAGCGTGGCGATCTTGGCGCCGCCCCCGGACTGGCCGAACACGGTGATGTTTCCAGCGTCACCGCCGAAGATCGCCGCGTGCTCGCGCACCCACTGCAGCGCCTGTACCAGGTCGAGCTGGCCGACATTCCCCGACGCGGCGTAGCGTGCGTCGCCAAGTGCGCCCAGGTACAGGTAACCGAAGGTGTTCAGCCGATGATTGAGGGTCACCACCACCACATCGCCGCGGCGGCACAGCGCACTGCCGTCGTACAGCGGATCGCTGCCGGAGCCGTTGTTGAACCCACCCCCGTGTATGTAGACCAGCACCGGGCGGCGGCCGCCATCCCCCAGTGCGGGGGTCCAGACGTTGAGGAACAGGCAGTCTTCGCTGCCGGGGCCTTCCGCGCCGCCCTGCGGTGCGGCCGCGCCATAGTCCAGTGCATCGGCGATCCCGTTCCATGCCGCTTCCCGGCGTGGTGGCTGGAAGCGATGGGTGCCGGTATCGGCGCCGTAGCGCACGCCGCGGAATACCAGCACGCCTTGTTCATGCTGGCCGCGCAGGCGCCCCCCGCGCACGCGGACGATCGGCAGGCGTTCGTCGCGTGCACCGGGCATCGCGGCTGCCGGCAGTGCCACCAGCGTGGCCGTGGCCAGCGCCCAGCGCGCGCTGTCGCGCAGGAAACGGCGGCGCTGCAGATCGTCGGGTGCTCTCGTCATCGGCTGCCCTCCGCATCCTTTCCTGCTGTCAGCCATGCCTGCGCCAGCGCTGGCCACTGCGACAGGGTGGAGCCGGGCTGCAGGCGCATGCCGAAGCCGTGGCCGCCATGGGCGAACACATGCAGTTCGTGCTCGACACCCGCCCTGGCCAGCGCCTGCGCCATCACCTCGCTGTTGTGCACGCTGACCACGCGATCGTCGTTGGCATGGATCAGCATCGTCGGCGGCATGTCCGCATGCACGTGCTCCTGCACCGAGTACTGCGTCGCCAATGCGGGGTCAGGGCGCTCGCCCAGCAATCGCCCGCGCGAACCACTGTGCGCATGCGCGCCCATGTCGATGACCGGGTAGACCAGCACCGCCCGTGCCGGGCGCGCGCTCAGCTGATCGATCGCATCGCGTGCGGGATAGACCGGCGCATCGAAGCCGGTGGCCAGCCGCGCAGCCACGTGGCCGCCGGCGGAAAAGCCCATGACCGCCACATTGTCCGCCTCCAGGCCGCGGCGCGCGGCCTGGTCGCGCACGACCCGCAGCGCACGCTGGGCATCGACCAGCGCCGCCTGGCGGTCCCTGCCCGGCTGCGGCAGGCGGTAGCGAAGCACGAACAGGGTGAAGCCTGCCCGCTGCACCCAGTCCGGCACCAGCGCGCTGCCCTCCTTGTCGATTACCACCCGCTGGTAGCCGCCGCCCGGAATGACCAGCACCGCCTGCCCGTTCGGACGTGGCGGCGCGTGCACGATCATGTATGGCGCATCGATCCCGTCCACGA
The DNA here is from genome assembly GCF_059367875.1 of Stenotrophomonas sp. YJH_SMC_16. NCBI lineage: Bacteria > Pseudomonadati > Pseudomonadota > Gammaproteobacteria > Lysobacterales > Lysobacteraceae > Stenotrophomonas > Stenotrophomonas sp. YJH_SMC_16. The sequence continues at coordinate 76,990 of NZ_JCAFRH010000008.1, read as the reverse complement.
ACCGGTCCGGATGGGCCGGATCGGGGCTGCGCTCAACCACCCGCGCCTTCCGCGCCGGAGCGCTCTGGCCAGGTACCTGGCCGTCCGGCCACAGCGGCAGGCGTTCGCCCGCCACCTCCCCGGCAAGCCGCTGGCCGTCGCGCAGCGGGACGTCGCTGGCACGTGCCGGGGCAAGCGTCAACAGAACGCACAGGAACAGCACAAGAGGGGGCAGACGCATGGCGGACCGGGCTCCAGCGAAGGGTGGGCAGCGTGCCGCAGGCGCCCCGGAAGCGGGTGTGATGCGCTGCGGCTTGCGTGATGACACCGGTTTACCATATACACCTCCTGCAGACGCTGTCGATGGGCAGTGCAACAACGCAGAGGGAGACCGTTCTTGAGCAACGAACACGGCACACAGGGGCAGAGGCCGGCGCCGGACGGTGCAGCCGCCATCGCCCGCGCCTTCACCGATGCACGCCGCGCAGGCAAGGCCCTGCCCGCGTTCCCCGGAGAGATCCCCGTCGATCTGGTGGCTGCCTACCACGTGCAGGACCAGGCCATTGGCCTGTGGAGCGATACAGTGGTCGGCTGGAAGGTGGGTTACATCGCTGCCGAGCGCCGCGACGGCTCCGGCGATGAGCGCCTGCTGGGGCCGATCTTCAAACGTCAGCTCTGGAATGATACCGGTGGAACAACCGACATCCCGGTCTTCGTCGGGGGCTTCGGCGCAGTCGAAGCAGAGTACGTGCTGGAGCTGTTGGAGGACGCGCCGGCCGGACAGCTGGACTGGTCCCCGGAACAGGCCGAAGCGCTGCCTGCGCGCCTCTATATCGGCGTGGAAGTGGCCAGCAGCCCGCTGGCCACCATCAACGAACTTGGTCCGCGCGTGGTGGTGTCCGACTTTGGCAACAACAACGGCCTGGTGCTGGGCCCGGAGATCGTCGACTGGACCGCACGCGACGAAAACTCGCTGCGTGCCGAGACACTGATCGAAGGTGAGGTGGTCGGCACCGGTGGCGCCACCCGCCTGCCCGGTGGCCTGCGCGCGGCCTATGCCTTTGCGCTGTCCCGTTCGGCCCTGCGTGGCCGGCCGCTGCGCAAGGGCGACCTGATCGCCACCGGCAATGCCACCGGCATCCACGATATCGAGGCAGGACAAACGGCGCTGGTGCGCTTTGCCGGCTTCGGTGACATTGCCTGCCGGGCCGTGCCCGCGGGATGACCGCGGGGCTGCCCTGGTGAACACGCGCGGGAGGGCGCAGATGATCACACGACGTAACTTCCTGGCCGGGGGCGCTGCTGCCCTGGCCACCCCGATGCTCGCCGCCTGTGGCCGCGGGCCGGGCGGCGATATGGCCGGTGGCGCGCTGTTGACCGCCACCGACGTGCATGTGGCCGACTACCCTACCGTCACCGCGGTGAAGTGGATCGGCGAAACGCTGCAGCGCGAAACCAACGGTCGCCTGCGCCTGCGCCAGTACCACTCCGGCCAGCTGGGCCGCGAATCCGAGGCGATCGACATGGCGCGCTTCGGTGCCATCGATATCACCCGCGTGTATGCCGGTGCGCTGAACAATGCCTTTCCGCTGACCCAGGCGCTGTGCCTGCCCTACGTGTTCACGTCGGTGGCGCACCAGCGTGCCGCGTTGGATGACGGCGTGGCCGAAGCCGTGCTGCGCGGCTTCCAGGGCCGCGGCCTGGTCGGCCTGGCGATCTACGATTCCGGTGCACGCTGCTTCTACAACACCAAGCACCCCATCGTTTCGCCCAAGGACCTGCACGGCCTGAAGCTGCGCGTCGCCTCATCGGACATCTTCATCCAGCTGATGCGCCTGCTCGGCGCCAACCCGACGCCGATGTCGCTGGGCGACACGTTCTCCGGGATGGAAACCCACATGATCGACGGCGCCGAGAACAACATGCGCAGCTTCCATTCCAGCCGCCACTTCGAAGCGGCGCACTACTGGTCGCAGAGCGACCATTCGTACGCGCCGGATGTGTTGCTGATGTCGCGTGCCAGTTTCGAACGCCTGTCGCCTGACGACCGCCAGCTGCTGCTGCAGATCGCGCGCGCGTCGGTGAAGGTGATGCGCGAGCAGTGGGATGCGTCGGAGGACGCCGCACGCCGCGCCGTGCTGGCCTATGGGGTGAAAGCCAACGAGGTGGACATGCCCGCCTTCCGCACCGCCGCCCAGCCGCTGCTGCAGCAGTACCTGCAGCAGCCGGAGATCGCCGCGCTGGTCGACCGCATCCGCGCCGCCTGAGGACACTGCCATGATCGAGACGACGACGCCCGCCACCGGGCCTGGCCAGCGCCTGCTGGACCGCATCGCCGACATCGCCATCTACGGCGCCGTTGCTGCCCTGCTGGGGCTGGTGGTGGTGCAGGGCTGGCAGGTGTTCGCGCGCTACGTGATCAACGATTCGCCCAGCTGGACTGAGCCGGTCACGCTGCTGCTGCTGGCCACGGCGATGAGCCTGGGTGCCGCCTGCGGTGTGCACACCAACCGCCACTTCGGCTTCTTCCTGCTGCATGCCTACCTGGGCCCCGGCCTGCGCCGTGCGGTGGACGTGCTGGTGCAGCTGGTGGTGGCGGTGCTGGGAGGCTTCATCGCCTTCTGGTCGGGTGATCTGCTGCTCGACGGCCTGGACATCAAGACCGCCGGCGCCGATCTGCCGCAGAGCATCAACTACCTGCCACTGGCGGTGGGCGGCGGGCTGATGCTGCTGTTCGCGCTGAACCGTGCGTGGAACGCGCTGCAGGCCCGCGCCACCGGCGCCGAAGACGCTGAAGGAGATCGTTGATCCATGGGTATCACCATCCTGTTCTCCGTGTTTGCCGTGCTGCTGCTGCTCGGCGTGCCGGTGGCCTACGCGCTGGCCGCTGCCGCGCTGGCCACCCTGCTCTACCTGGATATCCCCAGCATCGTGCTGGTGCAGCAGATCTCGGCCGGTACCGGCTCGGCCTCGCTGATCGCCATTCCGTTGTTCATCTTCGCGGGCGAGATCATGATGCGCGGCGGCATCTCCGAGCGCCTGATCGCCTTGGCCTCGTCGCTGGTGGGGCGCTTGCGCGGTGGCCTCGGCCAGGTCTCGATCCTGTCCTCGCTGTTCTTCGGCGGCGTGTCCGGCTCGGCCATTGCCGACGTTTCGGCGGTCGGCGGCACGATGATCCCGCAGATGGTCAAGCGCGGCTACGACCGCGATTTCGCCGTCAACGTCAGCATCACCGCCGCGCTGGTGGCGCTGCTGGTGCCGCCGTCGCACAACCTGATCCTGTTCTCGGCCGCTGCCGGTGGGGGCCTGTCCATCGCCGATCTGTTCGCCGCCGGCATTGTCCCCGCGCTGCTGATGACGTTGGCGCTGATGGTCACCGGCTATGCGGTGGCGCGCCGCCGCGGCTATGGCGTGGAGGTCTTTCCCGGCTGGCGCGCCGTGGCCCTGCGCATCGTCTCCGCCCTGCCCGGCCTGGGCCTGGTCGCGCTGATCTTCATCGGTATCCGTGCCGGCATCTTCACCGCAGTGGAAAGCGCAGCCATCGCCGTGGTCTACGCCTTGCTGGTGACCACCGTGCTGTACCGGCAACTGCGCTGGCGCGAGTTCTTCGACACCGTCATCCACGCGGCGCGCAGCACGGGCGTGATCCTGTTCGTGATCGCCACCGCCGCCGTGTTTGGCTGGCTGCTGGCCTACCTGCAGGTGCCCGCGGCCGCCGTCGAGTTCCTGCAGTCGTTCGCGCACAGCCAGTTCATGGTGCTGCTGATGATCGTGGTGATGCTGCTGCTGCTGGGCACCTTCATGGACCTGGCGCCGATGATCCTGATCTGCACGCCGATCTTCCTGCCGGTGGCCCGCGCCTACGGCATCGATCCGATCCACTTCGGCCTGGTGCTGGTGCTCACCGGTGGCCTGGGTCTGGTCACGCCCCCGGTGGGCTCGGTGCTGTTCATCGGCACGGCCATCGGCAAGATCAGCGTGGGCCAGAGCATGCGCACGATCTGGCCGTTCTGGTTCGCCGCGCTCGCCGTGCTGCTGGTCGTGGCCTTCTTCCCCTCACTGTCGTTGTGGCTGCCCGCCGCGCTGCGCGGCTGAGCCACAAGGAGACTGCCATGCGTGCACTGTGTATCGCCGCCACCATCACTCTGCTCGTGCTGTTGCTGCCGGCACGGCCTGCACCCGCGGCGGAGCCCGCGCGCGCCCCGGCGCAGTGGGCGCGGGGGCTGGAACACCAGCGCCAGGCGGACCGGGGCGATGGCACGTTCCTCAATCCGGTGCTGGCCGGTGACCATCCGGATCCCTCGGTGCTCAAGGACGGGGACGATTACTACCTCACGCTGTCGTCGTTCGACGCCTACCCCGGGCTCCCGATCTGGCACTCGCGCGACCTGGTGAACTGGCAGCCGCTGGGACATGCGGTCACCCGCAACGTGGGGGCGATCTGGGCGCCGGACATCGTCAAGCATCGGGGGCGCTACTTCATCTACTTCCCGGCCCGCACCGGCGAGCGCCGCAGCAACTTCGTGGTCTGGGCCGATGACATCAAGGGCCCGTGGAGCGCGCCGATCGACATCGGCCTGGGTGGCTACATCGATCCCGGCCATGCAGTGGGTGAAGACGGCAAGCGCTACCTGTTCCTCAGTGGCGGTGATTACGTGCAGCTGGCCGACGACGGGTTGAGCGTGGTCGGCACGCCGAAACACGTCTATGACGGCTGGCGCTACCCGCAGGACTGGGACGTTGAGGCCTACGCGCAGGAAGGCCCGAAGATCCACGTCCGCGACGGCTGGTACTACATGACCACGGCAGTGGGCGGCACCGCCGGTCCGCCGACCGGGCACATGGTGATCACCGCGCGCTCGCGTTCGATCCACGGACCATGGGAGAACGCGCCCAACAACCCGATCACGCGCACGCAGTCGGCGGCCGAGCCCTGGTGGTCACGCGGCCACGCGACGGTGATCGAAGGGACCGATGGACGCTGGTGGATGATGTACCACGGGTACGAGAACGGCTTCTGGACGCTGGGTCGGCAGGCCCTGCTCGAACCGATCGAATGGACCGCTGACGGCTGGTTCCGGGCCACGGGCGGAGACCTTGGTCAGCCACTGCGCAAGCCGGCCGGACAGGCGCTGTCGCCGCATGGCATGGCGCTGTCGGATGATTTCCGCGGCAGCACGCTTGGCCCGCAGTGGGCGTTCTTCAACCCGGCGCAGGATGAGTACCGCCGGCTGGGTTTCAGTGGCAACGGCCTTGTCCTGCAGGGCAAGGGCAGCACGCCGCGCGACGCCTCGCCGCTGACCACCATCGCCGGCGACCGGGCCTATCAGTTCGAGGTGGAGATGGAGATCGCCCCCGGTGCCGTGGGCGGCGCGCTGCTGTTCTACAGCGACCGGCTGTACGCGGGCGTGGGCAGCAACGGCGAGTCGTTCATCATGCATCGCTACGGCGAGGAGCGCCCTGCCCGACCGGCCCCGGGCCGCGGCGGCCGGCTGTGGTTGCGGGTGACCAACAACCGCCACATCGTCACCTTCCACTCCAGCACCGACGGGCACACTTGGCAGAAGTATCCGGTTCAGATGGAAGTGTCCGGTTACCATCACAATGTCGCGGGCAGGTTCCTGGCGTTGAAGCCGGCGCTGTATGCGGCCGGCGACGGTGCGGTAACCTTCCGCAACTTCCGCTACCGCGCGCTGGACTGAGCGCGGAGCCGGAATCCCCAGACTTACCGGGTTCAAAACATGTCAGTGCGCAACAAGAACGATGCCGCTACGCCGGCATTGGCGAAGGGCAAGGCAGCCACCATCAACGACATCGCGCGACTGTCGGGTGTATCCAAGAAAACGGTTTCAAGAATCATCAACAACTCGCCACTGGTGCGCAAGGACACGCGCGACAAGGTGGAAGCGTTGATGCGTGAAGTGGGCTACACGCCCGATCCACTGGCCCGCGGGCTGGCGTTCCGCCGCTCCTTCCTGATCGGCATGGTCTACGACAACCCCACCGCGCAGTACATCGTGGACATGCAGTACGGCGCGCTGGATGCATTGCGTGGATCCAGTTTCGAGCTGGTGGTGCATCCCTGTGACAGCCGCAGCCCCGGCTACATCGAAGGCGTGCGTCGCTTCGTGCAGCAGCAGAAGCTGCACGGCGTCATCCTAGTGCCGCGTGCCTCGGAAGACCAGGCGCTGGCGGACATGCTCGATGAGATCGGCTGCCGGTTTACCCGCGTGGCAGCGCTGCCGCTGGACGAAAGCTCGCAGATGGTGGTTACCCATGACCGCGATGGTGCGGCCGAAGCCGCCGACTACCTGCTCTCGCTCGGCCACCGTGACATTGCCCTGGTGACCGGTCCCAGCGCCTACCGTTCGGCCCATGAACGTACCGCCGGCTTCATCGACGCACTGTCGCAACGCGGTATCGAGCTGCCGAAGGACCGCATCATCGAGGCCGGCTACACCTTCGAATCCGGTGTCGCCGCTGCCGAGAAACTGCTGCTGGGCAAGCGCCGCCCGACCGCCATCTTCACCGGCAACGATGAAATGGCCGCCGGTATCTACAAGGTGGCGCTGCGCGCGGGCATCAACATTCCGCGCCAGCTGTCCATTGTCGGCTATGACGACAGCCCGCTTGCCTCGCGCCTGTGGCCCTCGCTGACCTCGGTGCGCCGGCACACGCGCGATACCGGACGCACCGCCGCGGCGATGCTGATCCAGCCCGAAGGCCAGGCCGCGCTGCCCATTGCCAGCGTGCGGCCGCACCTGATCGTCCGCGATTCCTGCCAGCCGCCGGAGGATTGATCCCCAAGGATCAATCCTGCAGGTCACGACCTCTGGTCGTGACACGCCCCTGCCCCATCCACCCGATCCACCGCGCCCTGCCCGGGCCATCCCGGCATCGTGCGACGCAAAATGACACCGGTTTCCTGTCTGGCTAGAATCGACCGTGAACCGCGCCGGGGCCGACCCGTCGGCCCGCCCCCCGCTCTGGAGACGCCATGTACAGCAAGACCCATTACGCCACCCATCCCGATGCCATCCACGGTGCCAGCAACGACCAGCTGCGTGACCTGTACCTGCTCGATGGCCTGTTCAACGCCGGTGCGGTGACCCTCAAGTACACCCACTACGAGCGCTTCGTGATTGGTGGCGCCGCCCCGGTGGACGCACCGCTTGCGCTGCCGACCCAGACCGAACCCGCTTCGGCCGCAGGCCACCCGTTCCTGGAGCGCCGGGAACTGGGCGTGATCAACGTCGGCAGCGGCACTGGTACGGTCACCGTGGATGGCACCGGCTACACGCTGGGTCCGAAGGACGGTCTGTACGTGGCCATGGGCAGCAAGGAGGTCGTGTTCGCCTCGCAGGACGCCGCCAACCCCGCCCAGTTCTATCTGGCCTCGACCCCGGCCCATGCCCGCTTCGAAACCAGGCAGCTGTCCATCAAGGACGCCGTTGCACTGGACCGCGGCGCGCTGGAAACCAGCAACGAGCGCACCATCTACCAGTACATCGTGCCGGCCACCTGCCAGTCCTCGCAGCTGCTGCTGGGCCTGACCGTGCTCAAGCCGGGCAGCGTGTGGAACACCATGCCGCCGCACCTGCACGACCGTCGCAGCGAGGTCTACTTCTACTTCGACCTGGGTGACAGCGACCGCGTCTACCACTTCATGGGCGAGCCGGCCGCGCAGCGTCACATCGTGATCCAGAACAACGAAGCGGTAGTGTCGCCGCCGTGGTCGATCCACATGGGCGCCGGCACCAGCAACTACGCCTTCATCTGGGCGATGGGTGGCGAGAACCTGGACTACACCGACATGCACGTGCTGGACATCTGCCAGCTCAAGTAAGCCCGCCTGGCCGCCGCGCACCGTGTGCCGGCCGTCGACACCGCTCGTCTCTATCAAGGAACGCATACGCAATGGCTAATCCCTTCAGCCTGGAAGGCAAGGTCGCTCTGGTAACCGGTGGCAATACCGGTCTGGGCCAGGGCATCGCCGTGGCACTGGCCGCCGCTGGTGCCGACGTCGCCGTGGCCGGCATCGCCCCGCCCACCGATACCATCGAAAAGATCACCGCGCTGGGCCGCCGCTGCCTGGCCATCGAAGCCAACCTGATCAGCATCGAGCCGGTGGCGCGCGTGGTCCGCGAGACCATCGAAGGCCTGGGCGGGTTGGACATCCTGGTCAACAACGCCGGCCTGATCCGCCGCGCCGATGCGGTGGACTTCAGCGAGCAGGACTGGGACGACGTGATGAACGTCAATCTCAAGTCCGCGTTCTTCATTTCGCAGGCCGCCGGCCGCCACTTCATCGAACAGGGCCACGGCAAGATCATCAACATCGCTTCGATGCTGTCCTTCCAGGGCGGTATCCGCGTGCCGTCGTACACCGCCAGCAAGAGCGGCATCGCCGGCATCACCCGGCTGCTGGCCAACGAGTGGGCGGGCAAGGGCATCAACATCAATGCCATCGCCCCGGGCTACATGGCGACCGACAACACCGCCCAGCTGCGCGCCGACGAAGCGCGCAACAAGGCGATCCTGGAGCGCATCCCGGCCGGTCGCTGGGGCACGCCGGATGACCTGGCCGGTGCGGCGGTGTTCCTGGCCTCGTCGGCGTCGGATTACATCAACGGCGCCGTGCTGCCGGTCGATGGTGGCTGGCTGGCGCGCTGACGCGTGATCCGCGGTAGTGCCGGCCGCTGGCCGGCGTCCTGGCAATGCTTCCGCCGTTCATGAGGTTGCCGGGCAGCGGCCGGCACTACCGGAGACCGGACATGCGCACCCTGTTGCCTTTGTTGTTGCTGCTGTCGTGCACCACCGCGCAGGCGGCGCCCGTGCGGGTCTTCATTGCCGGTGACTCCACTGCGGCCGCATACGGCCCCGAGCGCGCGCCGCAGGCCGGCTGGGGCCAGGCGCTGCAGAGCTACCTGGACCCGGCGCGCTTGGAGGTGCACAACCACGCCAAGGGCGGGCGCAGCACGCGCAGTTTCATCGAGGAAGGGCGCCTGGAGGCCATCGCCGCCGAGCTGCGCCAAGGCGACGTGCTGCTGATCCAGTTCGGCCACAACGATGCGAAGTTCGAAGACCGCACGCGCTACACCGATCCGGACAGCGACTACCCACGCCTGCTGATGCGTTACGTACAGGTGGCCCGCGCAAAGGGCGCCACGCCGGTGCTGGTCACGCCGGTGGCGCGGCTGCTGTACGACTTCGGTTCACTGCTGGATACGCATGGCCGCTACACGCAGTCGATGAAGGCGTTGGCCGCGCGCGAGCAGATTGCGCTGATTGATCTGAATGACCGCAGCATGCGCTGGGTCCGCGCGCTGGGTGAGGAGGGCGCGCGACCCTACTTCCTGTTCGTGCCCGAACAGAACAAGGCCGACGGCACCCATTTCAGCGTGGCCGGCGCACATGCGGTGGCCTGCCTGGTATTGCGCGAGGCGGTGCCGCTGCTACCCGCGCTGCAGCCGGCGCTGGTGCGGGATATCGACTGCGACGTGGTGGCGGAAGGGCAGGGTAGCGACCCAGCCCTGCCCTCGCAGGTGGTGCACGAAGACAGTGTTGTGCGCACGCAAGCAGGCCCGCACGGCGGTGCCGGCCCGACCACGGCGTATCCGTTCTTCGCCGATGCCGAAGGGCTGCCGTTCGTGCTGCGCAAGCGTGTGCTGCACAAAGGCGCGGGCATCGGCCTGCATCCGCAGCACAAGGACGAGATCTATTACATCGTCAGTGGGCAGGGCAGTTATGTGCTGGATGGCAGGCAGTACGACGTGCACGCCGGGCACGCGCTGCTGACCCGCAAGGGCAGCCACCATGCGCTGCAGCAGGTGGGTGAGGAGGATCTGGTGGTGCTGCTGGTGTACCCGCGCTGATTGAAACGTAGCCGAGCATGGGCTCGGCTTTACAGAACAGCGCCGGCGTGCATGGTCATCGTCGTTCGACAGGCTCCGGGCCGAAGTGCTTCAGCCCCAACCTGGCCAGGTCTTCCGGTCGCTCGAAATAGGCTTCGTCGAAGGCGTGCAGCGCCTCCTGCTCCTGTTCGGTCATCGCGCCGTACAGGTCGGTCAGTTGCTTGACCGCCGGGTCATCTTCCAGCCGGTCGACCAGCCCGCGCATGCCGGCCAGGATCGCGTGGGTCTTCGCCGCGCCCATCGCCTGCAGCGCACGTAACGCCAGCTGGCAGGTCGGGTCGCCCCAGTTGCACAGGAACTGCATGAAGCCGCCGTTGTTGATGTCGGCCTCCATGCGCCACAGCGCCACCAGCTGCTGGTCTTCGTCGGACAGCGCATCACACGTCGCCGCCGTCCGCCCAGCCTTCACCCGTGCCGGCCTGGAACACGTGATCGTCAGCCTGCACGTCACCGGCAGGCAGGTGCGCCTGGTCGGCCAGTGCCGAGTAGATTGGGGTGAAGTCCGGCGACGTCGCCTGCATCAGCTGTTCAAAGCTGTCGATGACGAAGTAGGTCTTCTGGAAGGTGTCGATGCGGTACTTCGTTCGCATGATCCGCTGCAGGTCGAAACCGATGCGGTTGGGTGCGGCCGATTCCAGCGAGTACAGCGACTCGCCCTTGGACGACACGATGCCGGCACCGTAGATGCGCAGGCCGTCGGGCGTGTCGATCAGGCCGAACTCCACCGTGTACCAGTACAGGCGGGTGAGGTTCTGCAGCGCGTCCGGGCCGATCGCGTGGGCTTTGACGCCGCCACGGCCATAGGCCTCCATGTAGTCGGCGAACACCGGGTTCATCAGCAGCGGCACGTGGCCGAACAGGTCGTGGAACAGGTCCGGCTCGGCGATGTAGTCGATCTGGTCCGGGCGACGGATCCACCAGGTCACGGGAAAGCGGCGGTTGGCCAGGTGGTCGAAGAAATCCAGTTCCGGCAGCAGGCCTTCGACGCCGACCAGGGTCCAGCCGGTGGCCGCGCCCAGCACTTCGTTGAGCTGGTCGAAGCGCGGAATCATGTGCGCGTTCATGCCCATCTCGTCCTGCGCGTCCAGGAATTCCTGGCAGGCACGGCCGACCAGCAGCTCGCGCTGGCGCTGGTACAGCGTGCTCCAGGTGGCGTGGTCGTCGGCGCTGTAGGTGTCCCACGGCTGCTCGACGAGCGCGGTGGTGTACACCGGCACGTAGCCCTTGTCGGTCTGCTGGTGTTCGACGCGGCGGGGCTGGGCGAGGTCCATGGGGCACTCCTTGAAGGGATAGCCACGATGCTAGGGCAGGGCGCGCGCAACAGGGTTGCAAAAGTTGCGCCGATTGGCATTGTTGGCGCAATATCCTTGCGCAGTCACCATGTTGCGGAGCAGCAATGGCCGGAGAAGTCCAGTTTGATCGCACGGATATACGCCTGCTGGCTGAAATCCAGCGGGATGGGCGCGCCACCAACGCGGAGCTGGCGACTCGGGTGAACCTGTCGCCCTCGGCCTGCCTGCGCCGCCTGCAGCGGCTGGAAAGCGAGGGCGTGATCGTCGGCTACGGCGCGCGGCTGGAGCCGCGGCAGCTGCGCCTGGGCCTGCAGGCCTTCGTGCGCGTGCAGTTGGAAAAGCACGACCAGGCCGCCATCGGCCACTTCGTGGACAGCGTGCAGGGCTGGGACGAGGTGGTGGCCTGCCATGCGCTGACCGGCGACATGGACTACCTGCTGCACGTCTACGTGCGCGACCTGGAGCACTTTTCGCACTTCCTGCTGGACCGCCTGCTCAACGCCGGCGGCGTGGCCGACGCCAATTCCAGCTTCGTGCTGCGCACGGTGAAGGGTTTCCAGGCATTGCCGTTGTCGCAGCTGGAATGAGCGCAGCGGCGATTTGACGCGGCCGGGCGGGTAGCCGAGCATCACCGCCCTGCGCGCGCCGCAGCGTTCCTTTCCGGTTCCACGCATGTCCGAACTCCAGCACCCGGTGCCCACCACCATCTTCCTGCCGCTGCAGCGCAAGTCGCTGGCACGTTACATCGCTCACGGCACGCCGCCGCAGACGGCAGTGGAGCAGGCCGGGCTGATGGCCGCGCAGTTGTGCCGGACGCGCCTGCATCCAGCGGCCGAGATCGAACGCCTGCTGCATGATGCCTGCGCGCTGTTTGCCGGCAACGAAGGCGCCGCCGCGCAGCTGGCCGGCCCCGGTGGCGGAGGCCAGCCGGAGCTGGATGCCTGGCTGACCGCATTGGCCGCCCACGGCGTGCTGCTGGCGCCGGCGCAGATCCTGCAGGACGTCATCGCGCAGTCGCCATTGGAGTATCCGGGCCTGGCCCTGCAGCAGGCCTGCCAGGAAACCCTGACCGAGCATGAGATCCGCTTTCCCGCCACCTTTTCCAGTGACGAGGCGCTCACGCAGGATGACGTGGCCGCCGAGGACGCGCGTGCGGTCGAACACCATGGCCTGTACACCTCCGAGCAGGCCCGCGTGCTGCGCGCCATCGCCGCCAACCCCGATGAGCTGATCGACCTCGATGGCTATGCCGGCACCGGCAAGGGGCACCTGGTGCTGGCGCTGATGGAGGCGCGGCCCGGCCGCTACACCTACGTGGCGCCCTCGCGTGGGCAGGTGGAAGCCTTCCGCAGCCGCGTGCCGGCCAGCACCGCGGTGCGCCTGCTGACCCAGATCGAGTTCGCCAACCGCGTGGCGCAGCATGCCGCGCGCAGCGGCCACACCGGTGGCTTCGTTGCCAGCTACCGGCGCAGCACCCGCACGCCGCGCGAGATTGCCGGCCGCATCGGCCTGCAGGGCATCGGTGGGCGCAGCCCGGAGCAGGTGCTGCTGACTGCGTTCGAGGCCATCAACCGTTGGTGTGCGTCGTCGGCACCGGGCTTGGCGTTCCAGCATTTCGACCGTTCGGTGCCCGCCGCGATGCTCGACGTGTCGCCGTACATGGCGGCCGCCGAGCACGTCTGGCGCTGCATGTTCGACGCCGACCTGCAGCGGGGCACGCTGCTGAGCCTCAGCCCGGCGCACATCGGCAAGTGGCTGGCACTGCGCGGCGTTACCCCGCCGCTGGACATGGGCATGCTGCTGGTGGACGAGGCGCATGACCTGAGCCCGTCGTGGAAGCAGTTGCTGGCCGGCCATGCGCCTGGCGTGGTCAGCCTGGGTGATCCGCACCAGTGCCTGACCGGTACGGTGCCGCGCTGGGCCGCGTCGAAGGTGCTGGAAATGCACCAGTCGGTGCGCCAGGGCAACCAGGTCGAGGGCCTGGTCAACCAGACCCTGGCACTGGACGGACTGGGGCAGGACAGTGGGCCGTTCGTCGGTGCCGCCGACCGCGCCACCGGTGTGCTGCATTACCGCCACTGGGCGCAGGTGCCGAGCGAGGGCCTGCGCATCCATGGCAGCGTCGCCGATCTGGCCCTGGATGCGGCGCAGCTGCACGCGCTCGGGCTGCGGCCCTATCTGCATCCGGCATCGCTGCGCGCGCTGCGCAGCGTGCTGCAGCGGCCGCTGGATGCGTGGCGCCGGCGCCGCGACAGCGCCTCGGACCCGGCACAGGAGCGCTTCCTGGCCACGCAGGCCGACGAAGGGCAGGGCGCGCTGGTCGAACTGTTTGCGTCTGCCGATCGGGTGCAGTCACTGCTGCAGGCGCTCGACGACCAGGACACGCCTGCTGAAGGGCGGGTGGCGCTGTGCCTGGCCGAACACGCGAAGAACCTGCAGTTCGACGTGGTCTCGCTGTCGCCTGGTTGCTTCCGTGCGGGGCAGGGCGGGCGCATCTGGCACAACCCGGTGCGCGCGGTCTATCTGGCACTCACCCGTGCGCGACGCCAGCTGCATGTGCCGGCCGATGGCATGGAACAGCTGCAGCACACGGCGACACTGCAGGAGCAGGCCCGTCAGGCGCGCAGGCGCGAGCGGCAGCAGGCCAGCGGTTACCGGCCTGCGCGCTAGAACGCGCGCGCCGCTGTCTGGCAGCGACACGCTGGCTCAGGTCAGCACTTGTCCTTGCGGCCCATCAGCTTGCCCAGGCGCGAGGCTTCCTCGCACTTCGGCGCGGCCACGGGTGCCGGTGCGGCGGCCGCGGCGCGTGCACGCTGCAGCTGCTGGATCTTGGCGCGGATCTGTGGCATCGCGGCCATTGCGGCCTTTTCGCCCTCCAGGATCGCGGTGCCACGCTGGCTGAAATCGGCGGCGCCGATGTCCAGCACCTTCGGGCGGATGACGATGTCGGCGCGTGCCAGTTCCTGCTCGCCCAGGCGCTGGCCCATGATCGAGATGGACTGGTTGACGATGCCCAGCATGTCAGTCGGCGCCTTGCCGCTGGCCTTGCTGGAGATGTCCACGGCGATCACGAAGTCGGCGCCGAGCTGGCGTGCGGCATCCACCGGCACCGGGCTGACCACACCGCCATCAATGTAGTTGCGACCGCCGATCTTCACCGGCTCGAACACACCGGGAATGCTGCTCGATGCGCGCACCGCCTGGCCGACGTTGCCGCGCACGAAGATCGCGCGCTCGCCTGTTTCCAGCTGGGTCGCGACTGCGGCGAACGGCTTCTTCAGGCGCTCGGCGGGGCGGTTGGCGACCTGCTCGTTGACGTAGTCCTGCAGCTTCTGGCCCTGCACCAGGCCACCGGAGAACAGGCGCACGTCGCGGATGCTGGCTTCATCCAGCGCCACTGCCTTGCTCTGCATCTGGAAGGCATCCATGCCGCTGGCATACAGCGCGCCGACCACGCTGCCGGCACTGGTGCCGGACACCACGGCCGGTTCGAAGCCATTGGCCTCCAGCATCTTGATCACGCCGATGTGGGCGAAGCCCTTGGCTGCACCACCCCCGAGGGCAATACCGATCTTCACCGGCTTGGCCTGCGGCACCACGGTCGGTGCCGGCGGCGGCGTGGGGCGGACCGGGTCGCCACCGCAGCCGGCCAGCAGGCCGATCAGGGCGACGGACAGCAGCATGCGGGGGCGGAACAGGCTCATCGGCAGTGCGCTCGCGGCGCCGGATTCAGGAAAGGGCGCCAGCATACCGAAGCGGTGGCGGGGCGGGCAGGGTGGGGGAGCGGCCTATTCAGGAAAATGAGCGCGGGCGGTGCCGACCTTGGTCGGCACCGCCCGGGCGAGGGGCTCAGAACCGGTTGTCGCCGTCCAGCATCCGGCCCAGGCCGCCCAGCACCGAGCCTTCGCCGCGGCTCTGGCCACCGCCCTGCGGCGCGGCCATCCACATGCGGCCGGCCAGGCGCGAGAACGGCAGCGACTGCAGCCAGACCTTGCCCGGACCGGTCAGCGTGGCCAGGAACACGCCCTCGCCGCCGAACAGCATGCTCTTGACGCCGGCCACCCGGCGCACGTCCATGTCCACGGTGGGGTGGTAGGCCACCACGCAGCCGGTATCCACATCCAGCCGCTCACCCGCGGCCAGTTCGCGTTCCACCACGCAGCCGCCGGCGTGGATGAACACCCAGCCATCGCCCTCCAGCTTCTGCATGATGAAACCTTCGCCGCCGAACAGGCCGGTCATGATCTTGCGCTGGAACTGCACGCCGATCTGCACGCCGCGCGCGCCGGCCAGGAAGCTGTCCTTCTGGCAGATCAGGCGGCCGCCATGCTGGTCCAGCTTCATTGCCAGTACGGTGCCGGGGTAGGGCGCGGCGAAGGCGACCTTGCCCTTGCCGTGGCCGCTCTGGGTGTAGACGGTGGCAAACAGGCTCTCGCCGGTCAGCACGCGCTTGCCGGCGGCCATCACCTTGCCCATGAAGCCGCCGCCCTGGTCGCCGTTGGCGGCGCCGAACACCGTATCCATCTGCACGGTGGCGTCCTTGAACATCAATGCGCCGGCCTCGGCAATGGCGCTCTCACCGGGGTCGAGCTCGATTTCCACGAACTGCATTTCATGGCCGACGATGCGGAACTCGATGTCGTCGGCGTGGCTGCTGGCAGCGGCGGGGACCGGCGGCGGGGTGTTCGGCATGCCCGGGGCCGCGGACTGCAGTTCGGGCACCTCGGCGATCGAGGTCCACCCGCTCATGCCCTGGCACCAGGCCAGGGCGCGCGGATTGGCCTGCGCATAACGGCGCGCGGCCTCGTCATCAAGCGGGCCGATACGCTCGGCCTGGGCGGAGGCATGGAAGTACCACTGGGTCATCGCGGCGGCTCCGCAGGGCTGGAAAACCCCGAGTCTAGCGAGCACGCGGGGGCCGGGGCGACGGGGCCATGAACGGCAGGCATTTGCGGGGCAGGTGCTGTATTGCAACAATTATCTGGTAGCGCCGTTTTACCACCCCTCCAAACACAGCCTACCGCCATGTCCCCGACCCGCACTTCCCGTGGCCGCCTTCCGGTCGCGCGCCCCCTCGTTGCCGCTCTTTCCGCCCTGTTGCCGCTGGTAGCAGCCGCCCAGGAAACTCCCGCTGCCAAGGATCCGGTTGCCCTCGATGCCCTGCAGGTGACCGCGCAGCGGCGCGTTGAGAACGCCAAGGACGTGCCGGTCGCGATCAGCGCGATCCAGGGCGAGAAGCTCGATGTGCTGGGTTCGGCGGGCGATGACATCCGCTTCCTGGCCGCGCGCGTGCCCAGCCTCAACATCGAGTCGTCCTACGGCCGTGCCTTCCCGCGCTTCTACATCCGCGGCCTGGGCAATACCGATTTCGACCTCAATGCGTCGCAGCCGGTGTCGCTGGTGTACGACGACGTGGTGCAGGAAAGCCCGCTGCTGAAGGGCTTCCCGCTGTTCGACCTGGCCAACGTGGAAGTGCTGCGCGGTCCGCAGGGCACGCTGTTCGGCCGCAATACCCCGGCCGGCGTGGTCAAGTTCGACTCGGCGCGCCCGTCGCAGGATGCCGACGGTTACGTGCGCGTGGGCTATGGCAGCTACAACAGCTGGAACGTGCAGGGTGCCTACGGTGGGCCGCTGACCGATCGCTGGTCGGCACGCGTCTCGGCCATCTACCAGCGCCGCGATGACTGGGTCGACAACACCCGCGCCGGTGCGCCCAACAGCGGTTTCGAAGGCTATGACGAAGCCGCCGGCCGCGTGCAGTTCCTGTACGAAGGCGATGACTTCGAAGCGCTGTTCAACCTGCACAAGCGCAAGCTCAACGGTACCGCCCGCCTGTTCCGCGCCAACATCATCCAGAAGGGTGGCAACGGCCTGGTCGAGAACTTCGACCGCGACAAGGTGGCCAACGACGGCGTCAACTTCTCCGATCTGGAAACCTGGGGCGGCAGCGCGCGCCTGCAGTGGAACCTCGGCTCGGTGACCCTGCACTCGATCACCGGATATGAAACCGCTGAATCGCTCAACCGCGGTGACATCGACGGTGGCTACGGCGAGGCATCGCTGGGCGCTGGCAACTATGGGCCGGGCTTCATCCCGTTCTCGTCCGAGTCGGCCGACGGCCTGCCGCACCACCGCCAGTGGACGCAGGAATTCCGCGTCGAATCCAACGAATGGGGCCGCTTCGACTGGCAGGCCGGCGTCTTCTATTTCGACGAAGACGTGACCATCAACAACTTCAACTACAACTCGCTGAAGCCGGGCAACCCGCAGACCGGCCATGTGGTGCAGAACCAGCGCAACAAGGCATGGGCGGTGTTTGCCTCGGGTGACTTCGATGTCACCGACCGCTTCAAGCTGCGTGCCGGTGTGCGCTACACCCAGGACAAGAAGGACTTCAACGCCAGCGTGCTGCAGGCCGTGCCGTTCGGTACCCCGGTCAGTGGCCCGTATGTGGCCAACACCGACGTCAACGACGTCAGCTGGGATGTCAGCGGCGTCTACAAGCTGACCGACAACGTGAATGCCTACGCCCGCGTGGCCAAGGGCTTCCGCGCGCCGTCGATCCAGGGCCGCCTGGCCTTCGCGCCCGGCCTGTCGCAGGCCGATTCGGAGAAGGTGATCTCGTATGAAGCCGGCATCAAGGCCGACCTGTTCGAGCGGCGCGCGCGCCTGGGCCTGAGCGTGTTCCGCTACAACGTTGACGGCCAGCAGCTGATCGCCGTGGGCGGCACCAACAACACCGCCACCCTGCTCAACGCCGACAAGACCATCGGCCAGGGCGTGGAACTGGACCTGGAAGCCTACCTGGCCGACAACGTCCTGCTGACCTTCGGCAGCAGCTACAACGACACCGAGATCAAGGACAAGGATCTGGCGGTGGCGGTCTGTGGTGGTGGCTGCACTGTTACCGACCCGATCACCATGATCGGCGGCAAGCCCTATGCGCTGGTGAACGGCAATCCGCTGCCGCAGGCGCCGAAGTGGATCCACAACGCGACCCTGCGCGTGGGCTTCCCGCTCAGCGATGGCAGTGAGCTGTATGCCTACACCGACTGGGCCTACCGCAGCGCGGTGAACTTCTTCATCTACGAGTCGCCGGAGTTCCGCGGCCGTAGTTCGCTGGAAGGCGGCCTGCGCCTGGGCTACAACTGGGATTACGGCCAGTACGACGTGGCTGTGTTCGGCCGCAACCTGACCAACCAGACCCGCGTGGTCGGTGCGATCGACTTCAACAACCTGACCGGCTTCCTCAACGAGCCGCGGACCTGGGGCGTGGAGTTCACCGCGAAGTTCTGATGCGGTGACTGCGGTAATGCAATGAAGAAGGGCCGGCGCAATGCCGGCCCTTCTGCTGTATGGGGTCAGAGCCCTTTCCTGCGGAAAGGGATTCGACCCCGGAGCATCACTTACAGCGCGCTCTGCGGGCGCACCTTCAGCACCGCGTTCTCGGTGGCGCAGTCGCGGCTGGAATGCAGGCCGGCCTTGCGTGCGGCAGCGATCTCCTTGCGTGCCGCCAGCAGATCCTTGTTGAACGCGGCGTTGTCGTGCAGGCGGGCCACTGCGGCGGCGCCCATGAAGCGGCCTTCGAGGATGTCGCTCTGCCAGTGCACGTTGCACACCAGGCGGCTCTCGCCGTAGTTGCGGCCGCGGGCCTGGATGGCATCGGCGCGATCCGGTGCGATCTCCGACAGGATCAGAGCCCAGGCCCAGCCGATCGAGGTGTGGCCGGAGGGGTAGGAGCCGTTCTTGCGCAGGCCGTCCTCGTCCTTCGGCGAGCAGGTCGGCTCACCATTGACCATGAACGGGCGCGGGCGCTGGTAGTGATTCTTGGCGGCCTTGGTGGCAGCGCTGGCGTCGATCCGGCTGCGCTCCAGCAGTCGGTACAGCGCCGGAGTCTTCACCGCATCGACGTCGATGTCAGCGGCGCAGGAGAAGTGGTTGGCGCCTTCGGGGAAGCCGAGTTCCGCATCGACACCGGCCTGGGCGAAGCGCGGGCTGCCACGCAGCGCGCGGGCTTCACGGCTGACCTGCTCGTCCAGGGCGAGGGCGGCCGAACCGGCCACCGGCGGTGCCGGCACCAGGTCGAGGCTGGCCGGTACCGCGCTCTTGTCCAGATAGCCCACCGCCTTGGTGGTGATGTTGGCTTCGACGGCGGTCGGCTTGGCGGCGGTGGCGGCACAACCGGCCAGGGCCGCGATGACGGCAAGGCCGAGCAGCGGGCGGGCAGGGTGGGAAATCAGCGACATGGACGGGCTCCGGAGGAAAAACAACGCGCCATGATCGCAGCCCATGAACGACACCGCAGTGGCCATCGGTCATACGGCCAGACCCGGCATGGTCATTGCGGCGATAGGGAAAGCGTCATCGATGGAGGTCAGTCTCCTGAATCCGGGCGCAGCGCACGGACTTTCACGCGGCTGCGCCGCGAGCATCGGCACAACGGCACGCACCAGGAGCCGTCCAGTTCCAGCCGGGTCGGGGGGATCCGTTGACAGAGGGAGAGAAGCGATGCGCAGCACCGCAACAGGAAGTACCGTCCTGGCCCTGCTCCTCGGGCTTGCAGCAACGCCGGCGCAGGCCGCCGACGTGGTCGGCGTGGCCTTCGTGCATGGCACCGGCGCGCAGACCAATGCCACCCAGGACTACTGGCAGCCGGCCATCATCGACACCGTGCGCCAGGGCCTGCCGAACAGCAGCAACTATGTGGTCATCAATTGCGACTTCACCCAGTACATGTGGAAGCCGGAGGCCGCCGGCTGCCTGGCCAACCAGCTGACCAGCTTCATCGACAGCCGCGGCATCACCCAGCTGGTGGTGATTACCCATTCCAACGGCGGCAACGTGGTGCGCTGGATCCTGTCCAACCCAACCTACGACAGCCGCTACCCGAAGATCATCCGCACGGTGCGCAAGGTCACCGCGCTGGCACCGTCCTCGGCGGGCACGCCGCTGGCCGATGCGGTGCTCAACGGCAACACCTTCGAAACCTCGCTGGGCTGGCTGCTGGGCTACAAGAACGACGCGGTGCGCCAGCAGCAGGTGGCGAGCATGGCCACCTACAACGCGCAGAACCTGTACGGCACCGCCGGCCGTCCCGCCCTGCCCAAGCCGTTCCGCGCGGTGGTCGGCAGTGATGTGGAATCGGCGGTGTGGGACAGCAACAGCTATTGCGGCGGCTACGCCGCCAATGTCGGCCTGGAGTTCACCCAGAACTGGCTGTCGTCCTGCTCCGACGGCTTCCTGGAGTGCAGCAGCCAGAAGGCCGCCGGCACCACCTGGTTCACCGACAAGGCGCGTACCCAGGGCGCGGAACCGCTCAGCCACAACCAGAGCCGCCGCGAGTGCTTCGGCCTCGGCACCCTGCTGCGCAACGACCTGACCCAGTGAGGGAGACGACCATGACGATTCAATCCACCCTGCTGGCCGGCGCCGTCCTGGCAGTGCTGTCCCTTTCCGCAGCGCAGGCCGCGCAGCCGCTGCAGGCCGCCCGTGCAGGCGACCAGGTGCCTGCCGCCCTGGTGGCCGCGCCGCTGCCCGCCGATGAAAGCGAACACGCGCCGCTGTCCTTTGCCTGGGCGTTGGACCCGGCACAACGGCTGCAGGCGGCCACGCCGTATGCCTCGGTCAGCCGCAGCTACTGGCAGCAGGTCGATGGCGCGCAGCTGCAACGTGGCGTCGATCTACCGCTGACGGCTGCCGACGCGGTGATCCAACTGAGCCCGGCCGAAGGCGCGCGTGCAGTGCCAGCCAACACCCTGCAGCTGCGCGACCCGGCCGGCCGCAGCAGCGTGGCGCGCAGTGTCGATGCGCGCGCGCTGCAGGATGCCGGCATGCCGGTGGGTGATGGCAGCAGCATGCTGCGCACCGGCGCGACCAGTGCGGCCGGTGCTTACACGCTGCAGAGCGCGCAGGCGCAGGGCCGCTACGTGGTGCAGGTGCTGGAGCCGAACAGCCCGCTGCGGCTGGAAGTGCAGGCCAACCAGGCGCAGGTGCTGGCCGGTGGCAACGTGCAGCTGCAGGCACGCTTGCTGGAAGACGGTGCCACCACCGCGCAGATGGCCTCGCGCCGCGGCAGCCTGGGCGGTGAAGCCCTGCTGGTCGCACCCGATGGACGCAGCTGGCCGCAGCGACTGCTGCGTACCACCGACGGCGCGCTGCGCGCGCAGGTGCGGATCCCCGCAGACGTCGGCACCGTGCAGGGGCTGTGGGAACTGCAGGTGTTCGCCCAGGCCGATGGCGTGCTGCGCGATGGCAAGGTGGCCTTCGCGGTGGCACGGCCGACCGCGCGCTTCAGTGGCCAGGCGGCACCGGACCCGGCCAGCCGCCAGGTGGCGTTGCCGCTGCAGGTGGCTGCAGCTGGCCGCTACGAGGCGCGTGGCACGCTGTATGCCACTGCCCGCGATGGCCAGCTGAAGCCGGTTGCACAGGCGCACGCGGCGGCGTGGTTCGATGGCCCGGGCGCAGGCCAGCTGGTGCTGCCGTTCGACCAGGCCGCATTGCCCGCTGGTTTTGGTGCGCCGTACGAGCTGCGCGACCTCCAGCTGCAGGACCAGAGCCGGATGGCACCGATCGAGTCGCGCGCGCTGGCGTTGAAGTTCTGAGGTTGCGTGCAGCGGGCCGGGTTCCGGCCCGCTGCACCGGTTTCTGTAGAGCCGAGCCTATGCTTGGCTGCCGTTCCCCGCGGCCAGGAGCAGCCGAGCATAGGCTCGGCTCTACAGTGGCATGTCGATTATCCCGCGTACGCGGTCAGCCGGCCTTCCTGCTCGCATACGGTGATCGCGCCGCCGAACACCGCCGACAGCGGTTCGTTGCGCAGCAGTTCGGCGCGGGTGCCATCGGCCAGCACACGGCCATCGCGCAGCAGCACCACCCGCTCGATCTCGGGAATGATCTCTTCAATGTGGTGGGTCACCAGCACCAGGGTGATGCCCTGCTGGGCCAGTACCCGCATGGTCGCCACCAGCTGTTCACGAGCGACCAGGTCCAGCCCGGTGGAGGGTTCGTCCAGCAGCAGCGCCTGCGGCCGGTTGACCAGCGCGCGCGCGATCAGCACGCGGCGGGTCTCGCCGGCCGACAGCTCGGCGTAGGCACGTTCACGCAGGGACAGTGCGCCGGTCATCGCCAGTGTCTCGCCGACGCGTGCACGCATGTCGGCGGTCACCTCGCGGAAGGCGGGCACCACGTAGCTGGCAAAGAAGCCCGACAGCACGGCCTGCTCCACGGTCAGCCCCGGCATGTCGGCGAGGTTGCTGCTGAGGTCGCCGGTGACGATGCCCAGCTGCGAGCGCAGCCGGTCCACCTGCCAGCGGTTCTGGCCCAGCACCTTCACTGCCACCGAGCCGTCGCCCTGCGCCAGCGGGTACA
This sequence comes from Stenotrophomonas sp. YJH_SMC_16, assembly GCF_059367875.1. Taxonomy (NCBI): domain Bacteria; kingdom Pseudomonadati; phylum Pseudomonadota; class Gammaproteobacteria; order Lysobacterales; family Lysobacteraceae; genus Stenotrophomonas; species Stenotrophomonas sp. YJH_SMC_16. The sequence goes on along the minus strand of NZ_JCAFRH010000008.1, from coordinate 54,441 downwards.
GCTCGCGGGTGATCAGTTTGATGAAGGTCGACTTGCCGCAGCCGTTGGGGCCGAGCAGGGCGGTGTGCTGGCCCTGTGCAATGCGCAGGCTGAGCCCGTGCAGCACCTTCACCTGGCCGCGCACCACGGTGGCGCGGTCCAGTTCGATCAAGGGGGGCAGCTCCGCGATGGGCGGGGCCGCAGTCATGGTGCTGGCGCGTGGATCAAGGCTCGACAACTCAGGTCCCCAACTGTGAACGGTGCCACGGATGGCGATGCGAAGCACCGCCGCAGGGATGCAGTTTGCAACGCAAGCGCCCATGATGTCTGCCATCCCCGCGTCGATCCGGAGCGCTGCCATGCCTGATGCCCTGATGTCCCTGTTGACCGGTGGTGTGCTCGGCCTGGGCGGGTGGGCGATGCTGGCGGTGCTGCTGGTCTTCACCCAGATCACCATCTTCTCGGTGACCCTGTACCTGCATCGCAGCCAGGCCCATCGCGGGGTCGACTTCCACCCGGCGCTGGCCCATGTATTCCGCTTCTGGCTGTGGCTGACCACCTCGATGATCACCCGCGAATGGGTGGCCATCCACCGCAAGCACCACGCCAAGGTGGAGACCGAGGACGACCCGCACAGCCCGGTCACCCGTGGCATCGGCAAGGTGTTCTGGCATGGCGTGGAGCTGTACCGCGAAGCGCGCGGCATGCGCGCGGACATCGAGCAGTACGGGCGTGGCACCCCGGATGATGCGATCGAGCGCCGCCTGTACACCCCGCACGCCACGCTGGGGCCGGTGCTGTTGTTCGCGATCAATACCGTGTTGTTTGGCCTGCCCGGCGTGGCCCTGTGGGCTGTCCAGATGGCGTGGATCCCGTTCTGGGCAGCCGGCGTGGTCAATGGCCTGGGCCACTGGTGGGGCTACCGCAACTACGAGTCCGCCGATACCTCCACGAACCTGACGCCGTGGGGGTTCTGGATCGGTGGCGAGGAGCTGCACAACAATCACCATGCCTTCCCCAGCTCGGCGCGCTTCGCGATGCGGCGCTGGGAGTTCGACATTGGCTGGAGTGCGATCCGCCTGCTGCAGGCGCTGCGCCTGGCCAAGGTGCTGCGGGTGGCGCCGGCCATGGACGTGCGCCCGAACATCGCGGTGCCCGATGCCGAAACCCTGAAGGCGCTGCTGTCGCACCGCTTCCAGGCGATGACCGATTACCAGCGCAATGTGTTCATGCCGGCCCTGCGCGAGGAAGCCGCTCACGCCGGGGCCAAGCTGCGCCGCCTGCTGCCGCGCCGTCTGCGCCGTGGCCTGGTCAATGATGGCCGCTGGTTGAAGCCGGACAGCCGCGCCCAGCTCAGCGAATGGGTGGCACAACGGCCGCGCATCCGCACCCTGGTCGAGTACCGGGGGCGCCTGGCCGCGCTGCTGGAAGCGCGCGGCCACGATGCGGCCGAGCGCCTGCATCAGCTGCAGGCCTGGTGCCGCGAGGCCGAGGAAAGTGGCATTGCCGCGCTGCAGGCCTACGCCGCGCGATTGAAGGGCTACAGCCTGGTGGGCGCGTGAGGGCAAGGTACCGACTTCTGCTGGTGGCGCTGTTGCCGGGTGCGGCGCTGGCCCAGGTCACCGATACCGCCAGCTATCTGCAGCGGATGGACAGCGATGGCGACGGCCGGGTGAGTGAATCCGAGTACGTGCAGTGGATGCTGTATGCCTTCGACCGCATGGACCGCAATGGTGATGGCGTGCTGACGGCCGAGGAGCTGCCCGGTGGCAAGGGCAGGGCGATCAGCCGCGAGCAGCAGCGGCAGGTGATCGTGAAGCGCTTCCACACGCAGGATGCCAACGGTGATGGCGTCCTGGATGCCCGTGAACTGGCGGCGCCGCCACGCTGAGCGGGCGTAGAATCGGCTCATGCCTGAACTGCCCGAAGTAGAAACCACCCGCCGCGGCCTGGCGCCGCACCTGCAGGGTCGTCGCGTGCATGGCGTGATCCTGCGCCGGGCCGATCTGCGCTGGCCGATTCCGCCGGAAGTGGCCGAGCTGCTGCCGGGCCAGCGCATCGAGGAGATCCGTCGCCGCGCCAAGTACCTGCTGCTGGACACCGCCGTCGGCAGCGCGGTGCTGCACCTGGGCATGTCCGGCAGCCTGCGCGTGCTGCCTGGCGATACCCCGCTGCGCGCCCACGACCACGTCGACATCAGCCTGGACAACGGCCGCCTGCTGCGCTTCAACGACCCGCGTCGGTTCGGCAGCCTGCTCTGGCAGCCGGCCGGCGAAGTCCACCCGCTGCTGCAGGGGCTGGGCCCGGAACCGCTGGACGACGTGTTTGACGGCGACTACCTGTTCGCCCGCAGCCGGGGCCGCAGTGCGCCGGTGAAGACCTTCCTGATGGACCAGGCGGTGGTGGTGGGCGTGGGCAACATCTACGCCGCCGAAAGCCTGTTCAAGGCCGGCATCAGCCCGCTGCGCGAGGCCGGGAAGGTCTCGCGCGAGCGCTACCAGCGGCTGGCCGACGCGGTGAAGGAGATCCTGGGCTACGCCATCACCCGTGGTGGCACCACGCTGCGCGATTTCATCAGCCCGGATGGCGCGCCGGGCTACTTCGAGCAGGAGCTGCTGGTATACGGCCGCGATGGCCTGCCGTGCCCGAACTGTGGCCGCGCGCTGAAACACGCCACCATCGGCCAGCGCGCCAGTGTCTGGTGCAGCCACTGCCAGCGCTGAGCCGGGCGGCCAGCGGCAGCTGAACGGGCAGGGGACGTCTCCGCTGCCCGTTAACGTTTGTCTGCCTATGATGGCCGACCTTCCCTCTGTGCCTGACGCGCCTGCATGCAACGACGCGACTTCATCCGCAATGCCTCCCTCGCCCTGGCTGCATTCGGCCTGCCGTCCCTGCCCGCGTGCGCGGCCAGCAGGAGCGGCCAGATGGGCCTGCGCCGCCTCGGCCAGCCGCAGCCGTTCGACTTCGCCACCCTGAAGGGCCAGGCGCGCGCGCTGGCACAGGCGCCCTACAAGAGCCACAAGCGGGTGCTGCCGGGCCGCCTGGAAGGCCTGGACTGGGACCAGTACCAGTCGATCGGTTACCGCCAGGACCATGCGCTGTGGGCCGACCAGCCGGGCAAGTTCCAGGCCAAGTTCTTCCATCTGGGCCTGTACTTCCACTCGCCGGTGCGCATGTTCGACGTGGTCGACGGCAAGGCGCAGGAGCTGGCCTATGACGGCGCGGCGTTCAACTACGGCAAGAGCGGGATCAAGGACGGCGAGCTGCCGGCCGATCTGGGCTTCGCCGGTTTCCGCCTGAACACCCGCAAGGACACCGACCGCGACTTCGCCGCCTTCCTCGGCGCCAGCTACTTCCGCGCGGTCGGCAAGGAAGGCCAGTACGGCCAGTCCGCGCGTGGCCTGGCGATCGACACCGGCATGGGCAAGCCGGAGGAATTCCCCGACTTCATCGCCTATTACCTGGAACAGCCGTCGGCCGATTCGGAAACGATCGTGGTCTATGGCCTGCTGGATTCGCCCAGCGTGGCCGGCGCCTATCGCTTCGCGATCACCAATGGCGACGTGCTGCTGATGGACATCGACAGCGCGCTGTACCCGCGCAAGGCGATCGAACGGCTGGGCATCGCACCGTGCACCAGCATGTACCAGGTGGGCGAGAACGATCGCCGCATGGCGTGGGACTGGCGCCCGGAGATTCACGATACCGACGGCCTGTCGCTGTGGACCGGTGCCGGCGAGTGGATCTGGCGACCGCTGCTGAACCCGCGCAACCTGCGCTTCAACATGTTCGTGGACCGCAATCCGCGCGGTTTCGGCCTGCTGCAGCGCGACCGCAACTTCGACCACTACCAGGATGATGGCGTGTTCTACGAGAAGCGCCCGTGCCTGTGGGTGGAGCCGAAGGGCGAGTGGGGCGAGGGCTCGGTGCAGCTGGTGGAGATTCCCACCGTGGACGAGACCTTCGACAACATCGTGGCGTTCTGGAACCCGAAGGAAAAGCCGCAGCCGGGCCAGGAGCTGCTGGTCGGCTATCGCCTGTACTGGGGCGCCGAACCGCCGGCACGGCCGCCGCTGGCGCACTGCGTGGCCAGCCGCACCGGCCTGGGCGGCGTGGTCGGCAAGAAGCGCGAGTACTTCAGCTGGCGCTTTGCGGTGGACTTCGAAGGCGGCGAACTGGCCAAGCTGATCGACAAGGGCGAGGTCGAGGCGGTGGTGGAAGCCAGCCGTGGCCGGGTCGAGATCGTGTCGGCGCGCCCGCTGCGCGAGATCAACGGCTACCGCGCGATGTTCGACCTGGTGCCGCCGGAAGGCAGCACCGAGCAGATCGACATCCGCCTGTTCCTGCGCAGTGGCGGCAAGACCCTCACCGAGACCTGGCTGTACCAGTACACCCCGCCGCCGGCGGGCGCGCCGGAGCGCACGCTGTACTGAATGGATGCGGCTCGGTGCCGGCCACACGCCGGCACCGTTGCTTCAAGGCTTGCTGTCGGTGGCGTGCGACTGGGTCGGCACACCCACTTCCACCGTGCCCCGGCGGATCTTCATCCAGGTTTCGTCCTGCCAGCGCTCGTACTGCTTCGGATCCCAGTACTTGGGGTCGTACAGACGGTCAGCCTTGATGGTGCGGGAGATTCCGCCGTCCATGTACACGATGTCGACGTTGTTGGACATTGAGCCGACGCGGCTGCCGGTCATCTCGCGGCGCCCCTTTCTGAGCACTTCGGCCATGCGTGGGCGCGCGACCTCGTCGCCATACTCGGCGCGCAGCGCGCTTGCCTGCGCACGCGCCGCATCATGCTGCTCCAGCGGCAGCGCGGCCCAGTACTCGTTGCGCAGCTCGACGAACAACGGATAGCCACGTTCGGCGGCCACCTCCATCCAGGCATAAGCCATGACCGGATTGCGCGGCTGCTCTACCCCGTACCAGTACATCTCGCCGAGGTAGCCCTGGGCAGGCTTGTCCGCGTACCGCGCGGCCAGCCGGAAGTTGTCCATCGCGCCGTTGACATCGTTGCGACGCAGCGCGTTGACGCCCCATTGCCGGTACATCATGTCCGGGTGGCTGTCCATGAAACCGGCGCCGATCACCGCCGCATCGTCTTCACCGGACGGGCGTTCGGCCGCGATGACCAGCGGAGGCAGCAGGAGCAGCAGCGGCAGCAGCAGGAGGGCGGAACGCATGTCGGACTTCCAGTTCGGCAGCAGGAGTGCCGCAGCCTAGGCGCGACAGCGCTTGCTTGTAAACCGCTGGAGGTCATGGCGCACCGGCGCGCCTGCTACAACGGCAGCGGGGCCTGCGCCGGATCGATACGCCCTTCACCGCGGGTGATCTTCTTGAACTCGGCGCGACTGACCGACACGTAGCGGTCGTTGCCGCCGATCTCCACCTGCGGGCCGTCCTGTACCGCGTGGCCATGCTCGTCCACGCGCACGGTCATCGTCGCCTTCTTGCCGCTGTGGCAGATGGTCTTGATCTCCTGCATCTCGTCGGCCCAGGCCAGCAGGTACTGGCTGCCTTCGAACAGCTCGCCGCGGAAGTCGGTGCGCAGGCCGTAGCACAGCACCGGAATGCGCAGCTGGTCGACCACCTCGCTGAGCTGCCAGACCTGGGCGCGGGTCAGGAACTGCGCCTCGTCCACCAGCACACAGCCCATCGGCCCGTTCGTCGCCAGGTCCTGCTCGACCCAGCGTTGCAGGTCGGTGTCACGATCGAAGGCCATGCCCTCGGCGCGCAGGCCGATCCGCGAGGCGACCACGCCGGCGCCGGCACGATCGTCCAGGCGCGGGGTCAGGATCGCCACCCGCATGCCGCGCTCGCGGTAGTTGTGAGCGCTCTGCAGCAGGGTGGTGGTCTTGCCGGCGTTCATCGCCGAATAGTAGAAGTAGAGCTTGGCCATCGACGGATTGTACGCCGCAGCTCCGCTCCGCCGAAGCCGTTCAGCAACCCCGCCGGCGGCCCGCTGTGGTCGTCACCCGGCCCCGCTACAATCCCCATCCCATGCACGGTCTCAATCCCCCCCAAGCCGCCGCCGTCCTGCACATCGAGGGCCCCCTGCTGGTGCTCGCCGGTGCAGGCAGTGGCAAGACGCGCGTGATCGTCGAGAAGATCGCTCACCTTATCGGCTGCGGGCGCTATCCCGCGCGCCGCATTGCGGCGATCACCTTCACCAACAAGTCGGCCAAGGAAATGCGCGAGCGCGTCGCCAAGCGCCTGCGCGAGCAGGATGCCGACGAGGTGACCATCTGCACCTTCCACGCCCTGGGCCTGAAGTTCCTGCAGATCGAGCACGCCGCCGTGGGCCTGAAGCGTGGATTCTCGATCTTCGATGCCGACGATGCCGCTGCGCAGATCAAGGACCTGATGTATGGGGCCAAGCCCGACGACATCGAGGACATGAAGAACCTGGTGTCGCGCGCCAAGAACGCCGGCCTGTCGCCCGAACAGGCGATGGCCGCCGCGCGCAGCAACCGCGAGAAAGAAGCGGCCAGTGTCTACGAGCGTTACCAGCTGCGCCTGACGGCGTTCAACGCGGTCGACTTCGATGACCTGATCCGTTTGCCGGTGCAGATCCTGGAGGAAAATCCGGAGATCGCGCTGGCCTGGCGTGAGCGCATCGGCTACCTGCTGGTGGACGAATGCCAGGACACCAACGACGCGCAGTACCGCCTGCTCAAGCAGCTGGCCGGTGAGAAGGGCAACTTCACCTGCGTGGGCGATGACGATCAGTCGATCTACGCCTGGCGTGGTGCCAACCCGGAAAACCTGCAGCAGATGGGGCGTGACTACCCCGCGCTGGAAATCATCAAGCTGGAGCAGAACTACCGCTGCTCCAACCGCGTGCTGCGCGCCGCCAACGCGCTGATCGCCAACAATCCGCATGAGCACCTGAAGAAGCTGTGGAGCGACCAGGCCGACGGCGAACGCATCCGCGTGTGGGAATGCCGCAACAGCGAACACGAAGCGGAAAAGGTCGCCGCCGAAATCGCCTTCGTGGCGCAGTCGCGCAACGTGCCGTGGAGTGATTTCTGCATCCTGTTCCGTGGCAACTTCCAGTCGCGCCCGCTGGAAAAGGCGATGCAGCTGCTGCGCATTCCCTACCACCTGACCGGCGGCACCATGTTCCTGGAACGCCAGGAAGTGAAGGACACGCTGGCCTGGCTGCGGCTGCTGGTGAACCCGGACGATGACACCGCGTTCATGCGCGCGGTGCAGTCGCCCAAGCGCGATGTGGGCGCCGGTACGCTGGCCAGGCTGGCCGAGCTGGCGCAGGAAAAGGACATGCCGATGGCGCATGTGGCCGAGACCATCGGCGCCCTGCAGCAGTTGCCGCCGCGCGCGGCCAACAGCCTGGCGCGCTTCACCGACATCCTGCGCGACCTGCGGGCGCAGATGCGCCAGGTGACGTCCGGCGACATGATCCGCAAGGTGGCCAAGGAATCGGGGTTGCTGAGCGAGCTGCGCCAGCAGGCCAAGGAAGAGGCCAGCTACCAGCGCCGGGCGAACAACATCGAGGAACTGGCGCAGTGGTTCGAGGGCGGCCCGCGCGGTGCCACCGCCGCCGACCTGGCCGGCCAGCTGGCGCTGCTCTCGCGCAGCGACAAGGACGAGGGCGGCAACCAGGTACGCATGATGACCCTGCATGCGTCCAAGGGCCTGGAATTCCCCTATGTCTTCATCGTCGGCTGCGAGGACGGCGTGTTGCCGCACCAGGTCAGCCTGGACGAGGGCAACCTGCAGGAAGAACGTCGCCTGCTGTACGTGGGCATCACCCGCGCCAAGATCCAGCTGTGGATGAGCTACAGCAAGCTGACGCGCAAGTTCGGCGAGCATGTGCGGCTGAAGCCGAGCCGGTTCTTCGAGGAGATTCCGGCCGAGGAGATCCAGCGCGATGGCGCGGACCCGGTGGCCGATGCGGCGCGCAAGAAGGAACGGGCGAGCGCGGGGTTGGCGGCGATTGAGGCGCTGTTCGATTGATCGGCGAACGGCACAGCCCCTCGTGGCAGGCGCTGTTCGCAGTGCATTTGTGGTGGGCCTGGCGGGTGGCCTGGTCGGGACACGCCGTAAACCCGTCCATGGGGGCTCGGCCGCGGCATCCATGCCGCGGACGGTCCCGCCCAGCCCACCCGCCAGGCCACTGACAGTTTCCGTGCGTGCCAGCCACGGAAAAGAAAAAAAAATCAAAAGCAACAGCCGGGGGTTGAGGCAGAATCGGGGTTTCGGCTGGAGGTCTGCCTGTGCAACCGATCGAGAGTGAGCGCCTGCGGCTGCGGGCCATTGAACCGGACCGTGATGCGGCACCGATGCTGGCCCTGCTCAACGATCCGGGCTTCGTGCGTTTCATCGGTGACCGCAACGTGCGCGACGAAGAACAGGCGCGGGAATACATCGCGCTGCGGGTGCTGCACAGCTATGCGTTGAATGGCTTCGGCATGTATGCCATCGAGCGGTTGTCCGATGGTGCCTGGCTGGGCAACGCCGGACTGGTGCGGCGGGATGGCCTGCCGGGGCCGGACATCGGCTATGCGGTGCTGTCGGAATTCGCCGGGCAGGGCTATGCCGGTGAGGCGGCACGCGCGGTGTTCGCGCATGCGCGTGGAGCGCTGGGCCTGCACGATCTGTATGGCATCACCGATCTGGACAACGTGGTGTCCGGGAAGATCCTGCAGGGCCTGGGTATGCAGACGCGCGGGGTGATCCAGTTGCCGGGCGTGGACAGCCCGAGCCGGTTGTATGCAACGCCCGGTGCGGCGCAGGTCTGACCCTTGATGTTGGTAGGTGCCGGCCGCTGGCCGGCACTATTCAGATGCGGTGCCGACCAACGGTCGGCACCCACCCCCTCAACCGCGCAGTTCGGCCAACTGTGCCTGCAGTTCGGCCACCGCCGCTTCCAGCTGGGCCACGCGCTCGGCCAGGCCCGGGTCGGCCGCATCGCTGCTGCCACCGCCGCTGCTGGCGTACTTCGCCGCCAGCGCCGCGCCGTCCACTTCGCCGCACAGCAGGTGCATGTAGCGGTCTTCGCGCTGGCCGCTGGCGCGCGGCAGCACCACCAGCAGCGCGCGCTGCTGCAGGCGATCGATGGCGTGGCGGGCCTCGTCGGTGTCGGCGAAGCGGTGCAGGCGTTCGCTGCGCGTGACCAGCTCGCCCAGCGTCTGCGGCCCACGCAGCAGCAGCAGCGCGAGCAGCACGGTCTGCTGCCGGGTCAGGTCCAGCGCGGCCTGCAGGCGGTGCTCGTAGCGGTCCGCGCGCGAGGAGAAGTGCTGGCGGGCCAGGCCCAGCGCCTCCAGCTGGCGCAGCGCATGTTGCACGCTGCCGGCATCGACGTTCATCACCGGCTCGCGGGCGGTCTTCTGGTTGGCGGCCGATTGGGCGGCATTGACGGTCAGCGGATAGGTGTCCGGGGTGGTCGCCTCCTTCTCCACCAGGCAGCCCAGCAGGCGGGCCTGCACGGCGTCGAGCAGGGGGACGTCGGGGGTCTGGGTGGAATCGGTCATGGCGGCCTCCGGAAGGGCAACGGGTCAACCGCCAAGCATAGCCGTCCCGGGACCGCCTTTGCCGGTAAAATGCGCCGGTATATCTGATTGCCGGTGAATCCATGCGTCGTCCCGTTTCCCTGTCCCTGACCCTGCTCGCCACTGCGGCGCTGGGCCTGTCTGCCTGCAAGCGCGTGGATGCGCCTGCCGCTGAAGCCGCTGCACCGGAGGCCCCGGCCGCCGCTGCCAAGGCGGACGGCGCGCTCGATCCCACTGCCAATGACAACCTCAATGCAGTGCTGTGGATGCAGCGTGCGCAGGAGTACAAGGCGATCACCGAGCAGACCTACCGCGCCGCCGCCGACCACCTGGACGCCGCGCTGAAGGAAGCCCACTGGGATGCGCTGGTGCCGGAAGAACGCGGCAACGAGGCCAAGGGCCTGAAGCCGGCCGTGGTGCTGGACGTGGACGAGACCGTGCTGGACAACTCGCCCTACCAGGCGCGCCTGGTGCGCGACGGCAAGGAATACGATGAGTTGAGCTGGGACCAGTGGGTGGCCGAAAAGAAGGCCAAGGCCATCCCGGGCGTGGTCGATTTCGCCAAGGCCGCCAACGCCAAGGGCGTGACCCTGCTGTACATCTCCAACCGCGCCGTGCACCTGAAGGACGCGACCCTGGCCAACCTGCGCGAGCAGGGCCTGCCGGTGGCCGACGACAGCGTGTTCCTGGGCCTGGGCACCGTGGTCGAAGGCTGCGAGCAGGCCGGCAGCGAGAAGAACTGCCGCCGCCGCCTGGCCGGGCAGAAGTACCGCGTGCTGATGCAGTTCGGCGACCAGCTGGGCGATTTCGTCGAAGTGACCGCCAACACCAACGATGGCCGTGACGCGCTGCTGCAGCAGTACCACGACTGGTTCGGCGAGCGCTGGTGGATGCTGCCGAACCCGACCTACGGCGGCTTCGAGCCGGCGCAGTTCAACAACGACTACAGCCAGTCGCGCCAGGCCCGCCACGACGCCAAGCGCGCAGCCCTGGACTACGCACCATGAACCGCGCGCCGCTGCCGCTGCGCGACGACGAGCGCCTGATCTTCGCGCTGGACGTGCCTGACCGCGTGCAGGCGCTTGAGTGGGTCGACCGCCTCGGCGACAGCGTGGCGTTCTACAAGATCGGCATGGAACTGCTCGCCTCCGGCGAGTACTTCCAGGTGCTCGATGAGCTGGCCCGCCGCGACAAGCGCGTGTTCGTTGACCTGAAGTTCTTCGACATCCCGGCCACCGCCGCGGCGGTGATCAAGCGCCTGTCGCAGTGGCCGGTCAGCTACGCCACCATCCATGGTTGGCACCCGGCCATGATGGAGGCCTGCGCCGCCGCCAACAGCAGCGACATGCGCCTGCTGGCAGTGACCGTGCTGACCTCGATGGGCCGTCCGGACCTGGCCCAGATGGGCATCGACCGTGAACCGGTGGACGTGGTGGTCGAGCGCGCGCTGGCCGCGCAGGCGGCCGGCATCGATGGCGTGATCGCCTCGGGCCAGGAAGCCGGCCCCATCCGTGCCGCTACCGGCGCCGGGTTCTCGATCGTCTGCCCGGGCATCCGTCCCGGTGGCCCGGTCGGCGATGACCAGAAGCGTACCGTTGGCGTGGCCCAGGCCTTTGCCGATGGCGCCGATGCCATTGTGGTCGGTCGCCCGATCCGCCTGGCCGCCGATCCGCAGGCCGCGGCCCGGGCCATCCAGCAGGAAATCACGTCGGCGCTGGCTGCGCGCTGAGATTCCGCTGCGCAGGCTGCAGGCCCGAACGCCATCCCGACCCGCGCGGGATGGCGTTTTTGCATCCGTCCACCAACCGGTTGTGCCCGAATCGCCGCAAAACCTGCCGTAGATTTCATGGCCTCCATGCCAAGCATCAGGTTGATCAATAAAATCAATAATTTATGCATAACTACGTGAAGTGTTGCCTTAACTTGAGCGGCAGCGTAGGATCGCCGCCATCCGGTCCTCGGACCGGACATGTGCCACAACACTGTCCACCGGCCCCGCGCCGGCTTGAAGAGCCTGTGATCCCCGTGATCCCGGCTCTTTTTTTATTCTGATCAGTGACTTGCACAGGCAACAGCGGAAACCGTGACGTCCCGGCTTGCCGCTGTCACGTCGCAGGCCGCAAGATGCGGACCGGTCCGGGGAGTCCGAGTGCATGAGCGTGGCAGTGCGAGGAAGGTCTGCGCGTGGATGGGGGCTGGCAGCCATGCTGCTGCTGGCGGTGGCCGCGTGTCGTGAATCGGCCAACGATCCGGCCAGGCCGGCGGCCGAACCGGTTGCGGCGGTGCAGGCGATGGCCCTGCGCCTGGCCGAAGACGATCTGGTCGGCTATGCAAAGCTGTCGGTACCGCCGAGCCAGTACCAGCGCCTGCAGCAGGCTTGGGCCGAGGGCCGCAGCCAGTGGCCGCTGACCGAGCTGCCGCTCGGTGACCAGCTGCTGCCGATGCTGGCCGCGCTGCGCGCGCCCAATGCCAGCGCCGAACTGCAACGCAGCTTCGACCGCCAGCTGGCAGGCCAGGCCGGTGCCGTGCGCCAGGCCGCGCAGTCGATGGGCAACTTCGGTGTGCAGTACCTGCGCCATCAGAAGGGCTACACACCGGGCCAGCAGGCGCATTACATCGCCCTCGTCGAAACCCTCGCCAGCTGGGCGCAGGGGGCACCGATCAGTGACCGCGCCCGCGCGCGCAGCACCATCGCCGCGCTGGTCGGCGCAGCCAGCAAGGTCGGCTTCGAGGATGAGGCCGGCATGCAGGCCGCGGGCATGGAAGGCAGCCTGCAGCAGCTCGCGCCGTTCATCCACACCCTCAAGGCGGTGCTGGGCAGCTACGGGCTGGGCGTGGACGATGCGCTGCGCAGCGTGCGCGGTGAGCTGCTCTCGGTGGAGGGTGACAATGCGCTGGTACGCCTGCACTACGACCTGGCTGGCCGCGAAATGACCCTGCAGCTGCCGCTGAGCCGTCGCGAGGGCCACTGGTACCTGACCCGCACCCTGGCCGACACCGACGCGTTGCTGCGCAAGGCCGATGCGGCCCGCGCTGCGGCGGCCCCCGCCCCGGTTGAAGCCCCCGCCGAGGGTGGGGAAGCGGCAACGCCGCCGCCTAAGCCATAATGGCGCCGATGTCGAAACAGAACCCGCTGCCGTTCCCCGGCGAAGAATCCCAGTCGACGCCCGCCGATACGGTGCCGGCGTCCCCCTCGACCGGTACCGGCCCGAACCCGGTACCGCCGCCCGCGCATGCGCGTCCGGCCGGCCGCCGCCCGCTGTGGGCACGGTTGCTGGGCCGCCTGGTCGAGCCGTGGCTGTCGCTGAAGATCGAGCCGGAAGACCCGGGCCAGTACAACGATGGCCGCCCGGTCATGTACGTGCTGGAAGACTACGGCCTGTCCAACGCGCTGATCCTGGACAAGGCCTGCCGCCAGGCTGGGCTGCCGTCGCCGCTGGTGCCGCTGGCCGGTGATCCGACCGGCCGCAAGCGCGCCTACCTGGCGCTGTCGCGGCGCAGCTCCAGCAACTCGCTGATCCCCGAGCAGCGCGGCGCCAAGACCCATTCCGATTCGCTGGCCAAGGTGCTGCAGGCCCATCGCGTGCGCGATGACCTGGACGTGCATCTGGTGCCGGTGTCGATCTTCGTCGGCCGCGCGCCGGACAAGCAGAGCGGCTGGTTCGCGGTGCTGTTCTCGGAAAACTGGGCGCTGGTGGGCCGCTTCCGCCGCCTGCTGGCGGTGCTGCTCAACGGCCGCAGTACCATCGTCCGCTTCGCCCCGCCGATCTCGCTGCGCAGCACCGTGGACGAAGGCCTGGAGCCGGAGCGCACGGTACGCAAGCTGCAGCGCGTGCTGCGTACGCACTTCCGCCGCATCCGTGAATCGGTGATCGGCCCTGACCTGTCGACCCGCCGCCTGCTGGTGGACCAGGTGCTGGCCGCCGAACCGGTGCGCGAAGCGATCGCCGCGCAGGCCAAGCGCGACAACTCGAAGCCGGCCGACGCCTGGAAGAAGGCGCATGCTTACGCCTGGGAAATCGCCGCGGACTACTCCAGCCCGGTGGTGCGCTCGGCCAGCTTCATGCTCAGCCACGTGTGGAACCGCATCTATGCGGGCGTGCTGGTGCACCACCTGGACAAGTTCAAGGCCGCCGCGCCGGGCCACGAAGTGGTCTACGTGCCCAGCCACCGCAGCCACATGGACTACCTGCTGCTGTCCTACCTGCTGTACGACCGTGGCATCGTGCCGCCGCACATCGTGGCCGGCATCAACCTGAACCTGCCGGTGGTCGGCACCCTGCTGCGCAAGGGCGGTGCGTTCTTCATCCGCCGCTCGATCCGCGGCAACGCGCTGTACTCGGCCGTGCTCAGTGAGTACGTCGCGCAGCTGGTGGCCGGCGGCTACTCGCTGGAGTACTTCGTCGAAGGCGGCCGCTCGCGTACCGGCCGCCTGCTGCAGCCCAAGGGCGGCATGATCTCGATGACGCTGCGTGCGTTCCTGCGCCAGCCGCGCAAGCCGGTGCTGTTCCAGCCCATCTACATCGGCTACGAGAAGCTGATGGAGGGCGGCAGCTACCTGGACGAACTGTCCGGCCGGCCGAAGGAAAAGGAATCGATCTGGTCGCTGCTGTGGGGTATCCCCAAGGTGCTCAAGCAGAACTACGGCCAGGTGGTGGTGAACTTCGGCGAACCGATCGCACTGAACGACGTGCTGGCCGAGAAGGCGCCGGAGTGGAAGGGCGAGGCGGTTTCCGAAGACGAGAAGCCGGCCTGGCTGTCGACCACGGTGGATACGCTGGCCGAGCGCATCCAGGTGCGCATCAACGGCGCCGCCGACGTCAACCCGATCAACCTGTTGGCGCTGGCCCTGCTGTCCACGCCGAAGCACGCGATGGGCGAGGCCGACCTGATCGCGCAGATCGAACTGTGCAAGACGCTGCTGGTCGAGATGCCGTATTCGGACCGGGTGACGGTGACCCCGCACTCGCCGGAGCGGATCATCGCCCACGCCGAGGAAATCAACGTCCTCACCCGTATCAAGCATCCGCTGGGCGACGTGCTCAGCGTCAGCGGCGATACCGCGGTGCTGCTGAGCTACTTCCGCAACAACGTGCTGCACCTGTTCACCGCCTCGTCGTGGGTGGCCTGCTGCTTCCAGAACAACCGCCGCATGAGCCGCACCGGCCTGGTCCAGCTGGGCCGCACGGTGTACCCGTTCCTGCAGGCCGAACTGTTCCTGCCGTGGAGCGAGGACGAGTTCGCCCAGCGCATCGACCAGACCATCGACGTGTTCGTGCGCGAGGGCCTGCTGCAGAACGTCAACGATGACGACGGTGGAATCCTGGCGCGCAACACCGGGCAGACCGACGAGGTGTTCCGCCTGCGTGCGATTGGCCATTCACTGCAGCAGGCATTCGAGCGCTACTACATCGCCATTTCGGTGCTGGTGAAGAACGGCCCGGGCGTGCTGGGTGCGGCCGAGCTGGAAAGCCTGTGCCAGCAGGCGGCGCAGCGTCTGAGCCTGCTCTATGCACCGGCCGCGCCGGAGTTCTTCGACCGCACCCTGTTCCGTGGCTTCATCCAGAAGCTGCGCGAGCTGCGCCTGGTGTGGCCGGACGAGAACAGCAAGCTGCTGTTCGACGAGCGCCTGGATGCCTGGGCCAAGGACGCCAAGTTCATCCTCGGCCGCGAGCTGCGCCACACCATCGAACGGGTCAGCCCGGAAGCGGCACGCCCGGACGAGCCGGCGCCGCAGGATTGAAGGTAGCGCCGGGCATGGCCATGCCCGGCGAACGGCATGCCAACCAAGGTTGGCATCTACCAGGGGCGAAGCAGTAGATCCACGCCATGCGTGGATGGGCCACCGCTCAGGCCGGCTCGTCGGGAATCTGCAGGCTTTCCAGTCTGGCGATGCAGTCCTTCAACTGCAGCTTGCGCCGCTTCAGGCGCTTGGCTTCCAGTTCGTCCTCGCCATTGGCGGCCATGCGGGTGATCTGTTCATCCAGCAGGCGGTGCTCGGCGCGCAGGGCGGCGAGGTGCTCGACGATCTCGGCGGGGCTGTAAGTGTCCACAGCCTCCGAGCATACACAGCGATGATGACTGCCGGGAGAGGGGAATCCCGACCCCCGGCCGTGGCCGCTCCGAGCCGTTAGAATGGAACCCATGAGTGCCGTGATTTCCCTTCCCGATCCCCTGCCGCGTTCCCAGCCGCGCGCCGCCCGCGATCCGCGCGTGGCCGAGCGCGAGCAGCACAAGCTGGCCAAGCGCCTGCGCCGCCAGGTCGGTGAGGCGATTGCCGACTTCGGCATGATCGAAGCCGGTGACAAGGTCATGGTCTGCCTGTCCGGCGGCAAGGACAGCTACACCCTGCTGGACGTGCTGCTGCAGCTGCAGAAGAAGGCGCCGGTGCCGTTCGAGCTGGTGGCGGTGAACCTGGACCAGAAGCAGCCGGACTTCCCCGAGCACGTGCTGCCGGAGTACCTGGCAGGGCTGGGCGTGCCGTACCACATCATCGAGCAGGACACCTATTCGGTGGTCAGCCGGGTCATTCCGGAAGGCAAGACGATGTGCTCGCTGTGCTCGCGGCTGCGTCGTGGTGCGCTGTACAACTACGCCGAAAGCCATGGCTTCACCAAGATCGCGCTGGGCCACCACCGCGACGATATGGTGGCCACGTTCTTCATGAACCTGTTCCACCACGCCAAGCTGTCGGGCATGCCGCCGAAGCTGCGCAGCGACGACGGCAAGCATGTGGTGATCCGGCCGCTGGCCTACGTGCGCGAGAGTGACATCGTCGAGTACGCGCAGGCGCGCCAGTTCCCGATCATTCCCTGCAACCTGTGTGGCAGCCAGGAGAACCTGCAGCGCCGCCAGGTCGGCCTGATGCTGAAGCAGTGGGAGAAGGACCACCCGGGCCGCATCGAGCAGATCGCGCGCGCCATGAGTGAAGTCCGGCCCTCGCAGCTGGCTGACACCACCCTGTTCGATTTCATGGCGCTGGGCCGTCGCGACGACGCGCCGCTGCCCGACGCCCATGCCTGGCTGGCCGGTTCCCCGGCCGACGCCGACGCAGATCCCGAGACGCCCGCCGTTTAAGGTCGGCCGCCCTTCCTCTTTGCCATCCGGAATTCCATGTTCTTTCGCAACCTGACGTTCTTCCGTTTCCCGACCACCACCGATTTTTCCGAAGTCGACACCCTGCTGCCGCACGCCCTGCTGAAGCCGGTCGGCGCGCTGGAAATGAACTCGCGCGGTTTCATCTCGCCGTTCGGCCGCGAGGAGAAGGAGCTGCTCTCCCACCGCATCGCCGAGCACCTGTGGCTGACCGTGGGCGGGGAGGACAAGATCCTGCCGGCGGCGGTGGTCAACGACCTGCTCGAGCGCAAGCTGGAGGAGATCGAGGAGAAGGAAGGCCGCCGCCCGGGTGGCCGCGAGCGCAAGCGCATGAAGGACGACCTGCTGCATGAACTGCTGCCGCGCGCCTTCGTGAAGTCCTCGCGCAACGACGCCTTCATCGACCTGCAGCACGGCTACGTCGCGGTGGACACCTCCAGCCGCAAGACCGGCGAGTACTTCATGTCCGACATCCGCGGCCTGCTCGGCAGCTTCCCGGCGATGCCGCTGAACGCCGAAGTCGCGCCGCGCTCGATCCTGACCGGCTGGATCGCCGGCGAGCCGCTGCCGACCGGGCTGAGCCTGGGCGAAGAGTGCGAGATGAAGGACCCGGTGGAAGGTGGCGCGGTGGTCAAGTGCCAGCACCAGGAGCTGCGCTGCGACGAGATCGACAAGCACCTGGACGCCGGCAAGCAGGTGACCAAGCTGGCGCTGATCTTCGAGGACAACCTGTCCTTCGTGATCGGCGACGACCTGATCGTGCGCAAGCTGAAGTTCCTCGACGGTGCCCTGGACCAGCTGGAGCATGCCGACGAAGATGGCCGCCGCGCCGAGTTCGACGCCCGCTTCGCCCTGCAGAGCGCCGAGATCCGCCGCCTGTTCCTGTTGCTGGAAGAAGCCTTCAAGCTCAGCAAGGCTGACTGAACAGGCAGCCCGACGGCCGCCGGTCATCCGGCGGCCCGAAGCAGCGCTATGCTGGGTGCATGAGCCGTCTGTTGCGCCGCCTGATCAGCCCGACCCCGCCCGCCACCGTACAGCGCGACACCGTTCGCCTGCGCCTGGAGGATGCCGAGATCGAGGTACTGCGCGTGCGTGATCCGCGTGCACGGCGCATCAAGCTGAGCGTGGACGAGCGCGGCGCGCGCCTGACCCTGCCGCCGCGGGCAAGCCTGGCGATGGGCGAACGCTTCCTGGAACAGCACCGCGACTGGCTTGCACTGCAGCTGCGCCAGTACCAGGGCCAAGGCCTGCCGGCGCCGCTGCAGCCCGGCGAAGACGGCGTGCTGCCCCTGCGCGGCGAACTGCTGCCACTGCGCTGGCAGGAAGGCCGCTATGCGCGCCTGGAGATCGACGCGCACGGCGCCTGCGTGCAGTGGCCCACCCGTGGTGGTGACGCCACCCTGCGCCGTCTGCTGCGCGAGTTCTACGAAGCCCAGACCCGCGCCGACGTCGGGCGCTGGCTGCCGAAGTACCTGCCCACCCTGCCGCGCGCACCCAGCCGCCTGCGGCTGAAGGTGATGTCCTCGCAATGGGGCTCACTGGCCCCCGACGGCAGCATGGCACTGGACCTGGCCTTGGTGCTGGGCCGCTCGGAAGCGTTCGAATACGTGCTGGTGCATGAACTCTGCCACCTGATCCAGCCCAACCACTCGCCCGCGTTCTGGCACGAAGTGGAACAACGCTTCCCCGCCTGGCGCGAGCAGCGCGACTACTTCCAGCTGGAAGGGCGACGCCTGAAGGCCATGCTTCGCCAGCTTCTGTAACTGTAGAGCCGAGCCCACGCTCGGCTGCCGTTGAATGCAGCCGAGCGTGGGCTCGGCTCTACAGAAGCGCGCGACCCGCTCCTGCTCTTCCTTCTTTCTTCCGTGGTGGGCACACCGGAAACTGTCGAAGGACGGGATGGGTGGGATTGCGGGGGTGTCCGCGGCATGGATGCCGCGGCCAAGCCCCCAGGGACGGGTTTACGGCGTCCCCCGCAATTCCACCCATCCCGGCCAACCTCATGATCGTGCAGACCCCACCGACCACGAAGGGCTCAGCCGTTGGCCGAAACCCTCACCCCGCCCGCAGCGCCGCCGCCGCCGCCCACCGCGCCGCCACCCGCGGCGCCGTAATGCACACCGCCTGATCGGTCACCGTCGTCACCGCGCGCTCCAGCAGCTGGATATCCGCCTCATGTTGGCGCGCCACGTGCGGATCCTCGAAGAAAATCGCACGCTGGCAGCGCCCCTCCAGCACCCGGTCGGCAATCTGCGCATCACCGCCCATCGGGCCGCTCTGGTAGCGCGTCACCCACGGCGTATCACGTGGCCAGCCCCGGCTCCAGGCCAGTTCGTTCAAACGCTGGCCGGTGGTGCCCGTCGCCACCCGCTCACCGAACCGGGCCAGCACATCGAAGTGCTCATCGGCGAAGGCCAGCATCGCCGGCTTCATCGCATCGTGCGCGATCAGCGCCAGCGTCTGGCCTTCGAACGCATGCAGGTCGTCGGCGCCGCCGTCTGCCGCCAGCCCGGCGTGGACGCGCTCCACTTCGACCCAGTCGCGTGCGGTGGCCACGGTCGAAATGAACGGCTTGCCGTGAATCACGCACTGGCGCTTCAGCGCCGTGGCTTCCGGAAATACCGAGGACGGATCGACCGGGTCGATCAGGTAGATCGCGCCATCCAGTGTCCGATCCGGACCCATGCCAACGACTTCGGCGACCAGCTTCATCAGGCCACCCTCGCGACCGTAGGGATAACGGTGCAGGCCCGCGTACCCGGCCAGGAAGCCCTGTCGTTCGATCGCGTCATGGGTGCGACCGACCGCATGCAGCGACACGCCCAGTTCGCGCAGGCCGGCCTCGCTGCTGCGCAGCCAACGGAACAGCGCGGCGCGCGCGTCGTGGTGATGAAGACGGTTGGCAGCCAGGCCGATGCGCATCGAACGCTCCGCAGTTACGGGGGAAGGCGGCAGTGTATGTCGGCATTCCCCTATCTGGATGCTTTTACAACTTTCTTCATTGCCGTCGGTCCGCACGTCGATAGCGTGGCAGGCAGCGGTACCGCAGCGCGGCCGTTCCTTCCGCCCGCGAGATGAGGATGCCTACCGTGAATGTCGCCGGCTTCCCGGCAGCCATTGCTGTCATGGCCAGCCTGCTGCTGCCTGCCACGGCCTCCGCCACGGGCTGCAGGACACCGCTGCGCATCGCCTGGCCTTCCGACCGCGCACCCTTGTCGTCCAGCGAACAGGGTGAGGCACGGGGGCTCGGCGCGGTGTACCTGGAGCTGTTGGGCCGGCAACGGCCACTGCAGCTGCTGCCCGTGCCGGCCGCCAGCGTGGACCGGGATGAGCTGCCGGCCGGCACCCAGGCGCTGCTGGGGTGGCCACGCTCGCAGCTGCCCGCCGGGTGGGTGGCCAGCACGCCCTACCTGCAGCTGCCACAGGTGATCGTCCGCCGGGAGGGTACGCCGCCGGTGCTGGGCCTGGAAGATCTGCGTGGACGCACCGTGGCCAGCCCCAGCCGGATGCCGCTGCAGGGGCTGCTGGCCGAGCAGGCAGCGGGTGCACAGCTGCTGCCACCGGCAGCGCTGGACGATGCGCTCCCGCTGCTGGGCACCGGATTGATCGATGCGGTCGTCGCCAACCTCGGCGACGTCGAGGCCGCGTTGCGCCGCTACCAGGGCGATGCACTGCTGATCGCTGCGCCGGCCGGTTTCGATGATGCCCTGGTGCTGGCGACCACGCCCGCCTGCGCCGATGTCATCGTCGGCTTCGAGCACGCGCTGTCGCAGCTGACCGATACCGAGCGCGAACAGATCCGCGCGGACTGGCTGCCGGACCGGCCGCGTAATTCCCCGTCATCGTCGCCCCTGCGCTGGCTGGTGCCGGCCTCGTTGATCCTGCTCGCCCTGGCGCTGGTACATGCCTACGGTTACTGGCGGGTGCATCGCGAAAGCGTGCGCCGCCGAGTAGTGGAGCAGCGCCTGCAGGAGGTGACTGCGAACCTGCCGGCGGTGGTCTACCAGGCGCGTCGGTCGGCGGGCGGCCATTACAGCTTTCCGCAGATCGCCGGTGACGTGCAGGCCCTGTTCGGAATCAGCGTGGAGACCGCGCGGATCGATCACCAGCGGTTGTTGGCCGCGGTCCATCCGGATGACCGCAGCCAGGTGATGGCCTGTGTCGAGACGGCTGCATTGGCGCGTGGCCCGATCGACGTCACTTTCCGCACCCGTTCGCCACAAGGGTGGCGATGGGTGCGTTCGCATGGGCGGCCGTTGCCCTGCGACGACAGCGACGTCGAGTGGAGCGGCTATTGGATCGACGTCAGCGAAGTGCAGTCACGTACCCGCGCGCTGGCCGACGCGCGCCGCCAGGCCGAACAGGCAGCACAGGCCAAGGCGCACTTCCTGGCAACGATGAGCCACGAGATCCGCACCCCGATGAGCACCTTGCTGGGCATGCTCGAACGGCTGGCGGGCAGCAGGCTGGAGGCGCGCCAGCAGCAGGTGCTGGCCACGGTCGATGATGCCGCGCGGATGTTGCGGCAGATCCTCGACGATGTCCTGCACAGCCAGCGCCTGCAGGGCGCACCACTGCAGCTGCGGCCCATCGATCTGGCGGCACTGGTGCGTGCGGTGCAGCAACTGCTGATGCCGGTGGCCGCCAGCCGCGGCCTGCACCTGCAGGTGGTGCTGGATCCGGAGATGCAGCCGGGATCGCTGGCCGACGGTCTGCGCCTGCGCCAGATCCTGTTCAACCTGGCCGGCAACGCATTGAAGTTCACCCGGCAGGGCCACGTGGAACTGCAGGTGCAGGTACTGCAGCAGCGTGACGGCGGCCAGCAGCTGCGCCTGCAGGTGAGCGACAGCGGCGTGGGCATCAGCGAGGAACGCCAGCAGGCGGTGTTCGCCGCCTATACCCAGGCGGAGCGCTCGACCACACGGCGCTTCGGCGGCAGTGGGCTGGGCCTGGCGATCTGCCGCGAGCTGGCGACCTCGATGGGCGCGGAGCTGCAGCTGCGCAGCTCACCCGGGAAAGGCACCACGGTCTGGCTGGATCTGGACCTGGATGCCTGCGAGGCACCCGTGGCTGCACCTTCGGCGGCGGTTGCGGACGAGCGTCCATTGCCGGCGTCGCGCGTGCTGGTGGCTGAAGACCATCCCACCAACCTGCATCTGCTGGAGCAACGCCTGCGTGCGCTCGGGCTGCAGGTCCACGCCTGTACCGACGGATGGTCGGCGCTTGCAGCATGGCAGGCGCAGCCGTTCGACCTGGTCATCACCGACTGCCACATGCCGGGCATGGACGGCTTTGCACTGGCGCGGGCGATCCGCGCCGATGCCTGCCCGGCGCGAGCGCAGGTGCCGATCATCGCGCTCACGGCCAGCGTGATGGAAAGCACCCGCGAAGCCTGTCGTGTGGCTGGCATCGACCACTTCCTGGCCAAGCCGGTGGAGCCGCACGTATTGCGGGCGCTGCTGGCGGTACTGCTGGTGCCGGACTCAGTGGGCCAGTAGCCGCACGATGCTGGCGGCGGCGTCGCGGCCCTCGGCCACGGCGGTCACTACCAGATCGGCACCGCGCACTGCGTCACCACCGGCGAACAGGCGCGGATGCGCGGTCTGGAACGGCAGGCGGTCCTTGCCGCCGGCCACGATGCGGCCGTTGGACTGGCCTTCCACGCCATGCTCGGACAGCCATGCCGGCAAGGTCGGTGAGAAGCCGAAGGCGATGATCACCACGTCCGCTTCCAGCAGCGATTCGCTGCCCTCGATCGGCACCGCGTTCTGGCGGCCGTTGGCATCCGGTTCGCCCAGCCGGGTCTCGACCACGGTCACGCCGATCACTTCGTCATCAGCACCGGCCTCGATCGACAGCGGCTGGCGGTTGAACAGGAAGCGCACGCCTTCCTCGCGTGCATTGGCCACTTCGCGCGCGCTGCCGGGCATGTTCGCTTCGTCACGGCGGTAGGCGCAGGTGACCTTGGCTGCGCCCAGCCGCACGGCGCTGCGCACGCAGTCCATGCCGGTATCGCCGCCACCGAGCACCACCACGCGCTTGCCGTTGAGATCGGGCAGGGCGATGGTGTCTTCCCAGCCGGCGATCGGCCGGCCCTCAGGGTCATCGCCACTGACGATACGGCTGTTCTGCACCAGGAACGGCAGCGCCGGCAGCACGCCCTTCAGGTCCTGGCCGTCGAGGCCGCCATCGGTGTAGCGGTAGGCGCCGGTGCCGACGAACACGGCGTCGTGGCTGTCCAGCAGCTGCTGCACGCTGACATCGCGGCCGATCTCCACGCCGAGGCGGAACTGCACGCCCATGCCTTCGAGCACTTCGCGGCGGCGATGGATCACGTCCTTGTCCAGCTTGAAGCTGGGAATGCCGAACTGCAGCAGGCCGCCGATCTGTTCGTAGCGGTCGTAGACCACGGCGGTGATGCCAGCGCGTGCCAGGCGGTCGGCACAGGCCAGCCCGGCGGGGCCGGCGCCGATCACCGCCACGCTGTGGCCGGTGGGCTGTACCGCGCCCAGGTCCGGGCGCCAGCCGCTGGCCAGCGCGGTATCGACGATGTACTTCTCCACCGCGCCAATGGTCACCGCACCGAACTCTTCCAGCGTGCAGCTGCCTTCGCACAGCCGGTCCTGCGGGCACACCCGGCCGCACACTTCCGGCAGCGGATTGGTGCTGTGGCACAGCGTGGCCGCCTCGTGGATGCGGTTTTCCTGCACCAGCTGCAGCCACTGCGGAATGGCGTTGTGCACCGGGCACTTCCAGCTGCAGTAAGGATTGCCGCAGTCCAGGCAGCGGCCGGCCTGGTACTGGGCATCTTCCTTGCCGAACTTGCCGT
The DNA here is from genome assembly GCF_059367875.1 of Stenotrophomonas sp. YJH_SMC_16. NCBI lineage: Bacteria > Pseudomonadati > Pseudomonadota > Gammaproteobacteria > Lysobacterales > Lysobacteraceae > Stenotrophomonas > Stenotrophomonas sp. YJH_SMC_16. Next base: position 31,026 of record NZ_JCAFRH010000008.1, on the reverse strand, counting down.
ACAGCTCGCCCCAGTCGCCGGACGTGCGCAGTTCCACCGGAATGCGCTGCGGCATGGTGCGGGGCAGGTCGAGGAACTGGAAGGCGTGCTTGCGGCTCATGGCGGGCTCTGGAATGCGAGGGGGAACGTTGCCGGCCAGCGGCCGGCACTACCGGAAAACATCACGCAGCGCGTCGCAGGGTTTCGGTCAGCGACTCGATGCTGGCGGCCTTCGGTTTGACCAGCCAGAACTTGCCGATGTAATCGCGGAACTCGTCCAGGATCTGCTGCGCCCAGATGCTGCCGGTCAGCTCGCGATGGCGGCCGATCAGGCGATGCAGATGCTGGCGGTAGTTCTCGAAGCCCTCGGCGGAGACGCGATGGATGTCGATCAGCTCGTGGTTGTAGCGATCGACGAAATCGCGGTCCACGTCCAGCACGTAGGCCAGGCCACCGGTGAAGCCGGCACCGAAGTTCAGGCCGACCTTGCCCAGCACCAGCACCACGCCGTCGGTCATGTACTCGCAGCAGTGATCACCGGCGCCCTCGACCACCGCCAGCGCGCCGGAATTGCGCACCGCGAAGCGCTCGCCCGCGCGGCCGGCGGCGAACAGCTCGCCCCCGGTGGCGCCATACAGGCAGGTGTTGCCGATGATCGCGGTGCTGCGTGCCTCGAAGCGGGCGCCACGTGGCGGGCGCACCACCAGGCGGCCACCGGCCATGCCCTTGCCGACGTAGTCGTTGGCTTCGCCTTCCACTTCCAGGTGCAGGCCACCGACGTTGAACGCGCCAAAGCTCTGCCCGGCGCTGCCGCGGAAGCGCAGTTCCAGCGGCGCCTCGGCCATGCCCTGGTTGCCGTGCGCGCGCGCCACTGCACCGGCCAGGCGGGTGCCGATGCTGCGGTCGGTGTTGTGGATCAGGAAGCGGTGTTCGCCGCCGCGCTTGTGCTCGATGGCGGGGGCCAGCAGGCCATCCATCTGCGTGGCCAGGCTGTCCGGCGATTCGTACAGCCGCTGCGCGGCGCAATGGCTGCCCTCGTAGCGGCTGTCGGCCAGCAGGCGTGACAGGTCCACGCGCACGCCATCACGGGGCGCTGCCTCGATCTGCCGCAGCAGGTCGGTGCGGCCGACGATCTCTTCCAGCGAACGCGCGCCCAGGTACGACAGCCAGCCGCGCACTTCTTCGGCCAGCAGGCGGAAGAAGTTCTCCACGCGCTCGGGCTGGCCGGTGAAGTGGTTCTCGCGCAGGCGTTCGTCCTGGGTGGCCACGCCGGTGGCGCAGTTGTTGAGGTGGCAGATGCGCAGGTACTTGCAGCCCAGCACGATCATCGGCGCAGTGCCGAAGCCGAAGCTGTCGGCACCCAGCAGTGCGGCCTTGACCACGTCCAGGCCGGTCTTCAGGCCGCCATCGGTCTGCAGCAGGGTACGCCCGCGCAGGTCGTTGGCCAGCAGCGCCTGGTGCGCTTCGGCCACGCCCAGCTCCCACGGTACACCTGCATAGCGGATCGAGCTGACCGGCGAGGCACCGGTGCCGCCGTCATGGCCGGAGATGGTGATCAGGTCCGCACCGGCCTTGACCACGCCGGCGGCAATCGTACCCACACCGGCATGGCTGACCAGCTTTACCGACACCAGCGCGGTCGGGTTGACCTGCTTGAGGTCGTAGATCAGCTGGGCCAGGTCTTCGATCGAATAGATGTCGTGGTGCGGCGGCGGCGAGATCAGGCCGATGCCCGGCCGGGCGTAGCGCAGCCGCGCGATCAGTTCGTTGACCTTGTGGCCGGGCAGCTGGCCACCCTCGCCGGGCTTGGCGCCCTGCGCGACCTTGATCTGCAGCACCTCGGCGTTGACCAGGTATTCGGCGGTGACGCCGAAGCGGCCCGAGGCCACCTGCTTGATCTTGCTGCGCTTTGCGGTGCCATAGCGGGCGGGATCCTCACCACCTTCGCCGGAATTGCTGCGGCCACCGAGGCGGTTCATGGCAATGGCCAGCGCCTCGTGCGCTTCCGGCGACAGTGCGCCCAGGCTGATCGCAGCAGTATCGAAGCGCGGGAACAGGGTACTGGCCGGGGCGACCTCGTCCAGCGGCACGGGCGTGGCCGCCGGAATCAGTTCCAGCAGGTCGCGCAGCGCCGACGGTGGCCGCGCATGCACGGCATCGCAGTACTGCTGCCACGCACGCGGGTCACCGCTGCGCGCCGCGCGCTGCAGGGTGGTCACCACGTCCGGGTTGTACATGTGGTACTCGCCGCCGTGCACGTACTTCAGCAGGCCGCCAACATCCACGTCCTGCTGTGCGTCCCAGGCCTGCGCGCACAGCTCACGCGCGTCGGCGTCCAGGCGGGCGAAGCCGGCGCCGCCAATGCGCGAGGCGGTATCCGGGAAGCACAGGTCCACCACGTCCGGTTCCAGGCCGATGATCTCGAACAGCTGCGCGCCGCGGTAGCTGGCCACGGTGCAGATGCCCATCTTCGAGATGATCTTCGACAGGCCCTTGTAGACGCCCTTGCGGTAACGGCGGCCGATCTGCGACTGCTCACCGCCCTTGCTCAGCTTGAGGATGCCGCGGCGGCCCAGATCGAACAGGGTCTGGTAGGCCAGGTACGGATACACCGCGGTGGCGCCGAAGCCGAGCAGGCAGGCCATGTGGTGCGGGTCGCGCGCGGTGCCGGTCTCGACGATCAGGTTCACGTCGCAGCGCAGGCCCAGGCGCGAGAGGTGGTGGTGGATGGCGCTGGTGGCGAGCAGGGCATGCACCATCGGCCGCCCGGCCACCGGGTAGCGATCGGACAGCAGCAGCATCACCATGCCGTCGCGTGCGGCCTGCTCGGCTTCGGCGCAGATGCGCTCGATGCCGGCACGCAGGCCCTCGTCTTCGCTGTAGGACAGGTCGAGCAGGCGATTGGCCTGCACGTACTGGTCCATCTTCAGCAGCTGGCGCAGCTTGCGCTGGCTCAGCACCGGCGAGTTGAGGATGACGTGGTTCACCGTCTCCGGGCCGGCATGGAAGATGTTGGTCTCCCTGCCGAGCTGGGTGGACAGGGACATCGCGCAGTCTTCGCGCAGCGGATCGATCGGCGGGTTGGTGACCTGCGCAAAGGCCTGGCGGAAATAGTCGTACAGCGGTCGGCTGCGCTGGCTCAGCACCGCCATTGGCGTGTCGTCGCCCATCGAGCCGGTGGCTTCCTGCTCGGTCTCGGCCAGCGGCCGCAGCACCTGTTCCACTTCCTCGCTGCTGAGCTGGTACAGCTTGTGGTAGCTGCGCAGGGTGCCTTCGTCGAAGGGCTCTTCCACAAGCGAGGGGTCGATCAGTTCGGTCTGCAGGTAGGTCACGCCCTGCTGCAACCACTGCTTGTACGGCGCGCGACCACGGTTGATGCGGTCCACCGCGTCGGAGTCGAGCAGGTCACCACGCTTGAGGTCGATGGCCACCATTTCGCCTGGGCCGAGCTTGCCCTTGCGCACCACACGCTCGGTCGGCACTTCCCACACGCCCGCTTCGGAGGCGACCAGGAAGTGGCGGTCGGCGGTCAGCATCCAGCGCGCCGGACGCAGGCCGTTGCGGTCGAGGGTACACACGGCGTAGCGGCTGTCGCAGGCGACGATGCCAGCCGGGCCGTCCCACGGCTCGCTGTTGAGGCCGTGGAATTCGTAGAACGCGGCCAGGTCCGGGTCCTTGAATTCCAGCGACTGCGTGGCCGGCGGCACCAGGATGCGCAGCGCCTGGATCAGCTCCATGCCACCGGCGACCATCAGCTCCAGCATGTTGTCCAGGCTCTGCGAATCCGAACCGTGCATGGAGATGACCGGATCGAATTCGGCGATGTCGAAGCGCGGGGTCTTCCACACCTTGCTGCGCGCCTGCGCCCAGCGCCGGTTGCCTTCGATGGTGTTGATCTCGCCGTTGTGGGCGAGCATGCGGAACGGGTGGGCCAGCGGCCAGCGCGGCAGCGTGTTGGTGGAGAAGCGCTGGTGGAACACGATGGCGCTGGAGGCCAGTTCGCGGCGCTGCAGGTCGGGGAAGAAGCGGCTCAGCTTGTCCGGCAGCACCATGCCCTTGTAGCTGATCGCATCCGGGGTGAGGGTGGTGACGTAGAAGTCGGTGTGTTCGCGCAGCAGCTGCTCGCTGCGGCGACGGGCCAGGAACAGCGCCAGCGCGAAGCCGGCATCATCCTGGCCGACGCCGGCGTCGACGAACACCTGTTCGATGCGCGGCAGCGTGTCGCGCGCCAGCTGGCCGCAGACGCTGTCGTCGGTCGGTACCTCGCGCCAGCCGGCAACCTTGCAGCCCACCGCTTCCACCTGCGCCTGCAGCTGCGCGCGGCAGGCCTGCGCCGCGTCGGCGTCGTGCGGCAGGAAGACCAGGCCGGCGGCGAAGCGCGCGGAGACCGCGATACCGGCTTCGCTGGCCAGCAGTTTCAGGAAGGCATCGGGGCGGCGCAGCAGCAGGCCACAGCCATCACCGGTCAGGCCATCGGCGGCGACACCGCCACGGTGGGTCATGCGCGAAAGCGCGGCGATGGCGGTGTCAACCAACAGGCGCGATGGTTGATCGTCGAGTTGGGCGACCATGCCAAATCCACAGGCATCGCGCTCGGAGCGCGGGTCGTAAAGCCCTTGGCGGTTGCGGGGGGCCATCTCTACCTCGATGCGTATAGGGTTGGCGGCGACACTCGTCCCCGCTCATTCCCTGGAGCGCATCGTGAGGCCACCGGATGCCTCGACTAGATCACAGGTTGCTGCAACGCCGCAATACACGGTTGCAGGTGCAACAGAACGCGCCGGCAACCCAGTGCCGGCGCGGGGCCGGAGTCAGCCGCAGCGCGCGCCGCTGACGGCGCCCTTGGCGTCCACTTCGATGTTCAGGCGGTCGCCGAGAAACTCCATCGTGGCCACGTCGTTGGGCTTCAGTACGCGCACCTGGCTGGCACCTGCATCTTCCTGTGCCTGCTTGCCCAGTGCATCGGTGTAGGCCTGGCCGACCAGGCTCTGCACCTGGCTGGCATCGCAGGTGCCGACCGGCGGCGCCTCGGTGGCCTTGCCGGCTTCGTCGGCCGGCGCCTTGGCGGCTTCGGCGGCCTGCTGCGCATGGGCCGTGGCCGAATCCTGTTCATCCAGCGCCGGTGCCTGGCAGGCGGTCAGGGCCAGCACGGCCGGCAGCAACAGGGCGGAGAGCGAACGGGCGCGAATCGGGAACGACATCATGACTCCGGAAGGGGTTGTGAAGACCCGAGCATAGCGGCGAACCGGCCCTCACGTGTTTGTCTTGTGTTATCGACAGGATCGCGGCATGGCGACAGCGACACTACAGGCATGCCAACTCCCTTCACCCCCGAACGACAGGCCGCGCGCGCGGCCGGCCTGCGCTATGTCGACGACACCCAGCCGGGCATCAGCCGGCGCCGCGCCGGCAAGGGTTTCAGTTACCGCGATGCTGATGGCCACGCGATACGCGATGCCACCACCCTGCAACGCATCCGCGCACTGGCGATTCCACCGGCCTACACTGCGGTGTGGATCTGCGCCCACGCCAACGGCCACCTGCAGGCCACCGGCCGCGATGCACGCGGGCGCAAGCAGTACCGCTACCACCCCGACTGGGCGAAGGAGCGCGATGCCGGCAAGTTCGACCGCATCATCGCCTTTGGCGAGGCCTTGCCCACGCTGCGGCGGCGGTTGTCGCGGGATCTGAAACGGCCGGGGTTCCCGAAGGAAAAAGTGCTGGCCATGGTGGTCGCGCTGTTGGCCGACACGCTGGTGCGGGTCGGCAATGAAACCTATGCGCAGCAGAACCGTTCGTTCGGTCTGACCACACTGCGCAACCGCCATCTGGAGCTGCTGCAGGGGGGCCGGGTGCGCATGCGCTTCCGCGGCAAGTCCGGGCAGCTGCAGGAGGTGACCGTGGGCGACCGCAGGCTGGGGCTGCTGGTGCGGCGCCTGCAGCAATTGCCGGGGCAGGCGCTGTTCCAGTACCGCGATGACGACGGTGCGCTGCAGCCGGTGGATTCCGGCGCGGTGAACGACTACCTGCGCGAGGTGATGGGCGAGGACTTCACTGCCAAGGACTTCCGCACCTGGGGCGGCACGGTGGCGGCGGTGCAGGCGTTTGCCGCGACCGAGCTGCCGGAACCGGCCAGCCAGCGCGCGCTGGCGCAGGCGCAGCGCGCGGTGGTGTGCGAGGTGGCAGCGCTGCTGGGCAACACGCCTGCGGTGTGCCGCAAGGCCTACATCGACCCGTGCGTGTTCGCCGGCTGGGAGCGCGGTGAACTGGCGAAACTGGCCGGCCTGCGCGGGCCGCGCCAGTGGGAACAGGCTACCCTGCGCGTGCTGCGCAGGGCGCGCCGGCTCAGCCGCAGTAGATCGCGGTGATGTTGTTGGTGCGGCCCTTCTCGATGGTCAGGCGGTCGCCGCCTTCGCTGGCCGGCGGCACCCGCGGACCATCATGGCGCAGCACCCGCACGTGCAGGCTGTCGCTGTCCACGCGTGCGCGGGCCACGGTGGCGTCCGAAGCGGCCAGGCCGAGTGCGCCGCGCACCATGTCGCTGTGGCACTGCCCGGAAATGACGCCGTCGATCGGCTGCACCTGGGCCATTGGCGTGCTGCTGCAGGCGGCAAGGGCAAAGCAGGCGGCGGCGGTGGCGATGGCAAGTTTCATGGAGGCGTTCCTTGTTTGATTGCGTGCAGGGTGCGACGTCAGACGTGGTGGCGGAATGAATGCCGTGCACATCGTGGACACGGCGCGCTCACCGCCGCCAACAGCGTGGGTGGAGACACTGCAGGAGCGGCAAGGGCCGCCCCCGGTAGTGCCGGCCGCTGGCCGGCAGCCCCTTTCCCTCCCGAGGAGACCTGCATGGCCACCACCAAGAAAGCCCCCGTCCGCCGCAAAGCCTCGCCCAAGGTGCGCAAAGGCAGCACCGCAAGCAAGACTGTCGCCGCCCCCGATCGCCCGCGCGTGGTGAAGACTGCCACCCGCAAGGCGGCCGCCAGCGATCCACGCGCAGCGCGCGTCGCGGCCCGGCAGCGGCGCCTGCAGGATCAAGAAAAGGCCAAGGACGTGCGCGCGGCAAAAAAAGCAACGAAGAAGACCGCGACCCAGGCCGGTGCGCGCCGGCAACCGGAGGCGATGCCGGCGCAGCAGCTGGCCAAGCCTGGGCATGAACACGAACTGGAGCTGGCGCCGCGTTTCCTTGCACCGGACTACGCCGGCAGCGGCAAGCTGCAGGGCATGCGCGCGATCATCACCGGTGGCGATTCTGGTATCGGCCGTGCGGTGGCGGTGCTGTTCGCACGCGAAGGAGCCGATGTTGCGGTACTGCACCTGGACGAGGCCGAGGACGCGGACATCACCCGCCAGCACGTGGAGCGCGAAGGCGGCCGCTGCGTGGTGATCGCCGGTGATGTGCGTGATCCGCGCTTCTGCAACAAGGCGGTCAAGCAGGTGGCCAAGGCGTTCGGCGGCATCGACATCCTGGTCAACAACGCCGCGTTCCAGCTGCATTGCGAGCGGCTGGAAGACCTGGAAGACGTGCATCTGCAGGAAACCCTGCAGACCAACATCGGCGGTTACATCCAGATGGCGCGCGCGGTGCTGCCGCACCTGGGCGAGGGTGCCAGCATCATCAACACAGGATCGGAAACGGGAATCTTCGGCAGCAAGGCGCTGATCGACTACTCGGCCACCAAGGGCGCGATCCATGCGTTCACCAAGGCGCTGGCCAGCCAGCTGCTGCCACGTGGCATCCGGGTCAACTGCGTGGCGCCGGGGCCGGTGTGGACGCCGTTGAACCCGGCCGACAAGGCGGCAGAGGACGTTGCCGAATTCGGCAAGGACAGTGACATGGGCCGGCCCGCACAGCCCGAAGAACTGTCGCCCGCCTATGTGTTCCTGGCTTCGCCGGTCTGTGCCAGTTACATCAGCGGAGTGATCCTGCCGGTGATGGGCGGTCCGCGGGGATGAGGCTCGCAGCCGTCGCGGCAGGCGTGTAGAAATCGGCGATGCGTGGAATGAAGCGCTGCGGATTGGCACCGACCAGGTTGGTCAGCACCACCACCGCCACGCCTCGCGCGGGGTAGACCACGAAGGCCGAGCGCGCGCCGCCGATGCCGGCCACCTGCAGGTCGGGCGCTGCCTGCAGCACCGGCCAGCCGCCGGCCCACGGACCGGCGCGGCCATCGGCCAGAGGCTCGACCGACCACATCCGCCGCCGTGAGTGGTCCTGCAGCAGGCGGCCTTCGGTCAGCGCGACCAGCCAGCGTGCGGTGTCGTCGGCGGTGGTGAGGATGCCGCCGCCGGCCCATAGGCTCGGCGGGATGTCGTAGAACCAGTGCGACAGGCGCGGCGGCGCGTCGGCGGCATCGGTGGCGCGCGGCGCCAGGCTGTACATCGTCGCCACATCCGGAATCAGGTCATAGCTGTCGCCGAAGGTGGTGCGTGCCATGCGTGCGCCGCTGAACTGGCCCGTGGTGAGGAAGCGCTCGTAGGACATGCCCGATTGCTGCGCGATGATCCGCGCCAGCAGCACGTAGTTGGTCTGGTTGTAGGCAAAGCGCTGCCCGGGTGGCGCTTCGACAGGGCGCACGGTGACCGCCGCCCATGCCTGCGCTTCGGACCCACCGCCCAGCAGGCCATTCGCATCGAGGATGTCCGGCAGGCCCGAGGTATGGTCGAGCAGCTGGCGCACGCGTACATCCTTCCATGCTGCTGGAAGATCGTGCAGGTAGCGCGAGGCGGGTGCATCCAGTTCCAGTCGCCCCTGCTCCGCCAGCTGTGCGATGGCGACTCCGGTGAAAGCCTTGGTGGCTGAATTGAGCGGGAAGCGGGTGTCACGCGAGGCGAGCACGCCGTTCTCCACGTTGGCCAAGCCATAGGTTTCGGAGAGCACGATCTGGCCGTCCTTGACCACGGCCAGCTGCAGCCCGGGGATGCGCTCGTCCAGCATGATCTGGCGGATCAGCCGGCGGGTCTGGTCGTTGGCCTGGTCCTGGTTGGCAGACACCGCGGCGAAGGGCAGGGCACTGATGAGCATGAGCACGACTCGAAGCGTTGGGCGGAACATGCGGGATTCCAGAAAGGCGTCGAGGGTCGGATGCACCGGCGGCGGAAAAGGTTTAACCGCCCCGGATAGGCCTACCGTTCGTCGGCCCATGACTTCCGGGGGGTTGACTACAGTTGTTGTCAAGCTGACAGTGACGACACGTGTAGTCAAGGGAGTGGTGTCATGCGTGGCAAGTCCATAGGGGACCAGGAACTGGCCCTGCTGCAGTACATCGATGAACATGCGCCGGCCAGCGTCGGCGAGGTCGCCAGCGGCTACGGCGAGGCCCGTGGCCTGGCCCGCTCTACCGTGCTGACGATGATGGAGCGGCTGCGGGCGAAGGGGTATCTTCAGCGCCGGCAGCAGGACGGCGTCTACCGCTACCAGGCCACCCGTGGCCCGCAGAGCGTGTTGCAGGGTGCCGTGGCCCAGTTCGTCGACAACACCCTGCAGGGGTCGGTGTCGCCGTTCGTGGCCTACCTGTCGCAGCGCCAGCAGGTCAGCGACAACGAGCTGGCCGAGCTGGAAGCGCTGGTTGCCCAACTCCAATCGCGTCGCCACGAGGGTTGAGCCATGGACACCACGATGCTGATCCCGATGCTGGAACGGCTGGGCTGGACCAGCCTGCAGACCGTGCTGCTGGTGGCCCTGGTGTATGGCCTGTGCCGCGCGCTGCCGTCACTGTCGGCGGCCACCCGCTGCCGCCTGTGGTGGCTGGTCTCGCTGCAGGCCGTGCTCGGCCTGTTCTGGAGCCAGCCGTTGCAGTTGGCCTGGCTGCCGGCACCGCAGGCGGTGGCGATGACCGCCACTGACGTTGCCGCTGATCTGGTGTACCCACTGGCGCCGGAAGCCTCGGCGCAGCTGCTGGCCGCGATGCCGATGCCTGCGGCGGACGTGCCGGCGGTTGCGTGGTGGGCGGTCGCACTGGCTGCGCTGTGGCTGTCCGGCGTGCTGCTGATGGCGTTGCGCACCTTCGGTGAGTGGCGCCGCTGCCGCGCACTGCTGGCTGCGGCCCATCCCTGCGAGGACGAGGCGCTGGTGCAGGCCCTGCAGCTGGCCTCCGACGCGCACGGCGTGCGCCCTGCGCCGCGGCTGTGGATGAGCGCGCAGGTGGACTCGCCGCAGCTGATCGGGCCGTTCCGCCCAGTGCTGCTGCTGCCGGCCGGCGACAACGCCCTGCAGGGCGACGCGCTGGACCTGGCACTGACCCACGAACTGCAGCACCTGCAGCGGCGTGACCTGCAGTGGGGCCTGCTGCCCGCGTTGGCGCAGCACCTGTTCTTCTTCCACCCGCTGCTGCGGCTGTCGGTGCGCGAATACGCCCAGGCCCGCGAGGAAGCGGTGGATGCGGCGGTGGTCGGCCAGCACGGTGCCAGCCGCCAGGCCTATGGCCGCCTGCTGCTGCAGCTGGGCGTGGCACCGCAGCCGCACCTGGGCGTGGCCAGCGCCGCACCAAGCACCACCAGCCTCAAGCGTCGCCTGCTCTCGCTGCAGTCGCACCGGTCCTGTCCGCGTCTGCTGGCGATCGCGTTGACTGCCGCGGTGGTGGTGGTGGGCGTGGCGCCGATGCGGCTGGTCGCAGCGCCGGTGCCGCCGGCACCGCCCGCGCCGCCGGCTGCACCGAAGGCCGTGGTGCCCCCGCCGCCGGCGCCGAAGGTTCCGCCTGCTCCGCCGATGTCGGCGCGCGCGCCGGCGGTGCCGGTGGCCCCTGCGCCGCCCGCCGAGCCCGCCGACGTCGAGGAGCTGTCCGGCCCGGACGATGCGGATGTGGCGGTTGACGTGGATGTCGACGTCGACCCCGGCATCGACGCCGGCCGCAGCACCTCGCGCAGTTCCTCCATCACCACCTACGGGCGGCTGGATCTGAGCACGTCGCCGCCGCAGGCGTTCGTGCTGGTCGATGGTGATTCAACCTTCGCCAACGGCGGCATCGACGACGTGACGCTGGCGCGCAAGCAGCTCGGCAAGGGACCGGCGCTGTGGTTCCGCCAGGGCAGTGAGCGCTACATCGTGCGTGACCCGATGCTGGTCCAGTCGTTGCAGCGTGCTTACGCCGGTGCGTCCGACCTGGGGCAGCAGCAGAGCGCACTGGGTCGCCAGCAGAGTGCGCTTGGTCGCCAGCAGAGCGCACTCGGCAAGCAGATGGGCGAGATGGGCCGGCTGCAGGGCGAGGAGGCGCGCCGTATCGCGTTGGTGGCGGTCGAGGCTGCGCGCAGTGCGATGAGCGTGCACGACATCAATCGCGAAGCCGCCGCCGAAGCCGCGAAGGCGGCACGCGGGGCGACCAGCGACGCCGCAGTTGCGCGTGAAGCCGCCCGTGAGGCGGCCGCCGCGGCACGTCGCGCGATGCAGGAAGCCCGCAGCCAGGCCGCACAGTCCAGCCGCACCCGCGACATGAACCGCTTGGCCAGCCAGCAGGCCGAACTGGCCAGCCGCCAGGCGGCGCTGGGCAGCCAGCAGGCCGCGCTGGGCGAACGCCAGGCGCAGGTGCACGCGCGGGCGGCACAGCAGGCGCAGCTGGTGATCGCCCGCGCATTGGCCAGCGGCAAGGCCGAGCGCCTCTGATCGGTAGTGCCGGCCAGCGGCCGGCACTACCTTGGGACATCAACCGCAGCTGGCGCGCTCGATCTTGTTCTGCGCGTCCACCTGCACGGTCACGCGGTCCTGGCGGAAGTCCATGGTCACCGCCATGCCGGGTTTGACTACCCGCGCACCGCGCGCGCCGCTGTCAGCCACCAGCTTCTTGATCGTGGCTTCGTCGGCGGTCTTGCCGGTGAAGGCGTCCAGCGCCTCCGGCCTGCATTCGTGCGCGGCATCGGCCACGGGCGCCGGCGCGGGATCGTGGGAGGTGCTGCTGCCAGCGTGACTGCAGGCGGCCAAGGGCAGGATGGCGAGCAGGACCAGGGGACTGAGGCGCATCGTCGGGCTCCAGGCGTGGATGGTGGCGGCAGTGTCACCGCTGTCACCGTCAGGGCATGTCAACGCGGCCCTGCGCCGTTACTGCCCGACCAGTGCCAGCGTCTCGCGCTCGCGTTGCTCCTCGCGTACCAACCGTTGCAGCAACAGGGCCAGGGTCACTACGTCCTGGTGATTGTGGTCGGCCACCCGGCGCAGGTTCACCGCGTCGCCGCCACGCAGGAAACGCAGCCATGCGCCCGGGGCTTCCGAGCCCGGCAGGTCGTCCTCGCGCACCACGCGCAGCAGCTGGCGTTCGATGGTGGACAGCTTGCAGTTCTCCCACGTGCCGCGATAGCGGCGGCGCGTGGGATAGAGCAGGTCGACGTGATCCAGTGCGGTGATCGGGCAACGTTGCCGGGCCAGCCGGTAACGCGCTTTCAGCAGCGGTGCGTCATAGCTGCGGCCGTTGTAGCTGCAGAACACGGTGGACGGTTGCAGCCAGCCGGCGAAAGTGGCCAGCATCGCGTCCTCGGCGGCCATCGTGGCCATCAGCAGCTGGCGGATGCGCAGGCCTTCGCCACGCTGTGGGCACACATGCCAGTCCGCAGCGCCGATCATGAAGGCGCGGGTGCCGGTGCCGCCGGCCAGGCCGGTGGTCTCGGTATCGAAGAACAGCAGGTCGCGCGCGGCCACGTGCTCGCCGTCGCGACGGGCGAAATCCAGCGACAGCGGCTGTGCCGGGATCGCCTGCGGCTGCAGCGATTCGATCAGGAACAGGCCCGGTGCGATCTCCTCACCTGGCAACTGACGGTCCTGTGCGCTGGCGCGAGCAGGTGCGGGGCCGCCGCGCGTGCGCAGGCCGAGCAGGCGATGCAGGCTGCCCACTTCGGGCCGACGCAGCGCGGACGGCGCCATGGCAGGTGCCGCAGCGCCGGTCGGCTTGTGGCGGATCTCCTGCTCGACCCAGGCGAACACCGAACGCTCGGCCGGTGGTTGCCGCGCATCGTTGGCGGCCACGGGTGCCGGTGGCGCAGGGGGCACGTCGGCCGCGGCCGGTGTGCTCGCCTTCGGGTCGCCGGCCTGCCTGCGCAGCAGGCGCAGCTTGTCCAGGCTCAGGCTCACGGCGCCAGCAGCTCCATCGGATCGCGCACAGGCACCACCACGTCGGGTACATGCTGGCAGGCATCGGCATCGAACAGGTCGAGCACGCGCAGTGCCAGCGCGCGCGGCGAAGTCTCATCCTCTTCCTGCGCGGCCAGCACCGGGCCGACGCAGGCCGGGCAGCCGGCCTTGCAGTCGCAGCGTTGCACCAGTTCGCGCGCGCGCTGCACCAGTTCGGCCTGGCGCTGCCACAGCGGCTCGCTGAGGCCGACGCCACCGGGGAAGTTGTCGTACAGGTACACGGTGGGCACGAACTCCTGCAATAGCTCGACAACGCCAGGATCACCCTCGCTGCCACGCAGCTGGCCACGGCCGCTCTGGTCGGCGATCGCGAACCAGGAACCATCGCCGTTGCCGACCGACTTCTGCAGGTCGCGCGCATCGGCCATCACCGCCACGGTGGCGACGATGTGCAGCGCATACGCTGCGCCGAGGAAGCCATCCAGCGCATCCTGCTTGCTGGCGAAGGCGCGCAGCAGCAGCGCCTGTGGCAGCTGCCACCACACCGCCGTGGTGTGCAGTTCCTGGTCGGGCAGGTTCACCGGCCCGTAGCCGATGTTTTCGTGGGTGTAATAGCGGATCTTCTTGTAGCCGGCCACGCGGCGTACCACGTGCACTTCGCCGTGGTGCGAATCGCCACGACCGGCCACGCCGCCATCGAAGCGGTCAAGCACCTTGAGCTTGGTGAAGTCGATGCTGTCGGTGTAGTAGTCCACGTGGGTGCGGGTGACGTAGGCCTTGCGCCCGTCCCAGTCCAGCGTCTCCACCTGGTACGGAGTGGACTGCACCATGTGGATGGCGCCTTCGTACAGGGTGAGTGCGGCGGCGGAATAATCGACCTCGGCGATGATCTGCTGGCGGCCATCGCTGCGGTCGACCACCACGAAGTTGCCGTCGGCCACCGCGCGCAGGCTGACCGCATTGGCGGGATAACTGTCGGCGATCCATTCCCAGCGCTCGCCTTCGCGGTGGATGACTTCGGTTTCGGCCAGCGCTTCCAGGAACACTTCCGGGTCGATCGGGCCGAAGCCATCACCTACGCGGAACGGCAGCTCGAACGCCGCGCAGCGGATGTGGTCGAACAGGATCAGCGGCTGGTCCGGCGCGATGCGCGCGTGCTCGGGCGAGGCCTCGGCGAAGAAGTCCGGATGGCGCACCACGTACTGGTCCAGCGGCTGCGAACTGGCCACCATCACCCCCAGCGCGGGCTGCTGGCGGCGACCGGCGCGGCCGAAGCGCTGCCAGGTGGCGGCCACGCTGCCGGGGTAGCCGTTGAGGATGACCACGTCCAGGCTGCCGATATCCACGCCCAGTTCCAGCGCCGAGGTGCTGACGATGCCGTCGATGTTGCCGGCACGCATCGCGCGCTCGGTCTCACGCCGCTCGGTGGGCAGGTAGCCACCGCGGTAGGCGCGGATGCGCGGCGGCTTGCGCGGGTCGTGGTCGAAAATATCCTTCAGGTACTTGGTCAGCACTTCCACCATCAGGCGTGTCTGCGCGAACACCAGGGTCTTCAGCCCGGACTTGATCGCGATGCGCGCGATGCGGTTGCTCTGCGATCGCGCCGAGGCGCGCAGGCCCAGGTCCGGATTGATCACCGGCGGGTTCCACAGCAGCACCTGCTTCGGCCCGCTGGGCGCACCGGATTCGGTGATGGCGGTGACCGGCGCTTCGATCAGCGCCTCGGCATGTGCCTGCGGGTTGCCGATGGTGGCCGAGCACAGGATGAACTGCGGTTGCACGCCATAGAACGCGCAGATGCGCTTGAGCCGCCGCAGTACATTGCTGACATGGCTGCCGAACACCCCGCGGTAGGTGTGCACTTCGTCGATGACGATGTAGCGCAGGTTCTCGAAGAACTGCGCCCACTTGGTGTGATGCGGCAGGATCGCCTGGTGCAGCATGTCCGGGTTGGAGACCACGATGTCGCCGTGCAGGCGGATGGCCTGGCGTGCATCGCCGGGGGTGTCGCCGTCGAAGGTGAAGGCCTTCACCCCGAGGTCGCCAGCGCGGTTGAGTTCCAGCAGCTCGGCCACCTGGTCCTGGGCCAGTGCCTTGGTCGGGAACAGGTACAGCGCCTTGGCCTTGTCCTGCATGGCCGCACTGACTACCGGCAGGGTGTAGCACAGCGACTTGCCGCTGGCGGTAGGGGTGACGATGGCCACGTGCTCGCCGCGCTGGCTGGCATCCCACGCCTCGGCCTGGTGGCTGTAGAGCTGATCGATGCCACGTGCCTTCAGCGCGGCGGCCAGGGCCGGCGGAACCGAATCGGGAATGGGGGCATAGCGGCCTTCGCGGCCCGGAATGGCAAAGCTGCCGGTGATGCGGTCGTGGTAGCGGCGCTGCAGGCGCGCGCTGAGCAGGGCGCCATCGCGGGCGGGCAGGCCATCGCGGGTGGCGAGCTTCTGCTCGGCATCGGCGGTGCGCTTGGCGAGTTCGTAAGCCATGGAAGATGGAGCCGGGACGGATTGCGAGGGGTCACATGGCAACACACTCACGTCTCAGGATGTGAGACATCGCGCGCGAAGGGCGTGAACCGTTCAGTGCCACGGGTCCGGACGCTGCGCGATGTCCGCGTCAAGCGCCTCGCTGCGGCGGAGGAACTGCACCATGCAGACCACAAACCGCACCGCGTGCCAGCCCAACGCCAGCAATGCCACCGCCTGCCAGCCAGACGCAAGCGGCCAGCCCGGCTCCAGGCGCTGCGACCACGGCATCCAGGCGGCGCCGAAGACCAGCACGCACGACAGCAGGCCCAGCCACGCCAGTTGCCAGAACCCTCCCGTGGGCGGATAGCGCCGTCGGTCACTGGCCAGGCACCATGCCGTGCCCGCGCCCAGCACTGCGCCGTCACAGGCGCGCACATCCAGCAGCATCGAGCGCCCGCGGGAGAATGCCGCAGCGTGCTCCCATTTCCCTGGTAGCTGCACACGCCGGTCATTGCCCAGCAACCACACCCGTGATGTCTGGGCAGTACGCTGGTACGCGCGCAGGCGCCCGCGGACCCGCAGCACGCGCTGCGCACTCGCAGGGCCGTTGCGGCGAGGGAGGCCCAGCCAGGCTGCAAGACCGGCGATGGCGAGCAACGGCATGGCGAGCAGGCCCGGGACGCCGGTGGCGGCCCACAGCGCCAGTGCGGCAATCACCAGCGGGGACGGACGCAGGCCGGGACCCCGTCGCATCGAGATTTCTTCGGGTGTCTCCAGGCGCTCGCCACAGACGCGGCTGGTGGCTGCATCCGGCCGTGCAGCAGCGATGGTGAAGCCATTCAGACGCACCACCATGGCCACGTGATCACCCAGTACCACCTCAGCTTCATTGTCTTCCGAGAGGTAGGGCCATGCCTGTCTTGGCACCAGCACGGGAATGCCACCCAGAAAGCCGTCACCGACCGGGAAGCTGTTTCGCCACGCCCCGCCGGTGAAGGCGCCATGCAGCCGCTTTATCTGGTCGTCATGGTCGCAGCCGGTCAACGCGCGCACCGGTGCCAGTGCCATGTGTTCGTCCTCGCCCAGCGTCCGCAGCGTGCTGCTCCGGCGCAGCGAGGTGATGCCGGCGCGGACACGCGATGTCCATTCGGCGGCGGTCGCGATGACCATCAGGCACACGACCGCCAGACCCACCAGTACTGCCGCGCGCGACATCAGCAGGCGACTGGCCGACGCGGCGGGCGTGTGGAGGGAGCTGTCATCAGGGATGGGCCTTACCGGGAAAATCGCAGGATGCCGTCCCCGCGCCCCGAGGGGAATGAAGTTCGTTGCAAACTTCGGCGCCCAGGCCGCGCAGCGATGATGCGTGACACACCCTGAATGCCCCCGCCGATGCCAACGAAATCTGAAGCCCGCATCCGTATCCTTGTTCACTGGACGCAACCAACAGGGTGGATGGCTGTGGCACAACGTGGAACGCAGGGAGTACTGCTGGCCAGCCTGTTGCTGGCGGGCGTCGCGCAGGCGCAGCAGGCAGCGCCGGTAGCGGTGTCCGATCCTGTGCCCGCTCCCCCTGCTGATGCCCCGGCAGCACCTGCCGCGCCGATCTCCACCACCCTGCCGCAGGACAATGTCACCACCCTCGGCGAAGTGCGTGCGCTCAAGCCGGAAGACGAGCCGCTGGACCTGTACCGCTTCAAGAATCCGGTGAAGTTCGGCGACAACCGCTTCAGCCGCGACTGGAGCGAACCGCCCTCGCCGGAGCAGGTCAGCATGGGCGGCGGCTACATCATGATGGGCGTGGTCAAGGGGGTGATGGCGGCGGCCAAGGGGATCAACAAACTCACCGGCGGACCTGCGCAGATCCAGGCCGCCGTGGCGCGGCCACCGCCCGAGCTCAGTGCCGAGCAGCAGCAGCGTGCGCTGCGGTTCTCCCAGGAGCAGGATGCCGGTGATGCACCGCCGGTGAAGTAGGCCGGTATATCCTGCTGGCTCCCCCACCGGTAGGGCTGCCATGTTCCTGCGTTCGATCTGCCTGTTGGCCGCATTGCTGCCGGTCTCCGCCTTCGCGGATGGCATTGCCGATGATGGCGCCTGCCGCAATGGCGCGTTTCCCTCCGAACAGAGCCGGTTCGCCCTGGCGCGGGTGGTCGATGCACCACGTCTGTACCTGCTTGGCGACATGGACGGCTGCCCGGCCAAGGGCGAGCCGGCCTGCCGCCAGCGCAGCTATGTGGTCAATGGCGATACCGTGGTGACCGGGCGCGACCTGGGCCGCTATCGCTGCGCGTTCTTCCCGAACAAGGTGGGTGGCAGCGCCGGTTGGGTCGACCGCAGCAAGCTGCGGGCGTTGCCGGTGGTCGTGCCAGCGCTGCAGGATTGGGCGGGCGAGTGGAAGGATGGCGACAACGGCCTGAAGATCCGCGTGCAGGGCGGGCAACTTCATGTGGAGGGTGACGCCTACTGGCCCTCAGCCAACCCCACGCCGGAACAGCGTCCCTACGGGCCGAACATGGGCCAGGTGGAAGCGCGGGCGACGCCGCGTGGTGCTGATGTGGAATTCGTCGAGGACACCTGCAGGGTGCGAGTGCATTCGCTGGGTGAGGTGCTGATCGTGGCCGATAACAGCGAATGCGGTGGCATGAACGTGCGTTTCAACGGTGTGTACCGGCGAGCCGGAAAACGTTGAAGGGCGCATGAGGGATGGGGCCGGTAGATCCACGCCACGCGTGGATGCTGTGCGCGATCCAACGGCGGGGTCGGAGCCCTTTCGCGAACGAAAGGGATCCGACCCCAGGCTCAGCGCCGCCGCTCCAGCCACCACAGCAATGATGCGCACAACACGAACGCCAGCCACCACGGCCAGGGCGAGCCCGGCACGGGGTGCATCACCGACGCGTCTGCAGGCGTGCTGGCAGCCAACGCCTGCGTGGTTGCATCGATCATCGCCTGCCGATGCAGCGTCGGTGCATCCTTCGGGTCGAACACATAGCGCCAGACAACGCTGTCGCCACGCTGCAGGCGCTGCCAGCCTGCCTCACGGGGCCACCAGCCGGCGCAGCGCAGCGCCGATGTCGCGCCATCGACAATCAGGGGTACGGCGTCACCACGTTTGTTGAAGACCTGCAGCGGCGCTTGCACGCCACACAGCGCCTGCCGTTCGCCTGCCCAGCTGATCGGCTGCGGTGACCACAGCGCATCATCGCTGCTCTGTGCGCGCGCCAGCGTGGCCACCACGCTGCTCCAGAGTTCGCCATGGCGGTCATCGCGCCCGGCCAGCACCCAGCGCCAGCTGTCGGTCAGCGGCAGCAGGCCGATGCGGCCCCTGCCAACCGCGCGCCAGCCACCGATGGCATTGCCGGCACGATCGTGCAGCAGCGCGTTGCTGCCCGGCGCCTGCAGCGTCAGTGTCTCCAGCGCTGGCAGGGCGGCACCGTGCGAGCTGCGGTCGGCCTCTTCGCCGTAGCCGGTCGGCAACGTGCCAGCGGCGAGCGGGCCACGGCGTGCGGCGAGGATCGCGCTCTCGCCATCGCCGGGAAGTTCGAGGGTGCGGCTGCTGCCATCGCCCTGCACGGGCAGGCCCAGATCGCGGAGACGCTGGCGCGCACTGGCCGAAGGTGCGCCCGCGCTGCGGACCAGCACGCCCAGTCCATCGCGCAGCGCCTGGCGCACGGCGGCCAGCTGGCCCGCACTCAATGCCGCCAGGCTGCGTTCGTCCAGCAGCAGCAGATCGCTGCGCGTGAGCGATGCTGCATCAATCGCCACCGCGCCATCGCCGATGCTGAGTCCGGCCCCGGTATCCGCCTGCACCTGCACACGGATGCCGGCATCGGCCGCCCAGCGGCGCAGGTACTTCAGCTCTGGACCCGGCGCGCTGGCGCGCACCAGCAGGCGCAGCGGTGCGGCCGGCAGGGTCTGCTGCGGCACCGGGACGCTGTCCACCACATGGCCGTCGGCATCGAGCAGGCGCAGCTTGAACACGCTGCGGCCTTCGGCGCGGGCGATACCGCTCAGCTGCACGCGGCTGTCGTCGGCAACGTCCGTGCGATCGACCACGCTGTCGGCCGGGTCGAGCAGTTCTGCTTTCGCCTTTGCCGCGCCACGCGCCTGGGCCAGTACTTCGAAGCGTGCACCGGGGGCCACATCGGCCGGTGGTTGCAGCGCGATCCAGCCGCGCGGCTCCGGTGCAGCCTGCCAACGTACATCCGGTGGCAGCAGCGCGTCGCGGTCCCGTGCGGCCAGGCCCGCACCGACCAGCGTCAGCGTGGAGGCTGGATGCTGGCGCAGCGCGGTGGCCAGGTCGGGTACGCGCTGTGCGCCGGGCACATCGGCAGCTTCGGGCAACAGCAACAGTGGGCCTTCGCTGGCTGGCAGTGCACCCGCCTTGTCGGCCCCAGCGCCGAGCACGACCAGGCCAGCGGCGGATCGCTGATGCGTCGGAGGTACCAGGCAGACATACAGCAGCATGGCAGCGGCGATCTGCAGTGCGATGCCGATCCAGCGGCGACCTCGGTGCGTTGTGCTTCCACGCAACAGGCGCACGCTGGCGATGACCACGACCACAGCAAGTGCCAGCGCAATCCACAGGTTCGGGCTGGAGGGGGTCATGGCTGCGCCTCCAGCGCGTCGAGGTAGCGCTGGCCCATCGCATCGGCCGCACTGCGCCGCATCGCCTGCGGCAGTGGACGTTGCAGTGCCCGCCACAGCTGTGCGCGCAGGCGCAGGCGGCAGTCGTGGCAACCGGGCTCGATGCGCAGCTGCTCGATGGCGGCGGCCAGATCCAGTGCATCGGGCAGGTAGGCGGCGTTGCGCTGCTGCCAGGTCGCGAGCGCATCGAGATCCGGTGCGCCGTTGTCATCGCCGAGGCGTTGCCAGGCTTCAACAATGGCCGGGTCCGGCGGCGTGCGCGCGGCCAACGGCAGTTCACGACTGGCCAGTCCGGCGCGATCACCGCCGAGTCGACGGCCTTCATCAATCGGTGGCAGCTCCGGCCCGACCCGGGCCAGATAAATGCGTTCGGCCTGCTGCACCTGCTTGATGAAGCCCAGCGCCTTGTACGCGAAGGGCAATGCCTGTTCCGGACGGCCCTGGCGCAGCTCGCCTTCGGCCGACCACATCTGGTCCAGCGCGGCCTTCAACGTGGCGCGGGTCTGCGGATCGAGCAGAGTCGCCGCCTCGGCGTGGTCATGGGTGTGGCCATACTCGGAGAGCACGTCGGTGTCGCTGCCGAACACCGGTGGCGTATCGGCATTGGCCGGCTTGCCGCCGTGGTCGTGGCCATGCGCGTCGTGCGCGCCTGCATCGGCGCCATGGTCGTGATCGTGCTCGTCGTCATGGTCGTGGTCGTGGTCGTCTGCGGCCGGCGTATCGCTGGTGGGCAGGTCACTGGTCGGCGGTGGCTTCGGCGCACCTTCGCTTTCCTCGCCCAGGAACTGGCCGTAGCGCAGGCGCAGGATGCGCTGGTCGACACCGATCGCATCGCTGCGCTTCACGAAGTCCTCGGCGGCCAGGCTGCGTCGCTGCCGGATCAACGCTTCGGCATCGATGATGATCTGCCGCTGGCTGCGGAAGTACGCAGGCAGGGTCTTCTTGATGCGGCCCTCGAGCTCTGCGCCAAGCGCGACTTCGGCGCTGGGCAGGCGCAGGATCACGCTGCTGCTGCGCCCGGTCTGCGGCGTGGGTGCATGATTGTCGCGCACCTCCAGCTGGGCGATCACGTCGTTGCCGGGCTGCGCGCCCAGCGACGCCAGATCCAGGGTGTGGGCGAAACGCCGCGCGGTGGCTTCGCCGCTGCCGGCAAGCGTGACGCTGCGCTTCACGAAGGTGATGTTCTCACCGCTGCCCTGGGTGGTGGTGATCGACAGCGTTGCCTGCGCCGCGACACCGTAATCGTCGTTGGCTTCGAAGCGCAGTGCCCACTGTCGCTGCCCCGGCGTGCCCAGCACCAGGCTGGCCGTGGGCTCCAGTACGCGCACGCGGGGTGCACGGTCGGCCACCACATCCAGCCGATGCAGGCGGGTCTCTGCCAGTGCCGGTTCGCTCACCACGCGGTACAGCACCGGCGCGCGTGCCACATCCTGCGCCTGCCACTGTCCTTCGTGCTCGCTCAGCGGCAACCTGCGACCATCGTGGAACTGCAGCCATGCCTTGTCCGGTGCACGGTCGAAGCGTAGCGACCAGGACAGCCGGCTATCTGCGGCGACCTTGGCGTCCAGCGCATTCTGGGTAAGCGTGGCCTGGCCGGTATAGACCGGTGCGTCGATGCGCAGGCGGGTGGACTGCAGGCGTAGCGGGCCTGCGGCGGCCGTGCTGCCTGGCGCCGACGTGCGGACTGGCGCGGAACCGGGGTTCGAACGTGGCCAGCCGACTGCCAGCACAACAATGGCCAGGCCCGCGATCCAGCACAGCGCCAATGCCCCAGGCGGCCAGTGTGGACGCAGCTCCGGCATCGCACGTTCCAGCGTGGCCAGCACATGCGCACGCTGGCGCTGCTGTAGCGGATTGAGCGTGGCGGCATCGGCGAACAGCAGATCGGCACTGTCCTCGCTGGCACCGCTGCCATCAAGGTGGCGTTGCAGCCACTGTCGGTCCAGTTGGCGGGCATGCGCAGTGGCGAAGCCCGCACACGCGAGCAGGCTGATCGTACCGACGACGCAGGCGATATCGAAACCTGCCAGACGCAGGGCCAGCACCGCCGCAGCCAGCGCCCATGGCAGGCCCAGCAGCAGGGTGATGAGCGCACGGCGCCGGCGCGCACGTTGCCAGGCGTGCTGCCAGGTATTCATGCGGCCACCCTGCGGCGGGCGCTGCTGGCCATCCAGCGTTCCAGCGCGAACAGCAGCACGATAGCCAGCAACAGCCAAGGCGTCGGCTCACGCAGCGGTGGTGTTGCAGCAGGCAATGCGGCCCGCTGCGGTGCCTGGTCACGTGCATCGCCCAGGCGCGGAGCCGTGGGTGGCTGCAGCGCCAGCAGCAGGGCACGCGGCAACTTCGGATCGCGCAGCGCGGCGTTGCTCGTGGTATTCCAGTCGCCCGGCAGCGCCAGCAGATAGCCGTGGCCGACGCGTTGTTGCCACAGCAGCGGTGCGCCCTCCGCGTCGCGCAGCAGGATGCGGGCGTCGGCAGCGGGCTTGCCGGCGGTGATGACACGACCGCCGTCGCGCAGCCACGCCTGCCAGTTCGCCGGCAGTGCATCGCTGCGGCTCCACACGCCGATCTCGCCGCGTTCAGGCAGGGCATCCACCGACAGCGGAGCGAGCGGTGCCTGCACGCCCCACGCGCGCTGCAGTGCGTTCAACCAGTGCTGGGCAGTGGCGGATGCCTCGCCGTGCGCGCGCAGCTGCGGCAATGCCGCTGCAGTCTGCGGCGGTGTGACCGGCATCGGCTGCGTGTGCCATTGCACGTCGCGCGACAGCTGCAGGCGGGCGCCATCCAGGCCGGGCAGGGGATCGGGAACGTGCACGGTCAACGCGGTGCCCGCGGGCAGCTGTGCGTCCAGTTCGCGCAACAGGCTGGGCAGGGATGCGCTGGATGCCGGTGGTGCCTGATCGATGGCGGGGAAGCCAGGTGCCAGCCAGTGCCAGTTGCCCTCTTCGGCGGTGCCGCGCAGTGCGGCGGCGTCCATCCCAGGTGCCACTACCGTCCAGGCAGCGGGGACAGGGGCAGGGCCGGTCAACGCAGGTCGTGCCAGCAGAAAGGCCAATGCAGCCAGCAACATCAGCCGCACCAGAAGCAACGGCCAGTCATCGAAGCGGATGCGCTGGCGCGGCCGGATCTGTGCACGCAGCCAGCGCAGTGCAGCGAAATCCAGTGGCGTGTACGGATGGCGCCGGGCCAGGTGGATCAGCAGCGGCAGCAGCCCTGCGGCGAGCGCGGCCAGGCCGAGCGGGAACAGCAGGGTCATGCAGCGCCCCCACGGCCGAACAGCGCCTGCAGCGGCTGGTCCAACGGTTGGTCGAGCCAGCCGGTGGCACTGGCGATGCCGCTGGCCTGCAGGCGCGCACGTAATGCGCTGCGTGCGTCAGCGAAGCGCTGCAGGTAATCGGCGCGGATCGCCGCGCCGTCGCCCAACAGTTCCTCGCCGGTTTCCGGGTCGCGGAAGCGGTGGCCGGCGTCGAACGGGAAGTCGCGCTCGTCGGCGGTCAGGATCTGCAGCAGTGCCACTTCGCGGCGTGCGCTGGCCAGCTGTTCGAGCAACACGATGCCGGCGTCGTCGAAGCCATCACCGATTGCCAGCAGCAGGTCGCCCGGGCGCACGCGTTCCCACAGCGGGCGCAGGCGTTCGGCCGCAGGCCACCCA
The DNA here is from genome assembly GCF_059367875.1 of Stenotrophomonas sp. YJH_SMC_16. Lineage (NCBI taxonomy): Bacteria > Pseudomonadati > Pseudomonadota > Gammaproteobacteria > Lysobacterales > Lysobacteraceae > Stenotrophomonas > Stenotrophomonas sp. YJH_SMC_16. The sequence goes on along the minus strand of NZ_JCAFRH010000008.1, from coordinate 7,226 downwards.
CCGCGGGCCTGTAGGGCGTTCAGTTGCAGATGCACACGGTCGCGCTGGCGCGCGCCGTTCGCTGCGGGTACCAGCTGCAGGCCATCGCCACTGATTGCCAGCAGGCCAAAGCGGTCGCCCTGTTGCAGGGCCAGTTCGACCAGGCATGCGGCCACGCCGCACATGTGGTCCAGGCGCGTGCGTTGCGGCGCCGCGCGATCGGCCTGGCCGGCCGAGGCGGTGGCATCGAGCAGCAGCCAGACCGTGATCGGGCTTTCGCGTTCGGATTCGCGCACGAAAAAGCGGTCCGAGCGCGCGTACAGCTTCCAGTCGATCTGGCGCAGTTCGTCCCCGGGCTCGTAGGCTCGGTACTGAGCGAATTCGAGACCGGCACCGCGGCTGCGGCTGGCGTGCTGGCCGATGCCGCTCGCCCCGCTGGCCAGGCGCGGCCGCAACCGCAGCAGGCGCAGGCGCGCACGCAGTTCCGGTGGCAGGGTCAACGGCGTACCTGCGTTCACGCGTGGCTCAACCCGGGAACGGCACGGCCTGCAGCAGCGCAGCGACCACGTCGTCGGCACGCTTCTGCTCGGCCTCGGCGGCGAACGACAGCAGCAGGCGATGGCGCATCACCGGTGCGGCCAGCGCCTGCACATCCTCACGGGTGGCGGCAAACCGGCCCTGCAGCAGCGCACGGGCCTTGGCGGCCAGCACCAGCGACTGCCCGGCACGCGGGCCGGCGCCCCATTTCACCCATTGGTTGATGGCGGCCGGCGCGCCGTGGCCCGGACGGCTGGCACGCACCAACCGGGTGATCCAGGCCAGCACATCGGGGCTGACATGCACCTGGCGTACGGCGGCCTGCAGGGCGATCACCGCTTCGGCATCCATCACCTTCGGCACCGCGTCGGTGGCACCGCCGGTGGTCTGTTCCAGGATCTGCCGCTCCTCGTCCTCGCTGGGGTAATCCACCAGCACATGCAGCAGGAAGCGGTCCAGCTGTGCTTCCGGCAGCGGGTAAGTACCCGCCTGCTCGATCGGATTCTGCGTGGCCAGCACGAAGAACGGCGCCGGCAGCGCGTAGGTGGTACCGGCGTAGCTGACCGTGCGTTCCTGCATCGCCTCCAGCAGCGCGGCCTGGGTCTTGGGCGGGGTGCGGTTGAGTTCGTCGGCCAGCAGCAGGTGGGTGAAGATCGGGCCCTGCTGGAAGCGGAAATGGCGATGACCCGTGCCGTGGTCTTCCTCCAGCAGCTCGGTGCCGAGGATGTCGCTGGGCATGAGGTCGGGGGTGAACTGCACGCGCCGGAACTGCAGTTCCAGCGCCTGGCCGAGCGAGCGCACCAGCAGCGTCTTGCCCAACCCGGGCGCACCTTCCAGCAGGCAGTGGCCGCCGGCCAGCAGGCCGATCAGCAGCTGCTCGACCACGGTGTTCTGGCCAACCACGGCGCGTGCGAGCGCAGCGCGCAGATCGTGCAGGCGCGGCAGCAGGGAATCGAGGTCGGGGGAGGTCATGGGCGTGCAGGTCCTATCAATTGTTCAACGCGTACATCACGATGTTGACGCCGAAGCGGGTGTTGTCCTCGGCCAGGAAGCGCTTGTTGCGCCAGTCGTAGTCCCACTCGCAGCCATAGTCCTTGTTGCTGTAGAGCAGGCCCAGGCGGCCGTCGACCTCGATGCCCTTCAGGTAGTCGTGCACCAGGTCGTCGCCCCAGCCGTTGAGTTCGAAGCTGGTGGCGGGCGGGCCATCGGGGAAGCGGAAGAAGCTACGGTACAGCGCGTGGCTGTTGGGCAGCTTCTGCAGTGCCTTCGGACCAAACAGGCGACCCATCTGCGCCTCGAATGAGGTGGCGAACAGGCCGTCGATGTTATGGTTGCAGTCGTCGACGAAGACGAAGCCGCCATTGCGAACATAGCGGACGAAGTTCTGCCGTTCGGCGGCATTGAACTCCACCAGCGTGTGCCCCGCCAGGTAGCAGAACGGCGCCTCCAGCATGCGCGGGTCGGCCAGCGCTACCACGTGTTCCTGCGGGTCCACGCGCAGCGAGGTGTAGTCGATCAGCGAGGTGATCAGGTTGGACGGCATGCGCGCGTCCACGTCCCAGTCGCCGGAGTCGTACTGCAGGCGGGTGAACCAGAAGTCGTAGCGCGAACTGCGCGGGCCCGCCTGCGCGAAGGCCGGCAGCGCCGCCGCCGAAGCGGCAGCGGCCAACCAGCGCAGGCAGGCCCGGCGATCCATCAGACCGCGTCGGACAGCGAGGTGAAGGTGAAATCGCGCAGCTTCATCGGCGGGATCATCATCACGTAGCTGGATTCATCACCGGCCACGCGCACCGGCTTGCCCAGCTCTTCGATGTTGTTGAGCATGATCACCGGCGATTCGTTGAAGCGGAAGTTCTTCACCGGGTGCTTGATCTGGCCGTTCTCGATGTAGAAGGTGCCGTCGCGGGTGAGGCCGGTCAGCAGCACGGTCTGCGGATCGACCATGCGGATGTACCAGGTACGGGTGACCAGGATGCCCTTCTGGGTGCCGCGCACCAGTTCTGCGGTGCTCTTGTCGCCACCGCTCATCAGCAGGTTGCCCGGCGTGGCCTTGGCGGTCTTGCCCTGCTTCTGTGCCCAGAAGCGCGAGTAGTCCAAGTTGGCGATCTTGCCGTTCTCGATGATGGCCATGCGCTCGCGCGGCATGCCCTCGCCGTCCCACGGCAGCACCGGTGCGTCCGGATGCCACGGGTCGGCGATCATGGTCACGCGCGGGTCGTAGACCTGCTCGCCCAGCTTGTTGCCACCGCCCTTCTTCGACAGGAAGCTGCGGCCTTCATCGGCCGAGCGTGCGCTGAAGAAGTTCATCATGAAGCTGATCAGGCCCGCGGCCGCGGCGGGCTCCAGGATCACCGTGTACTTGCCCGGTTCCAGCGCCTTGGCTTCGGCCGATTCGGTGGCCTTGCGCATGGCGATGCGGATGTCCTGGTCGGCCTTGAAGTCCGCCGCATCCTTCAGGTTGCGGCCGACCCAGCCCGAACCACGGCCATCTTCGGTACGCACGGTGCAGGTGTAATCGAAGTTGGTGGTGCGCTGGTAGGCGAAGTTGCCGTTGCTGTTGGCGGTGGCCTGGAAGCCCTGGCCGTCTTCGAGGAAGCCGGCGGCGATCAGGCCGTGGCCACGGCAAGGAGCGATCGAATCGGCGGCGACCTTGGCGCGGAAGGCCGGATCGATGGCAGCGGTGGACTCGCTGAACGTCGGGCTGGCGCGGTAGCTCTGCTTGCCGATGGCCGGCATGAACTCCGGATTCTCCGGCGCCAGCCGGGCCAGATCCTCGGCACGACGCACCACGCGTTCCAGCGCGGCATCGTCGAACTCGTTGATCGAGGCCGTGCCGACGCGCTTGCCGAAGGCGACGGTGACTGCCAGCTCGGTGTTGTCGACGATGCCGCTGGTGGAGACATTGTTCAGCGCGAAACGGATGTTGCCGCTGATCGCGCCGGCCAGCACGGCGGTGCACTCGTCGGCCTTGGACAGGGCGATGACCTTGTCGAGGATGGCCTTGGCCTGGGCTTCGGTGAAGATACTCATGGTGTAAGGGCTCCTGACCGATCAGCCGAGGCTGCGTGCGGTGTTGATGACGTTGATGCCGTTGAAGCGCGCGGTGGACGAACCGTGCGAGACCGCCGAGACCTGGCCCGGCTGGCCCTTGCCGTCGAAGAACGAACCACCCAGGCGGTAGTCACGCTCGTCGGCCACGGCGGTGCAGGCATTCCAGAACTCCGGCGTGCGGATCTGGTAGGCCACGTCTTCCAGCATGCGGGTGATCTGGCCGTTCTTGATCTCGTAGAACAGCTGGCCGCCGAACTGCGCGTTGTAGCGCTGCTGGTCGATCGAGAACGAACCATCACCGATGATGTAGATGCCGTTCTCCACGTCCTTGATCAGGTCCGGCACGCTCAGCGGCTTCTTGCCCGGTGCCATCGACACGTTGGCCATGCGCTGGAACTGCACGCTGGACCACGAGTCGGCGTAGCAGCAGCCGTCGGACTCGGTCTTGCCGAGGATGTGAGCCTGGTCGCGGATGGTCTGGTAATCCACCAGCTTGCCGTCGCTGATCAGGTCCCAGCGCTTGCACTTCACGCCTTCGTCGTCATACGCGACCGCGCCCAGGCTGCCCGGCTGGGTCTTGTCGGCGAAGATGTTGACCAGCTCGCTGCCGTACTGGAAACGCTGCTCGCGCTTGTCCAGGGTGGCGAAGCTGGTGCCGGCGTAGTTGGCCTCGTAGCCGAGCACGCGGTCCAGCTCCAGCGGATGGCCGATCGACTCATGGATGGTCAGCCAGGTATGCGACGGATCGAGTACCAGGTCGTACTTGCCGGGCTTGACCGACGGCGCCTTCAGCTTCTCCTGCGCCTGCTTGGCCGCCGCGATGGCGTCTTCCTTCATGTCGTAGGACGAACCGTAGTTCACCACGCCGTTGGGCGTGAGCACCTTGCCGCTGGCGGCGCCGTCCAGGTACTCGTAGCCCAGGCCCATGGGCGAGGACAGGCCTTCGCGGGTACGGAACTTGCCGCTGGACTTGTCGATGGCGGTGATTGTCATCGGTGCCCAGATGCGGTGCACATCCTGGTCGATGTAGGAACCATCAGTGGAGGCGAAGTACTTCTGCTCGTTGACCAGGAACAGCATCGAGTTGACGAAGCTGGCACCGGCGCCCATCGCCGCAGCGTTGACGTCCAGCAGCAGGCCGACCTTGTCCTTGATCGGCACCTCCATCGCATTCTTGCGGATCGGCGTGCGCCAGCTCACCTCACCGACGCCCGGCGCCTTGGCCAGCTGCACCGGTGCGGTCTGCACGCCGGCATTGGCCTTGGCAATCGCTGCAGCCTGCTGCGCGGCCTTGGCCACATCGGCCGTACCCAGCGCATTGGTGGCGGCGAAGCCCCAGGCGCCGTTGACAATCACGCGGATGCCCACGCCGGTGGACTCGGTGTTCACCACGTTCTGCACCTTGTCCTCGCGGGTGATCACGAACTGCCGCAGGTAGCGGCCGATGCGTACGTCGCAGTAGGTGGCGCCAGCGCTGCGTGCGGCCTGCAGGGCGGCGTCGGCCAGGCGCTTCTTCAGCCCCAGGTCCAGCGTGCTCTGCAGCTGTTCGGCGGCAATCGCCTTGCCGAAGAAGGAGGGCACGATCAGCCCACCCGCGGTAAGCCCGGTCAGGGCCAGGAAGTCACGTCTTTGCAAGGCTGCTCTCCATGTCGAAGGATGGGTGGCTCAAGCGCCGAGACTGCGCGCGGTGTTGATGATGTTGATGCCGTTGAAGCGGGTGGTGGACGAACCGTGCGAGACCGCCGAGACCTGGCCGGGCTGGCCCTTGCCATCGAAGAACGAACCGCCCAGGCGGAAATCGCGTTCATCGCAGATGGCGGTGCAGGCGTTCCAGAATTCCGGCGTGCGGATCTGGTAGGCCGCGTCCTCGACCATGCCGGCGATCTTCCCGTCCTTGATCTGGTAGTACAGCTGGCCGCCGAACTGCGCGTTGTAGCGCTGCTGGTCGATCGAATACGACCCGCGGCCATGGATGTAGATGCCGTTCTCCACGTCCTTGATCATGTCCTCGACGCTGAGTGGCTGTTTGCCCGGCGCCAGCGAGACATTGGCCATGCGCTGGAACTGCACGCTGGACCAGGAATCGGCATAGCTGCAGCCGTGCGACGCATCGCGGCCGAGGATATGGGCTTCATCGCGGGTGGCCTGGTAGTCGACCAGGATGCCGTCGCGCACCAGGTCCCAGCGCTGGGTCTTCACCCCTTCATCGTCGTAGCCGACCGCACCGAGGCTGCCCGGTTGGGTCTTGTCGGCGAAGAAGGTGACAATGTCGCTGCCCCAGCGGAAGCCGGCATCGCGCTTGTCCAGCGTGGCGAAGCTGGTGCCGGCGTAGTTGGCTTCGTAGCCGAGCACGCGGTCCAGCTCCAACGGGTGGCCGACGTTCTCGTGGATGGTCAGGAACAGGTTGGACGGGTCCAGCACCAGGTCGTACTTGCCGGGCTTCACCGACGGCGCCTTCAGTTTCTCGCGCGCGTGGCGGGCGGCGGCGATGGCGTCTTCGACCGGGTCGTAGGAATCGCGGTAGGCGGTGATGCCGCCGGGCAGCTGCACCTTGCCGCGCGCATCGCCATCCAGGAACTCGTAGCCCATGCCCATCGGCGAGGACAGGCCGGCGCGGGTGCGGAACTTGCCGCTGGCCTTGTCGATGGCGGTGGCGGTGAACGGCAGCCAGATGCGATGGATGTCCTGGTCGATGAAAGAACCGTCGCTGGAGGCGAAGTACTTCTGTTCGTTGACCAGGAACAGGGTGGAATTGATGTAGTCGGCGCCCGCATTCAGCGCGGCGGCGTTGAGCGCCAGCAGCAGCTCGACCTTGTCCTGGATCGGCACCGCCATCGCGTTCCTGCGGACCGGCGTCTGCCAGCGGACCTCACCCACCGACGGCGTCGGCGCCAGCTGCACCGGCCGGGTCTGGATGCCGGCGTTGGCGCGGGCGATCGCCGCCGCCTGCTCGACCGCAGCGCGCACGGCGGCCTCGGTCTGCTGATGGGTTGCAGCGAAGCCCCAGGCGCCGTTGACGATCACCCGCACGCCCACGCCGGACGATTCGCGGTTGGTCACGTTGCCGACCTGGTGTTCGCGGGTGATGACCGACTGGTTGAGATAGCGGCCGATGCGGACATCGCAGTAGCTGGCCTTGGCGGTGCGCGCGGCGGCGAGCGCCACGTCCGCCAGGCGCCGGCGCTGGGCGGTATCGACCGGTGCGAGCAGCTGCTCGGCGGCGATGGCACGGGAATGCGGCAGCAGCAGGCCCGCCAGGCCCAGACCGGAAAAAGCCAGGAACTCACGTCGTTGCACAGCGTTTCTCTCTCTCGCTTGCGTGCGGTTGGCAACGGGCCGGACCGATCACGTCAACTCCTCGACTTTCGCCAGCGCGGCGCGTCCGGGCAAGTGACTGCAGTCATGGTTGGTGGGGGTTTCGGCAGGGCTAGCAGCCCTGCACCTGCTTAATGCAACGGCAACGGCCAAAGCCAGAGCGGCATTCCCTGGGATGGCGGGGCGGTGTGGGTGGGCAGGACACGCCGTGAACCTGTGGTGGTCAAGTATTTTTGGACACTCCCAAAGGGAGTTCAGGCCACCTGCTCTTCACAAAGCGCAGGTGGCACAAGGCCGTTGGCACTGTGCGGCCGACGGTGGTTGTACCAGTCCACGAATTGCTC
>NZ_JCAFRH010000007.1:0-224456 GCF_059367875.1 Stenotrophomonas sp. YJH_SMC_16 | reverse complement strand
GTATCGCTTGCTTTAAAACAATTAATAGTTGCTTGATCAAACGTCTGCAAGATGGACAATCATCCTTCCTGCAGGCGCCTTCACAAGATACCTGCGCATACTTTCAAAGATCCGGGGAAGTGGCCTCAGCGCCGTTCCCGTGCGCTGCGAAGTTTCCTTCGTAGCGAGCCGCCCATTATGCCAGACTTTTTCAGTCCGTCAACACCCTCGTTCGATCATCTCGTTCGGCGGTGGTGGGCGCCCTGATGTCGCTGAAGCCCCTTGGTGGCGACCCCTGCGACGGGGGAGGAGAAGTATGTCCCTATTCCCATCATTTGTGAAGGGGGTGTGGCGATTTTTTTCAACGGATGTTGCATCTGTTCATCCGTCGCGCTGGGGGAGGACCGCTCGAAGAGCAAGCCAAGCGCGGGCTTGGCTCTACAAGAGCATCAAGGAAGGGCCGGCTGGCGCCGGCCCTTCCTTTGTCTCAGGCGGCGACCAGGCGCACGCGGGCGAAGGTGCGCTTGCCGACCTGCAGCAGGCCTTCGAAGCCCGGCTGCAGCACCTGCTGGCCGTCTTCCACTACTTCGCCGTCCACCTTGACCGCGCGTTCCTTGAGCTTGCGGTTGGCTTCGGAGTTGCTCGGGGTCAGCCCCGCCGCGGTCAGCAGTGCGGCGATACGCAGGCCTTCGGCCGGGATCGCCACGTCCTGCAGCGGCAGCTGGGTGATGTCGCCCTGCCCGGTCACCGCCGCTTCCCAGCCGGCAATGGCCTGCTCGGCCGCCGCAGCGTCGTGGAAGCGGGTCGCCAGCTCACGCGCCAGGCGCAGCTTGACCACGCGCGGGTTCAGGCCGCCATTGGCCACCTGCTCGCGCAGCTGCACGGCTTCAGCCTGGCTGATGTCGAAGGACAACAGCTCGATCCAGCGCCACATCAGGGTGTCGTCCACCTTCATGGTCTTGGTGACGATGTCGATGGCCGGTTCGCTGATGCCAATGTAGTTGCCCAGCGACTTGGACATCTTGTTGACGCCGTCCAGGCCTTCCAGCAGCGGCATGGTCAGCACCACCTGCGGCTTCTGGCCGTGATGTTCCTGCAGGCCACGGCCCATCAGCAGGTTGAACTTCTGGTCGGTACCGCCCAGCTCGACGTCGGCCTCCAGGGCCACCGAGTCGTAGCCCTGCACCAGCGGGTACAGGAACTCGTGGATGGCGATGGACTGCTGGGCGGCGTAGCGCTTGGCGAAGTCATCGCGCTCGAGCATGCGCGCCACGGTGTGCTGGCCGGCCAGGCGGATCATGTCCGCCGCGCCCATCTTGCCGAACCACTCCGAGTTGAAGCGGACTTCGGTACGGCTGCGGTCCAGCACCTTGAACACCTGCTCCTCATAGGTACGGGCGTTGGCCAGCACATCCTCGCGGCTGAGCGGCTTGCGGGTCAGGCTCTTGCCGGACGGGTCGCCGATCATGCCGGTGAAGTCGCCGATCAGGAAAACGACCTGGTGGCCGAGGTCCTGGAACTGGCGCATCTTGTTCAGCAGCACCGTATGGCCCAGGTGCAGGTCGGGCGCGGTGGGGTCGAAGCCGGCCTTGATCCGCAGCGGACGGCCTTCCTGCAGGCGCGCACGCAGATCCTCGAGCTTGAGGATCTCGTCGGCACCGCGGCCGATCAGGGCAAGGGCTTCTTCAATCGAGGACACGTGACTACTCCCGGCAACGCCGATTCTTGTGTGGGGTGTTAAAGCAAAGTTAACCCGATTGGCTTCACAAAAGCCAATGGGCACAAGGGTTTGACGCGGTTTTCTCAGGTGTCTATGGTAACCGGCGATCAGGCCCGCGCTCCCGGGCTGCCAGGAAAAAACCGCCGATGCACAATTCCGAACAAGGCCGCGCACGCAAGCAGCGCTTCCAGGAACGCCTCCACGTCCTGCACGACAACGCCCTGCATCGGAAGCTCAGGCAACATCTTCCCGCCGCCTTCAATGAGCGCTGGACCCGCCGCCATTGGATGCACGCCAGCCTGTTCGCGACCATCGGCGCCCTGGTGGCAACGATCGTCCCGGGCTTCTCGCACACCATCGACGCCCCCTTTGCCGACAGCCATACCAGCCTGGCACTGCCGTTGCCGCCGCTGACCATGGCCCGCCAGCAGCAGGTGCCCGGTGACAGCTGGCAGGTGCTGCGCGTGGAGCGCGGCCAGACCCTGAGCGATCTGTTCGACAAGGCGGGCATCCCGGCCACCACCCTGCACCGGGTGCTGGACCACCCCGGTGCACGCGAGGCGCTGACCAAGCTCCGCCCGGGCGCCGAGATCGCCTTCGACATGCCGCTGTCCGGTGACCTGCGCAGCATCCGTTTCGACCGCGATGCCGACAACCGGGTGGAACTGAGCCTGACCGGCGACGACATCAAGGAGAAGGTGACCCAGCGCGAGACCTCCACGCGCACCGTGGTCACCAGCGGCGAGATCACCAGTTCACTGTATGCCGCGGCCCGACGCGCCGGGCTGTCGCCGTCGGCGATCGCGACGATGACCGACGACATCTTCAAGTACGACATCGACTTCTCGAAGGACCTGCAGCCGGGCGACCGCTTCAGCGTGGTGATGGATGAAACCTGGCGCGAAGGCGAGAAGGTGGACACCAGCAAGATCCTGGCGGCGACCTTCACCACCGGTGGCAAGACCTATTCCGGCTTCCGCTTCGACCGCAACGGCAAGTCCGAGTACTACGACATCAACGGCCGTTCGCTGAAGAAGAGCTTCATCCGCATGCCGATCCCGTTCGCGCGGCTGAGCTCGACTTTCGGCGCGCGCAAGCACCCGGTGCTGGGCAAGATGCGCATGCACAAGGGCGTGGACTACGCTGCGCGCACCGGCACCCCGATCATGGCCGCCGGCGATGCCCGCGTGCAGTTCGCCGGCGTGCAGCGCGGCTACGGCAACGTGGTGATCCTCGACCACGGCCGCGGCCACACCACCCTGTACGGGCACATGTCGCGCTTTGCGAACATCAAGACCGGCCAGCGCGTGGCCCAGGGCACGGTGATCGGCTATGTCGGCTCGACCGGCCTGGCCACCGGCCCGCATCTGCACTACGAATTCCGCGTCAACGGCGAGCACCGCAATCCGTTGACCGTGACCATGCCGCCGCCGGAGCCGCTGAAGGGCGCCGAGCTGGTCGCCTTCCGCGCGCAGACCGCACCGGCGATGGCCCGCATCCAGGGCATGGAGAAGCTGATCTACGCCGACGCCAGCCCGGCACCGACCAGCCGCGACGAGGCCGCCCCCGAGGTGGCCAGCGCCAAGGACAAGCAGGCGACCGGCCGCAAGCGCGGCTGAACCCCTGCGTTGACGAAGAAGGACGCGGCAGCCCAAGCTTGCCGCGTCCTTTTTTTATGCCCGCCATGAACACGACTGCCGACGCTGACGCCCCCCTGTACCTTGGCCTGATGTCGGGCACCAGCGCCGACGGCATCGATGCCGCGCTGGTGCAGTTCCCCGCTGGCGGAGGCTGCCGCTTCGTGCACGGGCTGACCGCCCGCTGGGAGCCTGTGCTGCGTGCGCGGCTGGTGGCGCTGGGCGAAGGCGGACCGCTGGACTCGCTGGAGGAGCTGGGCGAGCTGGACGCCCGGATCGCGATCAACTTCGCCGAAGCCGCCAATCAACTGCTGGCCGAGGCCGGCGTGGACCGCAGCCAGGTCCGCGCGATCGGCTCGCACGGCCAGACCGTGCGCCATCGTCCGCTGGCCACCCCCGCCTTCACCGTGCAGCTGGGCGATGGCAACCGCATCGCCGAGCTGACCGGGATCACCACGGTATCCGACTTCCGCCGCCGTGACGTGGCCGCCGGGGGCCATGGTGCGCCGCTGATGCCGGCCTTCCACCTGGGCATGCTGGGCGCCGCCGATGAGGACCGTGCGGTGCTGAACCTGGGCGGCATCGCCAACCTGACCCTGATCCCGCGCGAAGGTGCGGTGCGTGGCTTCGATACCGGCCCGGCCAACGCGCTGATGGATGCCTGGTGCCAGCGCCACACCGGCCGCACCTTCGATGCCGACGGCGCCTACGCCGCCAGCGGCGCGGTGGACGAGGGCCTGCTGGCCGGCTGGCGTTCGGACCCGTGGTTCGCGCTGCCACCACCGAAGAGCACCGGCCGTGAGCAGTTCCACCTGGCCTGGGCCGAGGTGCACATGGGCGAAGGCCAATACGCTGCCGCCGATGTGCAGGCCACCCTGCTGGAGCTGACCGTGGCAACCGTGGCCGATGCGCTGCTGACGCAGCAGCCGCGGACCCGGCGCCTGCTGGTCTGTGGCGGCGGTGTGCGCAACCGGCAGCTGATGACGCGCCTGGCGGCGCGGCTGCCGGGGGTACAGGTGGAGTCCAGCGCGGTGCACGGGCTGGACCCAGAGTACGTGGAGGCGATGGGCTTTGCGTGGCTGGCGCAGCGGACGATGGACGGGCTGGCCGGCAACCTGCCGAGCGTGACCGGGGCCAAGGGGCCGCGGATCCTCGGGGCGATTCACCTGGCGTGAGGTGGCGTCATCCACGCATGGCGTGGATCTACCGGGCAGCCGAGCGTGGGCTCGGCTCTACAGCATTGCGGCGCGGCCGCTAATCGAAGCCCTGCCCTGCGGGCAAGGCCTGCAGGGCGGCGATGGCGTCGGAGAGCGCGTCCACTTCGGGATCGCCGAAGCCGGAGCGAACCTCCAGTTCACTGCTGAACAGGCCCTGCTCCAGCAAGGCGGCGCAGGTCTGTTCGTGGGTCCAGCCGCGGGCGACCGCGACACGTCGGATGCGTTCCAGCAGCAGCGGGTCCAGGTCCCGCAGCACAACGTCGGCCATGCTCACTTCCCCGTTCGCAAGGCACCGCCCCCTCGGCGCGTCGGGGGCGATGATCCCGCAGACCGGGCGGGCAGGCAATCAGGTGGCGCTGGCGGCCTGGCGACGGCGCTGCTGCAGGATCAGCAGGGCGCAGAGGATCACCACCGGGATCGCCACCAGCGCGGTACCGACGAAGAACAGCGCGTAGCCTTCCAGCAGCGTCCGGCCCTGTGCGAGCGTCTGTACCGACCACCCCGAGAGCCCCTTGAGCGCCTTGCCGGGCATCGCGTAGAACGAACTCAGCAGCGCGTACTGGGTTGCCGTGTATCCGATGCTGGTCAGGCTGGACATATAGGCGATCAGCGCCGTACCGGCGAAACCGCTGGCGAAGTTGTCGATTGCCATGGCCACGGCGAAATGGGTCGTGTCCGGGCCCGAATAGGCCAGCCAGGCAAACGCCAGGTTGGAGGCAGGACCCAGCACGGCACCCACCATCAGCGCCACCAGCACCCCCCAGCGCACCGAGACCAGGCCCGCCGCAGCAATGCCGACGAAGGTCGCGACCAGGCCCACCGAGCCCCGCACAGCACCCACGGTGTCCTCGTCCAGGCCGAGATCGACGTAGAACGGGTTGGCCATCGGCCCCATGACGAAGTCGGCCATGCGATACACGCTGATGGCCACCAGGATCAGGATCGCACCGCTGCGATGCTCGCGGACGAAAGCGATGAACGGCCCCGCCACGGCGTCGAACAATCCGCGCGGCGTCCACAGGGAAGTCGCCTGTGCCTGCACGGCAGCCACTTCCCGCGCGGGTTCACGGGCCATGACCACGGCTACCACGCCAAGCGCCATCAGCACGGCCATGATCTCGTAGGAGACCTGCCAGCCAACACGGGCCGCGATGATCAGGATCAGCGCATCGGTGACCAGCAAGGCAGTGCGGTAGCCCAATGCCGAGGATGAGGTCAGCAGGCCAAGCTGCTCGCTGTTGTCAGCACTTTCAATGCGCCAGGCATCGATGACGATGTCCTGGGTGGCCGAAGCAAACGCCACGATCACGGCCATTACGCCGAACACGACGATGTGCTGCCAGGCGATGCCCAGGAACTGGATCTGGCCGCCCTTGGGCTGGACCAGCGCCATGCCGACAAGGCCCACCACCACGACCAGCTGCGACAGCAGCATCCAGCCGCGGCGGCGGCCGAAACGACCGAACAGAGGCACGTCGGTCTTGTCGACGATCGGCGCCCACAGGAACTTCATGGTGTAGGCCAGCCCGACCCATGACAGGAAACCGATCGTGCTCAGCTCGATGCCTTCCTTGCGCATCCAGAAGCCGAGCGTGTTGCCCACCAGATAGATGGGCAGGCCCGAACTGAAACCGAGCAGCAGCATCGCCAGCACCTTGCGCTGGCTCAGGTTGGACAACACCTGCTGCCACGGTCGGCGCGGCTTGGCGGCCTCGGTCACAGGTCGTAGTCCACGGTGAACGGGGCGTGGTCGGAGAAGCGCTCGTCGCGGTAGATCGAACAGCTACGCAGTTTGTCGCGCAGGCCCGGAGTGATGAACTGGTAGTCGATACGCCAACCGACGTTGTTCGCACGGGCGGCGCCGCGGTTGCTCCACCAGGTGTAATCCTCGCCGGTGGGGTTGAGCAGGCGGTAGGCATCGGCCCAGCCACGGCCGGCGGCGACATCGGTGGCCTGGCCGTGGTCGGCGCACAGGGCGTTGAGCCAGTCGCGCTCCTCCGGCAGGCAGCCGGAATTCTTCTGGTTGGACTTCCAGTTCTTGATGTCCAGCGCCGAACGCACGATGTTCCAGTCGCCGCACAGCACGTAGTCGCGGCCGCTGCGCGCCCACTCCTCCAGGATCGGCCGCAGCCATTCCATCACTTCGAACTTGAAGCCCTGGCGCAGGTCGCCCGAGCTGCCGGACGGGATGTAGAAGGAGACCACGCTGAGGTTGCCGTAGCGCGCCTCGATGTAGCGGCCTTCGTCGTCGAACGGCGCCCAGCCCAGCGAGGTGATGACCTGGTCCGGCTCGCGCTTGCTGTAGATCGCCACGCCGCTGTAGCCCTTCTTGGTGATGGCGTCGCGATAGAAGCAGTGGTGCCCGTCTGGACGGAACATCGGGTCGGTCAGCTGGTCTTCCTGGGCCTTGGTCTCCTGGATGCACAGGACGTCGGCGTCCTGGGCACGGAACCAGTCGAGGAAGCCCTTGGTCGCGGCGGAACGGATGCCATTGGCGTTGAAACTGATGATGCGCATGCAAGGGACCTACTACGACAGGAAACCGGGCAAGCATACCGGTTGCCCGCGGGGCTGCGCAGTCTGCCCGGCCAGGCCGCGACGCCCTTCACACGGGTCCGGACGAGCGCGAAACGCCCAGCTGGATTAGGATTTATGCTCCAAATGAAGATGAATCGAGTTTTGATGAGCGACCACCGCCACCGTTTCCTGCAGCTGGCCCTGACCGCCGACGCCCTGCGCTTCGGCCAGTTCACCCTCAAGTCCGGCCGGCTGAGCCCCTATTTCTTCAACGCCGGTCGTTTCGACTCCGGTTCGCTGCTGTCGCAGCTTGGCGCCTGCTACGCCGATGCCATCGATGCCACCGGAATCAAGTACGACGTGGTGTTCGGCCCGGCCTACAAGGGCATCCCGCTGGCCACCGCGATGGCCTGTGAGCTGGCCCAGCGTGGCCGCGACCTGCCGCTGTCGTTCAACCGCAAGGAAGCCAAGGACCATGGCGAAGGCGGCCAGCTGATCGGCGCCGACATGAATGGCAAGCGCGTGCTGATCGTCGACGACGTGATCACCGCCGGTACCGCGATCCGCGAAGCGCTGGGCATCATTCGCGCTGCCGGTGGCACCCCGGCCGGCATCGTGGTGGCGCTTGACCGCCAGGAGATCGCTTCGGAAACCGATCGCCGTTCGGCGGCGCAGTCGGTGGCCGAGGAGGCCGGCATTCCGGTGATCGCCGTGGCATCGCTGGCCGATCTGCTTGATTTCGCCTCCGGCAACCCGGAACTTGTGGGCTACCGGCAGCCGCTGGAAGCCTACCGGGCCCAGTACGGCGTCCGTTCGATCCGCTGACCGACCAGGGGAAAGGTCATGTCCCGAGTTCCTGCTGTTCTCTTTGCCGGCCTGCTGCTGGCCGTGCCGTTCACGCTGCCGGCGCAGTCGCGGGGTGGCGACAAGGTGGAGAAGAAGCTGTACTGCTGGAACGAGGGCAAGGAGCGGATCTGCAGTGATTCGCTGCCGGCCGATGCGGTCAACCATGCCCGCGAGGAATTCAACGCGAAAAGTGGCCTGCGCAATGCGCAGGTCCAGCGCGCGTTGACCGACGAAGAGCGCGCCGCCGCCAGCACGGTGGCCGCGCAGCAGCAGCTGGACCTGATGGCCGAGCAGACCCGGCAGCGCACCGAGCAGGCGATGCTGACCACCTATGGCAGCGAGGACGACCTGCGCCGGGTGTTCGCCGAGCGCCAGGAAGTGCTGGACAACAACCTGAAGACGGCCGAGTACAACGTCACCAGCCTGCGTGAGTCGCTGGTAGCCCTGTTGTCAGCGGCCGGTGACCGCGAACTGGCCGGTGCCAAGGTGGCCGACAAGCAGGCCGAGGCGATCCGCCAGCGGCACGTGCAGCTGCAGTCGCAGCAGCGCCTGCAGGCCGGGTTCCTGCAGCAGCAGCAGGCGTTGAAGGCGGAAATTGAAAGCACCCTGCAGCGCTATCGCGAGCTGAAGGGCGTGGCGCCGGCTGCCCCGGCAGGCTGACGACGCTCCTGCCGCCGGGCATGGCCCGGCGCTACCCCGGGCCCGGTTACGGGTTGGCCCACGGAATTTATGCACTCTTTACGCGTCGGCCCGGTCCGGCGCGTAGTGCGTTTATGGTGGGCAGGACGACTATGGCGACCTGAGGTGGAGGGGTTCCACCAGGACGCTATTGCAATGTCCCCCTGGCTGTCGTTGTTGTGTGGCGTGCTGGTGCTGGTCGCCGCCGCCTATCTTCTTTATGTCGTGCTGCGGCCCGAGTCGTTCTGAGCGGAGCCGGCCATGACTGAGATGCTTGTGATTATTGCCGCCAGCCTGCTGCTGGCGTGGCCGCTGGGCCTGTACCTGGCCCGCGTGATGCGGGGCACGCCGATGAAGGTCGACGTGCTGTTCCACTGGATCGAGAAGCCGCTGTACAGGGTGTTCGGCGTCGATCCATCGCGCTCGATGTCCTGGCGCGGCTACGTGCTGGCCTTCGTCCTGAGCAACGTGGTGGTCGCGGTACTGACCCAGGCGGTGTTCATGACCCAGGCCTGGCTGCCGCTGAATCCGGATCAGATCCCGAACATGCGCTGGGACACCGCGCTGCACACGATGATCTCGTTCCTGACCAACACCAACCAGCAGCACTATTCGGGCCAGGCGCAGCTGTCCTACCTCTCGCAGATGACCGGCATCACCGGCCTGCAGGTGGTGACGCCGATGATGGGCCTGGCGCTGGCGGTGGCCACGCTGCGCGCGTTGTTCTCGCGTGCGCCGCAGACTGCGGCCGCCACCGGTAGCGGCGATGACCGCCAAGTGGCGGTGGGCAACTACTACGTGGACGTGGTGCGCCTGTGCGTGCGCTTCCTGTTGCCGCTGTGCCTGGTGTGGACACTGGTGCTGACCAGCCAGGGCGTGCCGTCGACGATGGCCGGTGGGCCACAGGCCACGCCGATCGATGCCAGCGCCGGCATGGCCGGACAGAAGCTGCCGTTGGGCCCGGTGGCGGCAATGGTCGCAGCCAAGCAGCTGGGTGCCAACGGTGGCGGCTGGTACGGCCCGAACAGCAGCTTCCCGCTGGAGAACCCGACCCCGCTGTCGAACGCGCTGGAGATCGTCGGCATCCTGCTGGTGCCGATGGCGGTGATCTTCATGATCGGCGCGTTCACCGGCCGGCGCCGCTTCGGCGCCCTGGTGTTCAGTTGCATGCTGGGCATGTCGCTGCTGTCCACCGGCGCGATGATGTGGAGCGAAGGGCATAGCGCCAGCGCCGCCACGCCGTTGCTGATGGAAGGCAAAGAGGTGCGCTTCGGTGCCGACGGCACTGCGCTGTGGGCGGCAGTGACCACCCAGGTCTCCAACGGTTCGGTCAACGGCATGCACGATTCGCTGGCGCCGCTCAGTGGCGGCATCGCGATGGTCAACATGCTGGTCAGCGCGATCTGGGGCGGCATCGGTTGTGGCCTGCAGCAGTTCATCGTGTACCTGCTGCTGGGTGTGTTCCTGGCCGGGTTGATGACCGGACGTACGCCGGAACTCTTCGGCCGCAAGCTGGAGACGCCACAGGTGCGCCTGCTGGCCCTGCTGGTGCTGCTGCAGCCGATCACCCTGCTGGTGTTCACCGCGATCACCCTGGCCGTACCCGGCCTGGCGGGCACCTCCAACCCCGGTTTCCATGGCATCAGCCAGGTGTTCTACGAGTATGTCTCGGCCTACGCCAACAACGGCTCGGGTTTCGAGGGGCTGGGTGACGCCACGCTGTGGTGGAACCTGAGCTGCTCGCTGGTGCTGCTGCTGGGCCGCTTCCCGCTGCTGATCATCCCGCTGGTGGTGGCCGCACAGCTAGCCGCCAAGCGCCAGGCGCCAGAGTCTGCCGGCAGCCTGCAGATCGAAACCCCGACCTTCGCCCTGACCCTGGTCTCGGTGATCGTCATCCTGACCGTGCTGCAGTTCCTGCCGGCGCTGGTACTCGGCCCGATCGCCGACCACCTGAGCCTGGGACTGCACTAAGGACACCCCGATGAGTACCCACGCAAGTTCAACCCGCAGTTCCCTTGCTCCGCGCCCTGCCCTGCTCGATGGCGCCGGCCTGCGCCGTGCGCTGGTCGACGCAGTGCGCAAGCTGTCACCGATGCACCTGGTACGCAGCCCGGTGATGGCAGTGGTGATGGCCGGCACGATCGTCGCCGCCATCGTCACCCTGACCGGCAATGCGCCGCTGGGCTTCGGCCTGGCGGTGACCGCGATCCTGCTGGTGACCGTGTTGTTCGGCAACTTCGCCGAGGCGGTGGCCGAAGCGCGCGGCCGTGGCCAGGCCGCCTCGCTGCGCCGTGCCCGCCAGGATCTGGTGGCGCGCCGGCTGGCTGCGCCGCAGCCGGGCGCGGCCGAAACCCAGGTACCCGCCGCCGAACTGCGCCCGGGCGACCATGTGATCGTCAGTGCCGGTGAGCTGGTGCCGGCCGACGGCGAGATCGTGCAGGGCCTGGCCACCATCAACGAAGCGGCGGTGACCGGCGAATCGGCACCGGTGCTGCGCGAGGCTGGCACCGACCGTTCCGGTGTGATCGGCGGCACCAAGGTGCTGTCCGACCAGATCATCGTGCGGGTGACCGCCGAGCCGGGCCACAGCTTCCTGGACCGGATGATCGCGCTGGTGGAGGGTGCCAACCGCCAGAAGACCCCGAACGAGATCGCGCTGACCCTGCTGCTGGCGGCGATGACGCTGACCTTCCTGGTGGTGGTGGCGACGCTGCCTGCGATCGGCGCCTCCGTGGGCGTCAAGGTCGACCCGCTGTTGCTGATCGCGCTGCTGGTGTGCCTGATCCCGACCACCATCGGCGGGCTGCTGCCGGCCATCGGCATCGCCGGCATGAACCGTGCGCTGGCCGCCAATGTGCTGGCCAAGTCGGGCAAGGCGGTGGAGGTGGCCGGCGACGTCGACGTGCTGCTGCTGGACAAGACCGGCACCATCACCTACGGCGACCGCCAGGCCAGCCACTTCCATCCGTTGGCCGGTATCGATGCCAGCCAGCTGCGTGAAGCGGCGCTGCTGTCTTCGCTGGCCGACCCGACCCCGGAAGGCAAGTCGATCGTGCGCCTTGCGCGCGAACAGGGCTGCGCCACCGCCGAACCGGACCATGCCGACTACCTGGCCTTCACTGCCCAGACCCGCATGTCCGGCGTGGACCTGGAACATGGGCGGCAGATCCGCAAGGGTGCCGCCGATGCGATCCGTGCTCACGTGCAGGCGCTGGGTGGCAACGTGCCTGCGGAACTTGCAGGTCGCGTCGAGCAGGTGGCGCGCAACGGCGCCACCCCGCTGGTGGTGGCCGAGGGCCGCCACGTGCTGGGCGTGATCGAGCTGTCGGACGTGGTCAAGCACGGCATGCGCGAGAAGTTCGCGCAGCTGCGGGCGATGGGCATCCGCACGGTGATGATCACCGGTGACAACCCGCTGACCGCCGCCGCCATCGCTGCCGAGGCCGGTGTGGACGACTACATCGCCGAAGCGCGGCCGGAAGACAAGCTGGCGCGCATCCGCCAGGAGCAGGCCGGTGGCCGCCTGGTGGCGATGGTCGGCGACGGTACCAACGACGCCCCGGCGCTGGCCCAGGCCGACATCGGCCTGGCGATGAACTCCGGCACGCAGGCGGCGAAAGAGGCCGGCAACATGGTCGACCTGGATTCGGACCCGGCCAAGCTGCTGGCGGTGGTGGAAGTGGGCAAGCAGCAGCTGATCACCCGCGGCGCGCTGACCACCTTCTCGCTGGCCAACGACGTCTCCAAGTACTTCGCGATCCTGCCGGCACTGTTCGCCGCTGCCGTTCCGACCATGGCCGCACTGAACGTGATGCAGCTGTCGAGCCCGCGCAACGCCGTGCTGGCGGCGCTGATCTTCAACGCCCTGGTGATTCCCGCCCTGATTCCGCTCGCCCTGCGTGGCGTGCGCTTCCGCCCGGCCACCGCAACGGCGCTGCTGCGCCGGAACATGCTGGTGTACGGCCTCGGCGGCGTGCTGCTGCCGTTCGCGGCAATCAAGGCGATCGACCTCCTTCTTGTCCTGGTATTCGGCGCATGAACCGTACTGTTTCCACTTCGTCTTCTCTTCCCCGCGAACAGAAAGCCGAGGCCCGCGTGGCCAGCCTGCAGGATGGCGCAAGCTGGCGCCCGGCGATCGGCCTGGGCCTGGCCACGCTGCTGCTGGCCGGCGCGGTCTACGCCGGTATCGCCACCGGCTTCGCCGGCCTGGCCTACCCGACCCAGGCCGAGGGCAGCCTGCTGCGCGATGGCAACGGCCAGGTACGCGGCTCGGCATGGCTGTCGCAGCCGTTCACCGGTGACGGCTACTTCCAGGCGCGCCCGTCGGCCGCCAACTACGACCCGATGGCCGCGGCCGGTTCCAACATGGCGCGCAGCAACCCGGCACTGGCCGAGCGCGTGGCTGCCAGCACGGCTGCGGTAGCCGCACGCGAAGGTGTCGCGCCGGCGCAGGTGCCTGCGGATCTGGTCACCCAGTCCGCAGGCGGCCTGGATCCGCAGCTGTCGCCGGCGGCGGCTCAGCTGCAGGTGGCACGCGTAGCGCGTGCCCGTGGCCTGCCGGTGGCGCGCGTACAAGCGCTGGTGCAGGCGCATACCGAAGGCCGCCAGTGGGGCCTGTTCGGCCAGCCGCGGGTGAACGTGGTGACGCTGAACTTCGCGCTGGACCACGCGGCCAAGGCGCCGTGATGCCGGCCTGCACCGGCTGCGCGCACAATGGCGGGCATGACAGCGGCACCCATGACTGATGCGCGTACCCGCCAGGCCGATGCCCTGGTCGAAGGCCTGCAACGCGAAGCCGGCGGCAAGCTGACCGTGTTCCTCGGCGCGGCGCCGGGCGTGGGCAAGACCTACACCATGCTGACCCGCGCGCAGGAACAGCTGCGCCGCGGCGTTGACCTGGTGGTCGGGCTGGTGGAAACCCACGGCCGCGCCGATACCCAGGCGCTGCTGGAGGGCCTGCCGCAGCTGTCGCTGAAAGCGGTGGCCTACCACGGCCACACCCTGCAGGAGATGGACCTGGATGCCGTGCTCGCGCGGCACCCAGCGCTGGTACTGGTGGATGAACTGGCCCATCGCAACGCGCCGGGCAGCCGCCATGAGCGCCGCTGGCAGGACGTGATGGAGCTGCTGGACGCCGGCATTGACGTCTGGACCACGGTCAACATCCAGCATCTGGAAAGCCTCAACGATGTGGTGATGCGCATCACCGGCGTACGCGTCAGCGAGACCGTGCCGGACGGTGTGCTCGACCGACTGCACGACATCGTGCTGGTGGACCTGCCGCCGCGCGAACTGATCGCGCGCCTGCAGCAGGGCAAGGTCTATGTGCCCGAACAGGCCGCACAGGCACTGCAGGCGTTCTTCTCACCGGCCAACCTGACCGCGCTGCGCGAACTGGCGATGCAGGAGGCCGCCGACCGCGTCGACAGCAGCCTGCGCGAAACCCGCGCCGCGCGTGGCGAAGGCAATCTGCCCCTGCGTCGCGGCGTTCTGGTGGCCATTGATGGCGGCGGCCAGAGCGAATACCTGGTGCGCGTGGCGCGGCGCATCGCAGAGCGCCGTGACGCGCCGTGGACGGTAGTGACCGTGCAGGGCCGGCGCCAGGACGAGGCGACCCGGCGCGAGATCGATGCGGCCTTTGCGCTGGCAAGGCGCCTGGGCGGCGACGCCGAACTGCTGCATGGATCGAGCATCGCCGATGCCCTGCTCGACCATGCCGCACACAACGGCGTGTCGACCCTGGTGCTGGGCCGGACCCGCGAACGTCCACTGGCACGGATGTTCAACCGCACCCTGACCCAGCAGCTGATCCAGCGTGGCGCGCATTACGAGATCACCATCATCAGCACACCGCAGGCACGCGCACGCTCGCGCCGCGAGAGCCTGCTGCCGCCAATGCGCGGTATCAGTCATGAACCGGCACAAGCCCTGATCGCTACCGCGCTGGCCTGTGCGGTGGCGTGGCTGGCCGAACACTGGGTGGGCATGGCCGACCTGTCGATGGTGTTCATCGTCGCGGTGGTGCTGGTGGCGGCGCGCACCCGCGCCAGCGTGGCGGTGATGGCGGCGATCCTGTGCTTCCTGGCCTACAACTTCCTGTTCATCGCGCCACGCTTCACCTTCGCCATCGGCGCGCGCCAGGGCGTGATCACCGTGTTCCTGTTCCTGGCCGCCGCGCTGGTGGCCGGACGCCTGGCCTCGCGCCTGCGCATGCAGGTGATCGCGCTGCGTGCCGCCAACCGCCATGCGCGTGCGCGCCAGCAGTTGGGCCGCCAGCTGGCCAGTGCCGCCGGCAACGGAGAGGTGGCGCAGGCGGGTCGGCATGCACTGGAACAGGCCATGGACGTGCCGGCGTGGCTGCGGATCGGCGCCGATACCGCAACCGGTGGCCGCAGCCAGCCTGGCGATACCGATCTGGCCGCCGCCGACTGGGCGCTGCGCCACGGCCAGCCCAGCGGCCGCTTCACCGACACTCTGGCCGGCGCGCAATGGTGGTTCCTGCCGCTGCTGGATGGCGAAGACCGCGCGATCGGCGTGGCCGGCCTGTACCTGCCCGGCGCGCAGGCGCGCCTGCTGCCCGAGCAGCGGCAGCTGGCCGAAGCGATGGTGGATGACATCGCGCAGGCCGCGCTGCGCACGCGGCTGGTGGCCGAACTGGAACAGGCCCACGTCAGCAACGAGACCGAGCGATTGCGCTCGGCCCTGCTCTCTTCGGTATCGCACGATCTGCGCTCGCCGCTGGCGGCGATGATCGGTTCGGCCGACAGCCTGGCCAGCTACGGTACGGCGATGGATACAGCCGATCGCCGTGCCCTGCTGGACACCATCCTGGTCGAGGGCGAACGGCTGGACCGCTACATCCAGAACCTGCTGGACATGACCCGCCTCGGCCACGAAGGATTGAAGATCAACCGCGACTGGATCGGCGTGGACGAACTGATCGGCTCGGCGGCGCGGCGCCTGCAGCGCTACCAGCCCAAGGTACGGCTGGAGCTGGATATTCCCTCCACGCTGGCGCCGATCTGGGTGCACCCGGCGCTGGTCGAGCAGGCCGTGTTCAATGTGATGGAAAACGCGGCCAAGTTCTCGCCGCCCGATGCCGCCGTGCAGGTGCAGGCGCGCGAGCTGGACGGCCAGCTGCGCATCGACGTGATCGATGCCGGCCCCGGCATTCCCGATGACGAGCGTGCGCGCATCTTCGACATGTTCTACAGCGTCGAGCGCGGCGACCGCGGCCGCCACGGCACCGGCCTGGGCCTGACCATCTGCCAGGGCATGATCGGCGCGCATGGCGGCAGCGTGCAGGCGCTGCCCGGACGCGACGGTCGCGGTACCCTGATCCGCATCACCCTGCCCCTGCTCAAGCCAGCCTCCCACGATGAGCCCGACCCCGATTGATGCCAGCGTGCCGGCCGCGCGCGTGCTGGTGATCGATGATGAAACCCAGATCCGCCGGTTCCTGGATATCAGCCTGCGCGCGCAGGGCTACCAGGTACGGCAGGCCGCGACCGGCCAGGAAGGCCTGGAGATGGCCGCCAGCGAAGACATGGACCTGGTGATCCTGGACATCGGCCTGCCGGACATGGAAGGCCACGAGGTGCTGGAGCAGCTGCGGCAATGGAGCCAGGTGCCGGTGATCATGCTGACCGTTCGCGCCGGCGAAACCGAGAAGGTGCGGGCGCTGGACAACGGCGCCAACGACTACGTGACCAAACCCTTCGGTACCCAGGAGCTGATGGCGCGGGTACGGGCGCTGCTGCGCACGCGCAGCGTGCCCAGCGACGGCACCCCGCCGGTGTTCGACGATGGCCATCTGCATGTGGACCTGGTGCGCCGTGAAGTGGCACTCGATGGTGAACCGGTGGCGCTGACCCGCAAGGAATACGCGCTGCTGTCGCTGCTGCTGCGCAATGCCGGGCGCGTGGTGACCCAGCCGCAGATCCTGCAGGAGATCTGGGGGCCGACCCACCAGCACGACACCCATTACCTGCGCATCCTGGTCGGCAAGCTGCGGCACAAGCTGGGTGATTCGGCGCTGGATTCGCGCTACCTGTTCACCGAACCGGGCGTGGGATTGCGGTTCAAGGGGTGAGGGTGTGTCGACCAAGGTCGACACCCACCAAAGCGAATTCGGAAGAACATCCACGCATGGCGTGGATCTACTGTGTCGACCAAGGTCGACACCTACCAACAGCTCCAGGACATTGTCAGGGGTGGGGCGGTGTCGGAGTGCGGGGTGTCAGCCGCATGGATGCGGCTGCCAAGCTTACAGGGACGTACTTGCTGCGTCCCCGCACTCCGACACCGCCCCGCCATCCCACGGATAGCCGGCCTTTGACGTTGACGTTGATTCGGCGGGTGCCGGGCGCAGCCCGGCCCCACCTCAGAACCCCAGTGGGGTCTCGCCCAGCACCGGTTGCAGCTGGCTGCGGAACAGCGCCTGGATGCGTTCCAGTGCCGCCTCGTCGTTGCCCTCGAAGCGCAGCACCAGCACCGGCGTCGTATTGGAGGCACGCACCAGGCCCCAGCCATCGGGGAAGTCCACACGCAGGCCGTCGATGGTCGACAGGCGGCCGCCCACATACGGGTTGTCCGGTGACTGCGCCGCCGCCACCAGCATCGCCACCAGCGCATGTGGCGTACCGTCGGCCACCGGCACCTTCAGTTCCGGCGTGGCCACCATCTCCGGCAGCTCTGCCAGTACCTCATCCGGGGTCTCCTCGCGCTGGGCCAGGATCTCCAGCAGGCGCGCCGCCGCATACAGGCCATCGTCGAAACCGAACCAGCGCTCCTTGAAGAAGAAGTGGCCGCTCATCTCGCCGGCCAGCTCGGCGTCGGTCTCGCGCATCTTCGCCTTCATCAGCGAATGCCCGGTCTTCCACATCAGCGGGCTGCCACCATTGCGCAGCACGTGGTCGGACAGCTTGCCGGTGCACTTCACGTCGTAGATCACCATCGCGCCGGGGTTGCGCATCAGCACATCGGCGGCAAACAGCATCAGCAGGCGGTCGGCATAGATGATCCTGCCTTCGCCGGTGACCACGCCCAGCCGGTCGCCATCGCCATCGAAGGCGACACCGAGGTCGGCGCCGAAGCGCTTGACCGTCTGCACCAGGTCTTCCAGGTTGGCCGGTTCGCTCGGGTCGGGATGATGGTTGGGGAAGGTACCGTCGACATCGCAGTACAGCGGAATGACTTCAGCACCGATCGCTTCCAGCAGCTGCGGTGCGAGCGCACCGGCGACGCCGTTGCCGGCATCGGCCACGACCTTCAACGGGCGGTCCAGCTGCACGTCCTCGGCGATGCGCTGGATGTAGTCGGCACTGACATCGCGCTGCTGGTAATCGCCCGGCTCGGCGGCCTGTACCAGGCGGCCTTCGATGATGCGCTGGTAGAGATCGGTGATGGCATCGCCGGACAGCGTCTCGCCGCCGATGACCACCTTGAAGCCGTTGTACTCGGGCGGGTTATGACTGCCGGTGACCGCCACGCAGGTGCCGGTGCGCAGATGGAAGGCGGCGTAGTACACGACCGGGGTCGGTGCCAGGCCGATGTCGATCACCGCGCAACCGGCGCGCCTCAGGCCCTCGGCCAACCCTGCGGCCAGTTCCGGGCCGGACAGGCGGCCGTCGCGGCCGATCACCACCTCGCGCAGGCCCTGCTCCAGTGCCACGGTACCGATGGCCTGGCCGATCAGCGCCGCCGTCTTCGGCGTCAGTTGGCTGCCCACCACGCCGCGGATGTCGTAGGCGCGGAAGATACCGGCCGCCAGTTCCTCGGCCGGAACCGGCGGCGGGGGCGGCGGTGCACTTTCAGTTGTGCTGGCCTCGGCCACCGGCGGCGGCGCCATCTGCAGGCTCTCGCTCAGGGTCGGGCCATGATCCGCTTCCGCCACGGCCGCACGGCGCGGCAACGGCAGCGTCTTCGGCAGGCGGCCGCGACCCACCACCAGCAGCACGGCGATGAACGCCAGCAGCAGCGCAACGATGGCGCTGGCCAGCGAACCCAGGCCCAGCGGACCGGGTTCGACATTGGGTACCGCGGCCACCAGCCGCAACGGCGTACCCGGAATCGGCCGCGCCAATGCTTCGGCACTTTCGGCCAGGCTGGCATCGCCCTGGGCGACGAGGTCATGCGCGCCCTGGCGCAGGCCAAGGAAACCGGCCGATGGCGCACTCACCTGGTCCAGCGGCGAGGTCAGTCGCAGCAATGGCTGGCGCACGTAGAGCACTGCCGGGCCCAGGCTGCCCAGCGGCACCGGTGCCGCCAGGCCAAGACGATTGCCACCCCCATCGCGGACCACGCGCAGGCTGGGACCGGTCTCGGCCAATGCGGCTTCCAGCAGCGCCAACCGGGCATAGCCGAAGGTCGCCGGGTCGGCGTAGGCGTTGGCCAGATCGGCGGTCAGTACTTCGGCGTGCTCGACGCCGGTCCAGCTCTCGCGGACCGCGAGTGCGGCCGCAGCGGCATCGCCGGCCTGCAGCGCCTGCTGCACGCGCTCGTTCTTCAGCTGCTGCTGCAGCTGCTTCAGCTGGCCGGCAGCGGCCTCCTGCAGGCCTTGCACAGCCTGGTCACGCGCAGCTTCCAGCGCCTGGCCGTTGGCCTCCTGGCGCCATTGCTGCACCGCGCTCCATCCGAACCAGCCAGCCAGCAGGACCAGCAGCACCCCCAGTAGTGGCGCACTGCGTCCCAACGACCGTCCCCGCTGTCCTTCCCCGATGCCGCTCATCGATGTCCCCTGTCAACGCACCCCGGTATGGCCGAATCCACCCGTTCCCCGCACGCTGTCGGTGAAAGTATCCACCACCTGCAGGCTGACGCGGGCAATCGGCACGACCACCAGCTGCGCGATGCGATCGCCCGGCTCGATGGTGAAGGCCTCGCGGCCACGGTTCCAGACGCTGATCAGCAGCGGGCCCTGGTAATCGGCGTCGATCAGGCCGGTGCCGTTGCCGAGCACGATGCCGTGGCGGTGACCCAGCCCGGAACGCGGCAGGATCACCGCGCACAGGTGCGGATCGGCGATATGGATGGCCAGGCCGCTGGGCACCAGCGCGGTGTCGCCCGGCTGCAGGGTCAGCGCGGTATCCAGCGCCGCGCGCAGGTCCATGCCGGCGCTGGCTTCGGTGGCGTAGGCCGGCAGCGGCCAGCTGTCGCCGAAGCGCGGATCGAGCAGCTTGACCTGCAGCGGTTGGGAAGTGAAAGCCTGGGTCATGCCTGGAGTCTCCGCGCGATCAGCGCCAGCAGTTGTTCGGCCAGCTCGCGCTTGGAGGTGGCCGGGAATACCTGTTCACCGTCCTGCCAGAAGGCAGTGGCGGCGTTGTTGTCGCTCTCGAAACCGCCGCCGCTGATGCCGACCTGATTGGCGATCACCAGGTCCAGGCGCTTGTCGACCAGCTTGCCGCGTGCGTACTTGTCCACGTCGTGGGTTTCGGCGGCAAAGCCGACCACCAGCTTCAGCGACTGCGTCTGCGCGGCGACTTCGGCCAGGATGTCCGGCGTGCGCACCAGCTCGATCACCAGCGACTGGCTGTCGGCGGTCTTCTTCAGCTTCTGCGCAGCCACCTGGCGCGGTGTGTAGTCGGACACCGCGGCGGCACCGATATAGATGTCGGCCGGCAGCGACTTCAGCACGGCATCGCGCATCTGCGCGGCCGAGCGCACGTCCACGCGCTGCACGCCGGGCGGCGTCGGCAGCTGCACCGGGCCGCTGACCAGCACCACCTGGGCGCCCATCGTCGCGGCGGCCGCGGCCAGGGCAAAGCCCATCTTGCCGCTGCTGCGGTTGCCGACGTAGCGCACCGGATCGATGTCTTCATAGGTCGGGCCAGCGCTGATCAGCAGGCGCAGGCCCTGCAGCGCGCGGGTTTCCGGTGCGGCAGCCGCCGCCGTGGTACTGCCATTGGCGGCCAGCGCGGCGACGATGTCGCCGGGCTCGGCCAGACGGCCGGGACCGGATTCGCCCTCGGCCAGCGGACCGTCGACCGGGCCGATCACCTGCGCGCCGCGCTGGCGCAGCAGGGCGATGTTGGCCTGGGTGGCCGGATGCAGCCACATGCGGTGGTTCATCGCCGGGCAGATCGTCAACGGCGCGGTGCTGGCCAGGCACAACGTGCTGACCAGGTCATCGGCATGGCCCTGCGCCAGCCGGGCCAGCAGATCGGCGGTCCCCGGGGCGACCACGATGCGGTCTGCCCAGCGGGCCAGCTCGATGTGGCCCATGGCCTGTTCGGCGGCGCTGTCCCACAGCGTGGTGCGGGTCGGCTGCCCGGACAGGGCCTGGAAACTGAGCGGAGTGACGAACTGCTGGGCACCGGCGGTCATCGCCACCTGCACCTGGGCACCGGCGTCGCGCAGGCGCCGCACCAGTTCCAGCGCCTTGTACGCCGCGATCCCGCCTCCGACGCACAACAGCAGTTTCTGACCTTCCAGCGCGCGCGCCGGCGCGGGGGAAGCGTTGGGGGAGTCAGCCACCTGGAATTCCTGTGCAAACGAGGGCGCTAGCTTACCCGATGGCCGGTAATGTCCCGGTGCAGGGCGCACATAGCGGGCGGCTATCAGCAGATGGAATCCGCCTGCGTTGACCCGGGATTCACCCGGTAACAGTTTCGGACCTTTCCTATACCCCTACGTCTCTGTGCTTTTGCAGAATCAGGCATTGGCTGCCGCCCGCCGTGGCCTGTTCGACCTTCGAGGAGCCGCGTGCATCCACGCATCATCATCGCCGACGACCATCCCGTGGTCCTGCATGGCATCCGTGTCGTGCTGCAGACCCACCTGATGGACATCGTCGGCAGTGCGCGCGACGGCGCCCAGCTGCTGGAGCTGGTGGACCAGCACGACTGCGATGCGGTGCTGACCGACCTCTCGATGCCGGGTGCCGGCCCGGACGGTCCGGAGCTGATCGACGCGCTGCGCATGCGCCGCCCTGGCCTGCCGGTGGTGGTGCTGACCGGCGCCCGTCATCCCGGCCTGCTGGACGGACTGCTGCGGGAGGGCATCAGTGGCCTGGTCGACAAGTGCGCCGATTTCGCCGAACTGCCCCAGGCGCTGAACGCCGCGATGGCGGGGCAGGTATTCGTCTCCCAGCAGCTGCGCCACCACCTGCAGGCACGCGACCTGCTGTTTCCGCGTGAGCCGGCGCCGCTGTCGGCACGCGAACAGGAAGTGCTGGAACTGCTGGCGGCCGGTCTCAACGTGAACCAGGTCGCCGAGCGCTGTGGGCGCAGCCCGAAGACCATCAGCCGGCAGAAGGCCGAAGCCAAGCGCAAGCTGGGCCTGCAGAACAACCAGGAACTGTTCGACTACCTGCAGACCCGGCGCGACTGAGGCATCGACCGACCCGGGCCCGCGGCAAGCCCCGATGGGAGATGCCGCCGAAGCTGGCGATGATGCAGGCATGCCCATCCACGACTGGCCCGAACAGGAACGCCCCCGCGAGAAGCTGATCGCGCGCGGGCCCACGTCACTTTCCGACGCCGAGCTGCTGGCCCTGTTTCTCGGCTCCGGGTTCGGTGGCCGCGATGCCGTGCAGACCGCGCGCGACCTGCTGCAGGCGCATGGCCCGTTACGGGTGCTGCTCGATCGCCCCGCGCGGGAGCTGGCGCGCCTGCCCGGGCTGGGTCCGGCGCGCAGCTGTACCCTGGTTGCTGGGCTGGAACTGGCCCACCGCTACCTGGCCGCCGAGCTGGAACACGGCGAAGCGGTCGGCAACAACCCGGCCGCGGTCGGACGCTATCTGCAGCACCGCCTGCGGGGGCAGGCACGGGAGATCTTCATGGCCCTGTTCCTGGACAATCGCCACCGCCTGATCGCCTGCGAGGAACTGTTCCACGGCACCATCAACGCCGCACCGGTCTACCCCCGCGAAGTGGTGCGGCGCGCCCTGCTGCACAACGCGGCGGCGGTGATCCTCAGCCACAACCACCCTTCCGGCGACCCGGAACCCTCCAGCGCCGATACCCGCATCACCGACGAACTGCAGCAGGCGCTGGCGATGGTGGACGTGCGCCTGCTGGACCACTTCGTGGTGGGCGAGGGCCGTCCCGTTTCATTTGCTGAACGGGGACTTCTGTCCGCGCCCCAGCCGCGCCTGTTCGGCTGAGCACGGCCCCTTCAGGCGCCATCGGCCGCCCCCACAGGCATGTTCTGGTCAGCGTGGGCGCGGGTATCTGCGCTAAAATGGGCGATTCCGCCGCTCATTCTCACAGCAGGCCTCGTGAAAAATCTCCTCCGCGCCCTGATCAGCCAAGGCATCGAAGCCTTGCGCGCCAATGGCACCCTGCCCGCCGACTCCCTGCCGCCGGACTTCGTGGTCGAGCGCCCGAAGACCCGCGACCACGGCGACTTCGCCACCAACGCCGCGATGCTGCTGGCCAAGGCCGCGCGCAGCAATCCGCGCGCACTGGCACAGGCATTGGTCGAGGCGCTGCCGCGCAGCGAGGACGTCAGCAAGGTCGAGATCGCCGGCCCCGGCTTCATCAACTTCCACCTGGCCCCGGCCGCGTACCAGCGCGAAGCCGCCTCGGTCATCAAGGAAGCCCACGACTACGGCCGCAATCTGTCCGGCAATGGCCGCACGGTGGGCGTGGAGTACGTGTCAGCCAACCCGACCGGCCCGCTGCATGTCGGCCATGGCCGCGCGGCGGCGATCGGCGACTGCGTGGCGCGCGTGCTCGACGCCAACGGCTGGAACGCCAAGCGTGAGTTCTACTACAACGACGCCGGCGTGCAGATCGAGAACCTGGCGCTGTCCACCCAGGCGCGGATCAAGGGCATCGCGCCGGACCAGGACGGCTGGCCGGAAGGTGGCTACCGCGGCGAATACATCGCCGACGTCGCCCGCGCCTACATGGCCGGCGCCAGCGTCGACCTGGAAGGCAGCACCGTGGTCGGCGCCAAGGACCCGGACGACATGCAGGCGATCCGCCGGTTTGCGGTGGCCTACCTGCGCAACGAGCAGAACCTGGACCTGGCCGCGTTCGGAGTCGACTTCGACATCTATTTCCTGGAAAGCTCGCTGTACGCCGACGGCAAGGTAGCCGAAGCGGTGGCCAAGCTGCAGGCGTCGGGTCATACCTATGAAGAAGGTGGCGCGCTGTGGCTGCGCAGCACCGACTTCGGTGACGACAAGGACCGCGTGATGCGCAAGTCCGACGGCACCTTCACCTACTTCGTGCCGGACGTGGCCTACCACCTGTCCAAGTGGCAGCGCGGCTACGAGCGCGCGATCACCGAACTGGGTGCCGACCACCACGGCTCGCTGGCGCGCGTGCGCGCCGGCCTGCAGGCGATGGAAGTGGGCATTCCGCAGGGCTGGCCGGAATACGTGCTGCACCAGATGGTCACCGTCATGCGTGGCGGCGAGGAAGTGAAGCTGTCCAAGCGTGCCGGCAGCTACTTCACCCTGCGCGACCTGATCGAGGAAGCCGGCCGTGATGCCACCCGCTGGTTCCTGATCGCGCGCAAGCCCGATTCGCAGCTGACCTTCGACATCGACCTGGCCCGCCAGCAGAGCAACGACAACCCGGTGTTCTACGTGCAGTACGCGCACGCCCGCGTCTGCAGCCTGCTGCGCCAGGCGCAGGAGAAGGGCCTGGTGTACGAACAGGGCAACGGCCTGGCCAACCTCGGCCGCCTGGCCGACGACGCTTCGCTGCTGCTGATGAACGAGATCTCGCGGTACCCGGAAGTGGTGGAGGCGGCCGGCGTGGCGCTGGAACCGCATCTGGTGGCGCAGTACCTGCGTGAATTGGCGCACGCGTTCCACACGTGGTATCACGGGACGCCGGTGCTGGTGGATGACGCCGCCGACCGCAACGCCAAGCTGACCCTGGCCTGCGCCGCGCGCCAGGTGCTGGCCAACGGCCTCGAACTCCTGGGCGTCAGCGCCCCGGAAAAAATGTAAGCATCAGGAGACGCAGTACACATGGCAGCACGACGCGGCAAAAACCAGGCACGACGCAACAGCAGCAGCCAGGGAACACCCGGATGGGTGTGGCTGGTCGCTGGCGTGGCGATTGCAGCCGTGGTGTTCCTGGCGGCGCCGAACCTGTTCAAGGGCGAAGGCGATGGCTTCCTTCGCGCCGGTCCGCAGCCGAACCCGAACGCGCAGCCGGCCCCGGTCGCGGATGCCGACAGCGATGTTGGCGCCCAGCCGGCCGCGCAGCCGGCCACGCCGAAGCCGGCCGAACCGGAGAAGCCGGCCGCCACCCAGTACGACTTCTACACCCTGCTGCCGGGCAAGGAAGTTGAAATGTCCGACGCCGAACTGGCCGCCAGCGCGCGTGCCGAAGACCAGCGCCGGGCCAAGGCCGAAGCGCAGCGCGCGCAGGCGGCTTTGGAAGGCAAGCCGGTTCCGGCCGCCGCCGCTGCACCGGCACCGACAGCAACCGCCAGCGTGGCCAGCACCGCACCGGTAACCGCCACCAGCCGTCCGCTGCCGGCACCGCTGAGCGAACGCCCGGCTGCGGCAACGCCTCCGGCCAGCACGCCGACGGCGTCGACCAGCGCCGCCGCCGCCACTCCGGCAGCGCGCGCGGAAACCCCGCCGACCGCGGCCAGTACCCCGGCCGCTGCTGCGCCGGCCGCCGCCGACAACGCCCGCTACATCCTGCAGGCGGGTGCGTTCGGTGCCTCCGGCGATGCCGAAGCGACCAAGGCCAAGCTGGCGATGATGGGCCTGGCGGCACGCGTGGAATCGGCGCAGATCAACGGCAAGACCGTGTACCGCGTGCGCATGGGGCCGTATGGCAGTGCCGGCGAGTTGTCCGAAGCCAAGCAGAAGCTGGACGGCACCGGCCTGCAGGCGATGGCGATCAAGGCGCAGTAAGCCTGCCGCTGTGAACGAAAAAGCCGGGCATTGCCCGGCTTTTTCGTTTCTGTAGAGCCGAGCCATGCTCGGCTGAATCCAGACGAAGCCGAGCATAGGCTCGGCTCTACAGGACCCGCGAAGCAGGTCAGCCTTCGCGGGCGACCTGGAAACCGGCGAAGGACTGGCTGACCGGCATCAGTTCCAGGCGATTGATGTTCAGGTGCGGCGGCAGGCTGGCTACCCAGAAGATCTGTTCGGCGATGTCTTCGGCGGTCATCGGGTTGGCGCCGGTATAGAGCTTGTCCGACGCCGCCTGGTCGCCATGGGTACGCACCACCGTGAACTCGGTTTCGGCCATGCCCGGCTCGATCGTGGTCACGCGCACGCCGGTGCCATGCAGGTCCGAACGCAGGCCCAGCGAGAACTGGCTGACGAAGGCCTTGGTGCCACCGTAGGCGTTGCCGCCCGGATACGGGTAGACGCCGGCCACCGAGGAAATGTTGATGATCGCGCCCTTGCGCTCCACCAGCTGCGGCAGCAGGCGATGGGTCAGGGTCACCAGCGCGGTGATGTTGGTGTCGATCATCGTGGTCCAGTCCGACAGCTTGGCGCTCTGTGCCGGCGCGGTGCCCTGCGCCAGGCCGGCATTGTTGACCAGCAGATCGATCTCGCCGAAGGCCGGCGGCAGTGCCAGCAACGCGGCTTCCATCGCCACCGGATCGCGGATGTCGAAGGCAGCCGCGTGCACCACGTCCTTGCCGTAGCGCTCGACCAGCGGCTGCAGGCGTTCACCGCGGCGGCCGGTGGCGATCACCTTCCAGCCCGCCTGGGCGAAGCGGTGGACGGCGGCGGCGCCGAAGCCGGACGTGGCGCCGGTAATCAGGACAGTGCGGGTCATCAGGCAACTCCAGGGGGGGAAAACCGGACGCCCATTCTGTCACCGTCGGCCGGCCCCTGCGTTGCCGATGCCGGCTGACCACGCCCGAGGCGTGCGCGGCTCAGCGCACGCGGAATACCCGGGCCTTGGGCAGGTCTTCGTCGACCTGCAAGAACCAGCGCCCGGAAATTCCTGGAACAACGGCGATCTGCGGCGACTGCAGCACCTTGCGCAGCTTCATCTGCCCCTTCATCACCTGCCATTGCTGGCCGTTATCAAGGGTGAACAGCGTGCCGGGCTGCCAGCCTGCGACCTCTCCGACCACGCGTGCATTGACCGGTCCTTCTTCCAGGCCCAAGTGCATTGCTGCCGGTGCCGGCACATTGGCAGGCAGCGGCGCAGCGGCGGGGGCCACCGCTGCCGTCGGCCCGGTGGCCGCGCGCTCGGCCTCGCGCAGTACCCGGTTCAGTGCCTGCAACTGCGCCGGACTGAGCCCGACCTCGGCCAGTTGGGATGCACTGAGGCGCCGCTCGACGGGTACGAAGCGGTCCTGGGCGAAGGCAGCGAAGCTGCTGGCGAGCAGCAGTGCGGAAAACAGATACCGGCGCATGCAAGGGTCCCAGCGAACGAGTGCCCACGATGCTGCAGTTCGATGACAATCCGGTGACACGCCAGGGGCCGCTACAATTGGGCCATGATCAACAACGATGTCCTGCGCAGCGTGCGCTACTCCCTGGACCTGGGCGACCACCACGTGGTGACCCTGTGCCAGATGGCCGACCCGGCCTTCGCCGTGGATCCCGAGCAGGTCAAGGCCTGGCTGCGCCGCGAGGACGAAGCCGGTTTCGAGGCGATGAGCGACAGCGCGCTGGCGCACTTCCTCGATGGCCTGATCGTGCACCTGCGCGGTCGCGACGAGAGCCAGCCGCAGCGTGCGGTGGAAACCCGCATCGACAACAACCTGGTGCTGAAGAAGCTGCGCGTGGCGTTCCAGCTGCGCGACGTCGATCTGATGGAGATCTTCGCCAGCGCCGGTTTCAACGTGTCCAAGTCGGAAGTGGGCGCGCTGTTCCGCCAGCCCGGCCACACCAACTACCGGCGTTGCCTGGACCAGATGCTGCGCAATTTCCTCAAGGGCCTGAGCCTGCGCCTGCGCGGCTGAGCACGGC
The DNA here is from genome assembly GCF_059367875.1 of Stenotrophomonas sp. YJH_SMC_16. Lineage (NCBI taxonomy): Bacteria > Pseudomonadati > Pseudomonadota > Gammaproteobacteria > Lysobacterales > Lysobacteraceae > Stenotrophomonas > Stenotrophomonas sp. YJH_SMC_16. The sequence goes on along the minus strand of NZ_JCAFRH010000007.1, from coordinate 197,003 downwards.
CTCGACGAACACCCGCGCCGCCGGTGTCGGCAGCCGCTGCCAGACCAGGTGCACGCGGCGGGTCGGGGTCGGCTGCAGCGGAATCCGCACCACGCCTTCAAAGCCTTCGGCGATCAACGCCGGCACGATGCCGACCGCCAGCCCATGGCGGACGAAGCGTTCGACCAGCTCCATCAGATTGACCTCGAAACGCACGGTGTGCGGCAGGCCAGCGGCGGCGAAGGCATCGTCGGTCTGCCGCCGCGCACCAGTGCCGCGCGGGAAGTCGACCAGCGCCTCGTCCTGCAATTCGGTCAATGGCAGCCGCTTGCGCCGGGCCAAGCGGTGCGACGGCGCCAGCACCGCCACCAGGTCTTCTTCCTGCAGCATCTGGTGGCAGACCCCGTCCAGGCCGGCCGAGGGTGACAACCCGACCAGCGCCACATCCAGGTCGCGCGACTGCACCTGCGCGATCAGGTCCTCGCTCTTGTCCACCCGCAATTGGAATTCCACCTGCGGGTGCACCTGCTGGAAGGCGGCCAGCATCGCCACCACGTCGATGCCGGTCAGCGAGGAAATCTGCCCGATCGCCAGCAGCCCGCGCACCTCGCCACTCACCGCCGCCACGTCGGCACGCAGATGGCGCAGGCTGGCCAAGGCCTGCCGCGCATGCACCAGCATGGCCTCACCGGCGGCGGTGGCCCGCACCTGGCGCGGCAGGCGTTCAAACAGCGGCGTGCCCAGTTCCTGCTCCAGTGCGGCGATCTGGTGGCTGAGTGCGGACTGCACCACATGGCAGCGTTCGGCGGCGCGGGTGAAGTTGCCTTCCTCGGCCAGGGCGACGGCAAACTCGAGCTGCTTGAGGTTCACCCTGCTATCTCGTTTCCAGATGACAGGGATGATGATGATTCATTTCCATCATCGCTGCAGCAGGCGGACACTGTGCACCCCGCTTCTCTGGAACACCGCGTGAGTCCGTCCCTCCCCCCTCTGCACCGATGGCAGGTGCTGCTGATGTCGGTGGCCACCGGCGTGGCCGTGGCCAGCAACTACTATGCGCAGCCGCTGCTGCACACCATTGCCGATGCCTTCGGTGTGCCGTTCGGCCAGGTTGGCATGGTGGTCACTGCCGCACAGCTGAGCTATGCCGCCGGACTGATCCTGCTGGTGCCGCTGGGAGACCTGTTCGAACGCCGCCGCCTGATCGTGGTGATGAGCCTGTTGTCCGCCGGCGGGCTGGTGATCAGTGCCTGTGCGCCGTCGCTGACCTGGCTGCTGGTGGGCACCGCGATCACCGGCCTGTTCTCGGTGGTGGCCCAGGTGCTGGTGCCGTTCGCCGCCACGCTGGCGGCGCCCGAGCATCGTGGTCGCGTGGTCGGCACGTTGATGAGTGGCCTGCTGCTGGGCATCCTGCTGGCACGTACCGTGGCCGGCCTGCTTTCCAGCCTGGGCGACTGGCGCCTGGTGTACGCGATCGCCGCCGGCACCCTGGTACTGACCGCGCTGGCACTGCAGCGCGGCCTGCCGCGCTTCCACCACAGCGCCGGCCTTGGCTACTTCGCGTTGCTGCGCTCGATCGGTGTGCTGTTCGTACAGGAACCCGTGCTGCGCCAGCGCACGCTGCTTGGCGCCTGCAGCTTCGCCATGTTCGCGATCTTCTGGACGCCACTGGCGTTCCTGCTGGCACAACCGCCCTACGCCTACAGCGACGCCACCATCGGCCTGTTCGGACTGGTCGGCGCCGCCGGCACGCTGGCGGCTGGCCTGGCCGGCCGCATGTCCGACCGCGGGCAGACCGGCCGCGCCACCGCCATCGCACTGGTGCTGTTGCTGCTCTCGTGGCTGCCGCTGGGGCTGTCGGCACACTCGCTGCTGGCGCTGCTGATCGGCGTGGTGGTGCTGGACCTGGCCGCGCAGCTGCTGCACGTCAGTAACCAGAACCTGATCTATGCACTGCAACCGGCAGCGCGCAACCGCCTCAATGCAGGCTACATGACCGGCTACTTCATCGGCGGTTCGCTGGGTTCGCTGCTGTCGGCGCAGGTCTACCAGCGCTTCGGCTGGACCGGCGTCTGCGTGGCCGGTGCCACGGTGGCCGTGCTGGCCCTGCTGCTGTGGCTGCCCGGCGCGCTGCGTACGCGCCAGGCGGTGTCGTCGAACTAGAAGCTGCCCTGCAGCGCCAACTCCCAACGCCCCCCGGCATTGCCCGGGAACAGGCGCTTGGCCGCGCTGTCAGTGTCATGCACAGTGGCACGCAGCTCCCACGCCGGGGCCAGCGTGGCAATGGCACTGATCTGGCCATGCAGGTAATCCGGGCCCTGCGCGGTGGCCAGCCAGTACTGGCCCACCGCCGCTTCCAGGCGGAAGCGTTCATGCAGCGGCACCCGTACGCCGAGCTGGGCATAGGTGCCGCGATGACCGCCGGCCAATGCATCGCTGGAATGGGCGACCTGCAACCAGGCGCGCTGCTTCCAGGTCACTGTGGTATTGAGTTCGGTCCAGTCCAGCGCGCGGCCGGTACCCGGGTACATGTAGCGGGTCAGGTTGGCATCCAGTGTCCAGTCCGGGGCCAGCGCACCGGACCAGCCCGCCACCAGGTCGAACTCGCTGCGCGCGCCGTTGTCCGGCTTGAACGAAACGTTGGAGCCCCACACGCTGGCGTACCAACCCGATGGAATAGAAACCTTCGCGCCCGCCTGCACCGCCGGGTCGCCGTCGCTCTGCGAGCTGCCACGCCACACGTAGTCACTGGTCAACGCCGCACTGCCACTGACCTGCACCTGTGCCTGCGCGCTGCCGATCCCGAGCAGCCCTGCCAGGGCGGCCACCACCGCCGCCATCATCCCCTTGCTGTTCACTGCACTGTGTTCCTCGTCGAAGGCGGTCACGCCGCCGGGAACGCAGTGTCGAGGCGGTGGCCGTAACGGATCGAGGGTGCTGCCGGGCCCGTGGCGCAAATTCGGCGTAAATCCCGTGGATCGGGGCCACATGCCAGCAGCGCGGTATCATGGCGCCCTGTTTCCAGGAACCAACCGCGTGGACGCCATCCTGACCCCGGTATCGATCGGCGAGCTGATCGACAAGATCACCATTCTCCAGATCAAGGCCGAGCGCATCGACGATGCGGCCAAGCTGGCCAACGTGCGCACCGAACTGGACGGCCTGCTGCCCTTGTTGCAGCAGCAGCTGCAGGCACAGCCGGCCCTGGCCGCGCTGCAGCAGCAGCTGAAGGCGATCAACGAGCGCATGTGGGACATCCAGGACCAGCTGCGCGACAAGGAAGCGGCCCAGGTGTTCGACGATGCCTTCATCCAGCTGGCACGCGGTGTCTATGGCACCAATGGCGAGCGCGTGCAGGTGAAGAACGAGATCAACCGCGTGGCCGGTTCGGCGCTGGTGGAAGAGAAACAGTACCAGGGCGAGTAAGCCCGCTCATCCGCATTCGAGCAGGTGCCGGATGCGGAACAGCTCACCATCGCTGTGGATGCCCAGCTTCTCGTAGGCGGTCCGCTTCTGCGTGCTGACCGTACTGGCCGTGCGCCCGAAGCGCCGCGCCACCTCCCCGGTGGTGCAGCCCTGCAGGACCAGCCGGAGCACCTCGCGCTCGCGTCGGCTCAAGGGCGTGAGCACCGGCGCCGGTGTGCGCCGCATGCGCGATCGGCTCAACTGCGTGCGCAACTCCGGGGGCACGAAGCGGCCGCCACGCGCCAGTACGTCAACTGCGCGCCGCAGCATCTCCGGCGTGGTTCCCTTGGACAGAAAGCCGCGCGCGCCGGCCTGCATCGCCATGGTCACCGTGCTGGCATTGCAGTGCGCAGACAGCACCAGCACCGGCAGCAGCGGCCAGCGCCGCGACAACAGCCGCAACAGGGCCAGGCCCTGTTCGGGTCCGCACGGCGCCAGCAGGTCGATCAGCAACAGGTCGATGCCATCCGGCTGGCGCTGCAGCAGATCGAGCAGATCACCTTCGCGGGTGAAGCTGCCACAGACCTGCACGCCACCGTGCTGGCAAAGCACCACCTCCACCCCCAGGCGCAGCACGGGATGCGGCGCCAGCATTGCCAGGCGGCGGGGCCGATCGAGGGGCCGATCGAGGGGCAGAGCGGGAACGGCAGGCGGCATCACATGGATCCGACGGTACGAAGTGCCCACCGTAGGCCCGCGCCGGGAGCAGCGGAATCCAATTTATTGCAACGCAGCAGTGGCCCCGGAATATGCTCAGCTGCGGTTTCGGGTCGTCAAAACGCAACAGGCCCGGCATAAGCCGGGCCTGTCGAGGCATCGTCAGCGCGCAGGCGCGCCGAGGTAGCTATTACCAGCTGAAACGCGGGCCGACGGTGTATTCCTTGTCGCCGTCGCGGTTCATCTTCAGCTCGCCATTGATGCCCCAGTTCTGGTTCAGCTTGACCTGGCCACCCAGGCGACCGTACCACTGGCCTTCCGGATTGATGCCGTGCTTCTTCGAGAAATCTTCGTAGCCGACCATGCCGTAGACTTCGGCGTGGGCACCGAAGGCGGTGCGGATACCCGCTTCAGCGCTGTAGCCGTTGAAGTCCAGGCCGTGCTTCTGGTCGCGCTTCTGGTAAGCAACGCGGGCAACGAAGTCGGTGGTCGGGGCGATTTCAACGTTGTAGCCGGCGCCGATCTTCCACTGGTCCAGCTTGATGTTGGTGTGGTCGATTTCCTGGCGGCTGTACTCACCGAAAGCGTGGAAGTTCGGCAGGAAGCCGTACGAACCCTTCACGCCCCAGCCGTCGGCCTTGAACGCGTCGATATCGGTCTTGGCGTAGTCGGCTTCGGCGTAGTTGTACGACAGGTTCTCAGCAGCCGAGGCGGTGAACGGCAGGGCAGCGGCCAGGGCCAGAGCAATCAGCGAATTCTTCATGGGGGTACACCTTTTACTTTCTTATGGTGTGCAGCAGCGCCAGGGCGCCATCGCATCGGGAATGTAAATTCTCCGTTATTCGCCACAACGCTCCCTGAAAACAGCGTTCTTCGCATTGCTGAATTTTTTGGCTTGATTCAGGCTGCCTCTGGCATACGCGCGCGGCGCGCGTGCATTTGTGGTTCGTCACCGACTGCAACAGGAGGTTGCCTTGCACGTTTCCGATCCGCTGCTGATGCCTGTTCGCGCCGCCCTCCTGGCCTGCGCTTCCCTGTTTCCGATCCATGCTGCGCACGCGCTGCAGGCGGCTGACTACCAGCGCGCCGAACGCGTGCATGACAGTCATCTGCGCGGTGCGCTGCGCAATGCATCGGTCCTGCCCCAGTGGCTGGCCGATGGGCGCTTCTGGTACGAACGCGAAGACACACAGGGCCGGCGCCAGGCGATACTGGTCGATCCAATCCAGGCTACGCGCCAGATCCTGTTCGAACCCGATGCGCTGGACGCCGCAGTTGCACCTCTGGGTGCCAGCGGGCCACGCCTGCGCTTGAACAACGTGCAGGTACTGGATGATGGCCTGCGCCTGCAGTTCAACGGCGAGGCGGAGATCAACTGCCAATGGCCACGCCTGCAGTGCACGGCCGCACAACAGGCGTTGCCGCCGGCTGATGCACTGCCGTCGCCCGGCGGTGATGCCTGGCTGCAGGTACGCGACCACAACCTGTGGCTGCAGCGCTCTGGAGCGGCGCCGCAGCGACTGACCCAGGGCGGTGAAGCTGGGCATGGCTATGGCGTACTGCCGGACTTCACCCTGCGCGGCATTCCACGCCGTCAGGGCCGGATGCCGGCACGACCGTTTGCGGTGAGCTGGTCACCCGATGGCCGTTACGCAGCCGGCATCCGCTACGACGAACGCGCGCTGCAGGACTATCCCTATCTGGAAAGCAGCCCGACCCACAGCGCGCGGCCGCGCGTGCATACCGTGAAGCTGGGGGTACTGGGCGATGCACAGCAGGTATGCGACAGCCTGTATGTGATCGATATCCCCAGCGGCAGGCAGCATGACATCGCGCTGCCCGAGGGCTGGAACACGCTCAGTGAGGCCGGCATCCTGGGTTGGGACGGCGATCGGTTGTATGCCGTGATCGCGCACTTCGGCACGCCGCGCAGGCTGCGCCTGGTGGAGATCGATGCCAACAGCGGTGCATTGCGCACGGTTGTGGAAGAAGCCAGCGACACTCGCCTCCAGCTCAACGTGTATTCCTACAACCGGCCAGCGGTGGCCATCCTGCCCGGGCAGGACACCGCCGTGTGGTTCTCGCAGCGCGATGGCTGGGGCCATCTGTACCGGGTGCGCCTGTCCGATGGCAAGGTGCTGCGCCAGCTCACCCGCGGCAAATGGGTGGTGCGTGACCTGCTGGGTGTGGACGCTGCGGGTGGCTGGGCGTACTTCAGCGCCGGTGGCGTCGACGGTGGCGACCCCTACGTGCGCGGCCTGTACCGGGTATCGCTGCAGGGCGGTCCGATCCAGCGCCTGGCCGCCGATGGCAACGACCACATGGCCGATGCCGGTACCGGCGCGCTGTTCGGGGGGCGCGCTCCCCAGGCGCTGTCGCCTGGCGGTGGGTATCTGGTGGATACCGTTTCCCGTCTCGACCAGCCACCACGCACCGTGCTGCGGGCCAGCGATGACGGACGTGAAGTGATGGTGCTGGAAACAGCCGATGACAGCGCGATCGTTGCTGCCGGCTGGCGCGCACCACGGCGCGAACGGCTGCTGGCCGCCGATGGACGCACGCCGATCTTCGCCACCGTCTACCTGCCCCGCGACTATCGCGATGATGGCAGCTTCCCGGTGATCGACGCGATGTACGGTGGTTCCTTCATCAGCAATGCGCCGGTGACCTACGCCGAGGCGGTGTCTGCCCTGAATCCGGTATCCCGCGCCAGCCTGGCCGAACTCGGCTTCATGGTGGTCAGCATCGATGCGCGCGGCACCGGTGGCCGCAACAAGGCGTTCCATGACAGCAGCTTCCTGCGCGCCGCCGATGTGCAGCTGGATGACCATGTGGCTGCGCTGCGCCAGCTGGGCGAACGCTACCCGGGCATCGACCTGGAGCGGGTCGGCATCTACGGGCATTCGTTCGGCGGCTATAGTGCAGCGCGCGCCCTGCTGCGCTATCCCACGTTCTACAAGGTGGGCGTGGCCTCGGCTGGCAGCCACAATTTCCAGGGTATGTACGGCGGCGCCCTGCACGGCATGGACCGGCTGTTCGGTGGGGTGCTGCCGGCCACGCCCACTGCCGAAGGCGTGCCGGCGCCCTTTGCCGGGCTCGACAATGCGGCACTGGCCGGCAACCTGCGCGGGCATCTGCTGCTGGTCTATGGCGAACTGGACGAGAACGCGCCACCGGCGCTGACCCTGCAGCTGGCCGCCGCCCTGAACAAGGCCCAGCGCAGCTACGACCTGCTGTACCTGGCCCGGCAGGACCACGAACTGTTCCGCAACGACGCCACCTACACGCACCGCATGTGGGACTACTTCGTGCGCCACCTGGCCGGCCAGCAGCCACCGGATACGGTGCTGGCGCCGCTGCCCTGTGGCCCGGGCTGAACAGGCGCACACAGGATGTCGATCCACGACGCCCTGGTTCGTCGGGTACTTGAAGGCCGTGCATGCGGCACGGTCCATCCGGAGGCAGGCAATGAGCTACATCGATGGTTTCGTCCTGGCGGTGCCCACCGCCAACAAGGAGAAGTTCCTCGCCCACGCACGCACAGGAGATCCCGTTTTCATCGAATACGGCGCGCTGCGCGTGGTCGAGTGCTGGGGCGATGACGTGCCGCACGGCAAGACCACCGACTTCTTCGGCGCAGTGAAAGCCACGCCGGACGAGACGGTGGTGTTTTCCTGGATCGAATGGCCGGACAAGCCGACCCGCGACGCCGGCATGAAGAAGATGATGGAAGACCCGCGGTTTGATCCTGCGACGAATCCGATGCCGTTCGACGGCGCGCGGATGATCTACGGCGGCTTCGTGCCGATCTACGAACTGACGCGCTGAAACGGGCGGACGTGCTCAGCGCGCGTCCGTTTCATCGCTGGCAGAGGCATGGCCGGCGCCCAGTGCGGCGCCGGCGCCGAGGCCCACACCGCCCATGCCAGCGCCCATTCCGCCACCGCCACCTCCTCCACCCGCACGACCGCCCTTGGCATCGCCCTCGTTGCGGCCCTTGCCGCCGCCACTGGCGCCACCCGGCCGGGTCGGCCCCTGCGGCGGTATCTGCAGGTCGGCCGGAATCGGCGCCAGATCCAGCGCTTCGCGCACGAAGTCGCGCAGCGAGACCACCAGTTCGTGGGTATGTACCGGCCGCCCCTGTGCCAGTTCATTGGCGGCACGCGCGGCCAGCCGCACCTGTTCGTCGGTGCCCAGCAGCAGGATGTCCGACAACGCCGCTTCAACGGCATCACGAATGCGGCGCGCGCGATCCGAACGGGGCTCGGCGATGCCCTCGGCATCCTCGCGCTGGCGCAGGTCACGGCGATGGCTGGGATCCACACCCAGTTCGCCGGTGAACGAACCGCCCAGGGTCTTGTAGGCCGCCATCAGCGTGCGCAGCCGTTCGTTGATCTGCCGGTTCTCGCGCTCGCGGCGCTGTTGCAGGGTCTGCATCACCAGCAGGCGGATGCCCACGCCCAGCAGAGTGATCAGGACCAGGCCGGCCAAGGTGGACAGCACGCCCTGCCAGGAACTGAAGTCGATACCACGCATGCCCGGGGCTCCGGCGGGAACAACCTGCATCTTGCCCCAGACCGCGTCCCAGAAACGCGAAAAGCCCCACCACCCCGGGGGTGGCAGGGCCTTCGGTCACGGCGCGATTACTTGCGCTTGGCGACCTTGCGCACGGCCTTCCTGGCCGGAGCCTTCTTGGCGGCGACCTTCTTCAGCGGCGCAGCCTTCTTGGCGACCGTCTTGCGGGTGGCGGCAACCTTCTTGCCAACTGCCTTCTTGGCAACGGCGGTCTTCTTGCCGACAACCTTCTTGGCAGCGGCGGTCTTCTTGCCGACGGCCTTCTTGGCGACAGCAGCCTTCTTGCCCACAACCTTCTTGGCGGCAGCGGTCTTCCTGGTGGCGACCTTCTTGGTGGCGGCAACCTTCTTGCCGACAACCTTCTTCGCAGCCACGGCCTTCTTGCCAGCGACCTTCTTGGCGGCGACGGTCTTCTTGGCCACGGCCTTCTTGGCGGTAGCGACCTTCTTGCCGACAACCTTCTTGGCGGCCGCGGTCTTCTTGGCAACGGTCTTCTTCGCGACGGCAGCCTTCTTGGTGGCGGCCTTCTTCACGGTGGCGACCTTCTTGCCGGCAGCCTTGGTGGCGGCCTTGGTGGTCTTCTTGGCAGCAGCGGCCTTCTTGGTCACAGCCTTGCCTGCAGCTGCCTTCTTCTTGGCCACTTCCTTCTTCAGGGCAGCGGCTTCGGCCTTGGCGTTCTTCTTGGCGGCTTCCAGCTTCTTCTTGGCGTTGGCAACAGTCTTGCCGACCGACTTGGCAGCCTTCTCGGCCTTCTTGGCAACGGTCTTCTCGACCTTGGCCACGGCCTTCTTGGCCTTGGCAACGCGGGTACCGGCAGCCTTGGTGGCGCGCTTGACGGTCTTCTTGACCGACTTCACTGCGTCTTCGGCAGCGTGGGCGATGGTCTCGCCAACGTTGGTGGCGGTTTCTTTGACGTTCTCGACGGCGTCGGTCACGACCGACACACCATTACCGTTGCTCATGTTGCCCTCCTGGGGGCCTTAAGTATCAAAACGGGGCGATGCTATACCGACAATGACGATCGTGGAACGGGGCATGCACCAGCAATCGCATCTGCTGCGACGGCAATGGTGTAGCCGGGCACCCTCGCGAGCGCAGTGGGTTGACAGGAAACCCCTTTTTTTCAGTGCTGCGCCGCACGATCCGGGTAGCGGCAGGTGCTGCCTGCGTGCACCAGTCCGAATACAGCGAAAGGCGTGCGATATGGCGCATCGCGGCACCAGGATGCGCAGAACTGCGCAAGTATCGGCCTGTATCCACATGCGCTTCGGCAGACGTCGGCACGTTGAGAAGCACGCCCTATGCTGTCGGTACCGCCCCACAGATGGCGATGCCGACCCACGTTCCGGGCGCCGGTTTTCATGGCGCATTTATCCAGATCGCGACACACTCATTCAGCTTGTTTTACCGTAGGGCCGAACCGCCCCCACCCACGCCAGCGAACCGACTCCCATGCGACCGCTTCCCACCCTGCTCACGCTCGCAATCGCCGCCGCCTTCGGTGGCTTCGTTGCCACCGGCATCAATGCCCACCTGGACAACCGTGCCGATGCCGCGCCGCTGCCAGCGGTGCTGCCGACCACGGCGGCATTGCCCGCCTCGGTAGCCGGACAGGCGGTGCCGTCGCTGGCACCGATGCTGGAGAAGGCCATGCCGGCAGTGGTCAGCGTCAACACCAAGCAGGTGGTGCGCGTGCGCAACCCCTTCTTCAACGACCCGTTCTTCCGCCGCCTGTTCCCGGACATCCCGCAGGAACGCATCAACGAATCGCTGGGCTCGGGCGTGATCATCGACGCCAAGGAGGGCCTGGTACTGACCAACCACCATGTCATCGACAACGCCGATGACGTACAGGTGACACTGGCCGACGGGCGCACGGTCAAGGCCGAATTCCTCGGTTCGGACCGCGATACCGACATCGCGCTGATCCGCATTCCGGCGCAGAACCTGACCGACATCAAGCTCGGCAACAGCGACCAGCTGCGCGTGGGCGACTTCGTGGTGGCCATCGGCAATCCGTTCGGCTTCAGCCAGACGGTCACGTCGGGCATTGTCTCGGCGGTGGGCCGCAGCGGCATCCGCGGCCTGGGCTACCAGAACTTCATCCAGACCGATGCGTCGATCAACCCGGGCAACTCCGGTGGCGCACTGGTCGATCTGCAGGGCCAGTTGATCGGCATCAATACCGCCAGCTTCAACCCGCAGGGCAGCATGGCCGGCAACATCGGCCTGGGCCTGGCGATTCCCTCCAACCTGGCACGCAGCGTGGTCGACCAGCTGGTCAAGCACGGCGTGGTGGTGCGCGGCACGCTGGGCGTGGAAAGCCAGAACCTGACCGCCCAGATCGCGCAGGGCCTGGGCCTGGGCGAAACCCGCGGTGCGCTGATCACGCGCGTGCTGGCCGGTTCGGCCGCCGCCGCCGCCGGCTTGAAGCCGGGCGACGTGGTGGTCTCGGCCAACGGCCAACGTGTAGACAGCGCCGAAGCCCTGCACAACGTGGAAGGCCTGGCCGCGGTCGGCAGCGCATTGACGCTGGACGTGCGCCGCGAGGGCAAGCCGCTGCAGATCAAGGCAACGTTGAAGGAACAGGCGCGCGCGGTCACCGGCGAGAGCCTGGACCCGCGCCTGACCGGGGCCACCTTCGTCGACCTGCCCGAGTCATTGCGCCAGTCCGGTGTCGGCGGCGTGCTGGTCAGCGAGGTCAAGCGCGGCAGCCGCGCGGCCAGCAACGGCCTGCAGCAGGGCGACATCATCACCGATGCCACGGTGGGCGAATTCGCCGACCTGGCCAGCTGGCGCGCCAACTTCCAGCAGCGCCCGCCGACCCTGGTGATACGCGTGCTGCGCAACAATGGCCAACAGCAGGGCCAGCTTGTGATGCGCTGATCGCCCTGCCGTAACACCCCCTATACCCCGGCAATGCTATTGCTGTCAGTCCAGGTCGGCACCGCCGACACCCGTTCCCCCATCGCAACAGGAGTGATTCGATGAGCCCCACCAATACCGAGAACCTGAAGGAACACCTGGGTGAAGCCGGTTCCCACCTGAAGCAGGCCGCGTCGGCCGCCGGCGGTGCAATCAAGGGTGCAACCGGCGCAGCGACCGACGAGCTTCGCATCGGCAAGGCCAACGTCAAGGCTGAACTGTCCGACAGCGCACTGTCCGGCTTGGCCGCCGCCGAGTTCGGTGGTGCCGCCGCCAAGGAGCAGGTGGATGCGCTGATGGACAAGGGCAAGGACCTGATCGACAGCGCCGCGGAGCTGATCCGTGAACGTCCGCTGGCCTCGTTCGGTGTTGCCTTCGCTGCCGGCTGGATCATCGCCAAGCTGGCCCGCGGCAGCAGCGACAAGTAAGCCGCGGCGTGAGCGAAGACAACGCGCAAGCCCCTGATCCAGCGGCCACCCCGCCGCTGGATGAGAGCATCCGCCAGGTCGGTGCGGCCGGTCGTGCCGCTGCCGATTCGGCCAAGCACACGCTGCGCTCGCTGCGCCGGTTGGCCTCGGCCGACTTCGCGATGGCACGCAGTGCGTTCGGTCGTGCACTGGCCTGGGCCGGCGTGGCGATCGTGTTCGGTGCCTCGGCCTGGCTGCTGATGGCCGCCACCCTCATCGCCCTGCTGCAGAGCTGGGGCCTGAGCTGGCTGCAGGCCCTGCTGATCACCTCGCTGCTGAGCCTGGCCGTCACCGGTTATGCGATCTGGCGGGTGTCCTACTTCTTCCACCACACCGGCATGCACGCTACCCGGCGCCAGCTGTCACGCCTGGGCCTGTTCGACGAACCCAGCGAAGACGATCCCGATGCCGAGGTGCAGCTGCCCGAGGGCAAGCCATGAAGTTCGGCGCGCTGCAACGGCGGGTGAAACGCTGCGAACAGGTGGTGACCGTGCGTCTGGGCGAGACCCAGGACCACTGGTCCACGCTCAGCGACGTCTGGCGAAAAGGCTGGTCGCCGCTGCGCATCGTGGTGGTCGGCCTGGCCGGTGGCTTCATCGCCGGCAAGCTGGAAGTGCCGGGCAAGGTCAACGGTGCCCGCTGGCTGCAGATGGTGGGCTCGGTCTCGAACCTGTTCGCCAGTGCACAGGCGGCGTTCGCCACGGCGATGGCGGCGCAGGCCGCAGCCACCGCCGACGACGCGGCCGAAGAAGCCGACGAGGCCAGCGAACAGGCACAGGCGGCGGCCTCCGCTGCCGAAGCACGTCCGGCACCGGCACCACGCTCCGTGCCGGAGCCAGGACCGGAACCGGACCTGCGCGGACCGCGTCCGGCCGAAGCGGCCACCGAGCTGTCCGAACGTTGAACCATGGAATCCGCCGCGCCGATCGCGGCCGGCGGATAATGCGCTCCCCTTCCCGGTTGGTGCGTCGATGAGCGAGTCCCTCCTGTCCCCGTCACCGGCCGGCCCCGAACAGCCCGACGTTCCGCTGCCGCCCGCATCGCGCCCGCGCGGACCGATGTCGCTGGTGGTGCTGGCCACCCTGGCGGTGGGCTACACCCTGTGGGCGGCACAGGACATCATCCTGCCGGTGCTGCTGGCGATGTTCTTCGCGCTGGTCGGCAATCCGATCCTGCGCCTGCTGCAGAAGCTGTGGATTCCACGCGCACTCGGCGCACTGCTGATCCTCGGCGCCGGCCTGGGCGTGACCGGTTCGCTGGCGGTGCAGCTGATCGGCCCGGCCATGGAATGGGCGCAGGAAGCACCGCAGCAGCTGCGCAAGGTCGCCCGCCAGGTGCAGGACCTGACCAAACCGGTGCAGCAGGCCAACCAGGCGGCGGAAAACTTCGCCCGCGTGGCCGGTGGTGACAGCAACCACAAGGTGCAGGTGATCCGCACCCAGATGGACGACCCCTATCGCATGCTGACCCGCGCGCCGCGGCTGGCCGCCTCGGTGCTGGCGGTGGTGCTGCTCACGCTGTTCTTCATGATCTATGGGCAGAGCCTGCAGCGCGCGGCCATCGCCCTGTTCCCGAACCGCCAGCAGCAGCGATTCACCAGTGACATCCTGCGCTCGATCGAGCGCGAGGTTTCGCGCTATGTGCTGACCATCAGCGTGATCAATACGCTGGTCGGATTGGTGTTCGCTGGCGTGCTGATGCTGCTCGGCATCGGCCTGCAGGAGGCGCTGCTGTGGGGCACGGTAGCGGCATTGCTGAATTTCGCCCCGTATGTCGGCCCCCTGATCGGCGTAGCACTGATGCTGCTGATGGGCTTCGTTGAATTCCGCGACCCGCTGCAGGCGCTGCTGCCAGCCGCCGCCTACCTGGCCCTGCATACCCTGGAAGGGCAGATGGTGACCCCGATCGTGCTGGGCCGGCGCATGAAGCTATCACCGCTGGTGCTGATCCTGGCATTGATGGTATTCGGCTGGGCCTGGGGCATGATCGGCCTGCTGCTGGCGGTGCCGCTGCTGGTCTGCATCAAGCTGGTGCTGGCACGCCTGGACGGCATGCAGGGCTGGGCACGGCTGCTGGAATAACGGCATCAGTAAATGAAGGACGCCGATGGCGGAACCCGAAACAGGAATGAAGTGGCAGACTATGGCCCCCTTTTCGGATGGATCCGTTCGGATGATCTCTTTCGCCACCCGTTGCGTTGCCCTGGCCTGCCTTGCCGCTCCCGCGCTCGCCGCTGCACCCCCGACTGCCGACCAGGCACGCACCCAGCTTGCCGACGCGGTAACCTGCAAGCGGCACCTCACGCCCAAGCAGTTCGACGCCATGGCCCGGCTGCTGGCACCGGCCCCGGCGCGGGCGCAGAACGGCGAATCCAGCGGCGAGTTCCGGTTGACCACGCCGCTGATGGTGCTGGGCCAGCCCGTGAACCGTCTGCAGTCGTATGACGGCGACAGCGGCGAGGACGGCATCGACAGTTTCACTGCGTACTTCAGCTCAGCGAGCGTCGAACAGATCGCGGCACTGGCGAAGATGTCCGACCCGGTGGCGGGCACCTATACGAAGGAAGTGGGCCGGCACAACCTGGACGTGCAGCAGTTCGACGGCCAGACCACCATCGCCTGCTCGTACAACCTGCGCTGACCCCGTCCTGCCCCAGCGCCCCCCGCCCGCCGCGCCGCATGAAAGCCCGCGCGGGCAGGGGTAGAATGGCGGGGTGAATTTCCCCGTCCAAGCCATCACCCTCGACCTTGACGACACGCTGTGGCCGTTCGCTCCGATCGGCGCCCGCATCGACCTGGTCCTGCACGAGTGGATGCGTGAAAACAGCCCCGCCACGGCCGAGATGTATCCGGTGGCGGCAATGCGCGAACTGCGCGAGCGCCTGTACCACGCCCATCCGCACCTCCATCACGACCTGAGCGCACTGCGCCGGCTGACCCTGCACGAAGCGCTGCACACCAGTGGCGCCAGCCTGGATCTGCTGGAGCCGGCGTATGAAGTGTTCTTCGCCGCGCGCAATCAGGTCGAGTGCTACCCCGATGCGATCGACGCGCTGGCGCGGATTGCCGCGCGGGTACCGGTCGCAGCGCTGAGCAACGGCAATGCCGATCTGGAGCGGATCGGCCTGGCCCATCATTTCGCCTTCCAGCTGGGCGCGCGCGAGCACGGCGCGGCCAAGCCGGAGGCGAGCATCTTCCACGCCGCCTGCACCCGACTGGGTGTGGCACCGGCACAGGTACTGCACGTCGGCGACCACGCCGACATGGACGTGGCCGGGGCGATCGCCGCCGGCCTGCGCGGCTGCTGGATCAACCGCGACGCAGCCACCTGGACCCATCCGCAGCTGCAGCCGGACCTGCAGTTCGACACCCTTACCGGCCTGGCCGACTGGTTGGACGCCAACCTCGACGCTGCCGCATCCCGGAGTACCTGACGCATGAGCGAGATCACTGGTTTCACTGCCGACACCGCCGCAGCACTGCCGCTGTACGTGCTGGACCGCGAGCAGTTCGCGGCCTGGAAGGACGGCCAGTCGGCTGCCACCCAGGCATGGCTGGCGTCGCAGGGCTTCACCGCCGGTGCCTTCACCACGGCGTTGCTGCCCGGCGCCGATGGCCTAGCCGGAGCGGTGATCGGTGTCGGTGATCGTGCCGATGCCTACAGCTATTCGCATGCCCCGCATGCCCTACCGGAAGGCAGCGTGTGGCAGCTGGCCAGCGAACTGCCGGCCGCCGAACTGGCGCTGCTGCAGCTGGGCTGGGGCCTGGGCAGCTACCGCTTCGACCGCTATCGCAAGCGCCACCGTGCGCCGGCGCGCCTGGTGGCCGAGCCGACCGGCGAAGTGGCCGACCTGATCACCGCCAGCCTGCGCGTGCGTGACTGGGTCAACACCCCGACCGAAGACATGGGTCCGCAGCAGCTGGAAGACGCCGCGCGCGCGCTGGCCGATGCGCACGGCGCGCAGGTCGAGGCGATTACCGGCGACGAACTGCTGAAGCAGAACTTCCCGGCCATCCACGCGGTGGGCCGCGCCTCGCACCGCGCACCGCGCCTGGTCGTGCTGCGCTGGGGCAAGGACACCGATCCGGCACTGGTGCTGGTCGGCAAGGGCGTGTGCTTCGATACCGGCGGCCTGGACATCAAGCCGGCCGACGGCATGCGCAACATGAAGAAGGACATGGGCGGCGCCGCGCACGCACTGGCTCTGGCCGGCCTGGTGATGGCACGCGGGCTGCCGGTACGGCTGACCCTGCTGGTGCCGGCGGTGGAAAACGCGATCGGTCCGGACGCCTTCCGCCCGGGCGAAGTGATCGCCACCCGCAAGGGCCTGAGCGTGGAGATCGACAACACCGACGCCGAAGGCCGCGTGATCCTGTGCGATGCACTGACCTTCGCCAGCGAGCAGAAACCCGACCTGGTGCTGGACTTTGCCACCCTCACCGGCGCCGCGCGCATCGCGCTGGGCCCGGATCTGCCGGCGCTCTTCAGCAATGACGACAACGTGGCGCAGCAGTGGCTGCAGGCCGGCGATGCGACCCGCGACCCGGTCTGGCGCATGCCGCTGTGGCGCCCTTACCTGCGTTACCTGACCAGCGGCATCGCCGATCTGGCCAACGCCGGCTCGCGCATGGCCGGTTCGGTCACCGCCGCGCTGTACCTGGAGCGCTTCCTGGAAGACGGCCAGCGCTGGGCGCATCTGGATGTGTATGCCTGGAACGACGGTGAACGCCCGGGCCGTCCAGCCGGTGGCGAAGCGCTGGCGCTGCGTTCGGCGTGGGCGATGCTGAAGGCGCGTTACAGCTGATCGGGTGGGTGCCGACCTTGGTCGGCACGCCGTCCCCGGCAAACTTGACGAAAATTTGAATACCGGGCCTGGAAAGGTTCTGCGAGGATGTGTGGGTCGACCACCCACACGCTCCGTGAAGGCAGGACTCCGACCATGTCGCTCTTCCGCTACACCCGCGCTGGCCAGACGCTGGGCGCACCACGCAAGCATTCCCCCCTGCCCTGGATCGCACTGATCGCACTCATTCTGGGTGCGGTCGCGCTGGCCTTCGCTTGGCTGGCCGGCTGGATCGGCAACCGCCTGACCGCGCAGCGCTTCACCGACACCATCGAGGCCACCGGCCCGGCCCATCCAGGCTTCCGACGCGCGCACAGCAAGGGCGTCTGCGTGAGCGGCTGGTTCGAACCGAGCGCGCAGGCCCCTACCCTGTCCAGCGCCCGCGTGTTCTCGCAGCGCCGCGTACCGGTGATGGGCCGCCTGTCGATCGGCGGCGGCGACCCCTACGGCGCCGACAACACCGCACGCGTGCGCAGCCTGGCGGTGCAGATGGTCAGCGATGACGGCCAGGAATGGCGGATGGCGATGAACAGCTTCCCGTTCTTCGCCGTGCCCGATGCCGAGGCGTTCTACGCGCAGACACGCGCCTCCATTCCGGACCCCGCCACCGGCAAGCCCGACCCGCAGAAGATGGCTGCAGTGCTGGCGAAGTACCCCAGTGCACAGGCGTTCCAGCAGTGGGCCAAGACGGCACCGTGGACCAGCAGCTGGGCCGACACCACCTTCAACAGCGTCAACAGCTTCTGGTTCACCAACGCGCAGGGCCAGAAGCGTGCCGTGCGCTGGCGCTGGCAGCCACAGGCGCCGGTGGTGGAGATGGATGCGGAAACGCGCAAGCAGGCCAGTGTCGATTTCCTCAGCCAGGAACTGCAGCAGCGCCTGGCCAGCGGCCCGGTACGCTGGAACCTGCTCGTGACCACCGCCGAGCCCGGTGATGCCATTGATGATCCGTCGGTGCCGTGGCCCGAGTCGCGTGATCAGGTGGTGGCCGGCGTACTCAGCCTGGACCGCATGCAGTCGCAGGAACAAGGTGCGTGCGGCCAGATCAACTTCGATCCGCTGATCCTGCCCAGTGGCGTGCGCGGCAGTGATGATCCGATCCTGGCCGCCCGCTCGGCGGTGTATTCGCAGTCCTTCAACCGTCGCGAACGCGAGCGCGCCAGCGGCAATGTCGAGCAACCGAAGGAGGCCGCGCGATGAGCACCGGCAACGGCCACTTCAACCTGCTGGCGCGGGTGCTGCACTGGTCCATGGCACTGATGATCATCGCCATGCTGTTCGTCGGCGTGACCATGGTCGCCTCGCTGCACCTGCGGCCGATGCTGATCGACCTGCACCGCCCACTGGGTATCGCCATCGGCGTACTGGTGCTGCTGCGCCTGTACAACCGGCTGCGCCATCGCCCGCCGCCGCTGCCTTCCGACCTGCCCGCCTGGCAGGTGCTGGCAGCAAAGGCCTCGCACTGGATGTTGTACGCGCTGATGCTGGCGATGCCGCTGATCGGCTGGGCGATGCTGTCGGCCGGCGGCTACCCGATCGTGCTGTGGGGTGGCCTGCACCTGCCGCCGATCGTGCCGCACACTCCGGCGCTGTATGCCGCGTTGCGCAATGCGCACAGCCTGCTGGCGTATGTGTTGTTCGCCACGGTGCTGATGCACGTGGGTGCGGCGCTGTTCCACCTGTGGGTGCGGCGCGATGGCGTGTTCCAGGCGATGGCGCGCGGGAAGGATTGATCGGGTTCGCCGGGCGTTCCCGGCGGATCGTTTCCGCGACTGCGGTGGGGTGTCACTTTTCTTTTCGCGCGAAAAGAAAAGTAACCAAAAGAAACGCGCCGCCAGAGCGCGAGCCGGTGCTGCGCACCGGTGCCCTGTGCTTCTCGGTGAATCAGGGGACGGCGCCGAACTCGCTACGCTCAAACACCGGCGCCTCTTCGCCCCTGATTCCCCTGCGATGCTCGGCTCGCTCAAGGCGGACCCAACATCAAGAGCGACAGCTGCACCCAGTAGATCCACGCCATGCGTGGATGCTGTTGCCGTTGATCTTGACCTTCCAGTCCGCCTTGAGCGAGCCGAGCACCGCAGGTCCGGCGAGGGCGAAGAGGCGCGGGTGTCTGAGCGCAGCGAGTTCCCGCGCCGTCCCTCGACGGACCGAGGAGCGCAGGGCACAGGCGTGCGAAGCACGCCGGCTCGCGGCCGGCGGAGCGTTTCTTTGGTTACTTTCTTTGCGCGCAAAGAAAGTGACACCCCTCCGCAGGCGCGGGAATGATCCGCCGGGCATCGCCCGACGCTACCAGTGTGTCGGCGCACGCCGCTACAACCACCCCTTCTGCCGCGCCAGCCGGTACGCCTCGATCCGGTTGGCCACACCCAGCTTGCCGATGCACTCGGACAGGTAATTGCGCACCGTACCGTGCGACAGCCCCAGCTGCTCGGCAATCTCGCTGGCGGTACGGCCTTCGCCGGCCAGCCGCAGCACGCGGCGCTCGCGGTCGGTCAGTGGGTCGGCCTGCGACCAGGCATCGAGTGCCAGTTGCGGGTCGATCGCACGGATACCCTGCTTCACCTTGCGCAGTGCATCGGCCAGGTTCTCCGCCGGTGCGTCCTTCAACAGGTAGCCCAGCACGCCCGCCTCCAGCGCGCGGCGCAGGAAACCGGCGCGGGCGAAGGTGGTCACGATCACCACCTTGATCGGCAGTTCATGGCGGGCGATGCGCTGTGCCAGCTCCAGCCCGGACAGGCCCGGCATCTCGATGTCGGTCACCAGGATGTCCGGCTGCAGCTGCTGCAGCATGCGCCACGCAGCCTCACCGTCGGCGGCGCTGCCCAGCACCTCGATATCCGGCTCCAGGCTCAGCAGTGCCGACAACGCGCCACGCACCATCGCCTGGTCTTCGGCCAGCAGGATGCGGATCATGCAGCACCATCCTGCGCCAGTGACGCTGGCGACAGCGGCGTGGTCGCGGCCACCAGTGGCACGCGCACGGTCACTACCGTGCCCTCTCCGCGCGGCGACTGCAGTGACAACTGTCCACCCAGCGCCATCGCCCGTTCGCGCATGCCGCACAATCCATTGCCTTCGGCCTGTACGCCGCCACGGCCATCGTCGCGGATCTGCATCGCCAGCATTCGTCCTTCCAGCATGAATTCCACCCGCGCCTGCGTCGCCTGCGCGTGGCGCACGATATTGGTTGCCGCCTCGCGCAGCACCAGCGCAAGTCCGCGCTCCACGTCCACCGGCATCGGCGGTGGAGGCGCGTACTGCAGGTGCACCTGCTGGCATTCCAGCAGCAGGCGCGCCGAGGCCAGTTCGCCGGCCAGGTCACTGGCGCGGATGCCGGTGACCGCACTGCGTACCTGGGCCAGCGCTTCGCGGGCGATGTCCTCGGCTTCGCCGATCTCCTGCCGCGCACGGGCATCGCCACGGTCGTGCAGCTTGCGCGCCAGCTCCAGCTTCAACGCGATCAAAGACAGGGTATGGCCGAGCAGATCATGCAGATCGCGGCCGATGCGCTCGCGCTCGGCGGTGGTGGCCAGCCGCCGCACTTCCTCCTGCGAAAGCTGCAATGCGGCATCCTTTTCCTTGTTCACCGTCTCCACGTTCACCACCATGCCGATGATGAACGACACCGCCGGCACCCAGACCAGGCTCTGCCACGGGTAGTGCGCAAGGTAGGCCACCAGGTAGAACACCGCGTTGAGCACGGCCAGCAGCAACAGATAACGCCACCAGCTGCTGCGACCGCAGACCCGCAGCATCACGCAGCCGAAAATGAAGTAGCTGATGCCCGATGGGTACCAGGGCACCAGCACGATCGCCAGCGCGGTCATCGCCAGTGCATAGCGGGGCGCATGGTGCCGCGGCGACAGCAGCAGGCGCGCATACAACAGCAGGAACAACGGATAGCTGGCCAGGGTGAACCACAGCCAGCGCAGCGTGTACCCCCCTGAAAACAGCGGCGTCATGAACACCCATACCGTCCACAGCAGGTGGATGGCATCGGCCCAGGCCGGCTTGCCGCGGCGCAGGTTGTCGGCCACCGCCGAATCCGGTGCGGGGCGCAGCAGGGACGCAAACCAGCTCGACGACACGGGGTGATCCAGGCGGGGACGATCGCTGCCGATCATGCCAGTTCAGCCGATCCGGCGCAGGCGGCGGCGCGCCAGCAGCAGCGCCACCACCGTGACCAACAGCAGCACCAGCAGATGGCCTGCCATGCTGCCCACCGACGGCAGCCCGACTATCGGCAGCGCCAGCTGCGCCAGATGCCAGGTCGGCCACAGCGGTGCCATCGTCGAAAACACCTTGGGCAACGCCGACAGCGGCAGCCACAGGCCCGACAGCAGGGCCAGTGGCAGGTAGACCAGGTTGACCATCGCCGGCGCTGCGCTGGCACTGACATGGCTGCCGATCAGCAGGCCGATCGCCCCCAGCGGCAGCGCAGCCAGGCCCGCCACCGCCAGCAGCTGCAGCACCTGCAGGGCGTGCAGCTGCACACCCCCCAGCACAGATGCCACGCCGATCAACAACGAGGCCACCAGCAGCGCGAACAGCACGGCCATCGCCAGTCGCGCCAGCAGCGGCGCCGCCGGCGGCATCGGCAGCGCCCGCTTGAGCGTAAGCAGCCCGCCTTCTCGGTCCAGCGCCAGCTGCACGCCGAAGCCGAACAGCGCCGGGGCCATCGCGCCGAACACGCAGTAGGTGGCCAACAGGTACAGCGGTGCGTGACCACGGCCCAACAGCACGCCGAACAACAGGTAGAAAAGCACCGGGAACAGCAGCGAAGGTACGGCGAAGGCGGGCGTACGCCAGGCGCGGCGCAGTTCGGCCACCAGCTCAGCGCGGTACGGACGCAGGGCTTGGCGCCAGGCAGATGCCGGCGCCGGTGCGGTACCGGTGCGGGTCATCGTGTTCATGCGGCCTCCCGGGTCAGGTCGAGGAAGGCGTCGGCCAGCGCCGCGCCCTGTACTTCCAGCTCACGCAACTGCGCGTCGGCCGCCAGCAGGCGTGCCACCACCGGCTCGGCCGGGCTCGCCAGCAGCTGCAGATGCTCGCCGTCGCGCTGCACCTGCTGCACGCCCGCCCAGTGCTGCACGTCCTCGACAGCCAGCGCGCTGCGGCAGCGGATGCGGCGCGGCCGGTCGGCCAGGCGCAGCTCGGCCAAGGGTGCGTCGGCCAGTACCCGGCCGCCTTCCAGCACCACGACGCGCTGCGCCAGCGCCTCGGCCTCTTCCAGATAGTGTGTCGTAAGCAGCACGCCGCAGCCTTCGGCCACCAACTGCCGCACCGCCTGCCACATCGCCTGCCGCGCCTGGATGTCCAACCCGGTGGTGGGCTCGTCCAGGAACAGCACGCGCGGGCGGCCGCACAGCGCGATGGCGAACTGCACGGCGCGCTGCTGGCCGCCGGACAGCTGGCCGTAGCGGCGGCGCGCCAGCGCCTGCAGTCCGGCGCGCTGCAGTACCTCCGGCAACGGCATCGGGTCGGGGTAACAGGCACTGGCCTGGGCCACCAGCTCGTCCACCTGCAGCATCGGCGGCAGGTTCGTGCTCTGCAGCATCACGCCCAGGCCCAATCGACTGGCCCGCTGCTGCGGGTCGCCGCCGAGCAGCTCGACCAGGCCGGCATCGGCGCGACGCAGGCCCAACAGCACGCTGATCGCGGTACTCTTGCCGGCACCGTTGCGGCCCAGCAATGCCAGCACCTGGCCAGCGCGGACCTGCAGGTCGATGCCATGCAGGGCGGTATGGTCGCGGTAGCGCACCTGCACCTGCTGCAGGCGGGCCAGCGACGGGGCGATCGGATCCATGGGCGGTACCGGTAGCGGGGACGTTGCCATCCTGTACCGGCGTGGTCACATTTCGCAGTTGCCGCCGTCAGTGTCATCGGGTGACAGCTGTCACTGCCGTCATCGCCGTACCTGCCTTCATGCTGTGCCGCACGCTCCACCGCCGGAACCGCCGCCGTCTGCCCTTCCGGCCACACCCGCCCGAACGCCTGTGATGGAACGAATGAACGCTTCTGCCGAGCTGTTGAAGGAACTCCGTATCGACCGCAAATCGCCCCCGCCGGCCTCCGGTGGTGGCAGCAACGGCGGTGGTCGCCGTTGGTTGTGGATCGCGATCATCGTGGCCGTGCTGCTGATCGCCGCCGCCGTCGCCTTCCTGTTCGGCCGTGCGCCGGCCGTGGAGGTGGAAACCGCGCCCGCCGTGGCCATCCAGCAGGGCAATGCCAGCAGTTCGGTGCTCGACGCCAGCGGCTACGTGGTCGCCCGCCGCATGGCCACGGTCTCGGCCAAGATCACCGGCAAGGTGCGCGAGGTGATGATCGAGGAGGGCATGCGCGTGGAACAGGGCCAGATCATGGCCACGCTGGACCCGATTGATGCCGACGCCCAGCGCAGCCTGTATGCCTCGCAGCTTCAGGCCGCACGCAGCCAGGTGGCCGGGCTGGAGGCGCAGCAGAAGCAGGCCACCGCCGAAGCCAGCCGCCTGCAGGCACTCGTCGGCCAGCAGCTGGTATCGCGCTCACAGTACGACCAGGCCGTGGCACAGCGCGACAGCCTGCGTGCGCAGCTGGAGACCGCCCAGCGCAACGTCAAGGTCGCCAACGACCAGCTGGCCATCGCCGATCTGGGCGTGGACAACAACATCGTGCGCGCGCCGTTCTCCGGGGTGGTCACCGCCAAGGCCGCGCAGCCCGGCGAAATCGTTTCGCCGCTGTCGGCAGGCGGTGGCTTCACCCGTACCGGCATCGGCACCATCGTCGACATGGACTCGCTGGAGATCGAAGTCGAGGTGGGCGAGGCCTTCATCGGCCGCGTGCAGCCGAAGATGCCGGTGGAAGCCACGCTCAACGCCTATCCGGAGTGGAAGATTCCGGGCGAGGTGATCGCCATCATCCCCACCGCCGACCGCGGCAAGGCCACGGTGAAGGTGCGCGTGGCGCTGAAAGTGAAGGACCCACGCATCGTGCCGGAGATGGGCGTGCGGGTCAGCTTCCTGGAACAGGCCCAGCCGCAGGCCGCCGCCAAGCCGCAGGGTGTGCGCGTGCCGGGCGGCGCCGTGGTGCAGCGCGAGGGCGCATCGGTGGCCTTCGTGCTGGGTGACGAAAACCGGGTACAGCAGCGCAAGGTCGAGGCCGGCCAGGCGATGGGCAAGGACCGCCAGATCCTCAAGGGCGTGAGTGCAGGTGAATCGGTGGTGGTGAACCCGCCGGACACCCTGCGCGATGGCGCCAAGGTGCAACAGAAACAAGCGCAGTAACGGCCTGGCGCCCATGGGCGCCGCCGGCAACACCGCTCGACGCACGCCCGCAGCCACCGCAGGTGCGCTTCCCCGTTTCCCGCCTTCCGTGGAGAACAACCCATGTCGACCCTGGTTTCACTGCGCAACATCACCAAGACCTACCAGCGTGGCCCCGAGAAAGTGCAGGTGCTGCACGGCATCGACCTGGACATCGCCAGCGGCGACTTCGTCGCGCTGATGGGCCCGTCCGGTTCGGGCAAGACCACCCTGCTCAACCTGATCGGTGGGCTGGACAACCCCAGTGGCGGCGAAATCAGCATCGAAGGCGAGCGCATCGACCAGATGAGCGGTAGCCAGCTGTCGACCTGGCGCAGCCACCACGTTGGCTTCGTGTTCCAGTTCTACAACCTGATGCCGATGCTGACCGCGCAGAAGAACGTGGAACTGCCACTGCTGCTGACCCACCTCAATGCGGCGCAGCGCCGCCGCAATGCGGAGATCGCGCTGACCCTGGTGGGCCTGGCCGATCGCCGCAGCCATCGCCCGAATGAACTGTCCGGCGGCCAGCAGCAGCGCGTGGCGATCGCGCGGGCGATCGTCTCCGACCCGACCTTCCTGATCTGCGACGAACCGACCGGCGACCTCGACCGCCAGTCCGCCGAGGAGATCCTCGGCCTGCTGCAGCAGCTCAACCGCGAGCATGGCAAGACCATCATCATGGTCACCCATGACCCGAAGGCGGCCGAGTACGCCACGCACACGGTGCACCTGGACAAGGGCGAGCTGGCCGACGCGCCGCTGGCCCACTGACGGAGGCCACGGCGATGAAATACTTTTCGTTGGTGTGGGCGCAGCTGTTCCGCAGCCGCACGCGCACCCTGCTGACCCTGCTCTCGGTGGTGGCCGCGTTCCTGCTGTTCGGCATGCTCGACTCGGTGCGCGTGGCGTTCTC
The DNA here is from genome assembly GCF_059367875.1 of Stenotrophomonas sp. YJH_SMC_16. Classification (NCBI taxonomy): domain Bacteria; kingdom Pseudomonadati; phylum Pseudomonadota; class Gammaproteobacteria; order Lysobacterales; family Lysobacteraceae; genus Stenotrophomonas; species Stenotrophomonas sp. YJH_SMC_16. The sequence continues at coordinate 171,896 of NZ_JCAFRH010000007.1, read as the reverse complement.
GTCCGGCGGCAGCGTGGAAGGCGCCAACCGCCTGGTGGTGGCCTCGCGGCTGTCGATCACCCAGTCACTGCCGATCCGCCTGGAAACCCAGATCCGCCAGGTGGCCGGCGTGCGCGACGTGGCCTATGGCATGTGGTTCGGTGGCATCTACCAGGACCCGAAGAACTTCTTCCCGAACTTCTCGGTGTCGCCCAACTACTTCGATGTCTACCGCGAGCTGCAGATCGATCCGGCGCAGCTGGAAGACTGGAAGCAGACCCGCACCGGCGCCATCGTCGGCGAAACCCTGGCCAAGCAGTTCGGCTGGAAGATCGGCGACACCATCCCGCTGCAGGCCACGATCTTCCCGCGTGGCGGCAGCAACGACTGGCCGTTGGAGCTGAAGGGCATCTACCGCTCCAAGGACCGCGCGCTGGCCGCCAATGAAGAACGCCAGCTGATGATGAACTGGAAGTACTTCGACGAATCCAACGACTACATCAAGAACCAGGTGAGCTGGTACACGGTGACGCTGGACAACCCTGACCACTCCTCGCGGGTAGCGCAGGCGATCGATGCGATCTCGGCCAACTCCGACCACGAGACCAAGACCCAGACCGAATCGGCGTTCCAGCAGGCCTTCGTCAAGCAGTTCGCGGATATCGGCATGATCGTCACTTCGATCATGGGCGCGGTGTTCTTCACCCTGCTGCTGTTGACCGGCAACACCATGGCGCAGGCGGTGCGCGAGCGCGTGCCGGAACTGGCCACGCTGAAGACACTGGGCTTCAAGGACAGCACCGTGCTGACCCTGGTGATGGTGGAGTCGGTGCTGCTGATCGGCCTGGGCGGCCTGATCGGCATGGGCCTGGCCGCGCTGATCCTGCCGGCGATCGGCCCGAAGAGCATGGGCATGCTGCCGCCGCACGTACCGACGCCCACCTGGCTGATGGGGCTGGGCCTGATCGTGGTGATCGGCATCATCGTCGGCCTGCTGCCGGCGCTGCGTGCCAAGCGCCTGAAGATCGTCGACGCACTGGCCGGCCGCTGAGGAGACCTGCAGATGAACAAGTTCAAGAAGTGGGCCGGCAACGCGTTGACCGTGCTGCTGCTGGTGATCGGCCTGGTGCTGTGGATCAGCCTGCCGTGGATCGGCGTGCTGGCCGTGGCCGTGCTGGTGGCCCTGTGGCTGCTGCTGACCCGCGGCGGACGGTTGGCACTGGCCGCCACCCGCATCGGCGTGGCCAGCCTGCCGCAGCGCTGGGGCGCGTCCTCGGTGATCGTGGTCGGCATCGCCGGCGTGGTCGGCGTGCTGGTGGCGATGCTGGCGATGGGCGAAGGCTTCCAGGCCACGCTCAACAACACCGGCGATGACACCACCGCCATCGTCCTGCGTGGCGGCTCGCAGGCCGAGACCAACTCGGTCATCACCCGCGAGCAGGTACCGACGCTGTCCACCCTGCCCGGCATCACCCGCGATGCCGAAGGTCGGCCGCTGCTGTCACCGGAGCTGTCGCAGGTGGTCAACCTGGTGTCGAAGTCCGATGGCACCGACGTCAACGCGCAGTTCCGCGGCGTCGGCCCGCAGGCGTGGGCGGTGCATGACAAGGTCAAGATCGTCGAAGGCCGCACGTTCGCCACTGGCCTGCGCGAGATCGTGGTCGGCCAGGGCGCCAAGGGCCAGTTCCGCGATCTGGACGTGGGCAAGACGCTGACGCTGGGCAACCAGACCTGGACCGTGGTGGGTGTCTTCGCCACCGGCGATGCACATGATTCGGAACTGTGGACCGACGCCGATACGCTGGCCACCACTTATCAGCGCAGCGCCTGGCAATCGATCAGCGTGCGCACCGATGGCAAGGCGGGCTTCGAGCAGTTCAAGGCCGCCGTCGCCGCTGATCCACGCCTCAAACTGGACGTGGAAACCACCCGCGTCTACTACAGCAAGCAGGGCGGCGGGCTGACCAAGCTGATCGACATCCTCGGCAAGGTGATCGGCACGATCATGGCGGTCGGTGCGGTGTTCGGCGCACTCAACACCATGTATGCGGCTGTTGCCACGCGTGCGCGCGAGATCGCCACCATGCGCGCGATCGGCTTCCGTGGCCTGCCGGTGGTGACCGCGGTGATGCTGGAGACGATGCTGCTGGCGCTGCTGGGCGGTCTGCTGGGGTGCGCGGTGGCGTGGCTGCTGTTCAATGGCTACAGCGTGTCCACCATCGGCAGCAACTTCAGCGCGGTGGTGTTCAAGTTCCATGTGTCGCCAGAACTGCTGTGGACCGGGCTGAAGTGGGCGCTGGGCATCGGCCTGGTTGGCGGCCTGTTCCCGGCGCTGCGCGCGGCACGTTTGCCGATCACCACGGCGCTGCGCGAAACCTGAGCATTTCCCAGCGATAGATTGCGCATCCTGCAGAGGGACGGAGCGAAGGCTCCGTCCCTTTTTGTTTGCACGTCATCCACGCATGGCGTGGATGGATGCCTGCGCACACGCGCTGCTACAGATCGGCGGAAATCCGCCGCTATCGATGCCTCTGCCCATCGCGCACGCAACGTGCGTGACGCTGCGCACATCGCATCTGTGGATTGTTGGTTGCGATTCATCTTCGCGCACATTCAGCGGCATGGCGACAAACAGTTACGAATGGAAACACTCTAGAATCCCGGCCCCCACGTTGGTTTGCAGCACCCCACGCGCCCACAGAACGGACGCTTGTTTTCCTGAAACACGAGATGTCACGGATGTCCCTGAAAACCACTCCGCTGCGCAACGCGATCGTCATCGCGCTGGCCGCCAGCTGCACCACCCCCGCCTTCGCACAGAGCGCCGGCGATACCCCGACCAATCTCGACCGCATCGAGATCACCGGCTCGCGCATCCGCCAGGCCAGTGTCGAGACCGCACAGCCGGTCGTCGCGCTCAGCCGCGCCGAGATCGAGAAGAAGGGCTACATCAACGTCGCCGACATCCTGCAGGACGTCACCGCCGCCGGTGCTCCGAGCCTGAGCCGCTCGTCGTCGCTGAGTTCTTCGCGCGACTTCGGCGGCACGTACGTCAGCCTGCGCAACCTCGGCCCGGAACGCAGCCTGGTGCTGATCGACGGCCGCCGCATGGGCGTCAGCGCCGGTGGCTACTCCGACCTGGCTTCGATTCCGTCCGCCATCGTCGAGCGCGTTGAAGTGCTGACCGACGGCGCATCCGCGCTGTACGGCTCGGACGCCATCGCCGGTGTGGTCAACATCATCACCCGCAAGAACTTCGACGGTGGCGAAGCCAGCGTCTACGTCGGCCAGTACGGTGAAGGCGACGGCCAGAAGCGCTCCTACAGCGCCACCTTCGGCAAGACCTTCGACCGCGGCTGGTTCAGCGTCGGCGCCGAGCGCACCAAGGAAGACGAGATCCTCGGCAGCGAGCGCGAGTTCAGCCGTTACCCGGGTGGCCCACGCCACGCCCATGACGTCGACGCGCTGAGCCCGACCACCCAGTGGGGCACCGTCACCGTCGGCGGCAAGCCGCTGACCGTGGGCCCGGGCGGTAATCCGAGCCAGGCTGGCAACTTCCACACCCCGGACCCGGCTGATGGTGCCAACGCCAAGACCAACATGAGCCTGCTGAGCGGTCTGGAGCGCACCTCGGTGTTCGCCAACGGTGGTTTCTCGATCACCGACAACCTGCGCATCGTGGCCGACGCGCTGTACAGCAAGCGCGAGTCGACCAAGCACCTGGCCGGCTACCCGTACTCGGTATCGGCCGCACAGGCCCGCAATGGCACCCGTGCTGCCCTGTCCAAGGACAGCACCTTCAACAAGTGGGGCCAGGACGTCCTGTTCTCGCACCGCACTGAAGAACTGCCGCGCGGCACCGAGAACAACCTGGACACCAAGCGCGCCAGCATCGGCCTGGAAGGCAGCTTCGAAACCGGTTCGCGTTACTGGGACTGGAACGTCAGCTACATGTACAACCGCAATGAAGGCGAGCGCATCGGTACCGGCAGCATGTACCAGCCGCACGTCGACCTGGCGGTCGGCCCGTCCTTCATGGATGGCACCGTGGCACGCTGCGGCACCCCGGGTGCGGTGATCGCCGGCTGCGTGCCGTGGAACCCGGCCGCACCGATGGGCTATGCGGGCCCGGGCTCGCTGGGCAACCAGGACGTGCAGGACTACCTGTTCACCCGCTTCGTGGACAAGATGAAGAGCACCACCAAGGTGGCCAGCGCCAACATCTCCGGCTCGCTGTTCACTCTGCCTGCCGGTGACATCATGGGTGCGATGGGCTTCGAGCACCGCAGCGAAGAGGCCAGCTACACCCCGGACCTGATGGTGCAGAAGGGCCAGATCGCCGGCACCACCGGCCAGCCGACCCGTGGCGATTACTCGCTCAACGAGGTCTACCTGGAAATGCAGGTGCCGCTGCTGGCCGACATGCCGTTCGCGCGTGAACTGTCGCTGGACCTGGCCGGTCGTTACACCGACTACAACACCTTCGGTTCGACCACCAACAGCAAGTTCGGCCTGAAGTGGAAGCCGATCGACAGCCTGCTGGTGCGCGCGACCTACGGTACCGGCTTCCGTGCACCCACCGTGGACGATCTCTACGGCGGCGCCGTGTCCAGCCGCGATTCGTTCACCGATCCGTGCGATACGAAGTTCGGCATCGCCGCCAGCAGCCCGACCGTGGCAGCACGCTGCAAGGCGCTGAATGTGCCCGCCAACTTCCGTCAGCAGACCGGTGCGGACGGCAACCTTGCCAACCGCCCGGGCCAGCAGGCCACCTCCGATTTCAACTCGGGTTCCAACCCGGAACTGAAGCCGGAAACCGCCAAGACCTGGACCGTCGGCCTGGTCTACAGCCCGGAATTCGTGCAGGGCCTGGACGTCAGCCTGGACTGGTGGAAGATCCGCATCAACAACGCCATCGTCGGCGAGTCGGCCACCGACATCCTCAACCAGTGCTACGTGCAGGGCGTGGATTCGGCGTGCGGTCGCTTCACCCGTTCCACCGCTGCGGCCACCCGTGGCCAGGTCTCGGCGCTGGATCGTTCGCTGGTCAACGCTGGCTATCGCGAAACCGCCGGCTATGACATCGGCGTGCGTTACCGCCTGCCGGAAACCGCGTACGGCAAGTTCGCCATCAACTGGAACACCACCTACACCGACTACCTGGAGCAGCGCAACGACAGCGCCGCTACCACGCCGGTGGAGCAGAAGACCGGCTGGCAGGGCAACTTCCGCGTGCGTTCGACCTTCAACCTGGATTGGCAGTACGGCGATCTGGGCATCGGCTGGACCGCCCGCTACTACTCGGGCATGAAGGAAGCCTGCTCGTATGACCTGGCCGGTGGCCCGGACTGCAACATGGCCGGCTTCGTCTCGCCGTACACCGATGCGCAGCCGAGCCGCAAGGTGGGCTCCAACACCTTCCACGACCTGCAGGTGCGTTACAGCCTGCCGTGGGACGGCACCGTGTCGCTGGGCGTGAACAACGTCTTCGACCACCAGGGTCCGATCATGTACAGCCAGCCGAACAGCAGCTTCACCTACTACGGTGGCTTCGACATCGGTCGTTTCATGTACATGAAGTACCAGCAGCGCTTCTAAGCCTGCAACCGCGTTCCCGCCACCGCCATCTCTCTCCTGGCGGTGGATGGAAGCAGAACGGCGCCCCTCGGGGCGCCGTTCTTTTTTTGCGGAAAGCGTGGCCGGATCCCGGCGCCGCTACCGCTTGCGCATCGTGCGGATGTTGTCGCCGACGAACAGCACCAGGCCGGCCCAGATCGCCGCGAAGCCGATCGCCTTGGCGGTATCGAACGCTTCGTGGAAGAAGAACACGCCCAGCAGCAGCTGCAGGCTCGGCGCGATGTACTGCAGGATGCCGACCAGCGACAGCGGAATGCGCTTCACGCCGTAAGCAAAGCCGATCAGCGGCACGGCCGTCACCGCACCGCCGAAGATCAGCAGCAGGTCGTTGCGCCAGCCCCAGCCATGGAAGAACGCGCCGCCATGGCCGTTCTCGGCCCAGATCGCGAACGCCAGCGCCGGCAGGAACAGGTACATGCTCTCCACGCCCAGCCCGGCCACCGGATCGACCGAAACCAGCTTGCGCAGCAGCCCATACAGGCCGAACGAACAGGCCAGGCCCAACGCGATCCACGGCGGCGTGCCCGCATCGATGGTCAGCCAGGCCACACCCACCGCCGCCATCGCCACCGCCACCCACTGCAGGCGGCGCAGGCGCTCCTTCAGCACCAGCACGCCCAGCAGCACGTTCACCAGCGGGTTGATGAAGTAACCCAGGCTGGTTTCGATCACATGGCCGGCGTTGACCGCCCAGATGTACAGGCCCCAGTTGAACGCGATGGTCAGGCTCGACACCAGCAGGATCGGCAGCGCGCGCGGCTGTGCGGCGATCTTCTGCCACCAGCCCAGGCGCGAACTGAGCAGCAGCCAGCCCAGCACCAGCACGGTGCTCCAGATGATGCGGTGGGCGATGATCTGGAACGAGGGGACCTCGTTGAGCAGGTGCCAGTACACCGGCACCAACCCCCAGATCACGAAGGTGGACGCAGTGACCAGCAGGCCCCGGCGTTGTTCTTTCTCGTCCATGCTCATTTCTTTCGTGTCCTTGCCATTGTCAGCACCACCACACCCAGAAGAATCACCGCCATGGCGAGGAAGTCCCGCCATCCAAAGCGTTCACCATTCAATGCAGCGCCCAGCAACACCGCAATCACCGGATTGACGTACGCATAGCTGCCCGCCAGCGCCGGGCGCACGTTCTGCAGCAGCCATACGTAGGCGGTGAACGCGACGATGGAGCCGAACACGCACAGGTAGGCCATCGCCAGCAGGCCGCCGGTGTCGGGCAGCGTGGTCGGGCGTTCGCCCACGGCCAGGCCGATCAGCACCAGCAGCACGCCGCCGCAGATCATCTGACCGGCAGCGGTCATGAACGGGCCCGGCAGGTCCAGGCCACGTGACCACACCGAACCGAACGCCCAGCCGATCGGCGCGATCAGCAGCAGCACCAGCCCGGTCGGCGAGGCGGTCAGGCTGCTGCCGGCATTGAGCCAGACCACGCCGACAAAGCCGACCGCGATGCCCAGCCATTCACCCTTGCTGGCATGTTGGCCGCGCAGCGCCGAGAACAGCGCCATCCACAGCGGCACCGAGGCCACCGCGGTAGCGGCCAGGCCCGAAGACACCTCACGCTCGGCCAGCACCACCATGCCGTTGCCCAGCACCAGCATGGTCACGCCCATCACCACCAGGTTGCGCCACTGCCGCAGGGTCGGGTTCGGCATCGTCCAGAACAGGCGCAAGGCCAGGAACATCAGGCCACCGGCAATGATGAACCGGCTGCCGGAGACCATCGTCAGCGGCAGCGCGCCGCCGTGCAGGGCCTTGGCGATGCCCAGGTAGGTCGAGCCCCAGACCACGTAGACCAGCAGCAATGCCAGCGCGACAAGGCCACCCCGGGGGGCAGCCGCAGACGAAGAAGGGGGAGCCGACATGACACACCAGGGAGCCGGGGGAAGGCGGATTCTAGGACGTTTTGAGTATGGTCCGGGACCCCGGACAGTGGCACGCTGTCATCCATCCATGCACCCTGCTCTGGTCTGCTACCCCGTGTTGACGGCCGATGCAGTACCAAGAGGGCTGCCCGGCCGCGCCGCCCCAAGGCCGGGCGCCGTTTTCCCTGCGCACGGACGCGCCGCATCGAGGATTCCCACCCAGATGAGCACCACGTCCCAACCTGCCGTACCCGCAAACGACCGCGCTGCCCTGCGGCGGTCGATCTCCAACACCCTCAAAGGCTCCGCCGGCAACCTGGTGGAGTGGTATGACGTCTACGTGTACTCGGTGTTCGCCGTGTACTTCGAATCGCAGTTCTTCTCGCCGGACGACAAGAACTCCACCCTGTACGTGTGGGCGATCTTCGCCGCGACCTTCTTGATGCGCCCGATCGGTGCCTGGTTCTTCGGCCGCTTCGCCGACCGCCACGGCCGCCGCCTGGCGCTGACGGTCTCGGTCACGCTGATGGCGCTGTGCTCGTTCCTCATCGCCATCACCCCCACCGCCGCCAGCATCGGCATCTGGGCCGCGGTCATCCTGCTGTTCGCACGCCTGCTGCAGGGCTTCGCCACCGGTGGCGAGTACGGTGCCAGCGCCACCTACATGTCCGAGGCGGCCATTCCCGGCCGTCGCGGCTTCCTGTCCTCCTTCCACTACGTCACCCTGGTTGGCGGCCATGTGCTGGCCCAGCTGACCCTGCTGCTGATGCTGACCTTCTGGGGCAAGCCGGAGATCTCCGAGTGGGGCTGGCGCATCGCCTTCGGCATCGGTGGCATCGCCGCGGTGGTGGTGTTCTGGCTGCGCCGCGGCATGGACGAATCGCTGTCGGAGTCGTCCATCGAAGCCGCACGCGAAGGCAAGGCACAGAAGTCCGGCTCGATGTACGAGCTGTTCGTGCACCAGTGGCGCCCGCTGCTGCTGTGCTTCCTGATCACCGCCGGTGGCACCGTGGCCTTCTACACCTACTCGGTGAACGGCCCGAAGATGATCCAGAGCGCCTTCGCCGGCAACGACCCGATGACCGGCACCCTGATCAACCTGGGCGTGCTGGCGTTCCTGATGGTGCTGCAGCCGGTCGGCGGCTGGCTGTCGGACATCATCGGCCGCAAGACCCTGCTGGTGTTCTTCGGTGTGGGCGGTGTGCTGTACAGCTGGTACCTGATCACCCAGCTGCCGCACCAGCATGACGCCACCCTGGCCTTCCTGACCCTGGCCATGGCCTTCGTCATCCTCACCGGCTACACCTCGATCAACGCGGTGGTGAAGGCCGAGCTGTTCCCCACCCACGTGCGTGCACTGGGCGTGGGCCTGGGTTACGCGCTGGCCAACTCGCTGTTCGGTGGCACCGCCCCGCTGCTGTACCAGGGCGCGCTGAAGACCGGCCATGTCGACTGGTTCGCTATCTACGTAACCGCCACGATCGCGGTATCGTTGGTGGTCTATGTGTTCTTCCTTACCAACAAGGGCCCGAACTGGCTCGACGGCACCCGCACGTAAGCGCGTTGCCGTAATTGCGGCCACCGGTGCAATGCCGGTGGCCGCTGCGTCTCCCGCCACGCCACTGATGTGGATCGCGGCGACGCTGGCCGCAGCCACGGCACTGGCCTGGCTGCTGCGCCGTCCCAACGCGCAGGCCGCGTGGCCACGCATCGGATTCGGGATCGCCCTGCTGGTGTTCTGCGGCGCGCTGGCGCTGCAGCTGGCGGTGGACCTGGGCAGCGGCCACAGCTCGCTGCAGCTGCGCCTGCATCGCGGCATCAACGCAGGATCACCGGTTGGCCTGCGTACGATGGTGGCGTGCTATCTGGCCGCGCTCGCTGCCAGTGGCTGGGGCGCATGGACGCTGTTGCGCCGGCGCTGACGAGCGCGCGATCGTGCCGGCCGCTGGCCGGCAACTCCACATTCTTTCCGAAGGTTCACGAGGTTGCCGGCCAGCGGCCGGCACTACCTCAGCGGCGGGCGGCTTCGCTCTTGTCGCGTGCGCTGCGGAACTCCGATTCCTTTTCCCACGTCGGCCAGCGGCGGCTGTTGGCCAGCTCGGCACCCAGGTCGTAGACCAGCAGGGTATCGGCGGCGTGGCCGCTCGGATCCCAGCTCGGGGTCCAGGCATCGCAGGCCTGGTGGTAGCAGTCGGCGAAGTACTTCTCGCGCAGCGCGCGGCCGGCTTCTACGCCGCCGTCCAGCTTGTCCAGACCGGGGCCGATGGTGATCGCCGGCACGCCCAGGCGGGCGAAGGCGAAGTGGTCGGCGCGGTAGAAGAAGCCCGCTTCCAGGTTCGGGTCCGGGCTGTAGCTGCGGCCGCGGGCCTTGGCCACGCGTTCCAGATCGCCTTCCAGCGACACCCGGCCCTTGCCCCACGAAGCGATGTCGCGGGTCGGGCCATCCGGGCTGAACATTTCGATGTTCAGCACTGCGGCGGTCTTGTCCAGCGGCGCCAGCGGGTGCGCGGCGTAGTAGCTGGCGCCCAGCAGGCCCTTCTCTTCGGCGGTCAGGGCCACGAAGTACAGCGTGCGCTGCGGCTGCGGGCCGGCGGCGAACACGCGGCCCAGTTCCAGCACCGTGGCCACGCCAGTGGCGTTGTCGATCGCACCACGGCGGATGCGATCGCCCTTGGCATCGGCCTGGCCGATACCGAACGCATCCCAGTGCGCGGAGAAGATCACCGCCTCGTCGCCATGCTCGCCGCCGGGCAGCTTGGCCACCACGTTGCGGGTCACCACCTGCTCGCGCTTGAGCGCGAAATCCACGCTCAGCTTCGCGTTGTCCAGTGCTACCGGGCGGAAGTCTGCACGCATCGCCTTGCGCTTCTCGGCATCGAAGTCGAGGCCGGCGTCGGCGAAGATCGCCTCGGCCAGTTCGCGCTGCATCCAGCCGCGCAGCGGCGTGTGCTGCGCCATCGCCTCGGCCTGGCCGCGCTCGATGTCGAACAGCGGCGAGGTGCCCGAGCTCTTCACCGTGGCCCAGCCATACGCAGCCGGCGCGGTCTCGTGCACGATCAGCACGCCTTCGGCACCACGGCGCGCGGCTTCCTCGAACTTGTAGGTCCAGCGGCCGTAATAGGTCACCGCCTTGCCATCGAACGCGCCCGGCGCATCGGCTTCGAAATCGGCGTCATTGATCAGCACGACGGCGATCTTGCCGTGCAGGTCCACGTCCTTGTAGTCGTTCCAGTGGCGTTCCGGCGCATCGATGCCGTAGCCGACGAACACCAGCGGCGCATCCTTGATCTGCACGCGCTTGCGCGGTTGCAGGCTCTGCAGGGTCACGTCCACGCCGTTGGCCAGCGCGCGGCTGCCCTGCTTCAGCGACAGGCTGGCCTTGGCCGGCCCCTCCAGCTGCGCACGTACCAGCGGCACCGGCTGCACCCAGCTGCCATCCACGCCACCCGGCTGCAGGCCGTAGCTGCGGAACTGCTCGATCAGGTACTGCACGGTGCGCTCTTCGCCTTCGGTGGCCGGCGCGCGGCCCTCGAATTCATCCGACGCCAGCACACGCACGTGGCGCGACAGTGCCTGCGGATCGATGCCGCCACCGGGAAGGTCATTGGCCGCATGGGCCAGGCCACCGACGAACAGGCAGGACGACAGCAGCAACACGCGCATCGGATTCACGGCAGTACCACGGCTAGCTTGGAAGTCACCAGAGTGTAACGTGGTCGTGACATCACGGCGCAGCCTGGGCCCACGTCATCCACGCATGGCGTGGATCTACCTGCTGATGCGATCCAGCCAGCAGGCCAGGCCCTGCGCATTGAGTTCGATGTCCATCGCCAGCACCGCAGTCACCGCCGCATCGTCCAGCGCACAGCCATGCAGCTGTGCACGTTCCAGGTACAGCGCCTGCAGTGCAGCCAGCAGGCAGCGGTGACGGTCCGGCCGGCCATCGCACTGGCGGCCGATGGCGGCCATCGCATCGATCTGCTCGAACAGGTCGTCGGCCAGTTTCTCCACCTGTTCCACACGACCGTAGTGGGTCAGGTACATCGCCTGCGGGCCGTAGCCCAGCATGCGCTGGATCGAGGCCTTCATCGCTTCCGGGTCGAACTGTACCGGCGACGACGTCGGGAAGATGAAGGCACCTTGCGCGCTGTCCAGCTCGCGGTAGGAGATGCCGAAGGTATCGCCTGTGAACCAGCTGCGGCTGCGCGCATCCCACACGCAGTAGTGGTGCAGCGCGTGGCCCGGCGTGTGCAGCAGTACCAGCTCGCGGCCGGCCAGGTCGATGTGGTGGCCGTCCTCGGCCACCACCACGCGGTGTTCGGCAATCGCCTCGATGCGGCCATAGCTGCGTGCGATCTCTTCGGCGCCGTACACCGCCGTCGCACCGGCAATCAGCCGGGTCGGGTCGATCATGTGCGGCGCACCGCGCGGGTGCAGCACCGCCTTTGCGTTCGGCAGCTGCTGCATCAGCAAGCCTGCGCCGCCGGCGTGGTCCAGGTGCACGTGCGTGAGCAGCAGCCAATCCACCGCTTCCACGCCCAGGCCGGCGTCCGCCAGCGCCTGCAGCATCGCCGGCACCGACAGCCCGGTACCGCAGTCGACGAAGGCCGCGCGACCGTTTTCAACGATCAGGTAGGCCGCGTCGAAGTCGGGACGCTGGAAGCCGGTATCGATGGTGTGGATGCTGGGGTCGGCGGTCATCGGCACGCACCTGGCAGGATCGGGAACGGACCCCCATGGTAGGCGCGCAGGCGGCCCGGGTTCGATGCGGCTTTGGTCGGGTAGTGCCGACCGCTGGCCGGCACTACCGGTCCAACCAGCGTGGCCGCAGCAGCAACGCCAGCACCAGCACCGCCAGGAACGCGCCGTAGGCATACAGCACCGCCAGCACCTGCGGCCAGATGGGTCCGGCGCCGGGCTGCACCACGCCGATGCGGTAGCCCCACAGCATCGACACGATGCTCAGGGCGAAAGCCACTACCAGGGTGGTGCCATCGAACAGGCGCCGCCGCGCGGTACGCGGCTGGCGCGGGAACAGCCAGTACAGGCTGCCCAGCAGCAGGAACCAGGGCAGGAACAGCAGCAGCGACAACCAGGCCATCGCAGACTCCATGTCATCGCGCCGGAGGCGCGCGGACATCATGCCACGGGCGCTGTGCCACGGTCGTGCCGGCGGAGTGCTTCCCTGTAGAGCCGAGCCCATGCTCGGCTGCTTTGCAGCCCAGCCGAGCATGGGCTCGGCTCTACAGAGGCGGAGCAAAGTCGAGCATGGCTCGACTCTACAAAGGGCAGGCAGGCCCGGCGATCAGGTCCCTTCGCGCAGCACGGCCAGCGCGGCCAGCACGGCGTCCACTTCGGCTTCCAGCTTGAACAGTTCGCTCTGCAGCTGGTCGCCCTGCTCGGCCTGCTTGATCACCGCGATCAGCTGGCCGGCATCACGCGGCGAATCGAAGCCTTCGCTCTGGATCAGCAGCGTGCCGTCACCGGCGGTCAGCTTGAAGTAGAAGCGGCCGTCCTTCTCGCGGTACTGCTTGAACAGCGGCGGTGCCACGCGGGCCACGCCGGCATCCTCGCTGGCGATGTCGCCGGCGCTGGACAGGTCACGCAGGCCCACCGCGTGGCGCAGCTCTTCCAGCAGCGGTGCCGCCAGCTGCTCGCGCAGCTGCTGGCCACGGCGCTTGAGCAACGCTTCGATTTTCTCCGGCTCGGCCATCAGCGCGTTGTAGCGCTCGCGCAGCGGCGACAGCTCGCTGTCGATGCGCTCGAACAGCTGCTGCTTGGCATCACCCCAGCTGATGCCGGCGGCGAACGCCTTGGCGAATTCGGCGGTCTGTTCCGGGGTGGCGAAGGCCTGGTACATCTGGAACAGTGCCGAGCCTTCGGTGTCCTTCGGCTCGCCCGGTGCGCGCGAATCGGTCAGGATCGAGAACACCAGCTTCTTCAGCTCCTCGCGCGGCACGAACAGCGGAATGGTGTTGTGGTAGCTCTTGCTCATCTTGCGGCCATCCAGGCCGGCCAGCGTCGCCACCTGCTCGTCGATCACCACGTCCGGCAGCGGGAAATACTCCTTGCCGTACACGTGGTTGAAGCGCTGGGCGAAATCGCGCGCCATCTCGATGTGCTGGATCTGGTCACGGCCCACCGGTACCTGGTTGGCCTTGAAGATCAGGATGTCGGCGGCCATCAGCACCGGATACATGAACAGGCCGGCGCTGACGCCTGCATCCTCGTCCACGCCTTCCTCGCGGTTCTTGTCCACCGCCGCCTTGTAGGCGTGCGCGCGGTTGAGGATGCCCTTGCTGGCGATGGCGGTCAGGAACCACATCAGCTCGGTGGTCTCGCGGATGTCGCTCTGGCGGTAGAACCACACGTGTTCCGGGTCCAGGCCACAGGCCAGCCAGCTGGCTGCGATCTCCAGGGTCGCGCGCTGGGTGCGCTGCGGGTCCTGCGACTTGATCAGGCTGTGCAGGTCGGCCAGGAAGAAGAAGCTCTCGATCCCCGGCGCGCGGCTGGCCGCGATGGCCGGACGGATGGCGCCAACGTAGTTGCCCAGGTGGGGCGTGCCGGAGGGGGTGATGCCGGTAAGGACTCGGGTCGTCATGACTGCGTGGGGTAACCTTCGATGAACGGGGCCAGTTTACCTTGCACGCCACCAACCCCGTCAGGGCCCGCGGCGCGTTCATTCACGCAACCCCGCTGGAGACGCCCGATGAAACGCCTGCTGCCCCTGCTGCTGATCCTGCCCCTGGCCGGCTTCCGCCCGGCCCCGCCACCGCCGCCGGTATACGAGGGCGGCCCCGTGCGCATGGCCCTGGTCGACCGCGACCGCGGCACCGAACTGCGCAGCTACCCCGCCGAGGGCCAGCGTTGGGTGGCCGGCGAGCGCGGTCACCGCTACGCCGTGCGCCTGTACAACGACAGCCCGCGCCGGGTGCTGGTGGTGCTGTCGGTGGACGGCGTCAACGCCATCTCCGGCGAGGATGCCGATCCCTCGCAGACCGGCTACGTGCTCAACCCCGGCCAGCGCGCCGACATCACCGGCTGGCGCAAGAGCCAGGACGAAGTGGCGCAGTTCGTGTTCAGCAGCCCCAGCGGCAGCTACGCCAGCCGCACCGGGCGCCCGGACAACATCGGCGTGGTCGGCGTGGCCGTATTCGAAGAGGCGCGTCGCTGGCGCCCCGAGCCGATCCTGCGCCGTGGCCTGCCGCTGCCGGCCCCGGCCGCGCAAGCCGAGGCTGCCGCTGATGCCAGTGCCAGCCGCATCGAGGGCTATGGCAGCAAGTCGCAGGCCCCTGCGCTGGGCACCGGCCACGGCGCTCGCGAACAATCGTCGGTACGCGATACCGACTTCGAACGCGCCAGCCGCAGCCCCGCCCAAGTCCTGCAGCTGCGCTACGACAGCGCCCGCAACCTGCGCGCACGCGGCATCCTGGTGGATTCGCCCTCGCGCCTGCCGCGCGAGCCGCAGGCGTTCCCGAACCGCTACGTGCCCGACCCGCCCGCGCGCTGAGCGCAGACAACACAACGCCCGCAACCTCTCGGTGCGGACGTTGTGCTGTGGGGGAAACTGTCGCGCTTGGTCGCGCTTACTTGTAGTCCGGGTAGTCCTTGCTCACCGCATCCTGGAAGTCACGGACTTCCTTCTCGGCGCGGTCCTTGGCCCAGCCATATCGTTCCTGCAGGCGACCGGCCAGATACTCGGCATTGCCCTCGGCCACATCGAAATCGTCGTTGGTCAGATCGCCCCACTTGGCCTGGGCCTTGCCCTTCAGCTGCGACCACTTGCCGGAAATGATGTCTTTGTTCATTGCTGGGAATCCTTGGCTGCAACGGCGTTCTTACCGTGGCTCCAGCTTCGCGCAGCGGCTGTTGGGTGCCGGTCAACCGACCATGAAAACACTGCTCACTTGCTTGAATGGTTCACTACGCTTCGACAGCATGCAGTGAAAAGCACGCACAAAAAAAGGCCGGGGATGTCCCCGGCCCTTTCTCTTTCCGTTCCGCGCCGGGCTTACTTGCCCTTGGCGGCGTCCTCAACCTTTTCACCGGCCTTCTGCACGTCCTTGCCAGCACCGGCCACGGTGTTGCAACCGGCCAGCAGGGCCACCGAGAACATCGACAACAGCATCAGGGCAACTACGCGCTTCATGGGCTTCTCCTTGGGTTCGCCGCTATACCGCTTCATTCGCGGATGGGATTCTTTCGCTCGGCGGGAGGGCACCAATGCCCACTGCCGCCGCGTGAAGTGCAATCTGGCGGCAGGGGCGTGGAGCGGGCGTGAACGGTTCGGCAATCCGTTCAGCAGGGGCGGTCAGTCGCGCATCAGGGTGGACTTGCCGAACAGGCTTTCCACCAGGTCAACGGCCAGTTCAGCGGTGGCATTCTGCTTGTCCAGCAAGGGGTTGAGCTCAACGATGTCCAGCGACCCCATGCGCCCGGTGTCGGCGATCATTTCCATCACCAGCTGCGCCTCACGGTAGTTCACCCCGCCCGGCACGGTGGTGCCCACGCCCGGTGCGATGCTGGGGTCGAGGAAGTCCACATCGAAGCTGACATGCAGGTGGGTGTTCTCGTCGATACCGGCCAGCGCCGCCTCCACGGTGCGCTTCATGCCGTTCTCGTCGATGTAGCGCATGTCATAGACATCCACCTTGTGGGTCTTGATCAGGCGCTTTTCTTCCGGGTCCACCGAGCGGATACCGATCTGGTGCATCTGCGACGGGGTGATCGCCGGTGCGCTGCCGCCGAGGTGGGTCAACGCGTCCGGGCCGAGGCCGCACAGGCAGGCCACCGGCATGCCGTGGATGTTGCCCGAGGGGGTGACATCGCTGGTGTTGAAATCGGAATGCGCATCCAGCCACAGCACGCGCAGGGTCTTGCCCTGCTCGCGGCACCAGCGCGCCACCGCAGTGATCGAACCGATGCCCAGGCAGTGGTCGCCGCCGAGCATGATCGGCATGCGCCCGGCCTGCAGTTCGGCATAGCTGGCTTCCATCAGCGCGTGGTTCCACGCCACCACTTCATCCAGGTGCCGGTAACCTTCCACCGGCGCGGTCCACGGGTTGCGCGGACCATCCAGATTGCCCAGGTCGCGCACGTCCACGCCACGCGCCTCCAGCGCCTCCGGCAGCCCAGCCACGCGCAGCGCTTCCGGCCCCAGCCGTGCACCGCGATGGCCCGCACCGACATCGGTGGGAACGCCAATCAGGGATACGGAAATGGGATGGGCCATGGGTGCCTCCTGCGGTGGGGAAAAAGAAGCACAGTCTAGCCAGAGCTGTGTGACACCACTCGCGGCGGTGCAGCAGGGCATTGGCATGGCATGATGCCGCGCGGACCCGACCGTCCTTCATGGAAGATTGCGATGTCGCCCTTCATCAATACCGCATGGCCACGCTTCTTCATGGGCGCGCTGCCCATTGCCGCTTTTGCGGTTCTGTTGAGCAGCTCGATCGATGCGTCGCCGAACCGCTGGCTGATGCAGGCGACGCTACTGCTGGTGCCGTTCTCGACCCTGGTATTCCTCGGGTTGGGTTGGCAGCGTCTGCGCAAAGCACACGCCGAACACCCGATTCTGAAAAGCGAGCTGCCCCGTGTGGCGACGGCGTTGATCGGCAACGTGAAGGTGGCGGCGCTATGGTTCGGCCTGACCTTCGTTGGTATGTTCGCCCTGATGCTGGCGTGGGTGTTGCTGTATAGGTCCTGCGGCTGAAGCCTGCCCCAGCCCGCTGCGCGCTCAGCTTCCGCGGTGGCGAACAGGCGTCACGCTCTGCACCTGGCCGTTGTTGCGCATCATGCACAGGAAGCGGCCATCGGGATAATCGATGATCAACTCCTGATAATCGCTGCCCACCGGTAGCTGAGTCACCAGCGTGCCTTGCGCACCCTTGCGCATATTGCAGGAACCCAGTGCGGTATCGCCTGCGGGCGCGGGGGTGGTCACCGAAGACACATTGCGGAACACCGCACGGCAGCCACCATTCACCCACACCGAATGCCGCGCCAGCCCCCAGTTCTTTCCTTCCTCGCAGCGGGTGCGGCTGAGCTGGCGCACGATTTCCACGTTGCCTCGGGTATTCAGATCGCATGACACCTGCTGCTGGCCGGTGGACTCGCAGGTGACTTCGCGCGGCAGCGCGGCGTCGTTGTCGTCATCGTGGCGACGGTGGTCGCGATGTTCAGACGGTACGGGCGTTCCACTGGCACTGACCTGGCAGATGCCATTGGCGCCGCCTCGGCCGGTATAGCTGATCTGCGGCGTGCCGTCCTCGTTGCTGCTGATCGACAGCGTGATGCCGCTGTTGGCATCGCGTGCTTCGGAATAGCGGTCGTTGAAGCGTTTCACCGTGGCCTCGCGGCCCTGCACGTAGACCGGACCGCCTTCGTCGGCGTGCACGTCGATGCCGCCTGGGCAGCTGGCGTTGAAGAACGGTACCGCAGCCATGGCCGGGGCCACGCAGGTGGTGGACAAAAGTGCGACGGTGAGCGACAGGGCATGGCGACGCATGTGCGGATCCCGAAGGGGCCCAGGGTGGGCGTGTGGCGGCAGTATGCGGTGGGGCGTTGCGGGCTGTCCGTGAGGAATATCAAGATCCAGGCGGCGCGCATGGGGATTCATGTCTGATAGGGTGTTCTGGAAGCCCTGCCGGGGAAGTTAAGCCGGCTTTACTTTCTGGGCCTTAAAGGGCCGTGCGACAGCAATGACGCACCAGAATTCGTCGTTGGTTGCAGTCCTGCGCGATATGTCGCTTCTGGCATTGCCATGGTCGAAACGGGCCAATTGCGATAATTCATTTTCCCTTTCAGATCACCCGATGCCATCGAAACAAACGACTGGCAGGCGGTGATTTCACGTGCGCATGATGAATCGCCACCTGCAAAGGTGGTCGGGACTTCCAAGCCTGTGTTGTCAACGATGTATACGCTTGCCAGCCGGCGTCGTCCTCCCAAGTACGGCGCCGGCTGGCAATCCGTTCGCCGATCGACGGCGGGCGGTGCGTGGGGGCCTCGTGCCCGCCGATTCGTTGACCCGGTCTTGGAAGCCACGCATCGCCCGCCACCCTCTTCGGGTGGCGCCTCTGTTCCCGACGAGGATGCCCGCATGCCCAAGACTCATCACCCGTACCTGACCGCCACCCTTGGCGAGGCCGCGCTGCGCCTGCCGCCCGAACTGGCGCAGCCATTGGAGGCCGCTTTCGCTGCCGCCAACGAGGCCCCTGCGCCGATCAACCTGCCCGGCTGCCTGCAGCGCATCCAGGCCGGTGACGCCGCCGATGGACAGCCGTGGCCGGGACCGGCAGGCACACCTGGCGACGTCGTGGCTGCCGCACGCAGGGAGCGCGCCGCAGTGGGCCTGGTGTCGCTGCTGGAGCTGTACCACGCCGCAGAGCGCGTGCGCGTGGACGGGGAAGAGAAAGACGATATCGGCGATGGCACGCGCGAAGGGCTGATATTGGCCTGTCGGGGGCTGGCGGAGTATGTAGCGTTGCAGGTGGGTAGGGCTCAATAATGCGGAACATTGAGATCCCCGTTGCACAGGTTCACAACGTCACTGCCGTGGCTATCGAATCGAGCAGGCCCGCTTCTGGAATGAGCACACCTTATCCAAACCTGAAACCTGTTCTCGTTGAGCTGCGACTGGACGAAGTGGATTCGCGCGGCGGCGCTGTTCCCGAGTTGATCGCCTCCACCGCGCGCCCCATGGCGCTCTCCATGAGTCCCCGACTCACGTGGTACAGCTTCGTCTTGAATGACAGAACCATGACCCGGATCCGTCCCGGCACTCGGACGAACTGCACGATCTCATTCATCAACCATGACGGTGCGAAGGAGGCATTCCCCTATGGCACATTGGCCGCCTTCGGAGACGGATCGTCGACAAGAGGGTTGATCCGCATCATCCGGTTTGATTGAAACTGTTCGCGCCAGACTACCGGGAGTTCGAAAGACGGGATTGTGTCAACCACCCCTCGCCGCACGTGTGCATGGAGATGTAGTAAACAACGGGAGATGTGGCTGCACCTTGAGCACCCGCACCTCTGGGAGAAGCGATGAAAGGAGTCGTACTCGCCGCATTCGCCGCCTCCATCCTGGCAGGCTGCGCCGCAACAATTGGATTGCCACAAGGCATCCCTCCGGATGGCTACACCGAGCTGGTGTCCACGCCTCTCGGTCCATTCCGCTACTTCCGATCCCTGTCCACTGTTCCGGGGCGCAAGGACCTGCCCGCTCTGGAATCGGTTCACTGCGCCAGCACCCAGCACGAAATCCTGCTCTTGATGGCTGCAGGAACACAGATTGACGTTGCCGATACCTGCATGCGCATTGATGCAGCAGCGAAATTCTCCGAATCATGGATAGAAGCAAAGGCGAACAGATACCGGATCCTTCTCGCGCCAACGGATACCGCCGCGACGATACAGTCGCGTACTTTTGGATCGTTCTCGGGTGGGAAGACGTTGGCACTTGCGGCTTCGATACATGACGACCGCGAACGGACGGTTGCGAACCTTGTCGATCTGGTCGCACACGAGACATTCCATGCGCTAGGTCATGCCACAAGGCACCCTCAGGCGCTTGATGAACGCATCGCCTACTACGCCGGACTCTGCGCACAGCTTCAGGTAAATGGCGTTGTTCGAGAGGATTCGCTACCTGGAGCCGCCATCGGCTCGGACGACGCTGCAGTGCAGCTGTCTTCGCAAGCAGCCTATCGTGTCCGTCTCGAGACCTATCCCCTTCTCGCCGATGGCCGCATTCAACTCAAGGAGCAATCCGGCGAACGTATGCTCCAACGTTGCAGTCAACTCAAAAGGGGCATTGCGGTGCCACGGTGAACTTGCCTGCAGGCTCCCATTCTTCCCCAGAACGGCAACGCACAAAATAACCCGCCATTGCAGCAGGTTGATTGTTCTCCGTGGACATGTGCGGATGCCAAGGGATCGAAGATGGTGCCGCTTATCCGAATCGAACGGATGACCTACTGTTTACAAGACAGTTGCTCTACCAACTGAGCTAAAGCGGCATGGGTGGTGCACCCGCGGCAGTGCCGCGGTCCGGGGATTCTAGCGCAACCTTGCGCATTCCAGCGACCGGCTCTGTGCCGCGCCGCTGCGCTGCTGGGCCTGGGCCGGCTGCGTACCCGCGGCCAGCTGCCCTTCCAGCCACCATTGGCCGGCGTCGCCGCTGGCCACCAGGCGCGGCTGGAAGCCGGCGGCCTGCACGGCGGCCATGCGTCGCTCGGCGCCTTCGCGGTTGCGGTACTGGCCCAGCGCCACGGCGTTGATGTCCTCGCCCTGGCTGATGATGTAGTAGTCGCTCAGGCCGGCGGCGACGATGCGCTTCACCGTGGCCTGGGCTTCTTCGCGGTTGGCGGCGGCCGGCAGCATCACCCGGAAACGGGCGCTGCCACTGGCAGCGGGCTGTTCGCGCAGGTGTACCTGACTGATGACGCTGCCGGCCTTGCCCTGTGCACTGGTCGCGGCCGCGCGGTCGGCGAACGGGCCCAATGCCACGCAGCGCGCCGGTTCGGCAGCCACGGGCCGGGTTGCGGGTTTTTCCGGTGCCGGTACGGGTGCAGGCGGTGTTACGGGCTTGGCAGCGGCAGCAACCGGCGTAGCCTCAGCCACCTGCGGCTTGGCAATCTCCGGCCTGGCCGGGGCGGCGGGCGCCGGCGTGGCAGCCACAGCCGTCTTCTCGGCCGGTTCGCGATCCATCAGCGGCGCAACAGGTGCGGCAGCAGTGGCATCGGCGGCCTCAGCCGCATCAACGCCACCGGGCACCCAGCGCAGCTCGGCGACGCCGGCCGGTTGCGGCGGCGGCGCAGGCGGTTGCGGCGCATCGCGCAGCAGCCACCAGCAGGCGACGCCAAGATTGAGGATGGCCAGTACGACGATCAGGGCACGGGTCAGCATGCGCGGATACTAGCCTGCGGGCTGGTGCACCGCCCAGCGGGCGAGGCCATCCAGCACCAGCGAGGGGTGGTAATCGGCGCCGGGCAGCAATGGCATCAGCGCCGGTGCGCCGCCACCATGCACCAGCAGCGAGGGCGCAACACCCAGCAGCGTCTGCGCCTGCTGTGCGCTGCGTTCGATCAGCGCCACGGCCGCACCATCGCAGCCGGAGGCCAGCGCGTCGGCGGTGTCGTTGGCGAATTCGCTGTAGTCACCGCCCGTGGCCGGCAGCTGCACCGCGCGGGCGTGCAGCGCTTCGCGCATGGTGGTGGGCGATGCGGAAATGCGGCCACCGTGGTGCTGGCCGTCGGCGTCGAGCAGATCAATCGTCAGTGCGGTGCCCACGCCGACCACCAGCACCGGGCGCTGCGCCTTGGCCGCGGCCAGCAGGGCCAGGAAGCGGTCGACGCCGAACTTCTCCGGCTTGGCATAGGCGATGCGCACACCGGCGCATTCGGCGCTGGTGCGTACCACGTGTACGTGTTCGAAGCGGCGCTGCAGCTGGTCCAGCATGGCGCTGGTCAGCGACGGTGCGGCCACGCTGGCCACGAACGCGGTGCGGCCGCTGGGCAGGCTGTGTGGCGGCTGCCCGGCCATGCCTTCGGCGCCATGCGCCCAGGCCTGCACATCGCCGGCACGGTCACCTTGCAACGGCGCGAACTTGAAGCGCGAGTTGCCGAGGTCGAACAACCAATCGCTCATGCCGCCCTCACACTGACTTCGCCGGCGTGCAGCAGGCGCTCGCGGCCATCGATGCGCACGCGCAGCGCGCCGTCATCGGCCAGGCCGAGCGCGGTGCCGTGCTGCCACTGCCCTTCCAGTTCCACCCGTACTTCGCGGCCGGCCAGCATGTCGAACGCGGCGTAGCGCGGCAGGAACGGAGCGAGACCTTCGCGATCGAATTCTTCCAGCGCCGGTAGCAGGCGCGTCAGCACGGCAGCGACGACCACGTTGCGGTCCACCGGCTTGCCGGCCAGCGTGTCCAGATCCACCCACGGCTGGGTGATCTGCTCGGCGAACGACGGCGGCATGTGCGTGTTGATGCCGATGCCGATCACCGCGCGCGCCGGACCAGCGTATTCGCCACCGCCTTCTGCGAGCAGGCCGACCAGCTTGCGCTTGCCATCGACGATCAGGTCATTCGGCCACTTCAGCTGCGCCTGGGTGTAGCCCAGGTCGTGCAGCGCTTCGGCCACGGCGATGCCGGCCACCAGGCTCAGCCCGGCCAGGCGGCCGAGGCCGCCGGAGAACAGGCGCAGCACCGACAGGTAGATATGCGCGGCCAGCGGCGACGCCCACGTACGGCCGCGACGGCCGCGGCCGCCGGTCTGGCGTTCGGCCAGCAGGACGCTCACCCCGCGCTGGGGCGCGCTGCAACGCAGCAATTCGGCGTTGGTCGAGTCCACTGTCCAGGCCACCTGCAGGTCGTGCAGCAGGGCCTGGACGTCGGCGGGCAGGCCGGCGCGGATCGCGTCCGGGTCCAGCAGGTCGACCGGGCGGGTCAGGCCATAGCCCTCGCCAGCGCGGCCCTCGATGTCCACACCGGCGGCCCTAAGTCCTTGAATACGCTTCCAAATGGCCGCCCGGGTCTGACCCAGCTCACGGGCCAGGGCGTCGCCGGACAGGCGACCGGCAGCGAGTTTGGCCAGCAATTGGCGATCGTCCACGGCAGCTTCCACGAAGTCAGAAAGGAATTATGCGGGAAAGCCGCCAGCGACGCCCGCCACCGGTGGGCCGCAGGGGCTTCCAACCGGGTGCCGGGTTCGGGCTAGAATCGGGAACTCACCCTCCCTTAACGTGGATGTCGTCAATGCGCCGTTATGCCCATTGCCTGATCCTGCTGACGATGCCCTTCGCGGCGTCTGCGACAGCAGCGCTGGACGACAGCCGTGGGGCATGCGTGTCCTCCAATGGCGATGCCGCCTCGCAGCGCGCGCCCACCGCCAGCGCATCGGCTGCCAGCACCAAGGCGGCACCTGTACGCCCGGCTGCCAGCACCACCACCGGCGGCGGTGGCAGCGACGACGACATGCTGCCGCGCATCCGCGCGCCGAAGTGGCACAGCTACCTGCCGGGAATGTTCCGCTGATCAAGTCGTTGCTGCAGTGGCTGCGGCCTGCACCGCGGCCGATTGACGATGCACTTTGGGAAGACGCCTGCCAACGCGCGGCGTGGCTGCACGGCCTGGATGACGGGCGTCGTGGGCGACTGCGCCTGCTGGCCACGCGCTTCCTGCACGAGAAGACCATCACCCCGATCGGCGATCTGCAGCTGCAGGCCGGCGATGGCGTGCTGCTGGCCGCGCTGTGCTGCCTGCCGCTGCTGGAGTTCGGCGAAGTGGGACTGGAAGGCTGGTCGCAGCTGATCGTCTACCCCGACGCGTTCCGCGTGCACCGCAGCCACATGGATGCGGCCGGCGTACTGCACGAGTGGGATGACGAACTGATCGGCGAATCGTGGGACAGCGGTCCGTTGATCCTGTCCTGGGCCGATGTGCAGGCCGACCTGTCGGCGCCGCACGAGGGCTACTGCGTGGCGGTGCACGAGATGGTGCACAAGCTGGATGCGCTGGATGGCGCGATGGACGGCACGCCGCCGCTGCCGCGGCAATGGCAGCGCGAATGGGCGGCTACGTTCCAGCAGGCTTACGATGCCTTCTGTGCGCAGGTAGACGCGGGTGTGGAAACGCTGATCGATCCGTACGCGGCCGAAGCGCCGGAAGAGTTCTTCGCGGTAGCGAGCGAGTATCACTTCTCGGCGCCGGATCTGCTGCAGCAGGCATTGCCGGAGGTGGCCGCGCAGCTGCGGCGGTTCTATGGCGAGCCGCCGACGATGGTCGGCTGATTCACTACCGCAGCTTATGTAGAGCCGAGCCATGCTCGGCTGCATTTTGCGGAGCAATCGAGCATGGCTCGACTCTCCACAAGGCTACGGCCCCGGCGGCAGGCGCACTTCGAAACGGGCGCCGCCCAGTTCCTCGGAGCGGCCCACAGCCAGTTCACCGCGGTAATCCTTGATCAGGTCCTGCACGATCGACAGGCCGATGCCGTGGCCCTGCACGCGCTCGTCGCCACGCACGCCACGCTGCAGCACCTTGCCGATGTCGTCCGGGGCAATACCCGGGCCATCGTCGTCCACCGCCAACAGCAGGCCGGCGCGACGCGCGTTCGGTGCCGGCAGCGGCTGCGCGGTCAGCAACACGCGGCGGTTGGCCCACTTGAAGGCGTTTTCCAGCAGGTTGCCGAGCAGTTCCTGCAGGTCGCCCGGTTCGCCGTGGAAGCGCGCGGCCGGGTCGATGTCGAATTCGCACAGCACGCCCTTGGAGGCATAGACCTTTTCCAGGCCACGCACGATCTCCTCGGCGTTGGATTCAATCGGCAGCGGCGCGGAGAACAGCTTGTGGCCCGACGACGCAGCACGTGCCAGCTGGTACGAGACCAGGTTGTTCATGCGCTGCAGCTGCACGTCCAGCTCCTCGCGCAGGGCGCCGTCCCCGGCGCCGCTGTCCATCTGCGTGCGCAGCACGGCGATGGGCGTCTTCAGGCTGTGCGCCAGGTCGGCCAGGGTGTTGCGCTGGCGCTCCAGGTTCTCGCGCTCGCTTTCAATGAAGGCGTTGATGCTGTCGGTCAGCGGTTCCAGCTCACGTGGGTGGCGCTCGCTCATGCGCTCGGTCTCGCCGCGCTGCACCTTGGTCAGCTCGGTGATCACGCGGCGCAGTGGGCGCAGGCTCCACTGCAGGATAACGGTCTGCAGCAGCAGCAGGATCAGGCCGATGCCGCCCAGGTAGAACCAGACCCGGCTGCGGAACACGCGCAGCTGCGCACCCAGCGCGCGCGAGTCTTCCATCACGTAGATGGTGTACGGAAACTCGGTGGCAGGGTCGGCGTCGGCGTCCCACACCAGGCCCAGGCCATAGCGGTACACCGAGCCCTGGCTGCCGTCGATCTGGATCATCGGCAGTGGGCCTTCGAACACTTCCTGGCGCGGCGCGAGCAGGCCACCGCCCGCGGTGGGCAGCATCGGACCTTCGGCGGACATCGAATTGCCCTTGCCGTGCGGCATCACCACCTGCAGGTACAGGCCACTGCCCGGCACGTCGAAGCGCGAATCCGGCGGCTGCTCGCGGATGTACAGCGAGCGGTCGCGGGTGAAGTCGATGCCGGCCGCGTAGGCGGTGGCGTAGTTCTTCAGGCGCTCACGCAGGTTCGCCTTCGCCGTATCGGCGAAGGCGGCGTCGAGCGCGTAACCGGCCAGCGCCAGGAACGCGACCAGGCCCACGGACGCGGCGAACATCTGGCGCGCCTGCAGGGAGCGCGGCCGCCAGCGTCGGAAGAACCACAGACGGCCGGACATCGTGCTATCGCCAGGGTGAGCCGGCTCAGCCCTCGTTGCGCGGGATCGCGAAACGGTAACCGCGGCCGCGCACGGTCTCGATCGGCTTCAGTTCGCCATCCGGGTCCAGCTTCTTGCGCAGGCGGCCGATGAAGACCTCCAGCACGTTCGAGTCGCGGTCGAAGTCCTGCTGGTAGATGTGCTCGGTGAGGTCGGCCTTGGAGACCAGTTCACCGGCGTGCATCATCAGGTACTCCAGCACCTTGTACTCGTAGCTGGTGAGGTCGACATTGCTGCCGGCCACGCTGACGGTCTGCGCAGCCAGGTCCAGGGCAACCGGGCCGCATTCCAGCGTCGGCTTGCTCCAGCCAGCGGCGCGGCGCAGCAGCGCGTTGACGCGGGCCAGCAGCTCTTCGACGTGGAACGGCTTGACCAGGTAGTCGTCGGCGCCCTGCTTCAGGCCCTCGACCTTGTCCTGCCAGCTCGAACGCGCGGTCAGGATCAGCACCGGGAATTTCTTGCCTTCGTCACGCAGGGCCTTGATCAGCTCCATGCCCGACATCTTGGGCAGGCCAAGGTCGATGATGCCGACATCGAACGGAACTTCGCGCCCCATGTAGAGGCCTTCCTCGCCGTCCTGCGCAGCATCGACGGCAAAGCCTTCGCGCTTGAGCCGGGCTGCCAGGGTCTCACGCAGCGGGGCTTCGTCTTCGACCAGAAGGATACGCATGAACTCTCCCTAGTGTCCTGGGTGTGGCCCGGAGGCCTGTGGGGTACGGGTTGATAGCGACAACTATCCCTGTTCAGGGGTTATCGCCGCGTAGTGATGACATATCCGACCGCGGCGTGCGCGGCTGTGAACGCGACGGGGCGGGGTCGTCCATGTAGCGGACCCGGCCCCGATCGTCCATGTACTTCACCCGGTTGATATCACGACCATCGAACGGCACGCGCTCGGCGCCGAGGATGTGGCCGCCGGTGGTGCGCTGCACGCGGCGCACGGCATCGGACAGCGACCGCTCGTCGCCACGGTTGCCACGCTCGCCCCGCTCCATCATCTCCGCCCGCGCCTGCTCGCCACGCGGCGGCTGTTGCGCCAGCGCCGAAGACAGCGGCACAGCCGACAGCACCACGCAGGTGGCCAGGGCAATGCGGCGATGGAAGGGAGCGGAAGACATCGATGCGATCCTAGCCGAGCACGGCGATTCGTTCAAAAGTCGTAAATCCGGCGCCGGGTTCGAAACCCAGCGTTTTACAAATCTTTTGCAAATTCTTGGTTTACAGCGGTGAATCCGGTCTGAACTTTTCCGGCCCTGCGCCCGCGTTGTTCAGCTAAGTGAACATTCGGGACGAATCGACGTCTCTTGTCAAGCCAGGAATGTGACTGCGGTCACGCTGCGGCCCGATCAGCTTCGCGTTCGGTGACCGCCAGGGCCTGTTCGATCAGGCTCCAGCCGGCGCCCGGGCGATGTGCGCCCTCGCTCAGCACCTGGCGGAATGCGCGACCACCGGGCTGGCCGTGGAACAGGCCGAGCAGGTGGCGGGTAATGTGCTTCAGCGCCAGGCCTTCGCCCAGCCGCGCCTCGATGTAGGGGCGCATCGCGCGCAGCAGGTCACCACGGGCCTGCAGCGGGGCGCCGGTGTGCAGCGCCTCCAGCTGATGCAGCAGGTAGGGGTCGTGGTAGGCCGCGCGGCCCAGCATCACGCCATCGACGTGCGCGGCCTGCGCCTGTACCGCCTCGATGCTGGCCAGGCCACCGTTGATCACCACCGGCAGTGCCGGGCGCTCCTGCTTCAGGCGGTAGGCCCAGTCGTACTTCAGCGGCGGAACCTCGCGGTTCTCCTTCGGCGACAGGCCCTTCAGCCACGCGTTGCGCGCATGCACCACCACCATCGCCGCACCGGCGGCAACCTGGCGGTCGACGAAGCTGGCAAACACGTCGTAGTCGTTGTCCTCGTCCACGCCCAGGCGGCACTTCACCGTCACCGGGATATCAACCGCGTCGACCATGGCCGCCACGCACTCGGCCACCAGCACCGGCTCGCGCATCAGGCAGGCGCCAAAACGCCCGGCCTGCACGCGATCGGACGGACAACCGCAGTTGAGATTGACCTCGTCATAGCCCCACTCGGCAGCGATGCGTGCGGCCTGCGCCAGCAGGGCCGGATCACTGCCACCCAGCTGCAGCGCCAGCGGCTGCTCGCTTCGGTCGAAGCCGAGCAGGCGCTCGCGATCGCCGTGGATGACCGCATTGGCATGCACCATCTCGGTGTACAGCCGCGCGCCCGGCGCAAGCACGCGATGGAACACGCGGCAATGGCGGTCCGTCCAGTCCATCATCGGGGCAACGGACAGGCGCAGGGAATCGGCGTAACGGGCGGTGGCGGACGTCATCGGGGCGTTGATCGTGGAGACTGGCATTGCCAGTGAGATCAATAGTTTACACCGCCCGGCTGAATGCGCCCGGTCAGTCGCGCGGCGAGCGCCGGCTGGGCCCGCTTCCGGCTGGCGGCCGGGGTGGGCTGGGCGGTGGCAGCGGACGCTTCCTGCCCTCGGGGAGCTTGGGGTTTGCGTTCTCCATGGATACGACCAGCGGGTCCAGCGCAGTACGCCACGCATTGACGCGGATGCCAATTGAACGGTGTATCCTTTTGGATACGATTTGTGGATGGCGACCCTCCAGGCAACAGAGACGTTCACGCGCTGGCTGCGCGGGCTCAACGACAGCGGCGCCCGAGCAGTGATCGTGGAACGCCTGCAGCGGGTCTCCCGCGGTCTCGAGGGAGATGTTCGATCAGTGGGTCATGGCGTGAGCGAACTGCGAATCAACCATGGGCCGGGATATCGCGTGTATTTCACACGTCGCGGAAGATCCATCGTCGTACTCCTGCACGGTGGCGACAAGTCGAGCCAGCGTCGCGATATCGAAAAAGCGGTCAGGCTCGCGGATCTGCTGTAGCCACCATTTGATTCCATGCCGTTGCCAGGACTCTCCCCATGAGCAAGCTGAAGACGATTCCCTTCGATCCCGCAGACTATCTGGATGATGACGTCGCAATCGCCACCTATCTGAGCGAGGCCTTGGCAGCAGGTGATGCGGGCCACTTCCAGGAGGCGCTCGGAACTGTTGCGCGCGCCCGCGGCATGGGCGGCGTTGCCGAGGTCTCTGGTCTTGGACGCGAGAGCCTGTACAAGGCGCTGCGTCCCGGAGCACACCCGCGCTTCGATACCGTGCAGCGGGTACTGTCAGCGCTCGGGGTGCATCTCATCGTGCAAGCCGACAAGCAACCCGCTGGCACCGCCTGATCGCTGCCGCTGCGCCCGCCGGGCATGGCCCGGCGCTACCAGCATGCCCTACGCGATCAATGCCCCCCGCGCGCGCCCCCGACCTGCTCGATCAGCGTCTGGCTGGCCGCATTGAGCCCCACCACCGTCACCTCCGCACCATGCGCGGCCAGCTTTTCCTGCGCCCGCTCCAGCGCGGCCACGGCAGTCAGATCCCACAGGTGGGCATCGCGCAGGTCAATCTGCACCTTCGGCGCCACGTGCTGGTAATCGAACGCCGCACCCAGCTGCTCCGCCGAGGCAAAGAACACCTGCCCACACACGCGGTAGACCTGTGTGTCACCAGCATCGTCGCGCTGCACATCCAGCATACGGCCCACCTTGCGCGCAAAGAACAGCGCCGACAGCAGCACGCCACTGAGCACGCCCTTGGCCAGATCGTGGGTAGCCACGGTGACCACCACGGTCAGCAGCATCACCGCGGACGAGCTGCGCGGATGCGTGCGCAGGTCGCGCAGCGAGCGCCAACTGAAGGTGCCGATGCTGACCATGATCATCACCGCCACCAGCGCAGCCATCGGGATCTGCCTCACCAGGTCGCTGCCGTACACCACCAGCACCAGCAGGAACACGCCGGCCACCAGGCAGGACAGGCGGCCACGTCCACCGGAGGTCACGTTGATCACCGACTGGCCGATCATCGCGCAGCCAGCCATGCCACCGAGGAAACCGGTGACCGTGTTCGCCACGCCCTGGCCGACGCATTCGCGGTTGCGTTCGCTGGGCGTCTCGGTGATGTCCTCGACAATCTGCAGGGTCATCATCGATTCGAGCAGGCCGACCACGGCCAGCGTGGCCGACACCGGCAGCAGGATGCGCAGCGTCTCCCAGCTGAGCGGCACATCAGGCAGCAGGAAATGCGGCAGGCTGTCGGGCAGCTGGCCCATGTCACCCACGCTGCGCACGTCCACGCCGAAGCCGATCACCACGGCGGTAAGCACCACAATGGCCACCAGCGGCGATGGCACCGTGCGAGTGAGGCGCGGCAGCAGATAGATGATCGCCAGCGCGGCGGCGCACAGCACGTAGACCGTAGGGCCGCGGCCAATCAGTTCCGGCATCTGCGCGAGGAAGATCAGGATCGCCAGCGCGTTGACGAAGCCGGTGATGACCGAACGCGAGACGAAGCGCATCAGCGAGCCGAGCTTGAACACGCCGGCCAGCACCTGCAGCAACCCGGCCAGGATGCTGGCGGCGAACAGGTACTGCAGGCCGTGATCCTTGACCAGGTCGACCATCACCAGCGCCATTGCACCGGTAGCGGCGGAAATCATGCCGGGGCGGCCACCCGCGATGGCGGTGATGACGGCAATCGAGAACGCGGCATACAGGCCGACCTTGGGGTCGACGCCGGCGATGAGCGAGAAGGCGATGGCCTCGGGAATCAGGGCCAGGGCGACGACCATGCCGGACAGCAGGTCGCCACGGAGGTTGCCGAGCCATTGGTGGCGCAGGGGATAGGACGTTTGCATGGGAAAACTCCGCGCGCACGGGCATGGGGCCACGTGGCGCTGCAGTGGAAAGACACGGGTTCCTGAGCCGGGCGAGCCGGCTGCCGATGGGCGGCAAGGGTCAGGGTGGCGTGATCACTGCAGGCGGGCGTCGGTGCGTTGGGAGGGGCGCAGTCTACGGGAAGCGGCCGCACGAAGGTAGCGCGACCGACCGCGAAAGGCCGCGGGGCATGGCGCCGCTCTACAATCGGGGCATGGCTACTGATCGCCCGCAGTTCTTCGACCCCGCCACCGAACAAGGCGTGCTGCGCCTGTCGATCGCCGCCTCGCTGCTGCTGGCCGCCGCCGCAGTGGTGTTCGGCCTGCTGGCCAATTCCTCGCTGATCATCTTCGACGGCATCTACGGCCTGATCGACGTGGTGATGACCTGGCTGTCGCTGCTGGTGGCACGGCTGATCGCGCTGTCCACCCAGACCGACGCGCTGCAATCGCGGCTCAACCAGCGCTTCACCATGGGCTTCTGGCACCTGGAGCCGATCGTGCTGGGGGTCAGCGGCACGCTGATGATCGGTGCGGCACTGTATGCCCTGGTCAATGCGGTGGATGCACTGATGTCCGGGGGCCGCCACATTGCGCTGGGCCCGGCCATCGCCTTCGCCGGGCTGTCGATCGTGGGCGAAGGCGCGCTGGCGTGGTTCATCCTGCGCGCCAACCGCCGCATCGGTTCGGAATTCATCGCGCTGGATGCGAAGAACTGGGTGATCGCGGCCAGCATGTCGGCCTGCTACCTGCTGGCCTTCCTCGGCGGTGTGCTGGTGCAGGGCACCTCGTGGGCCTGGGTCGGGCCGTACATCGACCCGGCCATCCTCGCCTTCGTCTGCGTGCTGGTGATGATCGCCCCGCTCGGTACCGTGCGCCGCGCGCTGGCCGGCATCCTGCTGGTCACCCCGCCGGAGCTGCAGGCGCACGTGGATGCGGTGGCGCGCGACATCGTCGCCAAGCATGGCTTCGTCGAGCACCGCAGCTATGTGGCGCAGGTGGGGCGTGGCGAGCAGATCGAGCTGTTCTTCGTGGTGCGCGAGGACGACCCGCCGCGGCCGCTGGTGGAATGGGACCAGCTGCGTGATGAGATCGGCGATGCGCTGGGCGAGGCTTCGCCGGACCGCTGGCTGACCATCATGTTCACCACCGATCGCGAATGGACGATCTAGGCCCACAGGACGATCAATCAAGTTTTTCGTACGCATTGCAACCCAACGTACGCGAAAACCGGGCAAAGTAGGCTCCAACGCAACACCCACCCACTGACCAGGAGCATCCCGATGTCCATCGAAAAGGTTCTGTACACCGCCCAGGCCACCTCCACCGGCGGCCGTGAAGGTCGTTCCGTCTCTTCCGACAACGTGCTGGACATCCAGCTGTCGACCCCGCGCGAGCTGGGCGGCGCGGGTGGCCCGGGCACCAACCCGGAGCAGCTGTTCGCGGCCGGTTACTCCGCCTGCTTCCTGGGCGCACTGAAGTTCGTGGCCGGCCAGGCCAAGGTCGCGCTGCCGGCCGACACCACCGTGACCGGCAAGGTCGGCATCGGCCAGATCCCGACCGGCTTCGGCATCGAGGCCGAGCTGACCATCAACGTGCCGGGCGTGCCGCGCGAGCAGGTGGAAGAGCTGGTGCAGAAGGCGCACATCGTGTGCCCGTACTCGAATGCCACCCGCGGCAACATCGACGTGACGCTGGTCGTCGCCTGATGCGGTGCTGCCGGCCAGCGGCCGGCAGCACCAACGTGAAAGGCAAAAAAATGGGCGGATGCCGGTCGAAACCGGGCATCCGCCCATCCCACCTCGGGTGGGCCCCGGCGCGCAGCCGGGGACGCATTCGCTACGGCGCGCATCCATCCTTCTGGAGGAGAGCCCCCTTGTTGTTCAAGGGGGTGCGCCAACGGCGCGGGGATAAGGTGGAATGCGCGGACCAGCGACCGGTTACCGGTCGCTGGTGATGAGCTGCACGACGCTGG
The DNA here is from genome assembly GCF_059367875.1 of Stenotrophomonas sp. YJH_SMC_16. Taxonomy (NCBI): domain Bacteria; kingdom Pseudomonadati; phylum Pseudomonadota; class Gammaproteobacteria; order Lysobacterales; family Lysobacteraceae; genus Stenotrophomonas; species Stenotrophomonas sp. YJH_SMC_16. The sequence goes on along the minus strand of NZ_JCAFRH010000007.1, from coordinate 139,311 downwards.
AGAAATCCAGCTTGCCGCGGCCGGCCTGGTGGTTCATCGAGTACAGGTTGCGGGCCACTTCGCCCAGCGGGATCGAGGCGCCGACACTCATCGCCGCTTCCACCGCCAGGCCCATGTCCTTCAGCATCAGGTCGCTGCCGAAGCCGCCGCTGTAACCGCGCGAGGCCGGCGCATTCTCCAGCACGCCCGGCCACGGGTTGCACACTTCGGTGGCCCAGCTGCGGCCGGTGCTGACTGCCATCATCTGCGACAGCACCTTCGGGTCCAGCCCGTGCGCCACGCCCAGGGCGATGGCTTCACCGGTCACCGCCATGATCACGCCCAGCGCCATGTTGTTGCACAGCTTGGCCACCTGGCCGGCACCGCTGGCGCCCACGTGGAAGATGTTCTTGCCCATCGCCTGCAGCACCGGACGGGCGCGTTCCAGCGCGTCCTCTTCGCCACCGACGATGAAGGTCAGGGTGCCGGCCTGGGCACCGGCGGTACCGCCGGACACCGGTGCGTCGAGCATCTGCAGGCCACGCGCGGCGGCGGCTTCAGAAACCTTGCGGGCGCTGGCCGGTGCGATCGTGCTGCAGTCGATGACCAGTGCACCGGCGGGAATCGCGGCGAGGATGCCGTCGTCGCCCAGGTACACGCCTTCGACGTGGCGGCTGGCCGGCAGCATCGAGATCACCACCTCGGCATCGGCCAGGGTTTCGCGCGCCGATGCCGCCGCGCTGGCGCCGGCATCGACGGCGGCCTGCACCGCGGCCGGGACCAGATCGAACACGCGCACGGTATGGCCGTTCTTGACCAGATTGGCGGCCATCGGGCCACCCATGTTGCCCAACCCGATGAATGCAATGCGGCTCATGCAAGGCTCCTTTCAACAAGGGGAGTGCCCAGGTCGGCCAGCGGATGCGCGGCATCGGCCCAGGGGGAAGCGAAGAAGGTGTCGGCCCACGCGCCGCTGGCCTCGGCCAGCGTGGCCGGGTTCCATTGCGGATTGCGGTCCTTGTCGATCAGCAGCGCGCGGATGCCTTCGGCGAAATCGCCGTGGGCGGCGCAGTGCAGCGCGGTGATGTACTCCAGCCGGTAGACGCTGGCCAGGTCCTGGCCGGCGCTGCGGCGCTGCAGTTCAAAGGCCAGCCGCGCCGAACCCGGCGCACCAGCAACGAGGGTCTTCTGTGCCGCCTGCAGCCACGCATCGTCGGTCTGCAGGCCGGCAATGCGCGCAACGATGGCTTCAAGGTCATCGCCTTCGCACAACGCATCGACCTGCGCCGCGTGGGCCAGCAGTGGACCGGTGGCGGCATCGCTGGCATGCGACTGCAGCAGATGGGTCAGGCGTTCTTGGTTGTGTGCGGCATCACTGGACCAGGCCACCTGCAGTAGCGCATCGAACACTGCACTGCGGCGCTCTTCGGCCACGTGCACGTCGGCCAAGCCGGCGTAGATGGCATCGCCCGGGTTGAGCAGTGCGCCGGTCAGGGCCAGGAACAGGCCGCCCTTGCCCGGCACGCGCGGCAGCAGCCAGCTGCCACCGACATCGGGGAACAGGCCAACAGTGATTTCCGGGAAGGCCAACTTGGAGCGCTCGCTGACCACGCGGTGGCTGGCGCCGGACATCAGGCCGATGCCGCCGCCCATCACGATGCCATGACCCCAGCACAGGATCGGCTTGGCGTAGGTGTGAATGAGGTAATCGACGCGGTATTCAACGTCGAAGAACTCAGCGGCGTAGTCGTTCTCGCGGATGTCGCTGCGGCCGGCCTCACGGAAGGCGACCATGGCCTTGTACAGGCTGTGCAGGTCGCCGCCGGCGCAGAACGCCTTTTCGCCGGCGCCCTGCAGCACCACCATGGCGATGCCGTCGTCGTCGGCCCAGGCATTCAACTGCTTCAGCAGCAGGTGCGCCATCGGCAGCGAGAATCCGTTGAGCGTGCGCGGCGCGTTGAGCGTGGCGATGCCGATACGCGTGCCGTTGCCGGCCACGCGCTCTTCGAACAGCACCGGTGCGTCGTCGGCAGCGGTGTCGGTGCTCATGCGTTCTTCCACTGCGCGGTGCGCTTTTCCAGGAAGGCAGTCACGCCCTCGACCTGGTCGGCGGTGTCGAACAGGTCGACGAAGGCTTCGCGCTCGGCCACCAGCGCCGAGGCGTGGGTGCCGGTGCGGGTGGACTGCACCAGGGTCTTGCAGGCGGCGATGCTGGTTGGGCTCTGCTTGCCGGCCTTCTTCGCCCATTCCAGCGCCAGTGCCTTGGCTTCGCCCTTGCCAACCTTTTCTTCGGCAAGGCCGATGCGCAGTGCGGTCTCGGCAGTGATGCGCTCACCCAGCAGGATCATGCGCTTGGCCCAGCCCTCGCCCACCAGGCGCGGCAGGTTCTGGGTGCCGCCGGCGCACGGCAGCAGGCCGACGGTGGCCTCCGGCAGCGCGACCTGGGCATGGTCTTCGATGATGCGCAGGTCGCAGGCCAGCGCACATTCCAGGCCACCGCCCATGGCGTAGCCGTTGATCGCGGCGATCGACACGCCACGGAACCCGGACAGCGCTTCGAAGGCTTCGCCGAAGCGGCGCGCGGCCTCGCGTGCGGCGGCCTTGTCGCCGGAGGCGAACTGGTTGAGGTCGGCACCGGCGGAGAAGAACTTCTCGCCGTCACCGGTGATCACCAGTGCGTAGATGTCGCGGTCTGCGTTGAGCGCGCCCACCAGGTCGCGCAGCGCGGACAGGCTGTGCACGGTCCAGGTGTGCGCCGGCGGGTTGTTCAGGGTGACCACGGCGGTGTGGCCGTCGGCCTCGACCTTCAGGCCCACGTGCTCCTGGGTACGCCAATCCTTCATCGCAGTTCCTCTTCGGTGTTGAGCAGGTGACGGGCAACGATCACCCGCATGATCTCGTTGGTGCCTTCCAGGATCTGGTGCACGCGGCAGTCACGCAGCAGGCGCTCAATCGGGTATTCGCGGATGTAGCCGTAGCCACCGTGGATCTGCAGTGCTTCATTGCAGACGTTGAAACCCGCATCGGTGGCAAAACGCTTGGCCATCGCGCACCAGACATTGGCATCGCTGGCACCGGCATCGAGCTTGCGCGCGGCGGTGTGCACCATCTGCCGCGCGGCCACCAGCTGCGTGACCATGTCGGCCAGCTTGAACTGCAGTGCCTGGAACTCGGCCAGCGCCTTGCCGAACTGGCGGCGCTCGCCCATGTAGCGGCGCGCGGCATCCAATGCGCCCTGCGCAGCACCCAGCGAGCAGGCGGCGATGTTGATGCGGCCACCATCCAGCCCCTTCATCGCCAGCTTGAAGCCACCGCCTTCCTCTCCCAGAAGGTGGCTGACCGGCACGCGGACGTTTTCGAAGGTGATGCCACGGGTGGGCTGGCTGTTCCAGCCCATCTTCTCTTCCTTGCGGCCGAAGCTGATGCCCGGCAGGTCCGACGGCACGGCAATGGCGCTGACGCCACCTGCACCGGCACCGCCGGTACGCGCCATCACCACCAGCAGTTCGGTGGCACCGGCGCCGGAGATGAAGGCCTTGGCGCCGTTCAGCACGTAGAAGTCGCCATCGCGCACGGCGGTGGTCTTCAGCGAGGCCGCATCGGAACCGGCGCCCGGCTCGGTCAGGCAGTACGAGGCCAGCTTGTTGCCCGAAGACAGGTCGGTGCCCCATGCATCGCGGAGTGCCGGCTGGCCCCACGTGGACACCATCCACGAGGCCATGTTGTGGATGCTGATGTAGGCCGCGGTCGACGGATCGACGTTGGCGAGCTCCTCGATGACGACGGCGGCGTCCAGTCGGCTCAGGCCGCTGCCGCCCACTTCCGGGTCCATGTACAGACCGCAGAAGCCCAGTTCACCGGCCTTGGCGATCGCCTCGCGCGGAAAGATGCCCTCCGCATCCCATCGCGCGGCGTGTGGCGCCAGTTCGGCCTGTGCGAAGTCGCGCGCAGCCTCGCGGTACGCCTGCTGCGCTTCTTCCAGTTCCGTCGTCATCGAGTGGCTCATGGCTGCTCCTGCCGTTACTTCAGGCTGATCGTGGTGTTGACGCCGTGGCTCAGCGTTTCGTCATCGAACCAGCGCGCGGTGACCGTCTTGGTCTGGGTGTAGAACAGCACCACCTGCTTGCCGTACGGGCCCAGGTCGCCCAGCTTGGACGCGCGCGAACCGGTGAACGAGAACAACGGCACCGGCACCGGGATCGGCACGTTGATGCCGACCTGGCCGACGTCGATGTCTTCCTGGAACTTGCGCGCGGCGGCGCCGGACTGGGTGAACAGTGCGGTGCCGTTGCCGTTGGGGTTGCTGTTGACCATCGCGATGGCGTCTTCCAGCGTTTCCGCTTCGAGGATGACCAGCACCGGCCCGAAGATTTCTTCCTGGTAGATGCGCATGTCGGGGGTGACACCGGCAAAGATGGTCGGGCCGACGAAGTTGCCCTTCTCGAAGCCATCGACCTGCGGCTTGCGGCCATCGAGCACCAGCTTGGCGCCCTGCTCCACGCCCGAGGCGATCAGGCCTTCCACGCGCTCGCGGGCGCTGCAGGAAATGACCGGGCCGACATCGGTGCCGGCCACGGTGCCGCCGCTGACCTTCAGGGTCTTGGCCTTGGTCACCAGATCCTGCACCCAGTTGCGTGCTTCACCGACCAGCACCAGGGTGGAGGCGGCCATGCAGCGCTGGCCAGCGGCACCGAAGGCGGCACCGACCATCGCATTGAGGGTCTGTTCCTTGTTGGCGTCCGGCAGCACCACAGCGTGGTTCTTGGCGCCCATCATGCACTGCACGCGCTTGCCGGCCAGCGAGGCGCGGTTGTAGACGTGGGTGCCGACGCGGGTGGAACCCACGAACGAAACAGCCTTGATGTCCGGGTGGTCGCAGATCGCGTTGACCACTTCCTCGCCACCGTGGACGACGTTCAGCACGCCCTTCGGAATGCCGGCTTCCAGCGCCAGTTCGACCAGGCGCATGGTGACCATCGGGTCCTGCTCGGACGGCTTGAGGATGAAGGTGTTGCCGGTGGCGATGGCCATCGGGAACATCCACAGCGGGATCATCGCCGGGAAGTTGAACGGGGTGATGCCGGCGCACACGCCCAGCGGCTGCATGATCGTGTAGGTATCCACGCCATTGGCCACGTTGTTGGCCAGCTCGCCCAGCTGCAGGTTGCCGATGGCGGCGGCGTGCTCGACCACTTCCAGGCCACGGAACACATCGCCTTCGGCGTCCGGCAGGGTCTTGCCCTGTTCGGCGGTGAGGATGTGGGCCAGCTCGCTCATGTTCTCGCGGATCAGCTGCTGGTACTTCAGGAAGATGCGCGCACGGGTGCCGATCGGGGTCTTGCGCCAGGTCTTGAAGGCTTCCTTGGCGGCGGCGACGGCGGCGTCCACTTCGCCGGTGGTGGCGAACGGCACCTTGGCCAGCACGTCCTGGGTGGCCGGATTGATCACGTCCTGCCAGTGGGAGGTGGCCGATTCGATGAACTGGCCATCGATCAGCATGCGGATACGGGGCGCTGCAACAGTCATGACGACAATCCCACGGGCTCGAAAGATGCTTGGCATTATTCACAGCACCCACCTCGATTTCCGGGCTGAATCCGCTTAATCTGGCCAACACGCCAGACGATTCATGTTAATTCTGTGAATTATTCAGCCACCCAGCGACAACTTGGCCTGCGCCTGCTGCGGCTGCGCGAGCAGCGCGGCTACAGCCAGGTGGACCTGGCCCGCGCCTTGGGCCTGTCGGCCAGTTACCTGAACCAGATCGAGCGCAACAAGCGCCCACTCACCCCGGCCGTGCAGAAGAAGCTGGGCGAAGTATTGGGCGATGTTTCCGCACTGTTCGACGAAGATGAGCCCGCCGCGCTGCAGGAGGCACTGGGCGAGACCCTGCGCGACCTGGGCCTGGCGGAGGTGAGCGCGACCGAACTGCGCGCCTTGGCCGGCAACCTGCCGCAGGTCAGCCGCGCCCTGCTGGACCTGCATCGGCGCCACCTGGCGCTGCGCGAACATGCCGCCGCCCTGGAATTCCAGCTGGGCGAGCCGGGTGCCGGCAGCACCCTGCCCGCCGGTGACCAGGTGCGCGAGTTCTTCAACCGCATGCACAACCACATCCCCGAGCTGGACGAACTGGCCGAGCGCCTGTTCGCCGAGTGGGGGCTGTCGCCCGGGCATGTGGCACCACGCCTGCGCCAGCTGCTGGCCGACCGCCATGGCGTGCTGGTGGAAGTGGCGGCGCTGCAGGCCGGGCGCGAGAAGCGCCAGTTCGATGCCGGTGCACGGCGGCTGTGGCTGCCCGATTACCTGGAACCGGGCCAGCAGGCATTCCAGATGGCCGCCGAACTGGCCCTGCACGGCTACCTGCCGCAGATCGATGCGGTGGTGGCGCGTGCCGGCTTCACCGATGAGGCACGCATCGCGCAGGCGCGCATCGGCCTGTCGAACTATTTCGCCGGCGCGCTGGTGATGCCGTACATGCGCTTCCTGCGTGCGGCCGAGGCCAGCAGCTACGACATCGAACTGCTGGCGCATCAGTTCGGCGTCGGCTTCGAGGCGGTGTGCCATCGGCTGAGCACGCTGGCACGGCGCAGTGCGCCGGGGCTGCCGTTCTTCTTCATCCGCGTGGACCGTGCGGGCAATGTGTCCAAGCGCCATTCGGCCACCGATTTCCATTTCTCGCAGGTGGGTGGGTCGTGCCCGCTGTGGATCGTCTACGAGGCGTTCAACCAGCCCGGGCGCATCCTTACGCAGACGGCGCGCATGCCCGATGGGCGCCGCCATTTCTGGCTGGCGCGGCAGGTCAGCAGCGGGCCGGTGGGGCATGGCCAGCCGCGCAAGACCTTCGCGGTGGCGCTGGGCTGCGACCTGCAGCATGCCGAGCGGCTGGTGTATTCGCTGGGGCTGGATGTGCAGAGCCCGGGCAATTCGGTGTCGATTGGCCCGGGCTGCCGGGTGTGCCCGCGCGAGGACTGCATGCAGCGCGCGTTCGCGCAATTGCCGGGGCGGTAGGGTTGGTTCGGCAGGGCTGCGCCCTGCACCTGCCGAAGCCGAAGCAACAGCAACAGCAAAAGCTGGCATTCCGTGGGATGGCGGGGCGGTGTCGGATTGCGGGGACGCCGTGAACCCGTCCCTGGGGGCTTGGCCGCGGCATCCATGCCGCGGACACCCCGCAATCCGACACCACCCCGCCTTCGACAGTTTCCTTCCATCTGTCGGAACGACGTATTGCTCTGGTAGGTGTCGACCTTGGTCGACACGCTTGATCCACGCCATGCGTGGATGTTCTTCGATGAACGTTCGAAATATTCGATTTCGATGGGGTTCCATCCACGCAAGGCGTGGATCTACTACCGGGTCAGTAGATCGGCGTCACCTTCATCTGCGGCAACGGGCGCGGTGCGCCGTCGGTGAGGTCGGGGCCGAGGTCCTCCCAGCTGCGACCCTGTTCGACCATCAACCCCCACAGCTGCTGCGAGGCCAGCCGCTTGTCTTCCGAACCCAGCTTGTATGACGGTGGCGTCGGCTGGCCAGTGGCAACCATCGCGTACGCCGCGCGGTAGGCCAGCACCTGCTGCGCCGGGTCGTCGGTGCGTGCCACTTCCAGCGTGTAGCGCTGGTAGGCCGAGGCCAGGTTGCGCCAGCGGATCCAGTAGTGGTTCTCGAACGAGAACGAACAGAAGCGCGCACCGGCCAGGCTGCCCTTGTCGGCGATGCGGGTCAGCACCTCCTGCGGCATGTCCAGGTTCATGCCGCCTTCGTCGCCCTGCAGGCTGACGTGCACGATGCGGTCGCGGTAACCCGGCGCGCGCGCCTGCAGCAGATCGCGCCAGTTCTGCATGGTCGCCACCACCGCGAACAGGAAACGCCCCAGTTCCGCGGCCGCCAGCGGCGTGGCGATCGACTGATAGGTCCGCTGCCAGCCATGACGGTTTTCGGTGGGCAGGAACACCGCGTGTTCCAGCGACTGGCGGCCGCTGCTGCCGTGGCTCACCTCTTCAGCGTGCTGCGGGTAGACCAGGTTGATGGCGAAGGTCGGCCAGCGCGGCAAGGCGGCATCGAACAGATGGATCGGGAAGTTGCTGCTGATGCCGCCATCGGAGAACCAGCAGATGCGGAAGGCGGTGATCACCGGGCCACAGGTCTGCCCGGCACTGGTCAGCCCTTCCATGCTGTCGGCCACGTTGTGCTCCTGGTCGGCGGCAGGCGCGGTGGGTTCGCAGCGACGCTCGCGCCGCGAGGGCTCATGCAGCGGCACCGCGCTGATCAGCAACGGGAAGCTCAGGCTCATGCGCGTGGCCACCAGCACCGGCAGCTTCGGGCCCTGCGGCAGGTGGTAGTACCGTCGCCCCTCCACCTCCAACGGCGGGCCAGCTTGATCCACCAGCCACTGCACCACGCTGGCCGGGAACAGCTGCTCGAACTCCTCGCGCAGGAACCAGAACTGCGCGCCACCCAGCGGCAGCGTACGCGGCTCGTTGTGCGACACACAGGTGGTGATCATCTGCAGGCTGATCGCATGCGGGCTGTCCGGCTCGCCGGCATAGCGCGGCGCATCGTGCAGGTCGGCGAAGGTAAGCGGTGCATCCAGCGGCTTGCCGGACAACTGCTGCAGGCACTCGTGCAGCCACTCGGTCAACGCCGGCTTGCGTGCATCACGGCCGAGGCCGCTGCACAGGCCCAGCAGATTGCGCCGCGCCACCCGCGCCACCCGCAGCGCGGCACCGGCCACGCCGGCACCGTAAGCGCACAGCAGCGACGGCAGCAGCGTGGCGGCCACGCCGCTCCAGCCACCACCCCACCAGCCCAGGCCGAGCAGCAGCGCCAGCGACACCAGCACTTCCAGCGGCGCGATCTCGAACACGGCAACGGCCAGGCACAGCAGCTTGTGCGGCAGGCGGGCATTGCCGGTCAGCACCACCAGCAGCCGATAGGCCGCACGCGCGCCCCGTGCCGGCTGGAACAGGCTGTAGATGAAGCCGCGCCGCGACAGCTGCGCCGACACCGCCGACAACCCGCCATAGCCGGCATCGCCAGGCAGGTGCTCGCCCGCCTGCTGGCGGCGATCACCGCAGGCTGCCGCGGCCGCCACCGCCGCAGCGATGGCGCCGGCCGAGGTGCCGCCGATGCTCTTGAAGCGATACTCGCGCGCCAGCGCCAGTACCGCATTGGGGTACACGATGCCGCTGGTGATGCCGCCTTTCATGACCAGATCGCAGTACTTCGCCGCCACGAGTCACCTCCCGTCTGTCGATGCACAGTATGGCAAGAGGGGCTCTCACAGCCTGAGAAACGAGCCACAGCCCTGCGCTTTGATTGGCCCTTGACCATTGCCGTCGACGCGTCCACCGTGGGCACGCCGAAGGTATCCCGGCCGTGGCATTGATGGCGGCCGGGATTTAAACGGGAATCCGGTGAAGGCGCCTCGCGCGCCCATTCCGGAGCTGCCCCGCAGCGGTGAATGGAAACGAATCCTGCCAACAGCACTGGGCTCGCGCCTGGGAAGCGGCAGGTAGTAGGTGGGCTGCGGCCCGTGTCCATCAGCCCGAATACCGGCCCCGGCCGGGGGACACGACCGTCCCCTGATTCGACCTGGAATCTCCGCGGGGAGGTTGCCGGGGCCGTCCTTGTCCTGCGCGTGCAGGCGATGCGGCCGCGCGCGTCCTTTTCACGGTATCCGGCCAGACCTGTTCACCCACGCGCTGATGCATGGGCCACCGCCGTTGCCGGCGGTCCATGCGGTACCTGACGATGACCGAGCTCCAACGTCCCACCCTGACCCTGCCCGCCGACGGCAAGCGCCTGCTGCTGCATTCATGCTGCGCGCCCTGCTCCGGCGAAGTGATGGAGGCGATCACCGCCTCCGGGATCGACTACGCGATCTTCTTCTACAACCCCAACATCCACCCGGTGAGGGAATACGAGCTGCGCAAGCAGGAGAACATCCGCTTCGCCGAGCAGCACGACATCCCGTTCATCGACTGCGACTACGACACCGACAACTGGTTCAGCCGTGCGCGCGGCATGGAGAACGAGCCCGAACGCGGCATCCGCTGCACGATGTGCTTCGACATGCGTTTCGAGCGCACTGCGCTGTACGCGCACGAACACGGCTATGACACCATCAGTTCTTCGCTGGGCATCTCGCGCTGGAAGAACATGGCGCAGATCAACGACTGCGGCATCCGCGCCGCGTCGCGCTACGAGGGCCTGCAGTACTGGGACTACAACTGGCGCAAGGGCGGCGGTGCCAGCCGCATGATCGAGATCAGCAAGCGCGAGCAGTTCTACCAGCAGGAGTACTGCGGCTGCGTGTACTCGCTGCGCGATGCCAACCGCCATCGCCGCGAGAATGGCCGCGAGCGGATCAAGATCGGCCTGCTGTACTACGGGCAGGACGCTGGGACGCCGCAGGGCGATTGACCTGTGCCGCCGGGGCGGCCACGCTGGTCGCCCCTTCACGTTGTAGTGGACCTGCCATGACCGCCCTGCCCGCCGATGTCGCCCTGCTGGTGATCGACCTGCAGCCAGACTTCATGCCCGGCGGTACGCTGGCCTGCGACCAGGGCGATGCGCTGGTGGTACCGATTGCCGGTCTGCTGGCGCAGCGCCGCTACCGCACCGTGGTGGCGACACAGGACTGGCACCCGGCCGACCATGCCTCGTTCGCCAGCCAGCACCCCGGCCAACGCCCCTTCGAGACCATCCTGCTGCACGCGCAGCCGCAGACCCTATGGCCGGACCACTGCGTGCAGGGCAGCGCCGGTGCCGCCCTGCACCCGGGCGTGGACTGGACCGTGGCCGACCTGATCCTGCGCAAGGGCACGCGCCAACAGGTGGATTCGTACAGCGCCTTCCGCGAGAACCATGGCCCCGATGGCGAGCGCCCAGCTACCGGCCTGGCCGGCTGGCTGCACGAGCGCCGCATCCGCGAAGTGCATGTGTGCGGCCTGGCCCGCGACTACTGCGTACTGTGGAGCGCGCAGGACGCGGTGAAGTCCGGCTTCCGGGTGAAGTTCCTGTGGGAGCTGACCCGGCCGGTGACCGAAGCCAATGACGCGATGGTGCGCGAGGCGCTGGGCAAGGCGGGAATCGCGATCGCCTGACGGGCGACCGCCGGGCATGGCCCGGCGCTACCGCGCACGTCGCTTATGCCGCTTGCGCGCTCCTGCCCACGACAACACAATCGATTCATCCAGCCCCCCAACTACGCCCCCCTACAGATCGCGGGACGGCCGAACCGGGGGCTTTTCACTGGATGAAATTAGGATTCGGTAGTGCCGGGCCATGCCCGGCGGACGCGGGATGGGCGATTACCGGAACACCACCGTTCGGTGCCCGTTGAGCAGGATGCGGTGCTCCACATGGCGGCGCACCGCGCGCGCCAGCACCAGCGATTCGGTATCGCTGCCCAGCCGCACCAGTTCGCGCGGTGCCATCGCGTGGTCCACGCGGGCCACGTCCTGTTCGATGATCGGGCCTTCGTCCAGATCCTCGGTGACGTAGTGCGCGGTGGCACCGATGATCTTGACCCCGCGCGCGTGCGCCTGGTGATACGGCTGCGCGCCCTTGAAGCTGGGCAGGAAGCTGTGGTGGATATTGATCGCACGGCCGGCCAGTGCGCGGCACAGCGTGGGTGACAGGATCTGCATGTAGCGCGCCAATACCACCAGATCGATGCGCTCGCGCTCGACCAGGTCGATGATCTGCTGCTCCTGCACCGCACGCGTATCGGCGGTCACCGGCAGATGGTGGAACGGCACCTGGTAGGACGCGGCCAATGGCGCGAAATCGGCGTGGTTGGACGCCACTGCCGCGATGTCGACTTTCAACTGGCCGCTGTGGGCACGGAACAGCAGATCGTTGAGGCAGTGCCCCTGCTTGCTGACCAGCACCAGCAGGCGTGCGCGGCGGCGGCCATCATGCAGCTGCCAGTCCATGCCGAAGCCTTCGGCAAGCGTGGCCATGGCGGCGTACACGGTCTCCAGCGGCAGGCTGGCATCGCGGTCGAAATGCACGCGCAGGAAGAAGCGGCCGCTCTCCTCGTCGCCGAACTGCTGGGCGTCGAGGATGTTGCAGCCGTGGTCGAACAGCAGGCCGGACACGCGGTAGACGATGCCGGTGCGGTCGGGACAGGACAGGGTAAGAATGGAATCGGGGCGCATCCCCCGAGTGTAGGGCAGCGCCGCGCCCGCCGGATCGATGGTCACCGATGCAACCGAACAGCTTGGTTCAGTCCCAAGCGATACTTGGGCGTCCCCATGGCAAGCTGGTCGGTCATGAACCTGTTGCAACTGATCCGCAGCTTCACCCGCACCGCAGAGACCGGCAGCATTGCCGCCGCGGCCCGCATCCTTGGCATCAGCGCCACCGCAGTCGGCCAGAACATCAACCGGCTGGAGGCGCATCTGGGGGTACGGTTGCTGAACCGAAGTACGCGCCAGCTGGCCCTCAGCGAGGCCGGCGCGCTGTACCTGGCGCAGGTGCGCCACATCGAAGCCGACCTGGCGCGCGCGCAGGCGATGGTCACTGCCGGTGACATCGAGCCGGCCGGGTCGCTGCGCATCGCCAGCAGCAGCGCCTTCGGTCGCCATGTGCTTGCCCCCTTGCTGCCTTCACTGCAGCAGCGTTACCCACAACTGCAGCTGGAGCTGCGCCTGACCGACCGCGCCGTGCAGCATGGGCCGGAAGCGGTGGATGCCAGCATCCGCATCGGTGCACAGCTGGAAGATGGCGTGGTCGCGCGGCAACTGGCACGCGTCCCGTTCGTGTTCTGTGCCTCGCCGGCCTATCTGAAAGCGCACGGCACCCCGCAGCAACCCTCCGACCTGAGCGGTCATCGCGGGCTGCTGCACCGCTTCCCCACCGATGGCCGACCGCTGCGCTGGGGCCTGCTGAAGGATGGCCAGCGCGTGGACGCCGCACTGCCGCCGAGCATGGTCTGCGATGACATCGATGCACTGGCAACGCTTGCCGCGACCGGTGCCGGCATCACCCGGCTGGCCGCATTCGTGGCCGAGCCCTACCTGCGCGATGGCCGCCTGCAGGCGGTGTTCGGCGCCGACACGGCGTGGCGCCCGGAGCCGATGGAGGTCTATTTCTGCGTCAGCGACCGCCGCGACTTCACCGCCAAGATCCGCGCGCTGTTCGAGCACCTGCAGGCCGGCATGGCGCCGGCCTGGCGGGTGTGAGCCTCAGCGCGCCTTGAACACGCCGCGCGCGTCGCGCGGCTCGCAGCGCAGGTACTGCGGCGCCGGTTCCACGCTGTCGCGCAGCGCGGCGGCGGCATGCCACGGCCAGCGCGGGTCGTAGAGGATGCCGCGCGCCAGGGCCACGGCATCGGCGTGGCGATGGCGCAGGATCGATTCGGCCTGCTCGGGCTCGGTGATCATGCCCACCGCGATGACCGGCATGCGCACCTTGGCCTTGATCGCCGCCGCGAACGGCACCTGGTAGCCCGGGCCGACGGTGATCTTCTGGCGCTCGTCCAGGCCGCCGCTGGAGACATGCAGGAAATTGCAGCCGCGCGCGTCCAGCACCTGGGCCAGTGCTTCGCTCTGCACCAGATCCCAACCACCGTCGACCCAGTCGCTGGCGGAAATGCGTACACCCACGGCGACCTTGTCGGACACTACCGCACGCACCGCGTCGAACACTTCCACCAGCAGGCGCAGGCGGTTCGGCAGCGAGCCACCATAGCCATCGGTGCGGCGGTTGCTCAGCGGCGACAGGAACTGGTGCAGCAGATAGCCGTGCGCGGCATGCAGCTCGATCAGCTCGAAGCCCAGGCGCTCGGCGCGCACCGCACTGGCGGCGAAGGCGGCGATGACCTCGGCGATGCCGGCCTCGTCCAGTTCCTGCGGTGCCGGATCGCCGGCATGGAACGGCAGCGGCGACGGCGCCACGGTGGACCAGCCACGCGCATCATCGGCTGACAACTGGCCGCCGCCGTCCCACGGGCGCTTCACCGAGGCCTTGCGGCCGGCGTGGCCGAGCTGGATGCCCAGTGGCATCGGCGACCAGCGGCGGACGCTGGCCAGCACCTGTGCCAACGCGGCTTCGGTACCGTCGTCCCACAGGCCCAGATCGGCCCAGCTGATGCGGCCGCGCGGCTCGACCGCGGTGGCTTCCAGGATCAGCAGGCCAGCGCCCGACTGCGCCAGGTTGCCCAGGTGCATGGCGTGCCAGTCGCTGGCGCGACCGTCTTCGGCGGAGTACTGGCACATCGGCGCGATGACGATGCGGTTGGACAGGGTCAGGGGGCCGAACGAAATCGGCGAGAACAGCTGGCTCAAGACGGTGATGAACGACGTAGGGGGTGCGTATTGCACCGCCGCACGGCCGGCGAATCAACCGTCTGGATGGATCGCTGTTTCGCGGGGACGCATGATGGGTAGCGCCGGGCCATGCCCGGCGAACGTGCGGCGCGGCACCCCGTTTCCGCCGGGCATGGCCCGGCGCTACCCGGTAACGAGCCCTGCAAGCGCCTCAGCGCAGTCCCGCTCGTCCTTGAACTGCAGCAGGTCGTCGGCACGGGTGCGGCCGCGGTTCAGCGCCGCCACCGGCAGCCCTGCCCTGGCCGCCGCCTGCACGAAGCGGAAACCGGAATAGACCATCAGCGAAGAACCCACCACCAGCACGGCGTCTGCCTGCTGCAGGTGCTCATGCACCGCTGCCACGCGTTCACGGGGCACGTTTTCGCCGAAGAACACCACGTCCGGCTTCAGCAGGCCGCCGCAGGACGGGCAATCGGGCACCACGAAGCTGGAGAAATCGGTCTCCAGATCGGCATCGCCATCCGGGGCGATACCGGCCTCCAGCGCGTCCCAGCCCGGATTGGCGTCCAGCAGGCGCTGCTGGAAGTCCTCGCGGCCGCTGCGGCGTTCGCAGCCCATGCAGCGCACCCGATCCAGTCGGCCATGCAGGTCGATCACGTTGCGGCTGCCGGCCCGCTGGTGCAGGCCGTCCACGTTCTGGGTCAGCAGCACCTGCAGCTTGCCGCGGCTTTCCAGGGCAGCCAGGGCCTGGTGGGTGCCATTGGGCCGGGCCAGGCCGAAGCGCGGCCAGCCCAGCAGGCTGCGCGCCCAGTAGCGCTGGCGGGTGGCCGCCTCGCCCATGAAGGCCTGGTAGGTCACCGGCGGCGTGCGTTTCCACTGGCCGTCGGTATCCCGGTAATCGGGAATGCCCGAGGCGGTGCTGCAGCCAGCGCCGGTCAGCACGAACAGGCGCTGGGCGCGGTCGATGAAGTCGGTCAGTGGCGGGGTCATGGCTGCCAGATGGGGGCGCGGCGGCGCCCCCGCAAGCGCCGGTCCGTTGGCCGGGTCAGGCCGCCGGCAGCGGTGGCACCGCGATCGGGTGGCCTTCCTCGTCCAGCGCGATCATCACGAAGTGGCCGCGGGTACACAGCTTGCGCTCGCCGCTGTGCAGGTCTTCGGCGACCAGTTCCACCTCCACCTTCATCGAGCTGCGGCCGACTTCGACGATGCGGCCGATGGTCTCGACCATCTGGCCGATGCGGATCGGCAGCTTGAAGTCGACCTGGTCGCTGCGCGCGGTCACCACCGTGCGGCGCGAATAGCGGGCGGCGGCCAGGAAGGCCGCCTTGTCCATCCACGCCAGTGCCTGCCCACCGAACAGGGTGCCGAGGTGGTTGGTGTGGTTCGGGAAGACGATTTCGGCCATGCGCACTTCGGTGGGCGGCACGGTCTCGGGGCTCGGGGTCATGGGGGTGCTTGGGTGTGTGGGGTCCGGTAATTTTATGCGACCGGCGTGACGGCCATCGGAACGCATGTGCAATGGCCACCTGGCAGCGGTGCCTGCGCAGGCCCCGCCCATGGCAGGCGCTACACTGCGCCACGCCCACCGTCAGGACCACCCATGCCCGCCACTTCCGACCTTCTGGCCTTTGCACTGGTCTCGCTGGCCATGGTGATCACGCCCGGGCCGAACATGATCTACGTCATCTCGCGCTCGATCTGCCAGGGCCCGATGGCGGGACTGATCTCGCTGGGCGGGGTGGCGCTGGGCTTCGTGTTCTACATGCTGTGCGCGGCGCTGGGCATCACCGCCCTGCTGATGACGGTACCGTTCGCCTACGACGCACTGCGCATCGGCGGCGCGCTGTACCTGCTGTACCTGGCCTGGCAGGCGCTCAAGCCGGGTGGCCGTTCGCCGTTTGCAGTGCGCGACCTGCCGCAGGACAGCCCGCGCAAGTTGTTCACGATGGGCTTTCTGACCAATCTGCTGAACCCCAAAGTGGCGGTGATGTACCTGTCGCTGCTGCCGCAGTTCCTGCACCCGGACAGCGAAGGCAGCGTGCTGATGCAGTCGATCGTGCTGGGCTCCACCCAGATCCTGGTCAGTGTCAGCGTGAATGGCATGATCGCGCTGACCGCTGGCAGCATCGCCGGCTTCCTGGCCGCGCACCCCACCTGGCAGATGGTGCAGCGTTGGCTGATGGGCACGGTACTGGCCGGGCTGGCGGTGCGCATGACGGTGGAAGGGCGGCGATAGCCGCTCTTTGTAGAGTCGGGCCATGCTCGACTGATCTTCGCGGACAGCAGTCGAGCATGGCTCGACTCTGCAAAAGCCCGGCGCGCAACAAAAAACCCCGGCGATCGCCGGGGTTTTTCGTTGCGACAGGCTTGACCGGTTCGATCAGAAGTTCATGTCGAAGGCCACTTCGCCCTGCACGCCGACCTGGTAAGCCGAGACGCGGCGTTCGAAGAAGTTGGTCAGTTCCTGCACGTCCTGCAGTTCCATGAACGGCAGCGGGTTGCGCACGTTGTACTTCTTTTCCATGCCCAGCTTGGCGAAATGCTGGTCGGCGCAGTGCTGCAGGTACTGGCGCATGTCGCGGGTGGAAATGCCGGCCACGCCGCCGGACAGCACGTCCTCGGCGAACTGCACTTCGCACTCGATCGCCTCGGCCAGCATGTCGTAGACCTGCTGCTTCATCTCTTCGTCGAACAGGTCCGGTTCTTCCTCACGCACCACACGCACCGACTCGAACGCGAACTCCATGTGCGCGCTCTCGTCGCGGAACACCCAGTTGGTGCCCGAGGCCAGGCCCGGCAGCAGGCCACGCGAACGGAAGTAGTACACGTAGGCGAAGGCAGCGAAGAAGAACAGGCCTTCGATGCAAGCGGCGAAGCAGATCTGGTTAAGCAGGAACTGGCGGCGCTGTTCACGGGTCTCGATGCGGGTCAGGCTCTGGATCGAGTCGATCCACTTGAAGCAGAAGTCGGCCTTCTTCTTGATCGAGTCGATGTTCTCCACCGCCGAGAACGCCTTGGCGCGCTCTTCCGGATCCGGCAGGTAGTTGTCGAGCAGGGTCAGGTAGAACTGCACATGCAGCGCTTCTTCATACAGCTGGCGCGACAGGTACATGCGCGCTTCCGGCGCATTGAGGTGCTGGTACAGGTTCAGCACCAGGTTGTTGGACACGATCGAGTCGCCGGTGGCGAAGAACGCGACCAGCCGGTGGATCAGGTGGCGCTCACCCGGCGACATCTTGCTGTGCAGGTCGGTGATGTCGATCTGGAAGTTGATCTCTTCCACCGTCCAGGTGTTCTTGATCGCGTTCCTGTACATGTCATAGAACTGCGGGTAGCGCATCGGGCGCAGGGTCAGTTCAAAACCGGGATCGAGCAGCATCTGCTTGGGCTTGTCGGCCATGGGTGTCAGTTTTCCTCAATTTCAAAATGCAGAAAGCTGGGGAGAGAATACTCTCCCCAGCTGTAGATCACTTGTATTCGCGCCGCACACCCTTGAAAGGATCCTTGCTGCTAGTCTTCACATCCATGATTCGCCCATCGGGTCCACGCTTTGCGTGATGGCCGGAAGGCGTCAGGAACTGCGAGCGGTCGCGAACCGCACCAATACGAGCGTTGTTTTTCGGCGGATTAGTAGCCATCGTTAATTTACCTAAACAAAAAAGGCATCCGGACTACAACTTGACCCGCCAGCAGAACGAGATCTGGATTGCTATACTCGCTCCACTTCTTAGAGGAAGTGGCAGATCTAGACCCTCATCCGGATACGGAGTTTGGGTTTTGTGAAGCATCAGAAGGGCCCCAAGTTACCGCTTGGGGCCCTTCTTTTTTGCTTACTGGCAGGCCTCGCAGGCTTCCGGGTTTTCCAGCGAGCAGGCGATGGCTTCGTCCGGGCTGAACACCTTGGCCGGGGCCGCGCTGCTCACCGTGGTCTTGGCGATCTTGGTGGCCGGGCGCGAACGCAGGTAGTAGGTGGTCTTGATGCCCTGCTTCCAGGCGTACATGTACATGGAGGACATCGCGCCGATGTTCGGGCTTTCCATGAACAGGTTGAGCGAGGCCGACTGGTCGATGAAGGCGCCACGCTCGGCGGCCATGTCGATCAGCGAGCGCATCGGCAGTTCCCACGCGGTGCGGTAGACCTCGCGCAGCGTTTCCGGAATCTGCGCCACGCCGGCGATGGAACCTTCGGCCAGCTTGATGGCATCGCGCATGTCGGCGGTCCACAGGCCCAGCTTCTTCAGCTCGTTCACCAGGTAGCGGTTGACCTGCAGGAAGTCACCGGACAGGGTCTCGCGCTTGAACAGGTTGGACACCTGCGGCTCGACGCACTCGTAGCAGCCGGCGATCGAGGCGATGGTCGCGGTCGGGGCGATCGCGATCATCAGCGAGTTGCGCAGGCCGTGTTCCTTGATGCGCTCACGCAGGGCATCCCAGCGTGCGGTGTCTTCCGGCACCACGTTCCAGGCGTCGAACTGCAGTTCGCCGCTGGCGGCACGGGTGTCGTTGAACGACGGGTGCTTGCCGCGTTCCTGGGCCAGCTCGCAGGAGGTTTCCAGCGCGTGGAAGTAGATCGCTTCGGCAATCTTCTTCGACAGGGCGCGGGCTTCGGCGCTGTCGAACGGCAGGCGCTTGCGGAAGAACACGTCCTGCAGGCCCATGCAGCCCAGGCCGACCGGACGCCAGCGCAGGTTGGCGCGGCGGGCGGTTTCGATCGGGTAGAAGTTCAGGTCGATGACGCGGTCGAGCTGGCGCACGGCCAGGCGCACGGTCTCGGCCAGCTTCTCGAAGTCGAACTCGTTGTGCTCGTCGAAGTGGTTGCCCAGGTTGATCGAACCCAGGTTGCACACCGCGGTTTCATCGTTGGAGGTGACTTCCAGGATTTCGGTGCACAGGTTGGACAGGTGGATCACGTTGCCCGGACGCAGGGTCTGGTTGCTGGCGCGGTTGCACTTGTCCTTGAAGGTCATCCAGCCGTTGCCGGTCTCGGCCAGCGTACGCATCATGCGGGCGTACAGCTTGCGCGCGGAGATGGTGCGGTTGGCCTTGCCCTGGGCTTCGGCCTGCAGGTAGGCGGCCTCGAAGGCTTCGCCGAACAGGTCGGTGAACTCCGGCACGACGCGCGGATCGAACAGCGACCATTCCTGGTCGGCTTCGACGCGCTTCATGAACAGGTCCGGCACCCAGTTGGCCAGGTTCAGGTTGTGCGCACGGCGGGCTTCGTCACCGGTGTTGTCACGCAGCTCGAGGAAGTCCTCGATGTCGGCGTGCCAGGTTTCCAGGTACACGCAGGCCGCGCCCTTGCGCTTGCCGCCCTGGTTCACCGCGGCCACGGACGAATCCATGGTCTTCAGCCACGGCACGATGCCGTTGGAGTGGCCGTTGGTCGACTTGATCAGCGAACCACGCGAACGCACACGGGTGTAGCTGACGCCGATGCCGCCGGAGAACTTGGAAAGCTGGGCGATGTCGCCGTACTTGGCATAGATCGACTCCAGCGAGTCCTGCGGCGAGTCCAGCAGGAAGCACGAGGACAGCTGCTCGTGGGTGGTGCCGGAGTTGAACAGGGTCGGGCTGGACGGCAGGTAGTCCAGGTTGCCCATGCGCTTGTACAGCGCCAGGGTCTCGGACACGTCCTCGCTCAGCGCGCTGGCGATGCGCAGGAAGAACTGCTGCGGGGTCTCGATCACCTTGCGGGTGTGCGGGTGGCGCAGCAGGTAACGGTCGTACAGGGTGCGCAGGCCGAAGTAATCGAAGTTCAGGTCCAGCGAGATGTCGATGGCATCGTTGAGCTTGCGTGCGTTGGTCTGCACGAAGTTCAGCAGGCGGTCGTTGATCAGGCCGACTTCATGGCCACGGCTGACCGACTGCGAGAATGCGTAGATTTCCTGGCCGGAGACTTCCTTGGCGATGTAGTTGGCCAGCAGGCGCGCAGCCAGGCGGCCGTATTCGGGCTCTTCACCGATCAGCAGGGCGGCGGTGCGGATGGACAGTTCGTCCAGCTCGCGGGTGGTGGCGCCGTTGTACAGGCCGGAAATGGTGCGGGTGGCCACGCGCATCGGATCGACGGCGTGCAGGCCTTCGGAGGAACGCTGCACCGCGCGCACGATCTTGTTCAGGTCCACCAGTTCGGTCGTGCCATTGCGCTTGGTCACACTCATCGCGTTGGCCGTCGGCGGCGACGTCAACAGGAATTCGCTTTCCTTCTCGATGGTGGCGCTGGATTCGGTGGTCACGGCGTGTGTCCTCTTGGCGTGATTGGTGGGTGCTCGATGCATCGGGTGACGCAGCCCGGGACATGACAGCCCAGGATGGCAGGACGGCGTCGCAGGGGATGAGACCCTGCGCCTGCCACTGCCGTTGGCGATCGCGGATGGGTACCCCGGGCATCCCCTGGAATTGGGGTTGCTGCGACCGACGGCCACAAGATAGTGGGGGTAGTGGGGTCCGTCAACGCCAAATGTAGTGAAATTCGGCAATCCCTTGCGCCGCAAGGATCGTGCCATCGGCGCCCGGATCAGACGCTTCAGACCTGCCGGAACGGGCTGCGCAGTCAAGCCCGAAAGGCGTCATTGCGGTGGTACAACGCACCGCGAAAACGGAACAATGACAGCTTCACATGACAGTGATGAAACTGGCTAGGGACAACCCTGTGGATAGGTGGTGGGCAGCCGGTGGGAATCCGGTGGACGGGTGACTTCCGGCCGGTGACGCGCTCGGGCGGGCAGCGGATGCTGGCCACTCGCTCCCGGAAAAGGATGCTCCGATGCACTTGTGGTTGCCCGCGCTGGCCCTGCTGCCTGCCCTGTTCATTGCCCCGGCGCTGGCCGCCGAGGGGCCGGACCTGCGTTCGGACCAGTGCGGCATCCATACCGACTATGACGTGCTGGTGGACAGCGGCGGCATCTGGCTGCGGCATGGCCCGCAGGCGCCGCATGAAGTGGTGTTCCACGATGGCGAGCTGAGCCTGGACGGCACCATGGTGCCGGTCAGCGCCGCCGATGCCGCCCGCCTGCGGCAGATGGAGGCCGGTGCCCGCCAGTTGATGCCGGCGGCCACCGCACTGGCCCACGAAGTCTCCGGGGTCACCTTCGATGCGCTGGACGCTGCCTTCGAGGCCATCACCGGCAAGTCCCGCAACCGCCAGATGCGGGCGATGCGCGGCGAGATGCAGGACTGGATCGACGCCAGCCTGGGCCGCGGCTACTGGGAACAGGAAGCCTTCGGCGACGGCTTCGACGCGCACATCGAGCAGATGGCCGAGACGATGGCCGGGTCGATGACCCGCAGCGTGCTGTGGCAGGTGTTCACCGGCCGCGCCGGGGCCATGGAGCGCCGCGCCGACCGCCTCGATGCCGAGGTCGACCGCCGCATGGAAGCGCGCAGCCAGCAGCTGGAAGCCAAGGCAATGGCCCTTTGCCCGCTGGTGCGTTCACTGGCAGAGGCCCACGATGCGCTGGAAGTGCGCTACCAGGGACAGCCACTGCGGCTGCTGGAGCGCGGCGAGAGCGTTCGGGTGGAGCACGGCAGCGGTACGGGGCTGCATGTGTCGGCCGGGCCGGATGAGCGGCCGCGTGACGACGCCTTGGCGCCCTCCCGATAACCGCGCGGCGCTGTTGTAGAGCCGAGCCCACGCTCGGCTGCTTTTCGGCACATCATGCAAAAGCAGCCGAGCGTGGGCTCGGCTCTACAGACGGCCCGCCCTTACGCCCGGTGCGGGGTGCCCAGGTATTCGGCGCTCTGCATTTCGATCAGGCGCGAGGCAGTGCGCTCGAACGCGCCCTGCAGGCGCTGGCCGGTGTACAGCTCGATCGGCGAGGTGCTGGCGGTGCAGACCAGGTTGACGTGGCGGTCGTACAGCTCGTCGATCAGGTTGACGAAGCGGCGCGCGGCATCTTCGTTCAGGCGATCGAATGCCGGAATGCCGCCCAGCAGCACCGTGTTGAACTCGTGCGCGATCTCGATGTAGTCCGAGGGCCCCCGCGGGCCCTCGCACAGCGCGGCGAAATCGAACCAGGCGATGCTCTTGCCGCGGCCACGGACCGGAATCTTGCGACCCTCGATCTCGATGTTGCCGGCCTTGGCCGGCTGGCCGCCACTCAGCTCGTTCCAGCGCGTGGCCAGCCACTCATCGCTGTCGGCCGCCAGCGGTGCGCGGTACACCGGCGAGCGGGTCAGCGCGCGCATACGGTAATCCTCGGTGCCTTCGGCGTACAACTCGACGCAGAAGCGCTGCAGCAGGCCGATGGCCGGCAGGAAGCTCTCGCGCTGCAGGCCATTGAGGTACAGGTTCTCCACCGCCGTGTTGGAGGTGGTGACCAGGGTCACGCCCTCGGCGAACAGGCGCTCCAGCAACCGCGCCAGCAGCATCGCATCGCCGATGTCGGTGACGAAGAACTCGTCGAGCACCAGCACGCGCAGGTTGCTGCGCCATTCCTGGGCGATCTTCGCCAGCGGGTCGCTCTGGCCCTGGTGCTCGCGCAGGCGCTCGTGGACGCTGCGCATGAAGCGATGGAAATGCGTGCGGTACTTCTGCTTGATCGGCAGGCCGTCGTAGAACAGGTCGACCAGGAAGGTCTTGCCGCGGCCGACGCCGCCCCAGAAGTACAGGCCCTTCACCGGCTCGGGCTTCTTCCAGAACGAGGACAGGCGGTCCAGCCAACCGTCCTCGGCACTGTCCAGCAGGCCCAGGTGGATGCGGTCCAGCTCGGCCAGCGCCGCATGCTGGGCCGGGTCGTTCTGCCAGTCGCCACGGGCGACCCCTTCCGCGTACCGCTGCGACGGGGTCAACTCGGTTGCACTCATGCCGCTGCGCCCAGCCAATGCTTCACGCCGTGGGTCAGCGCGCCACGCAGGTCGATCAGCTTGCGGTGGAAGAAGTGGCTGGTCTCGGGCATGCGCACCAGCTCATGCGGGAAGTCCAGCGTGTCCAGCCACTGGTAGACGGCCTGCGGGTCGACGATCTCGTCCTGCTCGCCCTGGATCACCAGCCAGCGCGCCGGCGGTGCGATGCCATCGAAATCCCAGCGACCGGCCGGCGGCGCGATCGAGATCAGCGCTTCCGGCTGCAGCGCGGCAGCGGCCTTCAGCGACACGAACGAGCCGAAGCTGAAACCGGCCAACCACAGGCGGTCGTCCGGACGCTGGCTGCGCACCCAGGCGGCGACGGCCTTCAGGTCGTCCTGCTCGCCCACGCCGTGGTCGAACTCACCGGCCGACGCGCCAACACTGCGGAAGTTGAAGCGCACCGTGGCGATGCCCAGCTCGCGCAGGGTGGTGGCGGTCATGGTGACCACCTTGTTGTGCAGGGTGCCGCCCTCGGTGGACAGCGGATGGCAGACGATGGCCACGATCGGCTGCACCGGCACATCGGCCTTGGGCAGGTCGACGACCACTTCCAGCGGGCCGGCCGGGCCGTCCAGTTCGAGGCAGGCGGTTTCGCCAGGGGCGACGGGGAACGAAGGCTTGTGCATGGCACCATGATACCGTCCCCTGCCCCCGCCCTGTGCCCGCCCCATGCTCTACCTTTCCTTGGCCGTGATCTGCAGCGTGCTGGTTTCGGTGGTGTTGAAGGTGGCCGGACGCCGCCAGCTGGATGTTGCGCAGATGGTCACCTGGAACTATCTGGTGGCTGCAACGCTCACCGCCGCGGTGCTGCAGCCGCCGCTGGACGCGCTGCGCGCGCCGCATGCGCCGTGGCTGTCCTTGCTGGCGCTGGCGGTGGTGCTGCCGTCGATCTTCCTGGTGCTGGGCCGCGCGGTGGCGGTGGCCGGCATCGTCCGCAGCGACGTGGCGCAGCGGCTGTCGCTGCTGCTGTCATTGGCCGCCGCGTTCCTGTTCTTCGGCCAGACCGCCACGCCGTGGAAGTTGGTCGGCCTGGCGCTGGGCCTGGTCGCCATGGTGGCGATCAGCCTGCGCCCGCGCGGACCGGCGGTGGCGTCCTCACCCGGTGGCTGGGGCTGGCTGCTGGGCGTCTGGGCCGGGTTCGCGGTGGTGGACGTGCTGCTCAAGCAGGTGGCGCTGTCCGGCACCCCGTCGATGGCGGCGGTGCTGGCCAGCTTCAGCGTGGCGTTCGTGCTGATGCTGGCGCTGCAGTTGTGGCGGCATTTCAGCGGCCGCAGCCGGCTGGCCTGGCGCAACCTCGGCGCGGGTGCGCTGCTGGGCCTGCTCAACGGCGGCAACATCCTGTTCTATGTGCATGCGCACCAGTCGATGCCGGACAGCCCGGCCACCGTGTTCGCCGGCATGAACATCGGCGTGGTGGTGCTGGGTGCGCTGGTGGGCGTGTTCGCGTTCGGCGAGGCAACCACGAAGTGGAACCGCGCGGGTCTTGCGCTGGCGGTGCTGGCGATCGGATTGATCGCCTGGGGGTGAGCGTTGGTTGCGGCGGGCCATTTCCGCGCCCGCGGTGGGATGTCACTTTTCTTTTCGCGCGAAAAGAAAAGTAACCAAAAGAAACGCGCCCGCCAGCCGCGAGCCGGTGCTGTGCACCGGTACCCTGCGCTTCTCGGTGAACCAGGGGACGGCGCCGAACTCGCTGCGCTCAGACATCGGCGCCTCTTCGCCCCTGATTCACCTGCGATGCTCGGCTCGCTTGAAGGCGGACTGGTAGATCAAAAGCAACGGCAGCATCCGTGCCGATCAAGGTCCCTCGCAGAGCAGATCCCCGGCGAACCTTATCTGTCGAAGCCCAGCAGCAGCGGGTCGTGGTCGGAGCTGCGCCACGGGCCCTGCACGTTGCGGCCCTGGTAACCGCTGGCGTCCTGCTCGTCGGCGTTGCTGTGCCATTCGGCGGCGCCGCGCAGGCGGTTGGCCATGCCCGGGCTCAGCAATGCATGGTCGAGGCGGCCGGTGTAGCCGTTGTAGACGTAGCTGTAGGGATGCTCGACCTTGGCCACCTTGAACGCGTCCTGCCAGCCCAGGTCATGCAGGGTGCGGATCGGGTCTTCCATCGCGTAGGCGTTGAAATCGCCCAGCAGTACCGCGTCCTTTGCACCGGTACCGGTCGGGTCGGTCTGCAGCCAGGCGTGCAGCTGCTGCGCGGAGGTCACGCGGGTGGCGTTCCAGCAGCCCTGGTTGTCGTTGCGGTCAGCGTCGGCACCGGCGGCGTCGCGGCAGCCCTTCGACTTGAAGTGGTTGGCCACCACCACGAACGGTGCGCCCTGCTTGCCCTGGAAGGCCTGCGCCAGCGGCACGCGACTGTGCTCGACGAATGGACCACCGGTCAGCGTGGCCGGCTTGCCGACCGGCTGCAGGCGCGCGCTGCGGTAGATGATGCCGACCCGGATCGGGTTGTCGCCGGGGCCGTTGCCCGCGTCGACGAAGCGCCAGTCGCCCTGCGCGCCGCGGTCCCGGTTGAGCGCATCGACCAGTTCGGCGATGGCCGACTGCGGACCGTAGCCGTCGTTCTCCAGCTCCATCAGCGCGGCGACATCGGCGCCCAGCGCGTTGACCGTGGTGACCAGCTTGACCACCTGCGCCTTGTGCTCGTCCAGCGTGCGCGCGCCGCGCAGGGTCGGGAAGCCACCGCCCTGGCCATCACCGTTGAAGAAGTTCTCCAGGTTGAAAGCGGCCACATGCAGGCTACCCGGCACGGTCGGCACTGCCGGGCGCTTGAGTTCCGGCAGTTTCAGCGCACCCTCGACCTGCAGGCGCGGACGGCCCTGTGCATCCACGCGCACGATGCCCTCCACATTGCGCAGCTGCATGCCAGTGCGCAGCACCGGGTTGCCCGGCAGGTAGGCCACGCTGGCCGGATCGCGGGCATCGCTGCCATCGTCCAGCACCAGGCGACGACGCTGGTTGTCGGCCATCACCTGCTCATAGCCGGCCGTACCCGGCGCGGCCACTTCGGTCGGCTGCCAGAGGCGGCCATCGAAGGCCACGGTGAGCTGGCCGAAGCGCTCCAGGCCATCGGTGCCGGCCAGGGTCAGCGGTGCGGCGATGCGCACGCGCTGGCCATCCAGCGCGCGCCAGTCGGCCGGCGCGGCGGTCAGCACCACGCTGGCGCTGCTGCGCGCGGCAGCGGGCGTCGTAGCCGGTGCGGCCTGCGGCTGGGCCTGGGCAAAGGCGCTGGCCGGCAGCAGCAGGGACAGGGCAAGGGCGAGGGAACGGCGGCGCATCGACGGGCGACTCCATGGAAGAGGCGCACAGACTAACCCTGAAATGCGAAACCCCGCCTGCGCAGCGGGGTCATCTGAGCGATCAGGCCTCGCTGGGCAAAGCCTCGGGATCGTAGGGCCGAGCCCATGCTCGGCTGCACATGGCCACGCCGCGCGGAGGGCAGCCGAGCGTGGGCTCGGCTCTACAGGAAGCGGCGCGTTGGGGCGTCTACTTCAGGTTGCCCAGCATCCAGTCCACGGTGGCGTGGATCTGTTCCTCGGTCAGCGCCGGGTTGCCGCCCTTGGGCGGCATGATGCCGCCGTCCGGGCCGGTGTAGCCCTCGATGGCGTGCTTGTAGAGGGTGTCCTTGCCCTGTGCGATGCGCTTGTCCCAGTGCGAACGGTCCAGTGTCGGCGCCATGCCCACACCGGTGGTGTGGCAGGCGGTGCACAGGTTGTCGAAGATGACCTTGCCGTCCTTGGTGCCGCCGTAGGCCACCTGCGACGCGGCCTTGGCCAGCGCGGCGGCCTTGGCGGCGGCCTGCGCGGCGGCGCCGGTGCTGCCGGCATAGACCGCGCCGGTGGGCGAGATGCGCTGTTCGGTGCGCTTGGCCGCGGTCGGCGACACCTCGGGCGGAATCCGGGTGTGGATGTAGGCGGCAAGGAGGATGAGGCCGAGGGTGATGGTCGCCAGCAGCGCGATCACCATGGAGAAGCGTTTCAGGAACTCCAGATCGTAATTCCGCACTCTTCGTTACCCCTGGCTGATAGTCGTTGGACCACGGCTGAGCGACTGCGTGATGGACCGAGTATAGAACGCGCTTTGCGTGCGACAACAGGCGTCACTGCTGGTGCGGCGCAACATGCGGCCGTGGCCGCATGCGGGTAGCGCCGGGCCGTGCCCGGCGAGCGCGAAGCGCGGCAACAACGGTCGAGGATGGCAACAGCCGCCGGGCATGGCCCGGCGCTACCGTTTTGCGGGGGCGCCGATCGCACGCAGGCAGAAGCTGCAGATCGCATCCACCAGTGCGTCTTCGTCGCGGTGTGCTTCGCGGCTGGGCGCGGTCGGGCCGACCATGGCTTCGGTGAAGGCGCCGACCAGGCAGGCGGCGGCCACATGCGCGTCCTGCGCCGGCAGCTCACCGGCCGCCACGCCCTCCTCCACCAGCCGCAGGAACACGTCACCGAACGCGCGGCGACCGCGCATGCGCTCGGCTTCCACGTCCGGGTCGACCGGTTCAACGATGAAGGCGTGCGCCAGCCCCGGCCCGGCCAGGGCGCGGCGGACGAAGGCGGTGATCGCCAGCCGCAGGCGCTCGCTGGCCACCTCCGGGCCGCTGGCGATGCGTTCCATGATCGCAACCTCGTGGGCCACGGCGGCGTTGAGCACCTCCACGAACAACTCGGCCTTGGACGGGAAGTGCCGGTAGATCAGGCCGGTGGACACCCCCGCCTGGGTCGCCACGGCGGTTACCGGAGCATTGCGCCAGCCGCCGGTGGCGACCAGCTCGCGGGTGGCCAACAGGATCCGTTCACGGGCCCCGGCCAGCCGTTCTTCCATCAGTGCAGAGCGTTTGTAGGCCATGTTTTGATTCTAGTTTCAATTTTTGAATTTGTATTCACTTCTTACCCGAACCCCGCTACGCTGGGGTCCAATCGCCCGTGCGGGCAGCGGTCCTGCAGACCGCCGCCCGCTCCCCCGCCGGGTGCGTCCATTTCCTGCCATCCCGCCGTGGAGCCACCACAATGCACGTGCCATCCCTGAACTTCGACCTTGGCGAAGACATCGACCTGCTGCGCCAGAGCGTGGCCCATTTTGCCGCCGCCGAGGTCGCACCGCTGGCCGCCGAGGCCGATGCCACCAATCAGTTCCCGCTGGCCCTGTGGCCGAAGCTGGGCGAACAGGGCCTGCTCGGCCTCACCGTGGAAGAAGAATACGGCGGCACCGGCATGGGCTACCTGGCCCACGTGGTGGCGATGGAAGAGATCTCGCGTGCTTCCGGCGGCATCGGCCTGTCCTACGGCGCGCACTCCAACCTGTGCGTGAACCAGCTGCGCAAGAATGGCAACGAAGAACAGAAACAGCGCTTCCTGCCGGGCCTGTGCAACGGCAGCCTGGTCGGCGCGCTGGCGATGAGCGAGCCGGGTGCCGGTTCGGACGTGGTGTCGATGAAACTGCGCGCCGACAAGCGTGGTGACCGCTACGTGCTCAACGGCAACAAGATGTGGATCACCAACGGCCCGGATGCCGACGTGCTGGTGGTCTATGCCAAGACCGACATGGACGCCGGCGCCAAGGGCATCACCGCGTTCCTGGTCGAGAAGGGCATGAAGGGCTTCTCCACCGCGCAGAAGCTGGACAAGCTGGGCATGCGTTCCTCGCCCACCTGCGAGCTGGTGTTCCAGGACTGCGAAGTACCGGAAGAAAACGTGCTGGGCCAGATCGGTGGCGGCGTGCGCGTGCTGATGTCCGGCCTGGACTACGAGCGCGTGGTGCTGTCCGGCGGCCCGCTGGGCCTGATGGCCGCGGCGATGGACGTGGTGATGCCCTACGTGCACGAGCGCCACCAGTTCGGTGAGGCGATCGGCAGCTTCCAGCTGATCCAGGGCAAAATTGCCGACATGTACGTGGGCCTGGGCGCCTGCCGTGCGTATGTCTATGCCGTGGCACGCGCCTGCGACCAGGGCCGCACCACCCGCCAGGACGCCGCCGGTGCCATCCTGTACGCCGCCGAGAAGGCGACCTGGCTGACCGGCCAGGCGATCCAGATCCTGGGCGGCAACGGCTACATCAACGAATACCCGACCGGCCGTTTGTGGCGCGACGCCAAGCTGTATGAAATCGGCGCCGGCACCTCGGAGATCCGCCGCATGCTGATCGGCCGCGAACTGTTCCAGCGCACCCTGTAAGGCCACCGCGATGACCGTCCTGAACAGCCAGCTGCAACCGGGCAGCGAAACGTTTGAAAGCAACCGCGCGGCCATGCAGGCCGTGGTCGACGACCTGCACGCCACGCTTGCCCGCACTGCACTGGGCGGAAGCGAGGCGGCACGCGCCAAGCACACCGCGCGCGGCAAGCTGCTGGTGCGCGACCGTATCGACGCCCTGCTCGACCCCGGCAGCGCCTTCCTGGAAATCGCGCCGCTGGCCGCGCACGGCATGTATGACGATGCCGTGCCCGCCGCCGGCGTGGTGGCCGGCATCGGCCGCGTGAGCGGCGTGGAATGCGTGATCGTGGCCAATGACGCCACGGTCAAGGGCGGCACCTACTACCCGATGACGGTGAAGAAGCACCTGCGCGCGCAGGAGATCGCCGAGCAGAACCACCTGCCGTGCATCTACCTGGTCGATTCCGGTGGCGCGTTCCTGCCGCTGCAGGACGAAGTCTTCCCCGACCGCGACCATTTCGGCCGCATCTTCTACAACCAGGCCAACCTGTCGGCGCAGGGCATTCCGCAGATCGCCTGCGTGATGGGCAGCTGCACCGCCGGTGGCGCCTACGTGCCGGCGATGAGCGATGAGACGGTGATCGTGCGCGAGCAGGGCACGATCTTCCTCGGCGGCCCGCCGCTGGTGAAGGCGGCCACCGGTGAAGTGGTCACGGCCGAAGAACTGGGCGGTGCCGATGTGCACACGCGCATTTCCGGCGTGGCCGACCACATGGCCGACAATGACCTGCAGGCACTGGCACGGGTACGCGCGATCATCGCCCAGCTGAACTGGCGCAAGCCGGAACCGGCGATGGCGGTGCAGGCGCCCGAGGAACCGCTGCTGCCGGCGCATGAACTGTATGGGGTGATTCCCGCCGATACGCGCAAGCCCTACGACGTGCGCGAAGTGATCGCACGCCTGGTCGATGGCTCGCGCTTTGACGAGTTCAAGCCGCGCTATGGCGCAACACTGGTTACCGGCTTCGCGCATCTGAACGGCTACCCGATCGGCATCATCGCCAACAACGGCATCCTGTTCTCCGAGTCGGCGCTGAAGGGCGCGCATTTCATCGAACTGTGCACCCAGCGCAACATCCCGCTGGTGTTCCTGCAGAACATCACCGGCTTCATGGTCGGCCGCAAGTACGAACAGGGCGGCATCGCCAAGGACGGCGCCAAGCTGGTGATGGCGGTGGCCTGCGCCAAGGTACCCAAGTTCACCGTGGTCATCGGCGGCTCGTTCGGTGCCGGCAACTACGGCATGTGCGGCCGTGCGTACTCGCCCAACTTCCTGTGGATGTGGCCCAACGCGCGCATCGGCGTGATGGGTGGCGAGCAGGCCGCCAGCGTGCTGGCCACGGTCAAGCGCGATGGCATCGAAGCCAAG
The DNA here is from genome assembly GCF_059367875.1 of Stenotrophomonas sp. YJH_SMC_16. Classification (NCBI taxonomy): domain Bacteria; kingdom Pseudomonadati; phylum Pseudomonadota; class Gammaproteobacteria; order Lysobacterales; family Lysobacteraceae; genus Stenotrophomonas; species Stenotrophomonas sp. YJH_SMC_16. The sequence goes on along the minus strand of NZ_JCAFRH010000007.1, from coordinate 108,643 downwards.
GGCGGCCAGTGGCCGGCAGCGGAGGAAGACGCGTTCAAGGCACCGATCCGCGAGCAGTTCGAGCAGCAGGGCCACCCGTACTACGCCAGCGCGCGCCTGTGGGACGACGGCGTGATCGATCCGGCCGACACCCGCCGCGTACTGGCCCTGGCGCTGTCGGCCAGCCTCAACGCCGCCCCGCAGCAGACGCGCTTCGGCGTGTTCCGCATGTAACCCGTGCCATGACCGAGCCTGTTGCCATGTTCACCAAAGTCCTGATCGCCAATCGCGGCGAAATCGCCTGTCGCGTCATCGCCACCTGCCGCCGCCTCGGCATCGCCACCGTGGCGGTATATTCCGATGCCGACCGCAACGCGCGCCACGTGCGCCTGGCCGACGAAGCCATCCACATCGGTCCGGCCGCTGCACGTGAAAGTTACCTGCGCGGCGATGCCCTGCTCGACGCCGCACGCCTGACCGGCGCGCAGGCGATCCACCCCGGTTACGGCTTCCTGTCCGAGAATGCCGACTTCGCCGATGCCTGCGCCGCCGCCGGCATCACCTTCATCGGGCCGCCGGCCAGCGCCATCCGCGCGATGGGCGACAAGAGCGCGGCCAAGGCATTGATGGCGAAAGCCGGCGTGCCGCTGACGCCGGGCTACCACGGCGACCAGCAGGAACCGTCCTTCCTGCGCGAACAGGCCGACGCCATCGGTTACCCGGTGCTGATCAAGGCCAGCGCCGGTGGCGGTGGCAAGGGCATGCGCAAGGTCGAGCGCAGCGAGGACTTCGTCGATGCGCTGGCCAGCTGCCAGCGCGAGGCGGCCTCGGCGTTCGGCAATGACCACGTGCTGGTCGAGAAGTACGTCGAGCGCCCGCGCCATATCGAGATCCAGGTGTTCGGCGACAGCCACGGTGAGGCGGTCTACCTGTTCGAGCGCGACTGCTCGGTGCAGCGCCGCCACCAGAAGGTGCTGGAAGAAGCACCCGCCCCGGGCATGAGCGCAGAACGTCGCGCGGCGATGGGCAAGGCGGCGGTCGATGCCGCGCGCGCGGTGGGCTACGTCGGTGCCGGCACGGTGGAGTTCATCGCCGGCCCGGACGGCGATTTCTACTTCATGGAAATGAACACCCGCCTTCAGGTCGAGCACCCTGTGACCGAGTACATCACCGGCACCGACCTGGTGGAATGGCAGCTGCGCGTGGCCTCGGGCTTGCCGCTGCCGCTGCGCCAGGAGCAGCTGGCGATCCACGGCCATGCCATCGAAGCACGCCTGTACGCAGAAGATGCCGACCGCGGCTTCCTGCCCTCCACCGGTACCCTGCGCCGCCTGCGCCTGCCGGCTCCGTCTGCCCATGTGCGCGTGGATACCGGCGTGGAGGAAGGCGACAGCATCACCCCGTACTACGACCCGATGATCGCCAAGCTGATCGTCTGGGACGTGGACCGCGACGCCGCGCTGCGCCGCATGAGCCAGGCACTGGCCGACTGCCAGGTGGTGGGCGTGACCACCAATGCCGGCTTCCTGCGCCGCCTGGTGAACACCGATTCGTTCGCGCACGCCAAGCTGGATACCGCGCTGATCGAACGCGAACAGGCGGCATTGAGTGCAGCGGGCGATACGGATGATGCCCTGTGGCAGCTGGCCGCCGTGGCCGCTGTTGCAAGCACTGCCGGTGCCGGCAGCGATGCGCGCGACCCGCATTCGCCGTGGCAGGCGCAGGACGGCTGGCGCCTTGGCGCGTCCGCGCCGCGCGTATTGCCGCTGCAGCAGGGAGAGCGCCGGCACACGCTGAAGGTGTGGGCGCAGGCCGATGGCTGGCGCGTGCAGTGCGACGATGCGGCGCCGGTGCAGGTGATCGGCACGGCCAGTATGCAGGGCCTGACGGTGCAGCTGGGCGAGCGCCGCTGGTCGTTGCAGCTGCTGCGCGACGGTGACCAGCTGTACCTGTTCGGCGCCGACGGCCAGCACCGTTTCACCCTGCACGATCCGGTGGGTGAATCGGACCACGCCGTGGCCGACGCCGGCAGCCTGCTGGCGCCGATGCCGGGCAAGATCGTTGCGACGCTGGTCGCCGCCGGTACCGAGGTCAAGCGCGGCACGCCGCTGGTGGTGCTGGAAGCGATGAAGATGGAGCACACCCTGCAGGCACCGGCGGACGGCACGGTGAAGGGTTACCGCGCCAAGGCCGGCGACCAGGTGGGTGACGGTGCAGTACTGGTGGACTTCGAGGCGGCGTGAACGCCGCGGCGGCGACCGCTCAGCGGTCGTCGCCCACCACCACCCGGCCAGCAGGATCGAATTCGGCCGTGTCCAGCGTGGCACTGCGCCAGCCCAGGCCGCAGATGGCCATCGCGCTCTGCCCGATGCCGTCGAAACCGAAGGCACGATCGACATCGGCATCGTTGATGGCTGCGGTGACGAATGCCGCCAGGCCACGCTCGGTCGCGCACAGGTACAGCAGCTGCGAGATGTGGCCGACATCCAGCGTCACCGCACGATACGCCTTGGCGTGGTTGCGGTACTTCCAGAAGCAGCGGTCGTACCGCGGTGCCAGCACCAGCAGCGCCGGTGCATCGGCGAACCACTCCTGACCGGACAGCATCCGCCGTGCCAGCGCGGGCAATGCATCAGGCGGCGGCGAGGGCAGCGGCAGCACGGCGTGCTGCACCGGGTGGTAGTGGTACAGGCCCGGTGCCAGTCCTTCCACGTTCTGTACCAGCAGGAAACCTTCGGTGGGATGCAGGCCGCCGCCGGAGGGCACGTTCTTCTTCAGGAACTCGGTATCACGCTCGACCTTCTGCACCGCGTGGGCCATCAGCGTGCGCTGCAGCACCTGGGCCAGCAGCGGCAATGGCAGCGCGCGCTGCGGGTCGAAATTGCGGCAGGTCGTGCGCTGCGCCAGCAGCGCGTCGAACGCCGCCTCTTCACTGCGCGGCAGCGGCTGGTAGTCGCCCTGCAGGGCCTGCACCACCGGTGGTGGCGGCCCCAGCCGCTGGCGCAGGCCGGCAGCGGTATCCAGACCCTGGCGACGCATGTCCTCCACGCTGTCCACCGCCTGCCAGCGCGCATGGCGATGGGCCAGTGCGGCCAACGGCCACCACTGGCTGCGACGCAATGCCTCATCACGCATCTGGTGCCCGACCTCATCCGGCGGGTCGGTCAGCACCAGCCCCTGCTCGACCAGGCGCGCCAGCATCGCCGGAGAGATGCCGGCCGGCGGTTCGCTCCAGCGGTGCGCGCTGAGCTCGCCCAGCAGCTGGCGCTCCTCGGCGTCCACCGGCAGCGGCTGGTCCAGATGGGCGGCCAGGGCCACCCAGCTGATCTGGCTGTCCATCTCGGCCTGGCCGGCCAGCATCGCGCGCAGGTCCAGGGTGACCGACTCGCGGGGCTCGAACATCAGGCTGGCGCAGCGGCGCAGGCGCATGGGTTTCCTTCCTTCTGCCGCACAACCGGCATAGCAGCAACGACCGCGACGCGGCCAACTTTAGCGACATGCACGCCACCGCCCTCAATGGCAGGCTGTCGCGGCCGATACGAGAAACTCAACCTACGGACGATCTCCATGAGCACCCATCCCCGCCTTTCCGCCGAAGACGCCAGCACCCTGCTGGACCACCTCATCGGCAACGACGACTTCCGCAACCACTTCACCGCATCGCCGGGCAAGGCCCTGGCCTCGATCGGCCTGGACGGTGCCGTTGGCGAGAACGACTGCATGAAGGTCGGCACCCTGGCTTCGGTCGAGGAGCTGCGCCGCACCCGCGATTCGCTGCATGCATACCTGAGTGCCTCGACCGCCTCGATGACGGTGGTGTTCTGCTTCGAAGCCGACCGGATCGACGAGCGCGTCAACGCCTGAGTCCGCATCAGCGCGGTACCCGCACCCACGTCGCCTCCGTGGCGATGTCGTGCACATTCAGGGGCTGCCAGACCTGCATGGACGCCACCTCGGCAATGGCCTGACCGTGGTGCCGGGCCAGCCAGGCCTGCTCGCGGCGCACGCCGGCAGTGTCCTGCTCGGCACGCAATGCCTGCAGCAGCACAACATGGGCCTGCACCGGTTCGCTGCCATCAAAGGTGGGCTCGAGCAGATGGCGTGCCGCTTGTGGACGCTGTTGCGCCAGTTCGGCCATCGCCAGCACAACCCGGCGCCACTTGCCCACCACAGGGCTGCGCTGCCGCTCCAGCAGTTCGCCGTGGTCACGCAGCCACTCTGCGGCCAGCGCATGCTGGCCCTGGCGCTGGGCCAGATAGGTCAGGGCCAGCAACTGCAGACTGCGGCTACCCACGGCGGAGTCGTCGTTCTTCCGCAGCAGCGGTCGCAGCATGGCGGCGATGGATTCAAGTTCCTTCGCATCGCCGGCCGTGCACAACGTGGTCACGGTGGCGTGTTGCAGCCGTTGATGGATCTGGTAGTCGATCAGATCCGGTGCTGGGCCATCCGCAGCGATCGCGGCATGCAGGCTGCTGCAATCACGCTGCTCCGCAGCCACCAGCAGGTTTGCCCGCAGGCGCATGCGCTGTTGCAGGTCATCCCCCCGCGGCAACCGCATCAACAGCTGCTGTGCCTGTGCGTCCAGGCCCTGCGCAACCAGCACGTCCACATCCAGGTCGTCGGCCTCGTCATTGCCGCGCAGCATCTGTGCCTGGTGCAAGGTGCGCATTGCCTGCTGCGGCTGGCCGAGGCCCAACTGTGCGCGCGCCAGATGGATCATCGGATACAGCCGCAACGGGTCCTGAGGCACCGTCGCGGCGCGCGCGTAGGGCACGGCCTCGGCGAAGCGATTGTCCTGCAGCAGCCCCCAGGAGGTATTGGACAGCCCCGCAAACGAATCCGGATAGATCTTGGCCAGTGCACGCCACTGTTCCAGCGGCCAGCCACCGGGTTCCAGTTCGGCCTGCCAGCCCTTCAGGTACAGGCGCTCACGCGCGGGCAAGCGCTGCTGCTGGGCCAGCGCGTGCTCCAGCGCGTCACGCGCGTCCGCAACCTGCGCAGTGCGGGCCAGCAGCTTGGCCACGCCCATGTAGGCCAGGGCGAAACCGGGATCGATATCGATCGCCGCCTGGTAGAGGTTGCGTGCTTCTTCGAAGCGACGCTGGCCCAGTGCGCTTTCGGCCAGGGCAAACGCACGCAGTGCGCGCAGGTCCTGGGTCGATGCCCGCGGCAGCGGCAACGACTGTTCCAGGCTCGCCACCGATTCGCCCAGTCCGCGCCGCAGGCGTCCGACCACGTCGTCCACCGCGAACACCATCTGATCGGATCGATCCGCGGTGGCGGTGAACGTCTGGATCACCTGGCCGGTGCCGGGTGCGGCGACGTCGATGGCCAGCTCATAGCCACCAATCTTCTGCCGCACGGTCGGCAACAACACGGCGCGCGCACCCTCGCGCACCGCCACCTCGGCCGCGGTATCGCGGTTGAGCCGGGTATCGCCCGAGAGCCGCGCCATTTCCAGGCTCTCGCGGATCTTGCCCTCCGACAGCACGTTCACGTAACGCGACTGCTCCAGCGCAATCCGGATGGCGTGCCGCATCGAGTCGTCGAAGATCGGGTCGCCAGTGAGGTTGTCGACATCGCCGAGCACCACCCAGTCGCGCTCGGCGAACGCGATCGCCGGTTCAGGTCGCAGCAGCAGCCAGCCGCCCAGCACCACCACCGTCAGTACCAGACCTTCAGCGGCCAGCACCAGTGGCTGCCGCCACAGCGGCAGGTCACGGCGCGCCTTGGCATTGGCACGCGGCATGCGCAACGGCGCCGAGCCGATCTCGCCTACTTCGATCACTTCCTGCACCACCGGCACGCCCTTGAAGCGCCAGCGCCCGTGCGACTTCCACAGCAGGCGCGCGCCGCGCTCGCCCAACGCATCGGTGGCGCGGCGGGTCAGTGATTCGGCCACGGCCGACAACAGGATCTGGCCAGGCCGTGCCAGCATCATCAGGCGCGCCGCCATCGGCTTGGCCAGCCCTTCCACTTCCATCGACTTGGCGCCGGCGCGCACCGCTTCGGGACTGTTGTCCCAGGTCAGTACGTCACCCACATGCAGGCCGGCACGCGCACGCAGTTCAATCGAACGCTGCTGGCCCAGCGTGTGCAGTTCGCACTGGTAGTCCAGCGCGAAACCGAGCGCATCGATGGCGCGCTCGAACAGCATGAACAGACCGTCGGAGCGATCGATCAGCTGGCCATTCCAGCGGTGCTGCAACACCAGCACCAGGCGGTCGTGTTCCTGGAACAGGCTCGCGGCCGCGACGTCGCCGATCCGCTCGACCAGCTGCAGCGAATCACACAGATCGGTGAACAGCAGGGCGCGTAGCTGGGGGCTATGCGGGGCTGACGTTCCGTTGTCGCCATTCATCGCCTGCATCTCCCTATGGGCCGTCCGGAGCATCCACCCAGCGCAGGCAGTTGCCGCCATCGCGCTTGGCCTGGTACAGCGCGCGGTCCGCACTGGCATACCACTCGCTCCAGCCGGCCTCCGGCGCCAGCAGGCTGGCACCGATGCTGACCAGGCTGACATGCGGCGTGCCATGACTGCGTTCGAGCAGGCCATGCACCGCGCTGAGGATGAACTCGGCCGCGTGCTGCACGATCTCGTGATTGCCACGGCGCAGGATCAGGCAGAACTCATCGCCGCCGAGGCGGCAGGCCAGGTCCTGCTCACCGGCCATCGAGCGCAGGATGTTGCCCATGCTCTGCAGCACACGGTCGCCGGCCTGGTGGCCGTGACGATCATTGATCTGCTTGAAGCGGTCGCAGTCGATCAGCAGCAGGGCCTGCGGCAACCCGTCACCGTCGGCGCGGCACTCCTGCAGGTACAGGGTCAGGCCACGGCGGTTGTGCAGCCCGGTCAGTTCATCGGTACGCACCAGCTCACGGGTGTGGGTCAGCTGATGGGTGGTGATGTACAGATTGTCCAGCGCGGTTTCCAGATCATGGTTGCGCCGGCGCAGCTGGCTGATCAGGGCCTGCTCGTTGGTCAGCACGCGCATGATCGTGCGGCGCAGGAAGTAGGCGACCAGGCCGGGATCGGATTCCACCAGGCGATGGAAATCGGCCGGGCCCAGCTCCAGTACTTCGCAGTCGGCCAGCGCGCGTGCACTGGCGCTGCGCAGGTGATCACCGACCAGCAGGCCAAGCTCACCGAAGAACTCATGCTGGCCGAGCGTCTTGATCACCAGGTCCTCGCCGAAGTCCAGTTCGATCTGGCCCTGGAGGATCACATACATCCGTTCGCCGCGATGGCCACGCTGGAACAACCACTGTCCGGCATGAAGCTTGCATGGACGGGCAAATCTGGCGAACAATGCCACCTCGGCAGCGGACAGCAGCGCGTGCACGATCTCGGCCATCGCCACCCGGGCGATACCTGACGTCACATCACTGTTCTCGGCCGCACCCCTGCCGGTCATTCCCTGCACCCGCCGCCAGCGTCCCCTGGTGAGCCGCGGAGCATAGCACCGCTTTAAAGTGTGCGCCCTATCTCATTTTGACCCTTCTGCCGATCTTGATTGATGTGAAGATCGATGGTGGCCCGTTCTGGTCACGGGTGTCCGGGCAAAACCCCTGCTGGATCAATCCGATGCCGGGTTTCACAGGGTTTCGGCCAAGTTGCCGGCACACGGGGTGCGCCTGATTGACGCTGCCTGCTGGCCGCGCCTTTGCATCGATACAACAACGCCGGCAGGTCCCCCGACCGGCCGGCGTTGTCTGGCCCTTCCCTGGCCACCCTGATCGCTCTGAGGCTCGGTAGTGCCGGCCGCTGGCCGGCAACCATCTGGACCTCGGAAACATCGACGGGTTGCCGGCGAGCGGCCGGCACTACCGCATCACGCAGCGCGTTCGCTGCGCCCGCCGTGGAACTGCTCTTCCTCGGTCGAGCCGGTCAGCGCGGTGGTCGACGACTGGCCCTGCTGGATCGCCTGGGTCACCGCGTCGAAGTAACCGGTACCGACCTCACGCTGGTGCTTGACCGCAGTGAAGCCACGCTCGGCCGCTTCGAACTCGGCTTCCTGCAGCTCCACGAACGCGCTCATCTGGCGGCGTGCATAGCCGTGGGCCAGGTTGAACATGCCGTAATTCAGCGCATGGAAGCCGGCCAGGGTGATGAACTGGAACTTGTAGCCGTAGCTGCCCAGCTCGCGCTGGAACTTCGCGATGGTGGCGTCGTCCAGGTTCTTCTTCCAGTTGAAGCTGGGCGAGCAGTTGTAGGCCAGCAGCTTGCCCGGGAACTTCGCATGGATCGCCTCGGCGAACCTGCGTGCGAATTCCAGATCCGGCTTGCCGGTCTCGCACCACACCAGGTCGGCGTAGGGTGCATAGGCCAGGCCACGGCTGATCGCCTGGTCCAGCCCATTGCGGGTCTTGTAGAAGCCTTCGACGGTGCGCTCACCGGTGGTGAACGGCTTGTCGTTGCCGTCGATGTCACTGGTCAACAGATCCGCTGCTTCGGCATCGGTGCGCGCGACCAGCAGGGTCGGCACACCCAGCACGTCGGCGGCCAGGCGCGCGGCGTTGAGCTTCTCGATCGCCTCACGGGTCGGCACCAGCACCTTGCCGCCCATGTGGCCGCACTTCTTCACCGAGGCCAGCTGATCCTCGAAGTGCACGCCGGCGGCACCGGCCTCGATCATCGCCTTCATCAGTTCGAAGGCGTTGAGCACGCCGCCGAAACCGGCTTCTGCATCGGCCACGATCGGCTGCAGGAAGTCGATGTCATCCTTGCCTTCGGCATGGTGCAGCTGGTCGGCGCGCAGCAGCGTGTTGTTGATGCGCTTGACCACCGCCGGCACCGAATCGGCCGGGTACAGCGACTGGTCCGGGTACATCTGGCCGGCCAGGTTGGCGTCGGCCGCCACCTGCCAACCGGACAGGTAGATGGCCTTCAGGCCAGCCTTGACCTGCTGCATGGCCTGGTTGCCGGTCAGCGCACCCAGCGCGTTGACGAACTCGCGCTCATGCAGCGACGCCCACAGCTTCTCCGCACCCAGGCGGGCCAGCGAGTGCTCGATGTGGACGGTGCCGCGCAGGCGCACCACGTCGGCGGCGCTGTAGTTGCGCTGGATGCCTTCCCAGCGCGGGTTGGTATCCCAGTCGTGCTGGATCTGTTCGGCAGTGGGCAGCTTGCTCATGTCTTTCTCCAGTTCGGTTCGTGCGTGCAGCGGGGAGGGAAACGGCGTGGAAACGCGGGCGGGAGTCAATCGATGCGCGCGTAGGCCGGCAGGGTCAGGAAATCGGTCAGTTCGTCGCTGCGGCTCAGTTCGCCGAGCAGGGTGATGGCTTCGCCGATGCGTGTACCACCAGGCAGCGCGGCGGTATCGCCCAGCCGTGCCGGCAGCTGCGAGAGAGTGGAATCCAGCAGCGCCAGATCGATCGCGGTGCCGTCGTCCAGTTGCTGGCCCGGCGTATGCAGCCACTGCCACAGCTGGCTGCGGCTGATCTCGGCGGTGGCCGCGTCCTCCATCAGGTGATGGATCGGCACGCAACCGTTGCCATCCAGCCACGCCGCCAGGTAGCGCACGCAGACTTCCACGTTGCCTTCGAAGCCGGCACGGGTGATGGTGCCCGGCGGGCGCGCGATCAGTTCATCGCGGCCCACGCGCACATCCTGGCGCAGCACGCTGTGCTGGTTCGCACCGGGCATGTGTTCGTCGAAGATCGCCATCGCCACTGGAATCAGCGCCGGATGCGCAACCCAGGTGCCGTCATGGCCGGCGGTGACTTCGCGCAGCTTGTCGGCGCGCACCCGGGCCATCGCCTGTTCGTTGGCCGCGGCATCGTTGTTGATCGGGATCTGCGCGGCCATGCCGCCCATCGCATGCGCACCGCGGCGGTGGCAGGTCTGGATCAGCAGTTCCGAATACGCCTTCAGGAACGGCTGGGTCATGGTCACCTGGCCGCGTTCGGGCAGCACGCGGTCGGCGTGGCGGCGGAAGGTCTTCAGGTACGAGAAGATGTAATCCCAGCGCCCGCAATTCAGGCCGACGATGCGGTCACGCAGTGCGTGCAGGATCTCGTCCATCTCGAACACCGCCGGCAGCGTTTCGATCAGCACGGTCACCTTGATCTGGCCGTGCGGCAGGCCGAGCATGCCTTCGATGTGCGACAGCGCGGTCTCCCACAGCGCGGCCTCTTCCATGCTCTGCAGCTTGGGCAGGTAGAAGTACGGGCCGCGGTCCTTGGCCTGCAGGGTGCGGGCGTTGTGGAAGGCGAACACCGCCGCGTCGAACAGGCCGCCGGCGATGAACTGGCCGTCGATGCGCACGTGCTTCTCGTCCAGATGCCAGCCGCGCGGGCGCACGATCAGCACGGCCTGTTCGTCGTACGGGCGCAGCGTGTAGTGCTTGCCATTGGCGGCGGTGAATTCCAGATCACCACGCACCGCCGCCGCCAGCGACTGCTGCCCGGCCAGCAGGTTGCGCCAGGTCGGCGAGGTCGAATCCTCGAAGTCGGCCATGAACACCTTGGCGCCGGAGTTCAGCGCGTTGATGACCATCTTCGGGTCGGTCGGGCCGGTGATCTCGACGCGGCGATCCTGCAGCGCGGCCGGCAGCGGCGCAACGCGCCAGTCGCCGCTACGGATCGCGGTGGTGTCTTCACGGAAGTCCGGCAGGCCGCCCTGGTCGAAGAACGCCTGGCGTTCACGGCGGGCCTGCAGCCGTGCCTGCCGGCCCGGTTCCACCGCACGGTGCAGCGACACCAGCAGGGCCAGCAGCGGCGCCGGCAGCACGGTGTCCTGACCGGCCACGCGGGTCGCCAGGGCGATGCCGGGGGTGGCCTTGCTGGCAGGGGTGGGAACAGCGGAAGCGACGGCGGACATGGGGCGACTCCAGCGGTGGGGAACGCCTCCACGGTGCCGCCCTGGCCGAGTATTTGGCAAAACAGTTTTTGCAATGCTCTACATAAGTTGTGCTAATACTTGTAACGCCATGACCACGCGCCCCTCGCCAAGTCCGCGTTTTTCCTACAAATCCGACCGGTTGAAGCCGTTGCGCGCGTTCTGCCAGACCGTGCGCCTGGGCTCTGTCTCACGGGCGGCTGAGGCGTTGTTCGTCAGCCAGCCGGCCATCAGCCTGCAGTTGCAGGCTCTGGAACGGGAGCTGGGCGTGCCGTTGTTCGAGCGCAGCGGGCGTCGCCTGGTGCCCAGCCGCGAGGGCCAGCTGCTGTACGAAATGGCGCAGCCGCTGGTGGAGAACCTGGACGGGCTGGAGGCACGCTTCCGCGACAAGGTACGCGGCCTGGATGCGGGCGAGCTGAACATCGCCGCCAACAGCTCGACCATCCTGTACCTGCTGCCGAAGATCGTCGAACGCTTCCGCCTGCACCACCCGGACGTGCGCCTGACCCTGCACAACGCGATCAGCGCCGACGGCACCGACCTGCTGCGCGAGGATGCCGCCGACCTGGCAATCGGTTCGATGACCGATGTGCCGGCCGATCTCAGCTACGCCCCGGCCTATCGCTTCGAGCAGGTACTGATCGCGCCGCACGATCATCCGCTGGCGAGCGGTGGCGAGCTGGAGCTGGCCGACATCGCGCGCTATCCACTGGTGCTGCCACCGAAGCGGCAGATCACCTATCGGCTGGTCGACCAGGTGTTCCAGCGCCACCGCATCGCCTACACCGTGGCCCTGGAGGTGGGCGGCTGGGAGGTGATCAAGCAGTACGTGGCGATGGGCATGGGCATTTCCATCGTGCCGGCGCTGTGCCTGAACGAGGCCGACCACGAGCGGCTGGCGGCGCGGTCGATGAAGCGCTGGTTCCCCGAGCGCAGCTACGGGGTGATCGTGCGGCGTGGCAAGGCGTTGTCGGCGCAGGCGCGGGCGTTCATCGAGCTGATCCAGCCGGAGTTGTTCAGTCCGCGCGATTACGACCAGAGCGGGCATTCCGAGCGGTAGGGGTGTTCGGCAGGGCTGCGCCCTGCACCCGCAGAGGCCGAAGCAACAGCAACGGCGACAGCGGGCTTTCCGTGGATGGCGGGGTGGGTCCGGTTACGGGGGACGCCGTAAATCCGTCCATGGAGGCTCGGTCGCGCCATCCATGGCGCTCACGCCCCCGCAACCGGACCCACCCCGCCTTCGACCGTTTTCTGCGAACTGTGGCAAATGCTTCCCATGGTGGATGCCGACCGTTGGTCGGCACGGGGTCGGATCCCGTTGCTGCGCAACGGGCTCTGACCCCGCCTCTGATTCATTTCCGGCTGACGATGAATAAACTGGACCCATGTCCGTCGAACTCCGCCACCTGCGCTACTTCCTTGCCGTCGCCGATACGCTGCACTTCGGCCAGGCGGCGGAGCGGTTGGGCATGTCGCAGCCGCCGCTCAGCCAGCAGATCCGCCAGCTGGAAGATCTGATCGGTGCGCGCCTGTTCGTGCGCAGCCATCGTCGTGTGCAGCTGACGCCTGCCGGTGAGCTGCTGCAGGAGCGTGCACGCGCCATCGTGCAGCAGGTGGAAACGGCGGTAGATGAGGTGCAGCGTGCGCAGCGCGGCGAGCAGGGCGAACTGCGTATCGGCCTGACCCGGGCCACGCCACTGTCACCGCAGATTCCGCGTTCGATCCTGCGCTACCGCCAGCAGTACCCGCAGGTGCGGCTGCAGCTGAGCGAGATGAACACGCTGCAGCAGATCGATGCGCTGCTCGATGGCAGCCTGGACGTGGGCATCATCCGCAAGCGCGCGTTGCCGCCGGAACTGGTGGCGCACAGCCTGTTCGTCGACCCGCTGGCGTTGATCGTGCATGCCGACCACCCCGCCCTGCGCAAACTGTCGAAACAAGGAACGCTGTCGCTGCGCGACTTCGCGCAGGAGCCGTTCGTGGCATTTCGCCGCAGCGCGGGTGCGGGCATCCATGACCACATGATCGCGTTGTGCGCGGCCGCCGGGTTCACGCCGCGCATCGCGCAGGAGGCGGGCGAAGCCTCGACCCTGATCAGTCTTGCTGCTGCCGGCCTGGGTGCGGCGATCCTGCCGTCGTCCTGCGATCACATCCGGGTGGAGGGCGCGCGCTTCGTGGCGCTGGCCGATGCCGGTGCGCATTCGGAGGTGCAGCTGGCGTGGCACCGCGAGGGGGTGACGCCGCTGATCCGCAATTTCGCCGGGTTGTTGCGCGAGGCGTTCGTGGAGGGCTGAGCGTGCCCCCCCCGGTAGTGGCCAACCTTGGTTGGCCCACGACCACAACGCCGACCAAGGTCGGCCTCTACCAGACCAGGATCACGCGGTCACCGGCTGCGGGGCGCGCTGCTGCAGCGCCCAGACAATGCCACCGCCGATCAGGGTCAGCACGGCGGCGAACAGGCACACACCCCGCCAGTCCCACGCCGCATAAGCCAGGCCGCCTAAACCACCGAGTACACTCGAACCCAGGTAATAGGCAAACAGGTACAGCGCCGAGGCTTCCGCGCGCATCGTGCCGGCACGGCTGCCAACCCAGCTGCTGGCTACCGAGTGACCGCCGAAGAAGCCGAACGTCACCAGCGCGATGCCGAGTGCCATCGTGCTCAGCCAAGGCAATGCCAGCAGCGCGATGCCGGCACCGATCAGCGCGAACGAGATCGACAGGATGCGACCGCGTCCGTAACGCGTAGCCTGCTGGCCCATCCACGCCGAACTGAAAGTACCCACCAGGTAGACGCTGAAGATCAGGCCTACCACGGTCTGGCTGAGGTGGTACGGCGGCGCCAGCAGGTGGTAGCCCAGGTAGTTGTAGAGGGTGACGAACACGCCCATCAGCACGAACGAGGTAGCGAACAGCCACGGCAGGCCCGGGTCGGCGAACAGCATGCGCCAGCGTGACGGCAACTGACGCAGGCCATCCCGGCGGGGGTGGAAGTGACGCTGTGGCGGCAGCTGCAGCCACAGCAGCACGGTGCTGGCCACGGCGATGATCGAGACCACGCCGATGCCCCAGCGCCAGCCCCAGTGGTCGGCGATGATGCCTGCCAGCAGTCGCCCGCTCATGCCACCGATGGCGTTGCCGCCGATGTACAGGCCCATCGCCAGGCCCAGCGCGCGGCTGTCCATTTCCTCGACCAGGTAGGTCATCGCCACGGCCGGCACGCCGCTCAGCGCCAGGCCCAGCAGGGTGCGCAGCACCAGCAGCGTGGTCCAGTCGTCCACCAGCGCGGTGCTCAGCGACAGCATGGCCGAGGCCAGCAGCGCAGCAATCATCAACGGGCGGCGGCCGACCGCGTCGGACAGCAGGCCGGCCAGCAGCATGGCCACCGCCAGCGTGCCGGTGGTCAGCGACAGCGACATTGCGCTGCCGGCGGCGGACACGCCGAAGTGGCGGCTGAATTCGGGCAGCAGCGGCTGCACCGTGTACAGCAGGCCGAAGGTGGAGAAGCCGGCCAGGAACAGCGCCAGCGCGGTGCGGCGGAAAGCCGGCGTGCCCTGCTGGATGCGGGTGTCGGAAGCGGGGTCAACAGCGTGGGGGCGGCGTTCGACGGTCGCGGCGGTTTCGCCAGTCATGGGATCGGTGGGCCGGTGGGGACGGCCGGGTATGGGAGGGAACGGGCCTCAGACTAGGCCCGTCCATCCAGTCGATCCATAACCTGATAGGTCAGGATTGATACACGGAAAGTATCAATTCAGCTTACAGGCGCTGCCACTCGAAGCCGGCGCCCCGGCGGTAGTACACCGCCACAGCGCGGCCGTAGACCTTGTCAGCGTCGACGAAGCCGAAGAAGCGGCCATCGAAGCTGTTGCCGCGGTGGTCACCCAGCACCAGCACCTTACCGTCGGGCACCACCAGATCGGCGATATCCGGGCCGCCGCCCATGTCCAGATCGAGGCGGGCACGGCGTTCACCGAAGGCTTCCACGTCCTGCAGGTCGGCGGTCTGCAGTGGCTGGCCGTTGATGCTCAGGTGCCCTTCGTGCAGCTGCACATGGTCACCGGCCACCGCGGCCACCCGCTTGATCAGGCGGGTGCCGTCGGCCGGCGAATCGAACACCGCCACCTCGCCGCGCTGCGGGGTGCCGGTCGCCATCAGTTCCTTGCCGGTAAACGGCAGGCGCAGCCCATAGGCACGCATGTCCACCACCACCCGGTCGCCGGGCTGCAGGGTCGGCTGCATCGAGCCGCTGGGCACTACGTAGTGGTTGGCCAGGGTATCGCGGGCGGCGGCGAGCAGGCCGAGCATCACCAGCAACGGCAGCGCCTCTTTCTTCAGCCAGGCCAGCGCGCGTTCGGAAAAGGGAGGGCGGGCAACAGCGTCCATGGCAGGCTCCGGGTCAGTGGTAGCTGCATCAGACCACATCCGGGCCGAAGAGGTTCCCGCACCGGCTTGCTGTAGAGCCGAGCCCGCGCTCGGCTGCTCTTCAAGCGTCGGTGCACGCCAGCCGAGCGTAGGCTCGGCTCTACAGGAAGGGTTACGCAGGTTTTACGCGCGCACCCGGCCACGGGCATCGCACCTTTACGGCCAGCACGTGCATCGTGTGCCCACCGCGCCGCAGGGCGCATTCCGCAAGGTGTTGTATGACCCTCCTGGTGATCCGCCACGCGTCTCCGTCGGCGCCGCGCCCGCAGTTGCCGGCGCAGCTGAGCGGCCATCGCGTGCTGTGCAGCGACTGCGCGAGTCTGTCCGAAGTGCGCCAGTGCCTGTGCCAGCCGCAGGCGCGCTCGGCCGACTGGGTGCTGCTGGATGTCGGCGTGGCCGACGAGGCGCAATGGCAGGCCGAGGGTGGCGCACTGCAGGCGGCGCTGGAACGGCTGCCGGCGCAGTACATCGAGCTGCAGTCGCCCAGCGAGCCCGGCCTGGATGCGCGCCTGCGCCTGCAGCACGGCCCCGCCGCGGTGGTGGTCGACCAGCGCAGCCAGCAGGCCGGCTATCCGCTGTCGCTGGCCATCGTCGGCCGTCGCCTGGCGCAGGAGGGCTGAGCCATGTCGATCTTCATCATCCGCGGCCCGGAAGCCGCCGGCGCCTTGATTCGCACGGCAATGCCACTGCCGGCGCCGGTACTGAAGTCGCTGGTGCATCGCGCGATCGATGCCGGCACCAGCGTGGCGATCCGTGCCTGCGGTTCGGAACAGGAACTGCTGGACGCACTGCGCGTGGCCGACCACAGTCGCGGCGAGGTGACGCTGCTCGATCCGGGTGCATGTGCCAACAGCCTGCGCCTGCAACGGTTGCTGCCCTATCTGCACAACGCGTACGTGGAAGTGCATGACGACGGCGCGGTGGCCGAGCCGTGCCTGCCGGCCGGTGTCGGCCAGCGCCTGGGCATCGCCGCCGGCTATGGCGCGCAGAGCTATGTGCTGGCGCTGGACATCGCACTGGATCACCTGGGGCTGGCCGAGCAGGCGAACCGGGTGCATGTGGGGACGTAGCGTGCTTCCTTTCGTGGAAAACCAGCCGAGCATGGGCTCGGCTCTACAAGGGCGCGAAAGGCAGCCGAGCGTAGGCTCGGCTCTACAGAAGAGCAAAGAAAAACGGCGGGGTTGCCCCCGCCGTTTTCGCTTTCTTATTTCAGCCCGCGGAACTTCAGCAGCGGTTCCACCGACGGGTCCTTGCCGCGGAAATCGCGGTACAGGGTCGACAGCTCCACACTGTTGCCGCGCGAGAGGATCTTGTCGCGGAATTCCTGGCCGTTGGCCGCGGTCAGGCCACCGTGTTCGGTGAACCACTGGTAGGCGTCATGGTCCAGCACTTCGGCCCAGAAGTAGGCGTAGTAGCCGGCCGAGTAACCACCGCCCCAGATGTGGTCGAAGTAGGTGGTACGGTAACGCGGCGGCACCTGCGGCAGGTCGACCTTGAACTTCTTCAGCGCGCTGGCTTCAAAGGCGCCGACATCCTGCAGCGGCGCGTCGGCCTTCTGCGTGTGCCAGGCCAGGTCCAGCAGCGCGGCCGACAGGTACTCGGTGGTCGCGTAGCCCTGGTTGAAGCTGCGTGCCTTGAGGATCTTGTCGACCAGTTCCTGCGGCATCGCCTCGCCGGTCTTGTAGTGCTTGGCGTAGTTGGCGAACACCTTCGGATCCAGCGCCCAGTGCTCGTTGAACTGCGACGGGAACTCGACGAAATCACGCGAGGTGGCGGTGCCGGCAATCGACGGGTACTTCACGTTCGAGAACATGCCGTGCAGCGCATGGCCGAACTCATGGAACATGGTGGTGACGTCGTCGAAGCTGATCAGCGCAGGCTGGCCGGCGGCCGGCTTGGTGAAGTTGCAGACGTTGTAGACCACCGGCTTGGCACCGGTCAGGCCGTCCTGCTCGACGAACACGTCCATCCAGGCGCCGCCGGACTTGCTGTCACGCTTGAAGTAGTCGGTGTAGAACAGCGCCAGCGAGGTGCCGTCCTTGTCGAACACTTCGTACACCTTCATGTCCGGGTTGTAGGTCGGAATGTCGGTACGCGGCTTGAAGGTGATGCCGTACAGCTGGGTGGCGGCGTAGAAGACGCCGTTCTGCAGCACGTTGTCCAGTTCGAAGTACGGCTTGATCTGCGATTCGTCCAGATCGTACTTGGCCTTGCGCACCTGCTCGGCGTAGAAGTCCCAGTCCGAAGCGGCGACCTGGAAACCACCCTTCTGCGCGTCGATCACCTTCTGGATCTCGCCGGCTTCGGCGCGTGCCTTGGCGGTGGCGGCCGGCACGGTGTCGGTCAGCAGCTTGAGCGCGGCGGCCGGGGTCTTGGCCATCTGGTCGCCCAGCTGGTAGTCGGCGAACGTGTCGAAGCCGAGCAGCTTGGCCTTCTGCGCACGCAGCTGGGCCAGGCGCTGCACGGTCTGCCGGGTGTCGTTGGCATCGCCGCGCTCGGCGCGGGTTTCCGAAGCCTTCAGCACGGCGGCGCGCTGGTCGCGGTCGCTCAGCGAGCCGAGCACCGGCTGCTGGGTGGTGTTCTGCAACGGCAGCAGGAACTTGCCATCCAGCTTGCGATCCTTGGCGGCGGTGGCAGCGTTGTTGATCGCATTCTCGTCCAGGCCGGCCAGCTTGGCCTTGTCGTCGACAACGACGGCCGCAGCGGCCGTGGCGGCCACCAGACGGGTATGGAACTGGGTGGAAAGGGTGGTTTCTTCCACGTTGAGCTTGCGCAGGCTCGCCTTGTCGGCGTCGGACAGCTGTGCGCCAGCGCGCACCAGGCCGTCGTAGTAATGCTCGACCAGGCGCTTCTGCACCGGGTCCAGTTCCAGCGTGTCACGCTGGTCGTACAGCGACTTCACGCGCGCGAACAGCTTCGGATCGAGGTTGATCTCGTCCTGGTGCGCAGCCAGCTTCGGTGCCACCTCTTCCTGGATCTTCTGGCGCGCATCGTTGGTATCGGCCTGGACCAGGCCGAAGAAGATGCGCGACACGCGGTTCAGGGTCTCGCCGCTGCGCTCCATCGCCACGATGGTGTTGTCGAAGGTGGCCGGTTCGCTGCTGTCGGCGATCTTGCGCACGTCGGCCAGGTGCTGGCGCATGCCTTCCTCGAACGCCGGCAGGTAGTCGCTGTCCTTGATCTTGTCGAACTGCGGCGCCTGGAACGGCAGCGTGCTGGCGCTCAGCAGCGGATTGGTGGAGGCTTCGGCCGGCTGCTGGGCCGGGGCTTTCTGGGCATCGGACACGGGGGTGGACTCCTTGCCGGAACAGGCCGCCAGCGCCAGGCTGATGGCGGCGGCCAGGACTACGGTACGCGACATGTAAAACGCTCCTTGGGCAGACGGTACGGGATACCAGCCCTCCACCCTACTCCTGTCGCGCTCGCCCGGCATGTGCCGGACGTGGCGTCTATGCGGCGACCTGCGGCCGGCTCAGACCGTACCGCGGGTCTTGCCCATCCACGGCCGGTAGAACTCACGGATGGCGGCCATGTCGGCGGCGTCATCGCCGCTGGGCGTGAACAGCGGGCCGATGCCGATGGTCTTTTCCGGATAGTGGAAATACGCGGCCAGGATCGGCACGTCGGCCATCCGGGCGATCTTCAGGAAGCCGGCCTTCCAGTCCTTCACGGCCTTGCGGGTGCCCTCGGGCGTGATGGCGAACCACATCTTCTCGTTGTAGCGCAGCAGGTCCACCGCCTGGCCCACTGTGCCCTGCGGCGAGCTGCGGTCCAGCGGGATCACGCCCAGCTTGTGCAGCAGCGGGCCCAGCGGCCACCAGAACAGCGATGCCTTGCCCAACACCTTCACCTTCATGCCCAGTGCGATCTTGGCCGCCATGCCCCACAGGCCATCCCAGTTGGACGAATGCGGGGCGATGATGAAGACCAGCCTGGGGATGTCAGGCAGGGTGCCGGTCACCTTCCAGCCGCCCATGCGCAGGGTGCAGCGCGCCAGCCAGCGCAGGAAGGCGTTGGGTTTGACCTGCGGCATCTGCGGCGGCACAGCCGGCAGCAACGAAGTCGGGTTGTTCAAGCAATCACTCCCAGTCACGTGATGAGCGCCCGCGCTTGATCTGCGCGCGCCCGCGTTTGGCGTCCAGACGACGCAGTTTCGACCCGAGGGTCGGCTTGGTGGCCTTGCGCGGTTTGGGCACGCTCAGCCCGGCCTGGATGAAGGCCGCCAGCCGATCGCGCGCATCCTCGCGATTGCGATCCTGGGTCCGGAAACGTTGCGCGTCGATGACCAGCACGCCTTCGCCGGTCATGCGCCGGTCACGCCGCGCCAGCAGGCGCATGCGCAACGGTTCGGGCAACGAGGGCGAGTTGGCCACGTCGAAACGCAGTTCCACCGCGGTGGAGACCTTGTTGACGTTCTGGCCACCGGCACCACTGGCACGCACGAACCGCTCGACGATCTCGCCGTCGGGGATTTCAAGCTGCGCGCTGATGGTGACCGGTCCACTGCCCATCCGCGCATTGTAGCGGCAGCCACGTGCCGGAGTGCGGCATCGCGCACCGTATGCCGCCGATCAGGTACCGAACACGCCGCCTTCGCCTTGGCTGCGGGTATGCTGGCCGTCCCATGTACCGCAGGAAGCCCGCATGACCCGCACCGCACCCGCCCTGCCGTCCCTGCTGCGCCGCGCCGCCCTGCTGCTGGCGCTGGCCGTGGCCAGCGTTCCGGCCCTGGCCGCGCCGCCGACCGATGGCGACATCAACCGCCTGCTGTCCGCGTCACGTGCGCAGAGCATGATCGACACCATGCTGCCGCAGATCGAGGCGATGCAGCAGCAGCAGTTCCAGCAGGTGGCCGCACAGCGCCAGCTCAACGCCCAGCAGCAGGAACAGCTGAAGCGGATCCAGGCGCGGACCAGCCAGACCCTGCGCCAGGCCCTGTCGTGGCAGCAGCTGCGGCCGATGTACGTGGACCTCTACAAGAAGACCTTCAGCAAGGAAGACGTGCTGGCGATGGCCGAGTTCTACGAGAGCGCGGCCGGCCAGAGCCTGCTGGACAAGACCCCGGCGCTGATGCAGAACGTGATGGTGGCCATCCAGGCGCGCATGCAGCCGCTGTTCGCGGATCTGCAGAAGGACCTGGAAGCGATCGTCAACGAGCCGGAAAAGAAATAACGGGGTGCGCCGGGCCACGCCCAGCCGCTGGCTGTAGAGCCGAGCCCACGCTCGGCTTACCGCAGCAGCATCAGGCGTCGTCCACCTGCCAGCCGAACAGGCCCAGCGCCTTCTGGAACTCGCGGTCCAGCGGCGCACGCACATCCACCGTGCCACCGTCCGGATGCGGGAAACGCAGGCGCTCGGCATGCAGCAGCATGCGGTGCACGCCCTGCATGCGGAAGATGCGGTTGTGACGACCATCACCGTGGCTGGTGTCGCCGATCATGTGATGCGAGAGATGCTTCAGGTGCCGGCGGATCTGCCGGAAGCGCCCGGTCTGTGGCTGGCAGCGCAGCAGCGCGTAGCGCGAACGGGTGAACTCACCGACCGGGACCGACAGCTCGCCGGTGGTCAGGCGCTGGAAGTCGGTGACCGCCGGCTTCTTCACCGGCTTGCCCGGGCCACCGTCGAGGTCGTGGTCGACCCGCCAGGACGGTTCTGCCGGCCAGCCACGGCAGACGGTCAGGTAGTCCTTCAGCACTTCACCGCCCATCAATGCCTTGCCCAGCGCGCTGGCGGTTTCGCGGTCGAAGGCCAACAGCAGGCAGCCGCTGGTGGCCCGGTCCAGGCGATGCACGAGGAAGATCGGGCGGCCCAGCTGCTCGCGCAGGCGGTCGGCCAGGAAGTCGTCTTCGCCACGGGCCAGCTTGCTGTCGTGGACCATCAGCCCGGCAGGCTTGTTGACCACGGCCAGGCGTTCATCCAGGTGCAGCAGCTGCAGGGGCGCGGTGTCGGTCTCGACCGCGGCGAGGGTCTCGGGTTCGGTGCTCACCGCGGGATTATAAAGGCCTGCCTTCTGTAGAGCCGAGCCCGCGCTCGGCGGCTCTGCGCGACCGGCAACGGCGTGCCAACCAAGGTTGGCACCTGCCTGTAGAGCAGTCAGGCGCTGCGTACGGCCAACAGCTCGCCATTGCCCACCGGCACCAGGCTGGTGCTGAAGTCCGGATCAGCCTCCAGCAGCGCCCGCAGCGGTTCCATCTGTTCTGCATGCGAGGTGGCGTTGTCCACCACCAGCAGGCCGCCGGGCCGCAGCACGCGGCGCAGCTGCGGCCACCAGCCGGCGTACTGCCCGCGATCCGAATCGAGGAACAGCAGGTCGACGCTGGCATCCGCGACCAGCGCCAGCCACGGTCCCGCATCGTCGTGGACCAGCGTGATGCGATCGGCCAGGCCACTGCGCGCGAAGGTGTCACGCGCCATCGCCACCTTGTCCTCGGCGTATTCGAGCGTGGTCACGTGGCCGTCGATGGCTGTGGCAGCCTCGGCCAGCCACAGCGTCGAATAGCCGTTGGAGGTGCCGATCTCCAGCACCTGGCGCGCAGCGCCGAAGCGGACCAGCACGGACAGGAATTCACCCGTCTCCGGCGTGATGTTGAGCATGCGGCGCCCGCGCGCGCTTTCGCGGGCATCGTTGTCGGCGCCGAAGCGGGCCAGTTCGTCCTTGAGTGCCTGCAGCATGGGACCTACTTCCACCACGCGCGCGCCAGCGCCACCACGCCGACCACACCGGACAGCCAGCTCCACATCGGCAGGTCGCCCCAGTACCAGCCCGGCGGCTGCACCACGTAGATCAGCGCGGCGATGGCCAGCAGGCCGACACCGGTGATCGCGCCCACCGCACGCTTCTGCAGGCGCTGCACGCTGGCATCCAGTGCGGCCAGGTCGCGCGAACGCATCGACAGTTCGTGGCGGCCTTCCACCTGCTGGGTCAGCCAGGCGTGTACCAGGCGCGGCATGTCCGGCGCGTGGGTCATGATTTCCGGCAGGCGCTTGCCGAGCTCGCGTACCACCCGGCGCGGGCTGTAGCGCTCGCGCAGGATCTTCGCCAGCACCGGCTTGGCCACTGCCCAGATGTCGATCTGCGGATCGAGCTGGCGGCCGACGCCTTCGATGTTCAGCAGGGTCTTCTGCAGCAGGATCAGCTGCGGCTGCAGGGTCAGCTGGTAACGCTGGGCCACGCGGAACAGCTTCATCAGCACTTCGGCCAGCGAGATCTGCGACAACGGGCGGGTGAAGTACGGCTCGCACACCGAGCGCACGGCCGCTTCCAGGTCATCGATGCGCACGTTGTCCGGCATCCAGCGCGCCTGCACATGCAGTTCGGCGATGCGGCGGTAGTCGCGGTTGAAGATGGCCATGAAGTTCTCGGCCAGGTAGTACTGATCTTCCTGCGAGAGCTGGCCCATGATGCCGAAGTCCAGCGCGATGAAGCGCGGGTTGGCGCGACGCGACGGATCGGTGTCGACCCAGATGTTGCCGGCGTGCGCGTCGGCATGGAAGAAGTTGTCGCGGAACACCTGGGTGTAGAACACCCGCACGCCCTTGGCGGCCAGCGCCTTGCGGTCGATGCCGGCCTTGTCCAGCGCGGCGATGTCGTCGGACGGAATGCCCCACACGCGCTCCAGGGTCAGCGCGCGCTCGGCGGTGTGGCTCCAGATCACTTCCGGCACGTACAGGTCGTCGCTGTTTTCCCAGAAGCGGCGCAGCACGCTGGCATTGGCGCCTTCGCGCTGCAGGTCCAGCTCGGCGGACAGGGTGTTTTCGACCTCGGCCACCACTTCGCGCGGACGGATCTTGTCGGCGCGTGGATGGGTGCGCTCGACCAGGGCGGCCAGCGAATTGAGCAGGGCGATATCAGCGTCGATCTGCTTCTCGATGCCCGGGCGCAGCACCTTGACCACCACCTGGCGGCCATCGGCCAGCGTGGCCGCGTGCACCTGTGCGATGGAGGCCGAGGCCAGCGGTTCGGTGTCGAAACTGGCGAAGGCCTCGCTGACCGGCAGGCCGAGCGCTTCCTCGACGATGCGACGCGCGGTCTCACCATCGAACGGCTTGACCCGGTCCTGCAGCAGAGTCAGCTCATTGGCCACATCCGGCGGCACCAGATCGCGGCGGGTGGACAGGATCTGGCCGAACTTGACGAAGATCGGGCCGAGATCCTGCAGCGCCAGGCGCAGGCGCGCACCGCGCGACTGTGCGGCGATGTCGGCCGAGGCGCGCGGCACGAACGGCTTGGCCAGGCGCAACCAGCGCTCGGCCGGTGTGCCCTGCAGCAGGTCGTCGAGGCGGTAACGCAGGATCACCCGGCCGATGCGGCTGGCGCGCAGCACGGCCTTCATGCGGCACCCCGCAGGCGCTGTACGCGTGCACCAAGGCGCTCCACGTCGTCGCGCAGCACGTCCACATCATCGTGGAAGGCATCCAGTTCAGCGCGCGGCACTACATCGCGCGATTCCTCGGTGATGAATTCTGCGGCGCTGTGGGCCAGGTCGACCGCGCCCTGGCGTGCGTGCTGCAGGGCGCTGCGCAGGGTATTGGCGACCTGCACGCCCAGTACCTCGCCGAACACGCTGACGAAGGGCTGCTGCCAGTCCGGGTCGAAGCCCTTGGCGAGCTGCTGCAGGCGGCGTGCCAGTTCGGCGTCGCCGGCCACGCGCACGCGGCCCTTGCCGTTGTTGTCACCGCGCCGTGCGTTGGCCAGCAGCGGCAGCTGCGCGAGCACGCCGGCCAGGCTGCTGCGCACGGCCAGGTCGGCTTCCTGCGCATCCACCGGGCCGACCCGCAGCTGGTCGCCGTCGACGCTGATGCGCATGGCCAGCGACGGCGCTTCCAGGGTCAGATCGATATGCCGGCCATCCAGGCTGGTCAGCGCATGGCGGGTATCCGGATCCAGCGCCAGCGCGCGGTTCAGGGCGATCTGCAGGGCGCGGCCGGCGACCGGCTTGAGGGACTTGAGCAGGGAGAGAGCCATGTGTGCATTCTACCTGCGTGGGTGGGGGGCTTGGGCCGGGCTGCCGCCCGGCACCCGCAGAGGCAACGGCAACCGCAATAGCCGAAGCAACAGCAACAGCGGGTATTCCGTGGGGTGGCGGGGTGGGTCCGGTTGCGGGGGACGCCGTAAACCCGTCCTTGGGGGCTTGGCCGCGGCATCCATGCCGCGGACACCCCCGCAACCGGACCCACCCCGTCTTCGACAGGTTCCTGCTGCTCTTGGTGGGTGTCGACCTTGGTCGACACGGTAGATCCACGCCATGCGTGGATGGATTTCTGGTTCATCTGTGCCTCACGCGGAAGGCCTATGAAGGTTCATGCTATGGGGCCACGCAACGCACAGGACATCGCATTCCCCATGGCACGGACCCGGGTCGGCATCATCTTCGGTGGCAAGTCTTCCGAGCACGAAGTTTCGCTGCAGTCGGCGAAGAACATCCTCGATGCGCTCGATCGCGAGCGCTTCGAACCGGTGCTGGTCGGTATCGACAAGCAGGGCCAGTGGCATCTGAGCCAGCCGGATACCTTCCTGATCAATGCCGATGATCCGTCGCGCATCGCCCTGCATCGGTCCGGTACGTCGCTGGCGGTGCGCCCGGGCGCCGAGCAGGCGCAGCTGCAGCCGTCCGATGCGGCCAGCGCGCTCGGCCAGATCGATGTGGTGCTGCCGATCGTGCACGGGCAGCTGGGCGAGGACGGTGCGCTGCAGGGGCTGCTGCGCATGGCCAACCTGCCCTTCGTCGGTTCACCGGTACTGGGCTCGGCGGTGGCGATGGACAAGGACGTGACCAAGCGCCTGCTGCGCGACGCCGGGCTGCAGGTGGCACCGTGGCTGTGCATCCGTCGCCATCAGGCGGCGGCAGTCGATGTCGACGCGGTGATCGCGCAGCTCGGCCTGCCGTTGTTCGTGAAGCCGGCCAACCAGGGTTCGTCGGTGGGGGTGAGCAAGGTCAAGGATGCAGCGGGCTTCGCCGAGGCGCTGGCATTGGCGCTGCGCTACGACCACAAGGTGCTGGTGGAATCGGCGGTGGTCGGTCGCGAGATCGAGTGCGCGGTGCTGGGCAACGAACATCCTCAGGCCAGCCTGTGTGGGGAAGTGGTGGTGCACGACGAGTTCTGCGCCTACGACACCAAGTACATCAACGCCGACGGCGCCGAGGTGGTGGTGCCGGCGGATATCGATGCTGCAACCCAGGCGCGCATCCAGCAGACCGCGCTGCGGGCCTACCAGGCGCTGGAGTGTGCGGGCATGGCGCGCGTGGATGTGTTCCTCACCGCAGACGGTGAGATCGTCATCAACGAGGTCAACACGCTGCCGGGCTTCACCCGCATCAGCATGTACCCGAAGCTGTGGGGCGCCAGCGGTGTGGACTACACCACGCTGATCACGCGGCTGATCGAACTGGCGCTGGAGCGTCATGAAGCCGATCGCGGATTGCACAGCGCCGTGTAGCGGCGCTGTGTGTAGCGTCGAGCCATGCTCGACGCTACAAAGAGGGC
Source organism: Stenotrophomonas sp. YJH_SMC_16 (assembly GCF_059367875.1). Taxonomy (NCBI): domain Bacteria; kingdom Pseudomonadati; phylum Pseudomonadota; class Gammaproteobacteria; order Lysobacterales; family Lysobacteraceae; genus Stenotrophomonas; species Stenotrophomonas sp. YJH_SMC_16. The sequence continues at coordinate 82,917 of NZ_JCAFRH010000007.1, read as the reverse complement.
GTGCCGGCCAGCGGCCGGCACTACCCTGCGGTCTTCTACCCGCGCTTGCGGAACATCGAGATCACTGCCAGTACCAGGAACACAACGAACAGGATCCAGGCAATGTTGCTGGCAGCGCCGGCAATGCCGGAGAAGCCGAGCACGGCGGCGATGATGGCGATGACGAAAAAGATGACGGCGTAATGCAGCATGGCGCTCCTCGCAGATGTCCGGGCCGTTGGATGGCGTGGGTCCATCCTCCCGATCTGGCGGTGTGCAGCCAGTGACGGCGATCTATGCAGCAGATGAAGCCTTCAGCCTGCGCAGCCCTTCTTCGACGCTGACCTGCGGCACGTAGCCGAAGTCACGGCGTGCCGGCTCCATGCTGTACCAGTGCGGCGTGCACAGCTGCTCGGCCAGGAAGCGGGTCAATGGCGGCTCGCCGCGCAGGCGCAGCAGCGGCCACAGGCGCTCGCAGAGCGCACCGATGCGGTAAGCGGCCTTGAAGCTGATCGCCTTGTCCACAGTCGGCGCACCAACGGCGGCCAGCAGCTTGTTGACCAGCTCGCGCATCGGCAGCGGTTCGCCGTTGGAAATGAAGTAGGCCTTGCCCGCACACGCGGCCCCCGGCGCCAATGCCTCGAAAGCGAGAAAGTGTGCGAGCGCGGCGTTGTCGATGTAGGTGGTATCCACCTTGTTGTTGCCATCGCCCACCAGACGCAGGCGGCCCTGCCGTGCACGTTCGGCCAGGCGCGGCACCAGCTGCTGGTCGCCCGGGCCCCAGATCAGGCGCGGGCGCAGCGCCACCGTCGCCAGCGAGGCGTCGTTGGCCGCCAGCACGCGCTGTTCGGCAATCGCCTTGGTCGCCGCATACGGTGCCTGGAAATCTTCGCCGTAAGGCACTTCATCGGCGCCCAGGCCTTCCACCGGATGGGTGGCACGGTGCGTCACGCTGGGCGTGGAGGTGTAGACCAGCCGGCTGATGCCATGCACACGGCAGGCGGCGATCACATTGTCGGTGCCGACCACGTTGGCCTGGTGGTAGCTGTCATAGCTGCCCCAGGCGCCGGCCTTGGCACCGTTGTGGAACACCGCATCGACGCCGGCCACCGCGTGCAGCACCGCTTGCGCGTCGGCGAGATCTCCACGGATCTGGCCCACACCCATCGCCTGCAGCTCCGGGTAGTGACTGCGGTTGAACGCCAGGACCTGGTGGCCACGTTCGACCAGCCCGCGGCACAGCGCCTGGCCAAGGAAACCACCACCACCGGTGACCAGGATCTTCATGCGCGCTTCTCCAGTTCGGCGCTGGCCCAGACGGCGAGCTTCTCGCGGCCGATCTTGGCGTTGTGACGGATATCGACGGGGAACGCCGGATGCACCAGGAAGTGCTGCAGGCCGGCCTCAGGCGTGCGCGCTGCGGCATGCGCACGCAGCGCTTCCTGCAGCGCCGGGCTGTCTGCCTGGCCACGCTGCAGTTCCACGCACAGCACCGGCACCTGTGCACCCGGGGCGCCGACACCGACCAGCGCCGTGCGCGCCACCCCGGCCACGGTGTTGAACACCGGCTCGACCTGTTCGGTGTACAGCGGTCCGCGCGTGGTCTCCACGCGCTGCGTCTTGCGCCCGCAGAACCACAGTCGGCCCTGCGCATCGAAGTAACCGACGTCGCCCATGCGATGGACCACGCGCGTGCTGCCATCGGCCAGCGTCTCGTGGATCTTTGCCGCCGCCGTGGCCTGCGGGCGGTTGAAATAACTGTCGGTGGCGGTCGGCCCGGCTACGGTGATCTCGCCGACCTCGCCGGTGGCCAGCACGCGTGCCTGCGACCAGTCCGGCAGCGGCGCGTCATCGATGGCGATGATGCGCACCTCGTTCGGCTCAACCACGCTGCCCACGCAGGTACCGGCACCTGCTTCGGTAGCAGCACGGGTGCGCTCCAGCTCGCGGCCCTCGACCACCGCCACCGGCAGGCACTCGGTGGCGCCATACGGCGTCCAGAACTGCGCGTCGGCCGGCAGCAGGCTGCGGATGGTGGCGACCACGTCCGGCGGCACCGGCGCACCCGCCGAGGTCACCCGGGTGACCGTCGGCAGCGGCCGGCCATGCTTCGCCAGCACCCGCATCAGTGCCGGCGAGCCGAACAGCTGGGTGACGCCGAAACGCTGGATGGCGTCGTGCAGGCGCGCCGGGTCGGCCTGTGCCGGCCGGGTCGGGTCCATGTCCGGGATGACCGAGGTCAGGCCCAGCGCAGGATCGAACAGCGCGAACGGCGGGAAGGTGGGCAGGTCCACCCCGCCGGCTTCCATGCCGAAGGCACTGCCCAGCAGCTGGATCTGGCCGACGAAGTGGCGATGGCGGTAGACCACGCCCTTGGGCACGCCGGTGGAGCCACTCGTGAACAGGATCGCGGCCATGTCCTCGCCGTCAGTGGAGGCCAGCATCGGCCCACCATTGGCACCGGCGCGCTCCAGCGCGGCCAGCGTGGTTCCGCCCCAGCCGAGGCGGCGGCCGACGGTCACCAGGCGGGTCGCCGACGGTGCCCAGCGCAGCCCCAGCCGCGCCACATGCGCCAGCGGAATGCCGATGAAGGCCTCTGGCTGCGCCTCGTCCAGGCACTGCTTCAGCGCGCGCTTGTCGATGCCCGGATCGACCAGCACCGGCACCGCGCCCAGCTTGAACAGGGCGAACATCAGCAGGAAAAACTCCGGCGACGGCCGCACCATCACCACCGTCCGCACCCCACGGCCGATCCCGTAGCCGGCCAGGCCGGCGGCCATGGCGTCGCTGCGGGCGTCCAGCTGGCGGTAATCCAGGGTGACGTCGTAGGCGGCCATGCCGTTGCCGGCGCCACGGCGGCCGGGGCAACGGATGGCGATCTGGTCGGGGCGTTCACGCGCCAGTTCAGGCAGGCGCGCGGCAATGTTGCAGGGTCGGTTCATCCGTTCATTGTCGCCGCTTACGGAATTTCTTGCGCGGCGGCCCACTTCGTGGAAAATCCGCACCCTCGTTCCTGATTCCGACTGCCGCCCGGGGCGGCTTGCCCATGCAACATCCCTGCATGACCTGCGGCGCCTGCTGCACCCAATACCGCGTGGCCTTCCACTGGATGGAATCGGACGAGGTCACTCCCGGCGGCGTACCGCACCAGCTCACCGAGGTGCTCGACCCGCATCGCCTGTGCATGCGCGGCACCCACTCCAAGCCGGTGCGCTGCGTGGCGCTGGATGCGCAGATCGGCGTGTATTCACGCTGCACCATCCACCCCAACCGGCCCAGCGTGTGCCGCGAGGTGGATGCATCGTGGGAGTACGGCAAGGCCAGCCCGCAATGCGACAAGGCGCGCATTGCCTACGGCCTGGATCCGCTGACGCTGGCCGACTGGCGCTGGCGCGATGACGCCGACAATGACGACGACCATCCGGACGACAACGGCAACAGCCCGTCCTCACCGCCGCAGGCGCCGATCGCCGCGTAGTCCGGTGTGCCGGCCAACGGTCGGCACACCTCTCAGAGAGGGTTGGCGTCCAGGAACGCGCGGATCTCCGGCACCAGCACCTCGTGCTTGTCTTCCAGCACGTAATGGCCGGCATCCTCGAAGGCATGCACCTGGGCCTGCGGCAGCGCGGCCTGGAAGCCCTTCAGGAAGTGATGGTCGAACACGAAGTCGCGCAGGCCCCAGCCGAGGAAGGCCGGGCGGTCGGCGAACGACGGCAGCGCCTTGCCGGCACGTTCCAGCAGCGACCACGCCTTGTCGGCCGGCGACAGCGGGATGTCCTGCATGAAGCGGATGGTGCTGATGCGGTTGGCGTAGCTGTTGTACGGCGACACATAGGCGCGGCGCACGTCGGCCGGCATCTTCCGCTCCACGCCCAGCCACGAGGCGCCGGACGAGAATGCGTTGAAACTGCGGATGATCCACTCGCCGATCTTCCAGTGGCGGCCGAGCGCGATCTGCCAGGGCATCTTCTTCGCCGCCGGCATCGGGAACGCAGCGGTGTTGAGCACCACCAGGCGCTTCACCTGGTCGTGGTGCGACAGCGCCCAGCCGAAGCCGATCATGCCGCCCCAGTCGTGCACGGCCAGGGTCACCGGGCCGGTGATGCCCAGGTGCTTCAGCAGCGCATCGAGGTCGTCCACGCGCGACTGCAGCGTGTAGTCGTAGCGGCTGTCATCGGGCTTGTCCGACAGGCCCATGCCGATGTGGTCCGGCACGATGCAGCGGTACGTGTCCGACAGGCCAGCCACCAGCGTGCGCCAGTAATAGCTCCACGACGGGTTGCCGTGCACCATCACCACCACCTCGCCGTCGCGCGGGCCTTCGTCGAGATAGTTCATCGACAGGCCAGGGCGCACTTCGAAGCGCTGCGGGTGGGCGGGGTAACCGGGGAGATCGCGCATGCGGAGCACCTAAGGAGAATCGCGGCGCGGTGTAGAGCCGAGCCGATGCTCGGCTGCTCTCCGGTCCGCTGCGGAAGAGCCGCGCTGCGCGCGTGAGCCGAGCATGGCTCGGCTCTACAGGAGGTCGGGCAGCGGGCTGCTTACCAGACCACTTCAGCCATCGAGCAGTTCAGGCCCGAGCCGATACCTAGAAGCGCGATGCGATCGCCCTTCTTCAGCTTGCCCAGCTGCTTGAGCTTGCTCAGCACGATCGGCACCGAGGCCGGGCCGATGTTGCCGTGCTCGCCAAAGATGGTCATGACCTTCTTCGGGTCGATGCCGAAGTTCTTGATGAACGCGGCCGTGTGCGGCTGGCTGACCTGGTGGATCACGAACTGGTCCAGCTCTTCCACGGCCCAGCCGAGTGCAATCTTGGCGGCGCTGAAGGTCTTCTGCGCCAGCTTGATGCCTTCGATCAGCAGCAGGCGGGTATCGGTGACCATGCGGTCCAGGTTGCCCAGGCACAGCTGGTTCCACTCGGTGGCCGAGCGGGTCACGCCGCCCTTGTAGCGCGGGGCGTCCGGCACCAGTTCCGAGCGCGCCATCACCATGGCCGCAGCACCCGAACCGGTGGTCAGCGCCGCCAGCTCGTTGCGGAAATCGTCAGCGGTGACGTCCGGGGCGGTCATGCGCTCCAGGGTCTTCTCGTACACCAGGTTGGCGGTCTCGCCATCCACCACCAGCGCGTAGTCGATATCACCGCGCTCGATCATGCGCGCCGCGATATCCATACCGTTGATGAAGGCCAGGCAGGCATTGGCGACGTCGAAGGTCATGCATTCGTCGCTGACGCCGAGGTTGCCGGACACGATGGAGGCCGTGGACGGCTCCAGGTAGTCACGGCTGACCGAGGTGTTGACCAGCAGGCCGACCTGGGTCGCGGTGATGCCCGCGTCTTCCAGTGCCTTGCGGCCGGCCATGGTGGCGGCGTCCGACGCCAGCACGCCGTTGTCCCACAGGCGGCGGGCATGGATGCCGGCGATATCGCCGAGCACGTCGGTGCGGATACCGAGGCGATCCAACGTCGGCTGCAGGCGTTCGTTGATTTCCTTGGTCGTCAGCGTATGCGGCGCGTCGACGTGTGCCAGGCCGGCGATCGAGACATTCTTGAAGAGCATCGAGGTTAGCGCCAAGGCTCAGGCAAAAGGGGGCGCTATTCTATAACCCCCGGGCTTTCACCGCATCTTTACGAATTCAGCCTTGCCCGTATGGTGAAGCGTTCAGCGCGGCGGGCACTGGAAGGCGGCGAAGCGCTGGCTGCCATCGGCCGGGGCCGCAGCGGCCTGCACGGCATTGGCGCCGGCGCTCGGGGCCTCGTTGCGGGCCAGGGTTTCCAGCTCTTCCTGCACCCGCAGCGGGTTGCGGTTGTAGAAGCCGACCTTGCTCTTCACGGTGACCACCACCTCGCCCTTGGCGATGCAGCCGGCGGGAACCGGGCCTGCCGGCAGCACGCGGGTTGCCTTGCCGGCCGGTTCGATCGGCACCCAGGTACAGGCGGTGACGGTGAGCAGCAGGGAGGAAAGCAGCAGAACGCGCATGGGCAGATCCTGGAAGGGTATGGGGGGATTCTGCCTGAACAGCCTGAATCGGGGGTAGCCGGGATGGGGTCCCGGTAGCGCCGGGCCATGCCCGGCGAGCGCACGGCGCGGCATGGCTGGCCACCGGAAAGCCGCCGGGCATGGCCCGGCGCTACCACGAGAGGCCTGCCCGCCATGGCGGGCAGGCACATCCCTTATTTCTTGACCGGGTTGCCTTCGGCATCGATCACCGTCACCTCGCCCAGGTTCAGCGCACGCACGGCCGCTTCGGTCTGCTTGAGGTCACCCACCACCACCCAGGTCAGGGCCTGCGGCTTGATCTCGGCAGCGGCCTGCTGCACCTGCGCCGGGGTCATCGCCTCGATCTCGGCCTTGCGGCGCAGCACGTAGTCGTCCGGGCGCTTGAACTGCACGATCGAACCGATGGTCGACGCCACCGCGCTGGCGGTCTCGTAGGCACCGGGCAGGCTCAGCGTCTGGATGTTGCGGATGCGGTTCACCTCGTCGGCGGTGGCCGGCTTGCTGCCATCGGCGAACGCGGCGATTTCCTTGCGCATTTCCGCCATCGCCGGACCGGTCTTGTCGATCTGCACCGGCGCGCTGGCCATCCACGGACGCTGGCCCACCGAGTTGACCGCGCTGCTGCGTGCACCGTACGACCAGTGCTTGTCTTCACGCAGGTTCATGTTCAGGCGCGAGGTGAAGTCACCGCCGATGACGCCGTTGGCGATGTCGAAGCGGGTCGAGCTGGCAGCGCTCGAAGGCGCCACCACCTGGCCGGCGAACAGGTTGGCCTGCACCGCGCCCGGCTGGTCGATCAGGAACACGCGCGGGCCCTTCGGCAGCGCTACGTCGGTGGCCGCCTTCACCTGCGGGGCGTCGCCACTGGCCTTCCAGTCGCCCAGCTGCTTGTCCAGCAGCGGCACGATCTCGGCCAGGGTGGTGTCACCGACCACGATCAGGGTGCCGTTCTGCGGGCGCAGCCAGTCGTGGTGGAAGTCGACCAGGTCTTCGCGGGTCAGGCCATTGATCGCCGCTTCGTCACCGCTGCCGGTGAACGGAATGGCGTACGGGTGGCCCTTCCCGTACAGCAGCGGCGGCAGCACGCGCATCGCCACCGCACCCGGGTTGACCTTCTCCTGCTGGATGCCGGCGATCCAGCTCGCCTTGACCCGGTCGATCTCGCCCTGCTCGAAGCGCGGCTCACGCAGCAGGTCGCGGTACAGCGCCAGCGACGGTGCTAGGTTTTCCTTCAGCGCCGACAGGTCCACGCTCATCGAGTCCAGGCCGGCCGAGGCATCCAGGCTGGCACCCAGCGCGTCGGCGGCATCGGCGAAGGCCAGCGAGCCGAGCTTGCCGGCGCCTTCGGTCATCAGGCTCATGGTGAAGTTGGCGGTGCCCGGCTTGCGGCCCTGGTCGGCGCTGAAGCCGCCCGGGAACTGGTAGCTGAACTGCACCACCGGAATCTCGTGGCGCTCGGCCAGGATCACCTGGGTGCCGTTCTTCAGCGTGGCGCGCTGCAGCGCCGGGAACTTCAGCTGCGGGAACTCGCGGGTCTGCGGCACGCCGGCCTTGCGGTCGACCTGCTCGGGCAGGGTGCTGTACTTGGGGTCCACCGCCGGCACGTTGAACGGCTTCGGCGCCTGGCTCGGCTCTTCCTTCAGCGCCACGCGCTCACCCGGTGCGATCACCAGGGTGTGGCTGCCCTTGTCCAGCCACTGCGCGCCCAGCCGGCTCAGATCAGCAGCACTGGCCTTCTCGATGTTGGCCAGCGAGGTGCGGAAGCAGCCCGGGTCGCCGGTGAACACCGCGCACTCGGCCAGTGCGTCGGCCTTGCCGCCGAAGCCACCAATGCGCTCGATGCCGCGGATGAAACCGGCGCGGGCACCGGTCTTGGCGCGCTCCAGCTCGGCCGCGGTCGGGCCCTGCTTGATCAGGCGGTCCAGTTCCTCGTCGATGATCTTCTCGACCTTGGCCGGGTCCTGGCCCTGCTTGACCGTCGCCATGATCACGAAGTTCGAACCCAGCTGCGACGTCGACAGGCCCGACGCGATGCTGTCCACCAGCTTGTCCTGGTGCTGCAGGCGCTGGCTCAGGCGCGAGGACTTGGCACCGCCCAGGACCTGCGCGAACAACTGCAGCTGATCGACCTCGGTGGTGCCGACCTGCGGCACGTTCCAGGCGCGGTAGATGCGCGCCTGCGGCACCTTGTCCGTCATCGTCTCGCGCGTGTCGGCGCTGCGCTTGGCCACGTTCACTGCCGGCTGCGCCATGGTCGGGCCGGCCGGGATGGCGCCGAAGTACTTGCCGACCTTTTCCTTGGCGGTGGCCAGGTCGATGTCGCCGGCCAGCACCAGCACCGCGTTGTTCGGGCCGTACCAGGTGCGGAACCAGGTCTTCACGTCATCCAGCGACGCCGCGTTCAGATCGTTCATCGAACCGATCACGCCGTGGTGGTACGGGTGGCCAACCGGGTACAGCGCCTTGTTGAGCTGGTCCCAGGCCTGGCCGTAGGGCTGGTTCTCGCCCTGGCGCTTCTCGTTCTGCACCACGCCACGCTGCTCGTCCAGCGCCGCCTGGTCGATCGCACCGACCAGATGGCCCATGCGGTCCGATTCCATCCACAGCGCCATGTCCAGCGCGGTGGTGGGCACGTTCTCGAAGTAGTTGGTGCGGTCGGTATTGGTGGTGCCGTTCTGGTTGGTGGCACCGACCTGCTTGAACGGTTCGAAGAATTCGCCGTCGTGGTTTTCGCTGCCCTGGAACATCAGGTGTTCAAACAGGTGCGCGAAGCCGGTACGGCCCGCCGGCTCGTCCTTGCTGCCCACGTGGTACCAGACATTGACCGCGACGATCGGCGCCTTGCGATCGGTATGCACGATCACGCGCAGGCCGTTGGGCAGGGTGAACTGCTCATACGGGATATCGACCTTCGCCGGTGCGGCCGGCTTAGCCGCCAGCGCATGGGAAGGCACAAGCGTGCCCAGGGCGGTGCTGAGGGCGACGGCCAGCAGTGCAGCGCGCGGGCGAAGGGCGAGAGACATATCCGGATCCTTGGTCACATAGGTGAACCCCGATCCTAGCCTGCGCACGCAGCGGCAGGAATCGGCCAGCAGTCACTGGGGGTGTTTTGCCCCTGTGCCCCATCCGCGGTGCCGATCTGCCCTGCCTGACCCGTCACAGGCGCCCGCCAGGAACGTCCGGACAGTGTCCGCGGCGCATCGAATGGACAGGTGTCCGCCCACCGGACACTTTCCGTCGCAAAAAAACCCTTGTAAATCAACAACTAAAAGTTGGCACGGGGATTGCTTGGTACTTCCTGCGCCAGGAAAGGCTTCAGACGAAAGCTGACTGAAGACTGAACAAATGCAGGAAATCGAAAATTCTCCTTGCATGCCCAGAATCGGTGTACTACCTTACTACCACACCACTGATCACCAACACTAAACAGGCCCCGTCATGAACGCCAAGACCATTGCCATCGCCATCGCCCTGATCGCCGGCACCGCGGTTGTTTCGTCGGTGCAGGCCTCCGAATCCATCAAGACGCTGTCCACCGTGCAGGTCCGCCCGGCCGCCGACCAGCTGGCCCAGCAGGCCTGGGAACAGGCCAGCGGCATCCCGACCCTGGCCACCGTGGAAGTGCGCCCGAGCGCCGACCAGCTGGCCGAGCGCAGCGGCTACGTCGCCGCCCCGGTTGCGGCCGCGATGCCGATCACCACCCTGGCCTCGGTGGAAGTGCGCCCGAGCCTGGAACAGCGCGTCGCCCTGGCCGCCGAACTGGAAGCCCAGCGCTACGCCGCCACCCTGGCTGCCGCCGCCACCAACGTTGCCCACTCGGTCATCGTCAACCTGCCGGCTCTGCAGGTGCGTCCGAGCGCCGCCGACCTGCAGGCCCTGGCCACCGAAACCGCCCAGGTCCTGCTGCGCCCGTAAGCGGTGCCGCCCTGCCCAGCGCAGGGCGTGCGCCGTAAAGGCGGCCGCCGTCGCAGGTACACTGCGCCGATGAATGCCGCGCCCCAGTTCCACGTGATCCTGTTCCAACCGGAAATCCCGCCCAACACGGGCAATGTGATCCGGCTCTGTGCCAACACCGGCGCGCAGCTGCACCTGGTCGAGCCGCTCGGCTTCGCACTGGAAGACAAGCAGCTCAAGCGCGCCGGGCTGGACTACCACGAGTATTCACGCCTGCAGGTGCACCCCGACCTGGACACCGCGCTGGCGCGGATCGCACCAAAGCGGTTGTTCGCCCTGAGTACGCGTGCCAGCGTCCGCTATGACAGCGTGGCCTTTGAAGACGGTGATGCATTCCTGTTCGGCCCCGAAAGCCGCGGCCTGCCGCAGGACGTGCTCGATGCCCTGCCCGATGGCCGCCGCCTGCGCCTGCCGATGCGGCCGGACAACCGCAGCCTCAACCTGTCCAACACCGTTGCCGTGGTGATGTACGAGGCCTGGCGCCAGCACGGGTTTGCCGGCGGCGCGTGAAAGAAACCAGCCGAGCATGGGCTCGGCTCTACACGTACGCTCCTGTAGAGCCGAGCCCGCGCTCGGCTCCCCCGTATCGCGTCCGGAAACCGGATAGCGTCAAAACGCGTTGATGCCGGTCAGTTCGCGCCCGATCACCAGCTGGTGCACGGTCTCGGTGCCTTCATAGGTGATCACCGATTCCAGGTTCAACGCATGCCGGATCGCCACATGCTCGGTGGTGATGCCCGCTCCGCCCAGCAGATCGCGACACTCGCGGGCGATGTCGATGGCCATGCGGCAGTTGTTCCACTTGGCCAGGCTGACCTGCTGCGGCTGCAACTGACCGGCTTCCTTCAGGCGGCCCAGCTGCAGCGCCAGCAGCTGCGCGGTGGTGATGCGGCGGGCCATCTCGGCCAGCTTGATCTGCGCGCTCTGCGTGGCCGCCAGTGGACGACCGAACAACACGCGCTCCTTGGCATAGCCCAGCGCTTCATCCAGGCAGGCAATCGCCGCACCGATCGGCCCCCAGCTGATGCCGTAGCGGGCCTGGGTCAGGCAACCCAGCGGTCCCTTCAGGCCCTTCACGTTCGGCAGGCGGTGACTGTCGGGCACGCGCACGTCGTCGAAGAACAGCGCACCGGTCAGCGACGCGCGCAGGCTCATCTTGTGCTTGATTTCCTGCGTGGTGAAGCCGGCCATGCCCTTCTCCAGCACGAAGCCCTGGATACCGTCCTCGGTCTGCGCCCAGACGATGGCCAGATCGGCCACCGGGCCGCTGGTGATCCACATCTTGCTGCCGCTGATGCGCCAGTCACTGCCGTCGCGCACGGCGCGGGTCTTCATGCTGGCCGGGTCGGAACCCCCATGCGCCTCGGTCAGGCCGAAGCAGCCGATCAGCTCGCCGCGCGCCATCGCCGGCAGCCACTGCTGGCGCTGTTCCTCGCTGCCATAGGCGTAGATCGGGTACATGCACAGCGAGCTTTGCACCGAGACGAAGCTGCGCAGGCCCGAATCGCCGCGCTCCAGCTCCTGGCAGATCAGGCCGTAGCTGACCGCGCCGAGGCCACCGCCGCCGTACTCGGCCGGCAGCGTTGCACCCAGCAGGCCCAGTGACGCGATCTCCGGCACCAGTTCAGACGGAAAACGGGCCTGGTCGAAGGCATCGCCGATGATCGGCAGCACGCGCTCGTTGGTGAAGCGGGCGACACTCTCCTGCACCGCACGCTCTTCCTCTTTGAGCAGGGAACGGACATCGAACAGATCGTACGGATGCAAAGCCATGGCACTCACACGCAGTCAGGACCCGGCCATTGTCGGTCATCCGGGCAGCGCGTGCCGACCAGGGTTAGCCCCCACCAGGGCTGAGGCACTACGCTGCGCTGCAGCAATCGTGCGGTGAACGGCGTCTATCTAGCTCGATCACGCGCGTCCCGGTACCCTGACACATTCAAACAACCGTTTCGCCCGTGGCCGCACGCGCGATTCCCAGGCACCGCCGGTGGCCCCGATGCCGGCCCTACCCACGAGTCATGCAATCGATGAGCGCTGAAGCCAACGCCCTGCCCCCGCGTGAAGTAATGGAGTTCGACGTGGTGATCGTCGGCGCCGGCCCCGCCGGCCTGGCCACCGCGATCCGCCTGCGCCAGCGCGCGATCGAAGCCGGCCGCGAGCTGTCGGTGTGCGTGCTGGAAAAGGGCTCCGAACCAGGCGCCCACGTGCTGTCCGGTGCGGTGATGGACCCGCGCGCGCTGACCGAACTGTTCCCGGACTGGGCCGAGCGCGGCGCACCGCTGAAGCAGAAGGTCACCCGCGACGAATTCCTGTTCCTCAGCGAAACCGGCGCACGCAGCACGCCCAACGCGCTGCTGCCGGAGTGCTTCCACAACGAAGGCAACTACATCATCAGCCTGGGTGAAGTGACCCGTTGGCTGGCACAGCAGGCCGAGGCGCTGGAAGTGGCCATCTTCCCCGGCTTCGCCGCCGCCGAAGTGCTGTATGGCGACAACGGTGAGGTGATCGGCGTGGCGACCGGCGACATGGGCATCGAGAAGGACGGCAGCATCGGCCCGGCGTTCGAACGCGGCATGGCGCTGCAGGCGAAGTACACGATCTTCGCCGAAGGCGCGCGCGGCCACCTCGGCCGCCAGCTGATCGCCCGCTACACGCTGGACGAAGGCAAGGACCCGCAGGCCTACGGCATCGGCATCAAGGAACTGTGGCAGATCGACCCGGCCAAGCATGAGCCGGGCCTGGTGGTGCATGCCGCCGGCTGGCCGCTGGACAGCGATACCTACGGCGGTGCGTTCCTGTACCACGCCGACGGCGGCAAGGTCGCCATCGGCTACGTGGTCGGCCTGGACTACAAGAATCCGTGGCTGAGCCCGTTCGAGGAATTCCAGCGCTTCAAGACACATCCGTCCATCCGCAAGCACCTGGAGGGTGGCACCCGCATCGGTTACGGCGCGCGTGCGATCACCGCCGGTGGCCTGCTGTCGCTGCCCAAGACGGTGTTCCCGGGTGGCGCACTGGTCGGCTGCGAGGCCGGCTACCTCAACGCCAGCCGCATCAAGGGCAGCCACGCGGCGATCAAGACCGGCATGCTGTGCGCCGACGCCGCGTTCGACGCGCTGGCCGCCGACCGCCAGCACGATGAACTGAGCGCCTACCCGAAGGCATTCGAAGCCAGCTGGCTGTTCACCGAACTGCAGCAGGCCAAGAACTTCAAGCAGTGGTTCAAGAAGGGCCAGACCGTGGCCACGCTGATGACCGGCGTGGAGCAGTGGCTGCTGCCCAAGCTGGGCGTGCGCAATCCGCCGTGGACGCTGCACCGCACCCAGCCGGATCATGTCTGCCTGGAACCGGCGTCCAAGCACACCCGCATCGCCTACCCCAAGCCCGATGGCGTGCTGACCTTCGATCGTCTCAGCTCGGTGTTCCTGAGCAGCACCAACCACGACGAGAACCAGCCCAGCCACCTGACGCTGAAGGATCCGAGCATTCCGGTGAAGGTGAACCTGGCCGAATACGCCGGTCCGGAAGCGCGCTACTGCCCGGCCGGCGTGTACGAGTTCGTCGGCGAAGCCGACAGCGCGCGGCTGCAGATCAACGCGCAGAACTGCGTGCACTGCAAGACCTGCGACATCAAGGACCCCACCCAGAACATCGTCTGGGTGACCCCGCAGGGCGGCGGCGGCCCGAACTATTCGGGCATGTGATTGCTCCGGGCTGCGACGGCGTGTCGCAGCCCGCCTGCCCCGCAGCGTCGCTATCCTGCCCGCCCATGCGCGCTTTCTGCCTGCCCATCACCGTTGTCGTGGCCCTGGCGGCCACGGCCTGCCAGCGCCCGCCTGCGGCTCCGGCCACGCCGGAACAGGCGCACCAGCAGGCCATGCAGCGCGCGTTTGAACTGTGTGCCGGCTGCCACACCGTACAGCCCGGCGGCATCCACCGCTTCGGGCCGAACCTGCACGGCGTGATCGGTCGTCGCGCCGGCAGCCTGCCCGACTACGGCTACTCCGAGGGCATGCGCCGCGCCGACATCACCTGGACCGCGCAGACCCTGGATGCGTTCCTGCAGTCGCCCACCCACGTGGTGCCCGGCACGCGCATGTACAACGCTTTCCCCAGCGCCGAACGCCGCGCGCTGGTGATCGCCTACCTGCAGCAGCAGCCGGCTCAGTGAGCCAGGCGCTGCAGTTGCTGCTGCAGCCGCGCGACGAACCCCGCCACCGCCTCGAACAACGGCTCCGGATCGGTCTCGGCTGCGTCCTGCAGGCGCTCGACCAGGGCATTGGCCTGCCCGGCCAGCACCGTCGCCCCCACCGCACCCAATCCACCGGCCTGGCGATGCAGGTGCAGTGCGGCAGACATGCGGTCACCGGCCTGCACGGCGCGCCGTACGCCCGCCAGATCACCTTCGCTGGCCTGCAACAGGCTGTCGCGCAGCTGCTCGGCCACCGCGCGCGAGCCGAAGCGCCGCTGCAGGCTGTCCAGATCGGGCAGCGTCCCACCATCGTCGGCAACGGACTCGGCCAGCTCCTCAAACGACTGTCCCTGCGCCTGCGGCAACCAGCGCAGCAGCGCGGTACGCAGCGTGGCCAGTGACAACGGCTTGGCCAGCACTTCGTCCATGCCGGCCTCGCGGCAACGACGCGCATCGTCGTCCAGCACACTGGCGGTCAGCGCCAGTACGGTCAGCCGCGGCTGGCCGTTGCGGCCCTCGCGTTCGCGCAGCAGGCGGGTGAATGCGAAGCCATCCAGCACCGGCATCCGGCAATCGGTGATGACCAGATCGAACGACTCCGACGCCAACCGATCCAGCCCCTGCTGGCCATCGCCGACCAGCACATGCGGCACGCCCAGTTGCTGCAGGCGCCAGGCCATCATCGCCTGGTTGGTCGGATGATCTTCGATCACCAGCACGCGTGCCTCGCGCAGCGCCGGCGGCAGCAGCGCCGCTTGTTCCTGCTCAGCGACCAACGCTTCAACATCACCACTGCTGGCTTCCACCAGCGACAGCCGCACCTCGGCGCGGGTGCCCTCACCCAGCGTGCTGTGCAGCTCCAGCTCGCCATCCATCATCTGCACCAGGCGCTGGCAGATGCTCAGGCCCAGGCCGGTACCACCATGGTCGCGCTGGATATACGCACCGGCCTGGGTGAACGGCGCAAACAGGTGCTGCAGCTTTTCCGGTGCGATGCCGATGCCGGTGTCGGTGACGCTCAGGCACAGCGGCTGGCTGCCGTCCTCGGCGGTCGGCCCCAGCACTTCCAGCTGCAGCCGCACTTCGCCGCGCACGGTGAACTTGATGGCGTTGCTGAGCAGGTTGAACACGATCTGACGCAGGCGCACACCATCCACTTCGTGCGCGGCCGCCAGCTGCGGGTCGATCTGCACGTGCAGGTCCAGCTCACGCGCACTGGCCTGCGCCGACAACAACCGGCACACGCTTTCCAGCAATGGCCGCAGCGGCTGCGGCACCGGTTCCAGGCGCAGCGCGCCGGCCTCCAGCCGCGAGTAATCGAGGATGTCGTCGAGGATCTGCCGTAGCATCTGCGCCGAATCCTCGATCACCCCCAGGATGCGCTGCTGCTCGGCATCCAGCGGCGAATGCGCCAGCACCTCCAGCATGCCCAGCACGCCACTCATCGGCGTGCGGATCTCATGGCTCATGGTTGCCAGGAAACGCGACTTCGCTTCCGCGGCCTGTTCAGCGTCGGCCTTGGCCGCAGTCAGGGCCTCGGCCTGCGCACGCGCCTCGCTGACATCCACCCAGTAACCACTCCAGGTCACCGCACCTGCTTCGGCCGCATAGGGATGGGCCTGGCTGCGCACCCAGCGCGCGCCGGCACCTTCAGGTCGCAGCCGGAATTCCAGAATGAGCGGTGCGAACTGGCGCGCCGCCTGTTCGACCGCATGCAGGATGTGCTCGCGGTCGTCTTCCTCGATGCGCTCCAGCAGGCACGTTGCATCCTGTTCGGCCTGCTGCCGGCTGATTCCGAACAACGCCTGCAGGTCACCGGCAATGAACGGGAAGCTGAGGGTTCCGTCTGCCGCACGGCGCGCCTGATAGACCACGGCGGGCAGGTTGTCGGTGACTTCGGCCAGGCGCTGTTCCAGATGACGTCGCCCGGCCACCTCGCGGCGCAGCCGCCAATGCCCGATGGCGTGCACCAGCAGCGCAGTGAGCAGCACCAGCAGCAGCGGCACGCCCCAGCGCGCCACGCGGGTCCAGTCGAGCCCGTTGCGATATTCGACGGCCAGCCAGTCGCCGCGCAGGGCCTCGCGCTGGCGTGGGGTCATCTGCAGCAGCAGGCGGTCGAAAGTAGTGGCCAGGGCGGCATGGCGGCGCTCGACAGCCAGCACCAGCTGATCGTTGAAGCCAGCCGGTGCGGCCACCTGCAGGCGCCCCGGGAAGCGGCTGCGCAGCAGATGGTCAACCACGGCCAGATTGCCTACATAGGCATCGGCGTCGCCATTGATCAGGCGCTGCAGGGCCTGTTCCGCGCTGCGCGCCGCGATGATCCGGGCCTGCGGTGCCTGCTGCAGCACATAGCCACGCACACGCTCCGGATCGGACAGCAGCACCCGCCTGCCCTGCAGGTCGGACAGGCCCAGCAGCGCCGGGCTGTCACGCTGGCTGACGATCACGTTCGGCACGCTGATGAAGGGCTGGCTGAACACCCAGTCCGGGCCCAGGTAGCGCGAATCGGCAGGAATGCCCATTACCGCCTGCAGCTCGCCGCGGCGTGCCTTCTCGCGCACCTCGTACCAGTCATGGCTGTTTTCCACCTGCAGGTTGGCGCCGGCCTGCAGCAAACGCCGCAGGTATTCGCTGGCCAGGCCGCTGGGTCTGCCATCCTGGTCCGCGAACGACAGCGGCGCCGCGTTCGGCGCGAAGCCGATCTTCAACGGCTGCTCCAGTACCCGCTTCTCGGCCTGGCTCAGCGCCAGCTGTGCCGATGCCGACCACCGCGGAGGTGGCAGCCAGCGCTGCACCAGCGCATCGCGCTGGGCCTGGCTGGTCGCGGCCAGCGCCAGGTCCAACGCTTCGGCCAGCGGCTGCTTGCTGTTGGGAATGCCGAAGTGCAGCCGTTCGGGCGGCAGATCGCTGGGGCGCAGCAGCACGACCCCCTGCAGGTCCTCGCGGGCGATCAGTTCGGTGGCTACGTACGCATTGCCGATGTAAACGTCAGCCTTGTCGTCTCTGACCATCTCCAGCGCCGCCAGCGAGCTGTTTGCGACAAGCTGTCGTGCCCGGGGGAAGCGCGCCCGCACCTGCGGGCCGGTCAGGAAGTCCTGCTCGATCACCACCCGCAGTCCATCCAGGTCGGGGATGTCGGAGGCACGCAGGTCATCCGGGCGTCCCACCAGGGCCAGCGGCGCCTCGCCATAAGCGGCGGTATAGACCATGCAGCGGGTGAGGTCGGCACTGAGACCGACATTCATCACCACGTCGATCTCACCACGACATGCCGCGTCCAGCACGGATGTCCAGTCGGAATAGCGCCTCGCCTCGACCTTCATGCCTAGCTGACGGGCGAGAAGCGACAGATAATCGGGTCCGAGGCCGACCTGCTGGCCATCACGGAGGGACTCGAACGGCGGCCAGCCACTGTCATACTGGCCCACGACGATGCTCGGATGCGCGGCAACGTACTCGCGCTGCAGCGGGGTGAGCGGCAACGGTCCAGGCACCGCCTGTGCCAGCGCCGCAGGCAACGCCAGCACGGCCAGCAGCAGGACCAGCCCGCGAACAGCCCAGCTACGCATCGGCGTCGATCTCCTAGAATCTGCCAGGAGCCGCGATGGTCGCGGCCCGGCCTGCCCGGTGGTCATACTAGAGCATGAGCTTGCGCATCATCATCGCAGACGACCACCCGGTGGTCCGTATCGGTACCCGCGCCGTCATCGAATCGAGCGGGGTTGGCCGCGTGGTCGGCGAAGCCGACAGTGCACAGGCGCTGATGGCCCTGCTTGGCAGCCAGCCCTGCGACCTGCTGGTGACCGACTACTCCATGCCCGGCAGCCCACAGGCCGACGGCTTCGCCATGATCGGCATGATCCGCCGGCGCCATCCCGACCTGCCTGTACTGATGCTCAGTGTCTCCAACAATCTGGCGATCCTGCGCATGGTGCTCGACAGCGGCGTGCTCGGCCTGGTCGACAAGAGTTCGTCGATGGACGAACTGCCGCAGGCCATCCAGTCGGTCTACCGGGGCCAGCCCTACATCAGCCGAAGCCTGCGCGAGCGGGTCGAGGCCGCCGGCAGCTGGCGCATGCGCGAGGGCGACGGCAAGCCGCTGTCGCCACGCGAAGTGGAGGTGCTGCGGCTGCTGGGCACCGGCATGACCGTGAAGGAAATCTCGCTGCAGCTGCACAAGAGCGTCAGCACCATCAGCCGGCAGAAGGGTGACGCCATGCTCAAACTGGGCCTGAAGGGCGACGCCGAGCTGTTCGATTACCTGCGCGACGGCAATATCTGAGAGCCAGATCACAAAGAAGGGCATCTGCCACCGCCCTCTTTGACCCGCCGCCGATCTGTGCCAAGATGGCCCGGCATGAGTTCTCAATGCGAGGTCGAAGGAATCGACCGGCTCATGTCCTCGCTCCCGTCCCTGGTGGATGGGGTGCGGTTTCCTGCCGGCCGTCTGGCCCGGCAACGCTGACCATGGAGAGGCGCATGCATCATTCCCCCAAGCTACGTTGGACCCTGCCGGTGCGACCCCTGCGCGCATTCGCGGCGTGCCTGCTCGTCTCTCTTTCCGCTGCCGCCTGCAGCGCCGCCGATCCGGCCCCCTCGTCCTCCCAGCCCGGCGCTCCTGCGCAGGCTGCCAATGCGCCCCGACAGGATGTTGCCCCGATGCAGACCCCCACCCCCGATGCCGCCGTCATCCCGCCCGACGCGCCGACCGTCATGTATTTCACCTACCAGGTGGACGGCGATGGCGCGACCTCCTATGAGGTCCAGAACGGCAGCGTGGCGACCTTCTGGTTCGGCCACACCTTCACCCTCGATGGCACCACGTTCTACACGGGTTTCTCCTGGGATACCCGCGAGCACTACGGCAAGCCGGGCGAGCAGACGCCGGCCGGTCCGGATGACCGCGCCAACCTCGCCGAGGCCACCTTCGTGCTGGCCGGCACCGACGCCAGGAAGCCATGGAAGTTCCGTGGCCAGGAATGGACCATCGGCGCACTGGGCGCGTACGACAAGGCCGACGATGTCGATACCCGGCGCAAGCCACTTGAACATCGCACCGCCGACGGCCGCCTGCTGCTGGCGGTGCCGACCCGCAGCTTCGACCGCGGCATCAGCAGCACCGGCTATGCGCTGCTGCTGTTCAACCCCAAGCGCAGCGAAGACGACGTGGACAGCAAGGTCTGGCGCTATGTCGGCTCGGTGCGCACCGGTGAGGACAACAGCGCGGCCTGCGACGAAGGCAACGTGATGCCCTGCACCGGCAGCGATGGCGAACTGGCCTTCGCTGCCGAGGGCAACGGCCTGCCGCGCCTGACCGTGACCTTCAAGGGCACCACCATCGAAGGCCCCGGCAAGACCCGCGCCCTGGGTGCCAGCGACACCGTGCACTACACCTTCGACAGCGCGACCCAGCAGTACGTCGCGCCTTGATAGCACCCGCCACGCGCGGGTTCCCTGTTGACCGACATGTTCTTGACTCACGGATGAGTCCGGTTGGCGATTCGCGGCATGCGCCGCTCCATCAACCCCGAGGAAAACGTCATGGCACAGCATGACTACAGCAGAAAGGAAGTCCTGGACATCGTCGAGCAGGTCGCCCGGCAGAAAGGCATTCCGGTCGATGACTTCATGCGCTTCGCGCACATCGAGACGGGCGGCACCTTCAACGAGCGCGCCCACAACACCTCGTCCGGCGCCAAGGGCCTGTTCCAGTTCGTGCCCGGCTCCGCGCGCCAGTACCACCTGACCGGCCACGAGTTCGACCCCACCCGCAACACCGAGGCGGCCGCGCAGATGTACCAGGACAACCTGGACTCGATGGCGCGCCGCAACGAGCGCACCGGCAACCCGTACCTGTCCGGTGGCAACACGCCCACCGGCCTGGACCTGTACCTGGCCCACCAGCAGGGCAGCGCCGGCTATGGCTCGGTGCAGACCGCCATTGCCACCGGCACCTTCGGCGTGGTGCGCAACAGCCACGGCGAAGAGATCAACATGCGCCGCAACGTGCTGAACCAGATCGGTTCCGACGCGAAGGCGCTGACCGGCCACACCCTGGCCGAGATGCGCGGCATGAACGATGGCGACCTGGCGCGGACGTTCTCCAGCTACTACATCCACAAGTACGCGGCGATCAGCATTCCGGAAAAGAACATCGAACCGCAGGCGGTGGCGCAGGGCCAGGGCCAGACCGCGGCAGCGCCCGCACAGGTCAGCGCAGCCGTAGCGGCCGGTGCTGCCACGTTGGCGGCAACCGCAACAGCCGCTGCCGCGCCGAAGCCGGGCATCGAACTGCAGGCCGCCTACGAGGCCGGCGTGAAGTACGACCACGTCAAGTACGCCATCAACATCCCGGGTCACGCGCTGTACGTGCCGGGCAAGACCGGCAAGAACGTGGAGCAGGGTTACATCGACTGTTCCGGTTGGGTCGGCACGCTGCAGAACCGGACCATGGACGAGATCAACCAGAAGGCCGGGCATGCGGTGTTCAGCAAGGCTGATCGCATCGACCTGGGCAACCTGGGTTCCGGCGGCATCGTGCGCAAGGCGTTCGACCAGTCCGGCGTGCTGCTGGACCGCGACGCGATCCTGAAGCCCGATGCGCTGAAGGAAGGCATGATCATCGGCCTGGATACGGCCAAGACCCGCCATGAGCACTGGAACGGCATCGACCACATTGTGATGGTGGTGCGCGACCCCAACACCGACAAGCTGCTGATCAGCCAGTCCACCGGCAGCAAGGGCGTGCACACCATGCCGGTCGAGGACTACCTCAAGCAGGTGAAGGAGCACCCGAACTGGAAGCTGTACGCCTCCGATCCGCTGTCCAAGGCGCGCGACCTGCTGGAAAACCGCACCCAGTCGCACGAGCAGACACAGGGCAAGCCTGCGGCCGAGCACAAGGCCGCTGCCACCCCGCACGCCGAACTGTACAAGCAGGGTGCGCACAGCGAGGGCGTGCGCAGGGTGCAGGAGCAGCTGGGCCACCTCGGCTACGTCGGTGCCGACGGCAAGCCGCTGGTCGAGGATGGCCGCTTCGGCCGCAACACCGACGCGGCGGTGCGCCAGCTGCAGAAAGACAACGGCCTGGTGGCCGACGGCATTGTCGGGGCGAAGACCCTGGAGGCGATCAAGGACGCCCGCGAACGGCCGTTGCTGAACGACGAGCGGCACCCGCGCAATCCATTGTTCATCCAGGCCAGCAAGGGTCTGGAACTGATGCCGGCAGGCACCTTCAAGGATCGCCACGCGCTGGAAAGCGCCGCTGCGGCCCTGACCAAGGAGGCGCATGCCGCCGGCCTGCAGCGCATCGACACGGTGGTGCCGAGCCCGAACGGTGAGCGCCTGTTTGCCGTGCAGGGCACGATCGGTGACCCCGCCGCCAGCCGCGTGGCGGTGGATACCCGTGCCGCCAGCGAGCAGAGCCTTGCGCTCAGCAGTGGTGCCGTGCAGGGTGCGCCCAACGTGCTGCACCAGCAGCAGGATGCCCAGCAGGAGCAGGCCCGGCAGGCACAGAAGGCGATGGGCATCTAAGCCCGCAGCGCCTTGGGAGAGAAGGGAGGGCCACGTCCGCGTGGCCTTTTCCCTTTCTGCCAGCTGAGCGGCCGAGGCCGCTTTCAGCCTCGCTTCATGCCACCTGCCGCTAGATGAATGCGCAAGCCGCACGGTGGACCAGGCAATGTTCCGGCAACGTTGGAACGCCAGCGTGGACACCACGGCAGCCGGGGCGCCCCGCGCCCTCCCTGCCCAGCGTGGCATGCACCTCACAGGAGAACTTACATGCTCAGTACTTCCGCACTCAGCTTCCGTGGTCTGGCGATGGCTCTGGCACTGGTGGCCGGTGTGGCCGTGGTCAGCGATGCCAGCGCGATGTCGAGGAAGGACAAGCGCACCCTGGTCGGCGCCGTGGTCGGTGGCGTGGCCGGCAACCTGCTCTCCAACGGCGATCCTGCCGCCACCGTGGGCGGCGCCGTGGCCGGCGGGGCGATCGGCAACCTGACGACCTCCGACCGCCGCGACCGTCGTTACTACGACAATCGCCGTTACGACGACCGTTACGATCGCCGTTACGACCGTGGCTACTACCGCAGCGGCTACTACGACCGTGGCAACGATCGTCGCTGGCAGCGCGAGCGCTACTACGACAACCGCTACTACCACGACCGCGGCCGCCATCGCGGCTGGTAAGAAGCGCGGCAGCATCACCGCAGCTGATGCACGGACGGGCGGGTCGATGACCCGCCCGTTTGCGTTGGCCGCGTGCATGGCGTTGAATGCGCAGCCTTGGATGTGACTTTCCCCACCGGGGCTGCGGCATGAATTCTTCTTCCCACCGCGTGCAGGGCCTCAACAACGACGAGGTCGCTGCCGACTGGCCACCGATCAGCGCGGCGGACATCGCGTGGCTGCGCCGGCGTTACCCGCAGCTGGGCGAGCACAGCCAACCGCGCTGGCACAGCCCCCGACCGCTGTCGGCCGCCGCCATCGTCGACGGCGTGGACGGCGCGCTGTTCATCAAGCGCCACCACCACAGCGTGCGCAGTGCGGCCTGCCTGGAAGAAGAACACCACTTCATCGCCCATCTCGCCGCCGCCGGCGTGCCGGTAGTACAGGTGCTGCCGGCCACCGATGGCCACACTGCCGTCGAGCATGGCGAATGGACCTTCGAGCTGCATGCGGTTGGCGTCGGTGAGGACCTGTATCGCGACGCGGTGTCGTGGTCGCTGCTGACCGATATCGCGCAGGCCCGTGAAGCCGGACGCGCACTCGCACAGCTGCACCGTGCCGCAGCCAGCTACCACGCGCCCCAGCGCAGCACGCATGTGCTGGTCGCGCGCGACGATCTGATCCGCGCCGACGATCCGATCGCGGCCGTCAAGGCAGGGCTGCACGAGCGCCCCGGGCTGGCCCGCTATCTCGCGCGCATTCCGTGGGAAGCGCAGCTGCAGCGTGACGTGTTGCCGTGGCATGCCGGCCTGGCCAGGCGCCTGCGCGACGAGCCGCGGCTGTGGGCCCACAACGACTGGCATGTTTCCAACCTGCTGTGGCGCGATGGGCAGATCAGCACCGTGCTGGATTTCGGCCTGGCCTCGCCCACCAGCGCACTGTTCGACCTCGCCACCGCGATCGAGCGCAACGCGGTGGCGTGGCTGGAGCTGGAGCGCGGCATGGAGGCGGTGCGCATCGATATCGCGCTGGCCCTGCTCGACGGCTACCGCCAGGTACTGCCGCTGTCGGCGGCACGCGTGCACCTGCTGGCCGACCTGCTGCCGATGGTCCATTTCGACTTCGCACTGTCCGAAGTGGAGTACTTCGAAGGTGTCACCGGCTCGACCGCGAATGCCGACGTGGCGTGGCAGCCCTTCATGCTGGGGCACCCGGCGTGGTTCCACAGCGCGCCGGGACAGGCACTGCTGCAGGCCCTGCACGCGGCAGCCTGAAGGGCGCCGGCTCGCAAATCCGTACCATTTGTAGTGAAATGGTCACCTGAAGCGGGGGTGCCTGGATCTGCCAGGCTGAGAGAGTCCCTTGGAACCTGATCCGGTTTGCACCGGCGTAGGGAGCTTTGAGCCGCAGCCACACCCCCGTCATGGGCCGGTGCACCTGCGCGCCGTCGCTTCGTCTCCCTTGTTGTCCGAAGACGAATCGAATGAACCGCTGCCTGCGCCCCACCCTGCTCTCCCTCGCCCTCTGCGCCGCGCTGCCGCTGCATGCCCGCGAGGCCGAGGCGTCCCCTGATGTGGCTGCCACCGGCGCCGAACGCTCGCCGACCGAACTGGCAGCGGTGCGCGTGCAGGCCGGCAAACCGAAGGCCGATACCTCACGCGTGAACGCCTTCGGTGGCGGCAGCTGGAAGGACACGCCGGCCTCGGTGAACGTGCTCGAGCGCGACTACCTCGATCGCCGCCAGGTGCGTTCGCTGTCCGAGCTGGCCAGCAACGATGCCTCGCTGGGTGATGCGTATGCGCCGGTGGGCTACTACCAGAACATCGCCATCCGTGGCTTCGCGCTGGACGCCGCCACCGGCTACCGCTTCAACGGCCTGTCCATCGCCGGCGAACAGCGCCTGGCGCTGGAGAACGTGCAGTCGGTGGAGATCCTCAAGGGTGAAGCCGGCCTGGCCGCAGGCGTGATGGCGCCCGGCGGCATCATCAACTACATCGGCAAGCGCCCGGCCGAAGTGCGCACCGCCACGCTCGGTACCGATTCGGAAGGCTCGCGCTACGTCGCCGTCGATGTCGGCCACTGGATCACCCCGCGCTTCGGCCTGCGCCTGAATGCCGCGTGGGATTCCAGCAATTCCTATGTCGAGCACGCCGATGGCCGCCGCAATTTCTACTCGCTGGCGGCCGACTGGCTGATCGGCGAACGCGGCAAGCTGGAAGTGGATGCCAACTACCAGACCAGCTCGCAGCGTTCGGTGTCCGGCTACCAGCTGCTGGGCGCGCGTGACCTGCCGCGCGGCGTCGACCGCGAGCACCTGCTCGGCTACCAGCCGTGGCAGCGCCCGGTGGATATCGCCAGCACCAACATCACCGCACTGCACACCTACGACTTCAATGACGCTTGGCAGTCGCGCGTGTCGGTCGGCCACAGCCGGTCGGTGATCGACGACAACGTCGCCTTCGCCTACGGCTGCTACTACGCCACGCAATGCGCCGATGGCACCGTGCCGGGCAACTACTTCGCGCCCAATGGCGACTACGACGTCTACGACTACCGCAGCCCGGGCGACACCCGCCGCAACCAGCAGGCCCGTACCGAGCTGCGCGGCCGTTTCGAGACCGGCAGCGTCGGCCATGAGCTGACCCTCGGTGCCGACTACTTCCGCCGCACCGTGGACAAGCGCCCCAGCGTCAACGAGTACGTCGGCACCACCAACATCCACGAGGCACCGGTGCCGGTGTTCGAGCCGTCGCCGAAGATGCCCGGCCCGTCCGCACGTCGCCTGGACAGCCGCCAGACCGCCTTCTTCGCGCTGGACCGGATCAGCTTCGGTGACGACTGGCAGTGGCTGGCCGGTGGCCGCTTCGTGCGCCTCGACGAGCGCGCCTACGACAAGCGCGGCACCCCGCAGCGCCACAGCCGCCTGTCGCGCTTCCTGCCGCAGACCGCGCTGGTGTGGAAGGCCACCGACCAGCTCAACGCCTATGCCAGTTACGTGCGCGGCATTTCGCTGGGCCAGGAAGCGCCGTTCTGGACCAGCAATGCCGACACCTTCCTGCCGTCGGTGCAGTCGCGCCAGCTGGAAGTGGGCGTGAAGTACGTACCGGTCGAGGCGTTGACCCTGGGTGCGGCCGTGTTCCGCATTTCGCAGCCGTACCAGTACGCCAGGCCGGACAACAGCGACGTGGGCTACACCTTCGTCGAGGAAGGCACCCAGACCCACACCGGCCTGGAGCTGACCGCCAACGGCCAGCTGACCGATGCATTGCAGATCGTGGCCAGTGCCAGCGTGCTGCAGGCGCGTGCGCGCGACACCGGCACGCCGGCTTATGAAGGCCATCAGCTGGTGAATGTGCCGAAGGTGCGGGCCAGCGTGCATGTGGCCTATGCGCTGCCGTTCGTGCAGGGCCTGGATGTCACTGGCGGCTGGCGTTATGCCGGTGCCAACGTCGCACGTGCCGACGGCGGCGTGCGCGCACCGGACTACTCGGTGTTCGACGCTGGTCTGCGCTTCCAGCATCGCCTGCACGAGCGTGCGGTGACCTGGAACCTGTCGGTGGACAACGTGTTCAACCGCTTCTACTGGCGCGATACCGGCAGCAGCGGCGGTGACTACTACCTGTTCCCCGGCGCACCGCGACAGGCCCGCCTGTCGGTGACGTTCGCGCTGTGAGCGGCGTGATGCTCGAGTGGACCGCCGCACTGTGCAGCATCCTTGGCGTCTGGCTGATGGCCCGGCGCCGGCTGGTGGCGTGGCCGGTGGGCCTGCTGTCGGTGACGCTGTACGGGCTGGTATTCGCCGAGGCCAAGCTGTACTCGGACACCCTGCTGCAGGTCGCCTTCGGTGGCTTCCTGGTCTACGGCTGGCTCAACTGGCGGCAGCATGCCGCCGATGAGGGCAGCATCCGCATCGTGCCGCTGGCGCGCGGCAAGCTGCTGCGCGACCTGGCCATCGGCCTGTGTGGTGGCGTGGCGCTGGGTGCGGCCATGCATACCTTCACCGATGCCGCACTGCCCTGGCTGGACGCGATGCTGACCGCGCTGAGCCTGGTCGGCCAGTGGTGGCAGGCACGCCGCCACGTGGCCTGCTGGTGGGTGTGGATCGCGGTGGACGTGGTCTATGTGGGTGCGTACCTGTTCAAGTCGCTGCACGTGACCGCCGCGCTGTACGTGTTCTTCCTCGGCCTGGCCGTGTTCGGCCTGCGCGCATGGAGCGCGGCCGCGCGTGAACCGCAGGTGGCAACGCAGTAGAGCCACGCCATGCGTGGCTGGGGGCCACCGGTAGTCGCCAACCTTGGTTGGCGTGCCTGCCGACCAAAGTCGGCATCTACCAGGCATATCCACGCATGGCGTGAATCTACTTCGGCTCCAGCACCAGCCCCAGCCGCAGCGGCTGGCGCATGTCGGCCGGTGGCGCCGCCTGCAGCGGCGCTGCCTGCAGGGTCGCGCGCAGGTCTGCATCAACCTGGGCATCGCCCAGGCTGTCAAATTCCAGCTTCGAGATGCGGCCATCCGCCGCGATCCACACGCTCACCGGCAGCGGCGTCGGTGCGTCCGGATGTGCCTGCAGCCATTCCAGCACGCGCTGCGCCTGCGGGTCCTGCTCCTGCTGCAGGCGCTGCTGCAGTTGGCCCCCCACGGCGGCGGCATAGGCCATCCAGTGTGCAGGAGCTTCCTGCGCGGACACCGCGGCGCACCCCAGTGCCAGCGCACCGAACAACGCGGCCAGCGGCCGCCACCAGCGGCGTGCGCCGGTTGTGTTCCTTGCCATGGCCATCACCTGCTCCTGCACTCGCATCCAACAGCAGATGGTCGGGGCGGTAGATGACAGGCAGATGGCGGTCGCCGCTGCCCGGCGCGATCAATCGCCCAGATCGGCCAGCACTTTGCGCGAGGGCGCGAAGAAGGTCACGCCGGTGGTGGCGGTGGAGAAATCGAGGATGCGGTCGTGCAGCGGCGCGGGATTGCCGATGAACATGCGCTCGAGCATCTTCTCGATCACCCACAGGCGGCGGGTGTAACCAATGAAATAGGTGCCGTACTCGCCACGGCCCGGGTTGGCGAACGGCATGTTGTCGCGCAGGATCTCGTGCTCGCCGTCGGCGTCTTCAATGGTGCACAGGGTCTTGTGCGACTTCTGCGCATCCGCCGGCGCATCATCCAGCTCGATGTTGTCGTGCTTGGTGCGGCCGATGATCGCTTCCTGCGCCTCGGTCTTCTGTGCGCGCCAGGCATCAAGGTTGTGCAGGTACTTCTGCACCACCACATAGCTGCCACCGGCATGTTCGGGATCTTCTTCGCCCACGATGGTGGCTTCCGGCAGCGACAGCCCTTCCGGATTGGCGGTGCCATCGACGAAATCGAGCAGATCGCGGCCATCGAAATAACGGAAGCCGGCCACGTCATCGACCGTCTCCACCGCATCGCCGAAGGCCATCAGCAGGTTGCGCTCGAACGCCACGATCAGGTCCATGGTGCGTGCGCGGATGTGATACAGCAGGTCGCCGGGCGTGGACACGGCGGTGTGGGTCGCGCCCTTGATCTCGCGGAACGGCTGCAGCTCACGCGGCGGCGTGGTGCCCACCAGCGGCTTCCACACGCGGTGACCAATGGCCACGTTGCAGGTGAAGGTGCGCTCGATCTCGCGGATGGCGGTGTTCTTGATCAGGTCATCGGTGCTGGCCAGGACCTCGCGTGCCTTCGCGATCGACGCCTCGTCGTCCTTCACCTTCAGCACCAGGAACGCCGCCGAATGGGTCAGTGGCGCAGTGATCTGCTGCGGCTCGTTGTCGAGCGTGTGGTTGAGGGCGGTGATCGGTGCGGGCTGGGAGTTCACGGCGGTTCCTGCTGGCTTGAGGCGGGCGCATCGCGTGGCGATGTGCGGGCGATCATAGCGGAACCACCTGACCGGGGACGGAGCGGTTCTCGTTCCGTCCACCAGCGAAGGTACGAAGACCTCAATCCACATCACTCCAGACCGCCAACTCGTAGCCATCCAGATCGCGGAACTGGAAGCGGCGGCCACCGGGGAACGCGAACACCGCCTGCACCACCTCGCCCCCAGCGGCAGTCACACGCTGCTGTGCATCGGCCAGGTCCGCGCAGTAGAGGATCACCAGCGGCCCGCCGTGGGCACGCACCGGCGCGTCGGCCACGAAGCCGCCTTTCAGGCGGCCATCGTCGAACTCGGTATAGGCCGGCCCGTAGTCGGTGAACTGCCAACCGAACACCTCGCCATAGAAGCGCTTGCTGCGGGCGATGTCGGCGACGTTGAATTCAATGTTGTCGATGCGGCATTCGGCATCGTGGGGTGCGACGTGGCTCATGGCGTGGCTCCGTGGTGGGAGCCCCAGCTTCAATCAACGTGGCATCGCGGTCTTGAACGAAACGGCCATCATTGGCCCCACTCCAGACGCAGTTCGCGTGCGGTCATGCCACCCAGCTCACGCGCCTCGCGACTGAGATGGGCCTGGTCGGCATAGCCGGCCTCGGCGGCCAGCATCGCCAGCGAGTGCTGCGGCAGCGCGCGGCTGTGGCGAAGAAAACGTTGCAGGCGCAGGATCCGCTCCAGCGTCTTGGTGCCGTAGCCGAACTGCGACTGGCTGAAGCGCCGCAGGCTGCGCGGACTCAGGCTCAGGCGTGCCGCCAGCGTATCCAGCGTGGCGTCACCAATGGCGAGCGCCTGGAACAGGGCATGTGCACGCTGCGCCGGGGTATCGAGCGCGGACGCACCCATATGCTGTTGCAGGCAGTGCGCCATCCGCTGCAGGCGCTGTGCAGGCGCGGTGTCACCAATGGAGGCCGCCGCCTTGCTCGCCCACGCGCCCTTCAGATCGGCCAGTGGCACGGCCTGGCCGATGATCTCGGCCAGGGGCAGGCCCAGCGCGGCCAATGCCTGGCCGGGACGGAAGCGTGCCCCCAGCACCTGCGCACCGGGTGCCAGCGCCGGGTGCGCGGCCACGCGGTCCGGGCCGACCACGAACAACGCACCGTCGCGCCAGAGGATATCCACGCAACCATCGGGCAGTACGGTGATGTGCCCATCGGCATCGTCAGGAAGCTGGCTCTGCCACAGCTGACCAAAGTGGCCGCGCAGCGGCGCAGGCGCCGGATGCTCCTGGTAGGCCGTGCCAGTACCTGCGAGGGGGGAAGAGTCGCCCATGCCGCATTGTCGCGCTACAGGGCCCATAAAAGTGAAGCCCGGCGCGAGGCCGGGCTTCGGTTGGCGTGTGGGAGAGAGAGAGAGTCACACGCCAGCACAACACGCACTAACGACAGGCGTTTGTTACCAGGTGAAGCGCGGGCCCACGAACCACTCGCGGTCGCCAGCCTTGGCCAGCTTCACTTCGCCGCTCAGGCCCCAGTTCTGGTTGAACTTGGCGGTGGCGCCGACACGGCCGTAGAACTCGCCGTCCGGGTTGTAACCGTGCTTCTTGCTGAAATCTTCGTAGCCGGCCATCACGTAGCCTTCCACGTACGGGTTGAACGCGGTGCGCACGCCCACTTCAGTGGAGTAGCCGTTGAAGTCCAGGCCGCGCTTCTCGTCGTACTTCTGGTACGCAACACGGGCCACCAGATCGGTGTTCGGTGCGATGCCGTAGTTGTAGCCGACACCCAGGCGCCACTGGTCGACGTCATTCTTGAACTTGTCGGTTTCCTGGGCGCTGTAGTCGCCAAAGACGTGGAAGTTCGGGTGCACCGCAACGGAACCCTTCACCTTCCAGCCATCGGCGTCGCCGCCCTTGGCATCGGTGTTCACGTAGCCGCCTTCAACGTAGTTGTACGACAGGCCATCGGTTGCCGATGCAGCGAACGGCAGGGCAGCCAGAAGACCCAGGGCAAGCAGCGAATTCTTGTTCATCGGGACACACCTTTAATTATTTTGGTTTCGTCGACCGCCTCCCGGGAGGGGGAGAGAAAGGAGGCGGTCGACAGGTGTGAATTATCCGTTAGGGGGTCTAATCAACCCTGAATATTGAACTGACTGGTGTATAAATAAGGCTGGCGTTCAGGGAACTCTGCATGGCACTGCTGCCGGCTTCTTATACGCACCACGCTCGATGCTTGATGTGGGCACTGATCCTGATCGCCTCGCCGGTCGCGCTGCTGCAGGCACAGGCGGCTGAGCGCATCGTTTCTGCCGGGCACATCGTCGTGCAGACAGACGATGTCACGCGCTTCTTCAAGGTGATGGACGCCAACCAAGGGCGCCCAAGCGCCGATGAACTGCAACACGGCTATCTTGATGCGGGTACGGATGCCCTGCGCAGCTTCACCGACAGCCGTATCGGCTCGATGGAGCGGCTGGCCAGTGCCATCCAGGACAAGCCGGCATTGTTTGCGAAAGCGAGAACCTGCGCGACAGCATTGCCATCGATCCGCACGCGCGTCGCCGCTGCCGTCGATCAGCTGGGCGCCTTGTTGCCGTCTGCGCGCTTTCCCCCGGTCACCGTACTGGTGGGCCGCGGCAACAGTGGTGGCGTGACCACCGAAGCAGGCGTGGTCATCGGCCTGGAAGCGCTGTGCAACGCCGACTGGATGCAGGCCGATGTGAGTGACCGCTTCGTGCATCTGATCGCCCATGAGTATGTGCACGTGCAACAGCCTGGTGCACGCGTGGAGTTCGAGCAGCCCACCCTGCTCTATCAGACGCTGCTGGAAGGCGGCGCCGAGTACGTGGCCGAACGGATCTCCGGGCAACCGGCCAATGCGCATCTGCAGCGTTGGATGCAGGGTCGTGAGTGTGCGCTGGAGCGCGCGTTCCTGCAGGACAGCATGGGCACCGATCTTTCGAGGTGGCTGTACAACGGCCCCGGCGACGATGCGCGCCGTGGAGATCTCGGCTACTGGATCGGCTACCGCATTGCCCATGCCTACGTTGCGCGCGCGCCGGACACGCGCAACGCCATCGCCGAACTGCTGAATGTCCAGCCTGGAAACGCTGCAGCGCTGCTGGAAGCAAGTGGATGGCAACCTGCGTGCGGAGCAGGCGAAAGCGCGCAGGCGCAGATACCGTGATGCAGGCTTCATGCTGGTGAATGGGTGATATTGAACAGGCACAAGGCGCTTGGCCGGCGCAGATCAGCTCGCCTGATCCCGCTTGTTAAGGTTTGTTGATTTACAGGCCTTCACAGCCCATCCACGTACTCAAATTCCAGCTGAAAGCGCTTGGTAGCGACGGGAACAAACGCCGCTATATTCCAGCTTCCCCAGACGAAGGAGGGAGTGCAATGAACCTGAACCCGCAACACATGAAGACGGCCCGCGCACTTGCTGTAGCGCTCATCGCCACCGTCAGCCTTGGCGCCTGCGCCTCTTACAAGAACGAGTTTGCAACCATCAACTCGCGTCTCGATCAGCTCGACGTCAAGGTGCAGGGTGCTGCGCAGAGTGCGGAATCCGCCAACCAGTCCGCACAGCAGGCCAACCAGCGTCTGGACCAGATCGAAGGCCGCGTGCAGCAGCTTGAAAGGGCACCGGCCGGCCGCAAGCCGCGCGGGTAATCGCTCCCTCACTGCTTGAATTGATCCATCTCTGTATCGGGAACCAGTGGCCTTCGCCGGCCACTGGCGTCCTTCCACCCAAGACTGCATTGCAAGGAGCCGTCTCATTCGTACCTACTCCTCCCCTGCACGCCGCGCCCTCCATGCCGCACTGGCCATGGCACTGGTCGTTGCGTGCAGCGGCGTAGCCAACGCCAGGGACAAGGACGCACCTGCACCACCGGTAGCCGCCATTGATGAACTTCCGGCTGACCAGAGCGTGTCCGAAACGGTGATCGAGCTGGCCGGCTGGGTCGTCGCCAGCAAGGACAACCAGGGCTATCCGTTTGCAGTCATGGACAAGGCGGCGGCGCAGGTTCTGATCTTCAGCGGTGACGGCAAGCTGCGTGGCGCGGCACCGGCGCTGTTCGGTTCGGCTATCGGCGATCATTCCGCACCCGGCGTCGCCAAGCTGGCACTGAGCGCGATTCCCGGCCACGACCGCACCACGCCGGCCGGCCGCTTCATCGGTGGCTACGGCCCCTCCGACGATGCCGGGCGCGTGCTGTGGGTGGATTACGATTCCGCGGTTTCAATGCACCCGCTGCCGCCGGGCAGCCCGAAGGAAAAGCGTGCCGAACGACTGGCATCGCCCACGCCGGACGACAACCGCGTCACCCACGGTTGCATCAATGTCTCGCCCGCGTTCTACGGGCAGATCGTGCAGCCCATGTTCGAGAAGGGCGGCGTGTTCTACATCCTGCCGGACAAGGATTCGATCGCGAAGACCTTCCCGGAGTTCGCGCAGAGCCGCGGGGATGCGAAGGACGAAGATGAGAAGGGCGCGCGGCGCGCAAGCAAGTAATACGCTCGTCGGCAGATTGGAATTCAGGAAGCCGTAGCCCCTGCAGCCCGCGCCAATGCAGCGGCGTGCGCGTCGCCCTTCCGCTCGCTGTAGCGGTCCACCAGGTAGTCCGACCGGCCTCGCGTCAGCAGCGTGAACTTCACCAACTCTTCCATCACATCCACCACCCGGTCGTAGTACGGCGAGGGCCTCATGCGCCCCTCGTCATCGAATTCCTGCCAGGCCTTGGCCACCGACGACTGGTTGGGGATGGTCAGCATGCGCATCCAACGTCCCAGTACGCGCAGCGTGTTGACCGTGTTGAACGACTGCGAGCCGCCGCTCACCTGCATCACCGCCAGCGTCCTGCCCTGCGTGGGCCGCACGCTGCCATCTTCCAGCGGCAACCAGTCGATCTGGTTCTTGAACACGCCGGTGACCGTGCCATGCCGCTCGGGGCTGACCCAGACCTGGCCTTCCGACCACTGCGACCACGCACGCAACCGCTGCACTTCGGGGTGGCTCGTGTCCACGCTGTCCAGCATGGGCAGCGCATGCGGATCGAACATGCGGGTTTCGCACCCCAGGTGGCGCAGCAATCGCTCGGCTTCCAGCGCCAGCTTGCGGCTGAACGACTGCGGCCGCAGCGAGCCGTAGAGCAGGAGGATGCGTGGTGGCCCCAGATCTGCGGCGGCAAGCTGGCGGTGATCGGGCTGGGGCAATGACGATTCCACCAGATTGGGCAGGTCAGGGCTTGTGATTGGCTTATTCATTCGATTATTCTAGAAATATGGAAACGTTAAATGCAATCACCGCCCTCACTGCGCTCGGTCATGCCACCCGCCTGGCTGCCTTCCGCCTGCTGGTGGAGGCTGGCCCGGCAGGGCGCATGGCAGGCGACATCGCCACGGCCCTGCGCGTGCCGCCGGCCACGCTCAGCTTCCACCTGAAGGAGCTGGTGCAGGCCGGGCTGGTGGAGAGCGAAAGCCAGGGCCGCCATGTCTGCTATCGGGCCAACTTCGATGCCATGAACGGCTTGATCGAGTACCTGACGCACAACTGCTGCGCGGGCTCGCCGGACGAGCGGTGCGCGGTGAGCGAACCGGCATGCAGGTGCTGAGATGAAGCCAGACCCCGTGATTCGTGCCGGCACACGCGACGACCTGTCCTCCATCCGGGACCTTCTGCAGCAGGCGCAGTTGCCCGTGGCCGATCTGGAAAGCAGCAAGGTCGTGTTTTTCGTCGCAGACCTCGACGGCGTCCCCGTGGGCGCCGTTGGATTGCAGGTTTTCGGCGCCTCGGCGCTGCTCCGCTCCCTGGTGGTGTCTGATGACCGACGCGGCACCGGCCTTGGACGCGCATTGCTGGCAACGGCCGAAGAGATGGCCCGCCGTATGCAGGTCAGGGAACTGGTGCTGCTGACAACATCGGCAGGCACGTGGTTCGCGCGGCACGGCTATGCCGGATGTGATCGCGCGCAGATAGCGGAGGCGATCCGCAGATCTGCCGAGTTCACTCGTCTCTGCCCGGCCAGCGCGCTTTGCATGTCCAAGCCACTCACTGACCATGGAAGCCACATGACCCGCAATGTCCTCTTCCTCTGTACCGGCAACAGCGCCCGCAGCGTGCTTGCTGAAGCCACCCTGCGCGCCTGGGGCGGCGATCGCTTCAGCGCATTCAGTGCGGGCAGCCAGCCCACTGGCCAGATCAACCCCTTCGCGCTGGCCCAGTTGCAGGCCGAAGGCATGCCGATCG
The DNA here is from genome assembly GCF_059367875.1 of Stenotrophomonas sp. YJH_SMC_16. Lineage (NCBI taxonomy): Bacteria > Pseudomonadati > Pseudomonadota > Gammaproteobacteria > Lysobacterales > Lysobacteraceae > Stenotrophomonas > Stenotrophomonas sp. YJH_SMC_16. Next base: position 48,543 of record NZ_JCAFRH010000007.1, on the reverse strand, counting down.
ATGGGCTGCACAGCAAATCGTGGGATGAGTTCGTGGACGCGGCCCCGATGGACCTGGTCATCACCGTATGCGATTCGGCGGCCGCCGAAGCTTGCCCAGTGGTGTTCGGTGACTTCATCCGCAGCCACTGGGGCCTGCCCGATCCGGCGGCCGTCGCGGGTAGCGATGCCGACAAGGCCGCAGCATTCGCGCAGGCCCATGCCATCGTGAAGCTGCGACTGCGTGCATTGCTCGCGCTGCCCGAATCGTTGTGGTCCGACCGCACGGCGCTGCAGCACGCGCTGGACCGGATCGGCCGGCTGCTGCCGACCGACGGCGCGCATTGACGGTGCCACTGCCATGAGCCTGTTCGAGCGACACCTGACGCTGTGGGTTGTGCTGTGCATTGCGATGGGCACGCTGCTGGGCCATGTCCTGCCCGATGCCTTCGCGGTGCTGGCCTCCGCCGAAGTGGCCAAGGTCAACCTGCCGGTTGCACTGCTGATCTGGCTGATGATCATCCCGATGCTGCTGAAGGTCGACTTCACTGCGATGCGCCAGTTGCAGCAGCACTGGAAGGGCATCGGCGTAACGCTGTTCATCAACTGGGCGGTCAAGCCATTCTCGATGGCACTGCTGGGCTGGCTGTTCCTGCGCCACGCCTTCGCCGACTGGTTGCCCGCAGCACAGATCGACAGCTACATCGCCGGGCTGATCCTGCTGGCGGCCGCGCCCTGCACCGCCATGGTGTTCGTGTGGAGCAACCTGTGCCGTGGCGATGCCAACTTCACCCTGAGCCAGGTGGCGTTGAACGACGCGATCATGGTGGTGGCCTACGCGCCGGTGGTTGCACTGCTGCTGGGCCTGTCGGCGATCACCGTGCCGTGGGATACGTTGCTGCTGTCGGTGGGCCTCTACATCGTGGTGCCGGTGCTGGTGGCGGCGTTGCTGCGGCGCTGGATTCTGATGCGTCGTGGCGAGGCAGCGTTGCAGCGGGTGCTTCGCAAGCTGGCGCCCGTCTCGCTGTGCGCGCTGCTGCTCACACTGGTGCTGCTGTTCGGCTTCCAGGGCCGACAGATCGTGGAGCAGCCGCTGGTGATCGCACTGATTGCGGTGCCGATCCTGATCCAGGTCTATTTCACTTCCGGCCTGGCTTACCTGCTCAATCGTCGCCTGGGCGTGGCGCATTGCGTGGCCGGCCCTTCGGCGTTGATTGGTGCCAGCAATTTCTTCGAACTGGCGGTAGCCACCGCGGTGGGACTGTTCGGCGTGCATTCGGGGGCTGCGCTGGCGACGGTGGTGGGTGTACTGATCGAGGTGCCGGTCATGTTGTCTGTGGTGCGGATCGTGAACCGTACTCAAGCCTGGTACGAGAGACGCGAAGAGCACTGACACACCGGAGTGCGCCGAAGTCGATTTACGTTCTTCGCCCCGCACTGTCGTCATCGGCCTGGTGGAGTGCCCGTACGCCACGTCATCAACTTCGACCCATGTCGCATATTCCCCATGCCGCTACGGACGTTGCGGCGCCTGCGTCTGCGACGGCTTAACAGCATGCAAAAATGCCAAAAGCGTCTTTGATCCAGCGTTGAATGCAACTCTTCTGATTGGCGTTGCGCAGCGACGGCGGTACAGATGGTGGGCCGCCGGAAAATGGGTGGCCGGGCCTCGAAAACCCGTTAGATCACGAACGTTGTTTGCGCTTGCCAGCCGGCGTCACCCCGCGTGGCGCCGGCTGGCATTCCGTCTGCCGGCTATGGCGGGCGGAGCGTGGAGGCCTTGCGCCTGCCGGTCTTGTTCGTGATCTCCCGGTTTTCGAGCCACGTCTCCGCCCGCCACCTCTATGTGGCGGTTACCGTCTGTCCTGCACGGAGCCCTTGCCATGAGCACACCCGAATCCTCCCGCCTGCGCGCGCAGTATGTGCCCGCCAACGCGGACGCGCCCTCGGAAGCACCGCACCCGCACGATCCGCACGGTTTCATCGCCACGCTCGACCGCATCGGCAAGGGCGCGGCCGCCGACGGCCAGCCCTGGCCCGAACGTCATCAGATGCCAGGGCGCCGCATGGCGCTGGCCGACGCGGACTGTGCGTTGGCCGGGCTGCGCGTGGCGCTGGAAATGCTGCTGGCTGCCGAGCGCGTGCGCCAGAACGGACCCGACGAGGAGTACGTGGGCGACCGCGTGATGGAGGGCCTGATGATGGCCAGCCTGTCGCTGGCCGCACAGGTCAGCGCGCGCATGCGGCCGGAAGGGTAATACGGGGAACAACGCTCACTGCAGCGCCGGGCACGGCCCGGCGCTGCAGAGCGCGCCACATCACTCGCAGAGCACGCTGTCTTCCTTCAACGCGGCATCCTGCAGTGGCTGGCGCTGTTCGATCTGCGCACGCTGTTCCGCCGTCGGCTCGCCCAGCCACCACACACGGCAGCGCGCGGTAAGACGGCCGACCAGCTTCGACTGATCGGGCGAGTACAACATCGCCAACGCGGTGCCGGGGCAATCGTGGGCCTGGCAGGCGGTGTAGAACCACCACGGCTCGCCCTGCAGCACCAGCAGCTCGCCAGGGCCACTGGGTCCGCTCAACAGGCGCTTGCGCAGCGACGGAATGTCCTTGTCGCTGGATTCGGCGTCCTGCGTGCCCTTCATCAGCGCATCGAACGCGGCCAGCACCTTCGGGTCCTTGCGGCCGCAGTCATCCACGGTGTTGCCGCCCACCAGAGTAAAGAAGTGGGTCGCCAGCGGATTGTCCGCGCAGGTCAGTTCGCCGCCGGCGGCCGGGTCTTCCGGCTCGCCTTCGTTGTCCCACACCGCAGGGTCCACGCCTTCTTCGATGGACGGTTCCTTCTCGACCACGGTGGCCGTGGCGGCCGGTGCTTCGGTGGTCGGCGCTGGCGCCGCAGCAGGTGCAGTCCCGCCAGTCTTCTCCGGTGCCTGTCCGCAGGCTGCCAACAGCGCGGCCATCATCGCCATCCCTGTGATTCGCATCTTCATTCCGTGTCCTTGTCTGATCTGCGCTGCATCCGCCGAATCTGCGGCCGCGTGATTCTAACCAGCACCGCGCTAGGATGCGTTCGCAGCTTCCCGTCATCGCCTGGAGCCGGACGCATGCGCCGTAGACCACTCGCCATGATCTTCTGCAGTGCCCTGCTGCTGGCAACGCCGGCAATTTCCCACGATGCAGAAGGCACGACGTCTGCGCGCCTGCCCGATACCCCCCTGCCCGCACCGCTGGATCGCGTACTGCGCGATTACGAGCAGGCGTGGCGCACCGGTGATGCCAAGGCACTGGCTGCACTGTTCGCCGAAGATGGCTTTGTGCTGCAGAGCAACCAGCCGCCGGTGCGCGGCCGCAGCGCGATCGAGGCCGCGTATGCCGGCCAGGGCAGCAGCCCGTTGCGGTTGCGTGCGCTAGCCTACGCCGTGGAAGAAAACACGGGTTACATCATCGGTGCCTACAGTTACGGCAACAACGTGGGCGATACCGGCAAGTTCACGCTCACGCTGAAGCGTGAGGGGGATGGGCCGTGGGTGATCTTCTCGGACATGGACAACAGCAACGCGCGGCCGCGCGCGCGGTGATGAATGCCGCCGGGCATGGCCCGGCGCTACCGGGCACCAACCAAGGTTGGCAGCTACCAGAAGCGGGTTCCGTCCTAGATCCACGCTATGCGTGGATGGGGCGCGCACAAAAAACCCCGGCACTGGGCCGGGGTTTTTCGATTCACTTGAACAGCGTGTCCGGGTATTCCGGTTTCTGTTCCCGCGCCAGCAGTGCGCGCAGGCCTTCTTCCGGCGTCTGCTCGCCGTGCAGCACGGCGCGCACGCGGTCGGAAATCGGCAGGTCGATGCCATGGCGGCGTGCCTGTCGCATCACTTCGTCGGCGGTCTGCACCGACTCGACCACCTGGCCGATTTCGCGCACGGCATCCTGCAGCGTCTGGCCACGGCCCAGGGCCAGGCCCAGGCGGCGGTTGCGCGACAGGTCGCCGGTGCAGGTCAGCACCAGATCGCCCAGGCCAGCCAGGCCCATCAGCGTTTCCGGCTTGGCGCCGATGGCAGCGGCCAGGCGCAGCATCTCGTTGAGGCCACGCGTGATCAGGCCGGCACGAGCGTTCAGGCCCAACTGCATGCCATCGGCCACGCCGGTGGCAACGGCCAGCACGTTCTTCATCGCACCGCCCAGCTCGGCACCGACCATGTCGTCGCCGGTGTAGGCGCGGAACGCTGGGCCATGCATCGCTTCGGCCACCGTCTGCGCGAACTCGGGCACGTCGCCGTGCACGGTGATCGCGGTCGGCAGGCCCTGGGTCACTTCCTTGGCGAACGACGGGCCGGTGACCACGGCCAGCGGCACGTCCTCACCCAGCACTTCGCGCGCTACTTCATGCAGGAAGCGGCCCGAACCGGGCTCGAAGCCCTTGGTGGCCCAGGCCACACCGGCACCGGCCGGGCGCAGCGGCGCCAGCGCACGCACGGTTTCACCGAAGGCGTGCGACGGGGTCACCACCAGGATCCAGGCCGCGCCCTCCACCGCCGACGCCAGGTCGGTGGTGGCACGCAGGCTGTCCGGCAGCGGGATGCCCGGCAGGTAACGCGGGTTCTCGTGGCGCTGGTCGATGGCTTCGACCACGGCAGCGTCGCGCCCCCACAGCACGGTCGGGTGACCGTGCCGTGCGAGCAGGCTGGCCAGTGCGGTTCCCCAGGAACCGGCGCCAAGCACGGCGATCTTGTCAGCGGGAGTGCTCATCCGTGACGTCGCGGCAGGAATCAGGCGTTGCCAGCCGGCTCGGAGTCAGCCAGCGACGGTGCGTCGCCCTGCTCCTGGCGCTGGCGCAGGGTTTCTGCGTACAGGCCTTCGAAGTTGATCGGCTGCAGGAAGAACGGCGGGAAGCCGCCGGCCTGGATCAGGTCGCTGACCAGCTGGCGCACGTACGGGAACAGGATGTTCGGGCACTGGGTGCCGAGCAGCACGTCGATCGACTGCGGGTCCAGGCCGACCAGGCCGAACACGCCGGCCTGCTTCACTTCGGCCACGTAGGCGGTGCGCTCACCGGCCTGGCAGGTCAGGGTCACGGCCAGCACGACTTCGAAGGCGTTCTCACCCAGGCGCTGCACCTGCTGGTTCAGGTTCAGCTGCAGCTCCGGCTGCACCTGGTCATTGAAGATGGTCGGAGCGTTCGGCGACTCGAAGGAGACGTCCTTGACGTAGATCTTCTCGACGGTGAAAGCGGGGCCGGTGGCGGCATCGACCGGCGCAGCGGCGCCGTTGGTGATCTCTTCGGACATTTCCAGTAACTCCAATGAATGCAATGAAAACGATGGTCGAACTACTGCGATGGGGGCGGGATCAGGCCCATACAAGGCCGGATCCGCCACCTGCGGCAATCAGTTGCGGCCCTTGACCAGCGGCAGCTCGGCCTGCTGCCAGGCGGGAATGCCGCCGTCGAGCACGTAGACCTTCTCGAAACCGGCCTTCTTCAGCGCCTTGGCGGCGGTTTCCGATGCGTTGCCGCTGCGGCACACCAGCACCACCGGCGACTGCTTGGCGTTGGCCACCAGCTTGTTGTCCGGGCCGAAGGCACTGGCCTGGGCGTTGCGGCTGCCGGCAATGTGGCCCTTCTCGAAGTCACCGCTGGCCGACAGGTCGACCACCACCGTGCCGCCCGCGTTCATCAGCTGGGTCAGTTCGGCGGGCTTGATGCCCTTGAAGCCCCGGAACAGGCGGCGGATCTCGGTGACGATGATGGCCACGGTCAGGCCGACCAGGGCCGCGGACAGCATCGGGTTTCGGCCTGCAAAGGCCAGCAACTCTTCGTAATTCACTCAGGTCACGGGTCGATTAAGCGGGCGCCGATTGTCGCACAAGCCGGACGCGGCCCGTCACTGCCCCTTCCACAGGTCCGGCAGGCCGGCCGTCTGCCACCAGCGCTTGGCCTCGGCATCCCAGCGCCAGCGCTCGACCACCACCACGGTGCGTTCGGCCTGGGTGTTCTGGTTGATCACCCCGATTTCGACCCGGCGCTCGACCAGGCCCCCGTCCAGCGAGGCGCTGCTGCGCTCACGGTAGGACGACACGCGCAGCTGCGCGTAGCGGTTGAGCTCGAACTCGGTGGGCGGCTTTTCCTTGCGCAGCTTGGGGTCCAGATAGCCGATCGCATCGTCCATGCTGCCCCAGCGGATGGTGGCGCCGTAGGCGATCTGGGTCTCTTCCAGCAGCTTGCGCTGCTTGCGGCTGAGGTCGTCGGCCGAAGCCACGGCGCTGACCAGCAGCAGGGAACACATCAGGAACTGGATGAGGCGGCGCATCGGTGGTTTCCCCAGAACGTCAGCCTGCCATCCTACCCTTTGGCGAAGGCAACGAAGCGACCGCTGAACTCGGCGGCAGGCTTGCCATCGGCACCGGGCTGGGTGGCGATGATGCTGATGCGGGCTTTGCGGCGCTGCCGGAAGGTGTTCAGGAAAGCGTCCCAGCCGGTGGCTTCGGCCGCTTCGGCGTGGGCGTGCAGGTCTTCGTAGACCGGCGCCAGGTAGCGCAGGTTGCTGTCGGCCACGTAGACCTCGGCATCGTGGCCGGCCAGGCGCAGGCGCAGGCTGACCAGGGCCCAGCCCGACAGGGTCAGCACCGAGGCCAGGCTGCCACCGAAGGCGTTGCCCTTGTCGTTGACGTTGGCGGCCAGCGGCGCGGTGATGCGCAGCACGCCATCGGCATAGCCGTCGAGCTGGATCTGCATGGCGCGTACCGCCGGCATGCAGTCCAGCACGTCCTGCAGGGCGGCCAGCGAGGAAGTCAGAGCATCAACGGACATCGGAGCAGAGACCACGACAACGAAGGGCCCGCATAATGCAGGCAATGGCCGACCATACGATACCCACTGGCGCCGCCGGTTCCGAGCCGGGCTGGACCTTCATTTCGCTGCGACCGCAAGGCCAGAATTCCGCGCTGCGCCGCGCCGTTGCTGGGCTGGGCGGGCATGTGGTGGCCCTGCCGCCCTGGCGTCTGCAGCGCCTGAACGGCACGCCAGTGGTACGTCAGCTGCAACGCACGCTGAACTGCGATCGGGTGGTGTTTACCAGCCCGGCCGCCGTTACTGCGGCCGCCACCCTGCTGCCACTGGCCGAAGCACAACGCAGCCCGTGGCTGACCGTGGGCGAAGGCACCGCGCGCGCGCTGCGGGCGCAGGGCGTCGCCGAGGTGCATGCACCGCAGCGGATGGACAGCGAGGGGCTGCTGGCGCTGCCGGTGCTGGCCAACGTACAGGGCCTGTGCATCGGCCTGGTCACCGCCCCTGGCGGGCGCGGCCTGATTGCCGCGCAACTGCAGGCGGCGGGCGCCACGATCGAACGCGCCGACGTCTACCAGCGCCGATTGCTGCGCCTGCCGCCCCGCACATTGGCTCGATTGGCGCATTCAGCGCAGCCGTGGGTGCTGGCGGTCAGCAGTGGTGAGGCGTTGCTGCATTTCTGGCAGCAGCTTCCGCCGGCATTGCAGCAACGCTTTCAGGCGCTGGCCACCGTGGTCGTGGCCAGCGAACGGCTCGGCGAACAGGCGCACGCATTGGGGCTGCAACGCGTGGTGCGCGCGGCCGGGCCCACCACGGCACAACTGGTGGCCGCTGCACACGCCACGCTCACCGTCCCGGCAGCGACCTGAACAGGGACGTGGGTCACGCTTGCCGCTGTGGTCGGCAACAGTGATGCTGTGCACAACGCGGCCTGCCGGAACCTGACCGGCGACGTTGCCGACAAGGAAGCCCCATGAACGAGACTCCGCCCGTTTCCCCGCCCCGTCGACCTGTGCGCTGGCTGTTGCCGCTGGCCGGGGTGGTCGTGCTTGGCGTGGGCGGCTATGCCGGCTGGTACGTCTGGCAACAGCAACAGCACGAACAGGAAGCGCAGGCACAGACCACGGCCGTGCAGCTGCAGGGCCTGCAGGCGACGCTGGATGCATTGCGCCGCGACCAGCGCGCGACCAGCCAGCGCCTGCAGGATGCGGCGACCACCAACCGCGTGCTGCGCGACGAGATGCTGGGCCTTTCGCAGCGCAGTGCATTGCTGGAAGAGAACCTGGCCAAGCTGGCCGACAGCGCCAACCAGGGCCGCCAGGCGGTACAGCGCGATGAGGCCGAGCTGCTGTTGACCCAGGCGGCACAGCGACTGAACTACGCCGACGACGTGGAAGGCGCACGCCGCCTGTATGCACAGGCCGCCACCGCGTTGGCCGATCTGCCCGACAGCGACGGCCTGAATCTGCGCCAGGCCCTGGTGCAGGAGCGCGATGCACTGGATTCCCTTGGTGCCGGCCCGCGCGCGCAATCGCTGCAGCGCCTGGATAGCCTGGCCAAAGCCCTGCAGGGCCTGCCCTCGCAGGTAACAGGCGACAGCGCGCCCGGCGTCGGCAAGACCTGGTGGCAGGCCACGCTGGCCCCGTTCGTGGACATCAGCCCCAGCCGCCAGAACGGTCCGCTGACCGCCGCCGAGCGCCGCAATGCAGACGATGCACTGCAGCTGGAACTGACCCTGGCGCGCGCCGCGATCGAACGTGGCGACCGCACCGGCCGCGATACTGCGCTGGCACGCGTGGAGCATTGGGCGCAACGGCGCTGGCCGGATTCACCGGCCCTGCGCGCGCAACGTGCTGAACTGAAGGCCTTGCGCGAGCTTCCGCTGCAGGCCAGCAACGCTGTTCTTGGCAGCACCCTGCAGCAGCTGCGTACCCAGACCGACCGGAGGTAATCCCACATGAAACCCCTGCAATCCCTGGTCGTGCTGTTGCTGGCCGTGGCCATCGGCGTGGTTGCCGCGCAATGGCTCGGCGCCGATGACCTCAACCGCTTCGGCGAAGTGACCCTGCGCTACGGCGGCTACGACTACCACAGCAACCTGCCCAAGGTGGCGCTGCTGTCGGTGATCGCGGTGCTGGTACTGTGGCTGCTGTGGAGCCTGATCGCTGCACCGTTCCGCGCCTGGGGCCGCTACCGCCGCAAGCAGGGCCGGGTGCGCCTGATCGACGGCCTGCAGGCCTATGAGCACGGCCAGTGGCAGCGTGCCGAGAAGCTGCTGGACGGCGCCGCCAAGGATCCGGAAGTGAGCGCGGTGGCGCTGGCCAACGCCGTGCGCAGTGCGCAGGCGCGTGCCGACGGCCCCGCCGGTGAAGCGCTGCTGCAGCGCCTGGGCGAAAGCGATGCCACCCTGCAGGCGCTGCTGCGCGCCGAACAGCTGCTGGCGCGCGATCTGCCGGTGGATGCAATCAACGCATTGGACGTGGCGGCGATCCAGCCGCTGCCGCCGCGCGGCCTGTGGCTGCGCACCGAAGCACTGGCACAGGCCGGCCGCGCCCACGAGGCGTATGGCCAGCTGGGTGCACTGCGCCAGAGCAAGGTGCTGCCGGCCGACGCCAACAGCGAACTGGAAGCACGCCTGGCCGCACAGGCGCTGCTGGAAGCGGCCGACGTCAACGCGCTGGCCGCGCAGTGGGAAGCCACGCCGAAGGCGCTGCGCCCCACCCCGGACGTGGTCGGCGCGTATGCCAGCCGCGCGGTAGCCCTGAACTGGGACGAGCCGGCGCTGCTGGCGCTGGAACAGGCCCTGGACCATCGCTGGGACGACGAACTGGTGGCGCTGTATGGCCGCCTGCCGGCCGAGCGCCTGGCCACCCGCCAGAGCAACCTGGCGCGCTGGCGCAACGTGCATGACGAGTCGGCCGCGCTGCGCCTGGCACAGGGCCGCGTGGCCCTGGCCCAGCAGCAGTGGGATGCCGCCGATGCGTTCCTGCATGAGGCCATCGCCGCCGGCGCTGGTGCTCCTGCGTGGGAAGCACTGGGTGAGCTGTTCGCGCAGCGTGGCGAGCACGCGCTGGCCGCGCAATGCCTGGCCAATGCGCTGCGACTGCAGCGCGGCGAGGACAGCGTGGAGCTGGTGCGCGGCATTGAAGCACCTGCACGGGCCACGGTGGAAGAGCAGCCCATCACGGTGCAGCCGCCGGTGTATGACGCCAACGAAGAGCGCGACGAATTCGGTAATCCGCGGTTGCCGTAAGCATGGCTGAGGTGTGCCGACCAACGGTCGGCACCCACCGGAGCCACCAACGAAAACGCCGCCCATTGGGCGGCGTTTTCATGTGTGGAACCCGGTAGTCGCCAACCTTGGTTGGCGTGCGGTCGCAACAATCAGCGTTCGACGATCGCCACCACGCCCATGCCGCCGGCGGTGCAGATCGACACCAGCGCGCGGCCGCCGCCGCGTTCGGCCAGCTGCTTGGCGGCCGTAGCAATCACGCGGGCGCCGGTGGCAGCGAACGGGTGGCCGGTGGCCAGCGACGAACCCAGCAGGTTGATCTTGTCCGGGTCGATGCGGCCCATCGGTGCATCCAGGCCCAGGCGGTTGCGGCAGTAATCCTCGCTCTCCCACGCACGCAGGGTGCACAGCACCTGCGCGGCGAAGGCTTCGTGGATCTCGTAGATGTCGAAGTCCTGCAGGGTCAGGCCATTGCGCTTGAGCATCTCCGGCACAGCCACGGTCGGTGCCATCAGCAGGCCTTCACCATGCACGAAATCAACGGCCGAGACGTGGGCATCACGCAGGTACGCCTGCGGTTCGTGGCCGTGTGCGCGGGCCCATTCCTCGCTGGCCAGCAGCACCGCGGCAGCGCCATCGGTGAGCGGGGTGGAATTGGCTGCGGTCAGGGTGCCGCGGCCGGAGACCTTGTCGAAGGCCGGCTTCAGCGTGGCGAGCTTTTCCAGCGAGGTATCCGGGCGCAGGATGTTGTCGCGCTCGACGCCACGGAACGGTGCGATCAGGTCGTTGAAGAAGCCACGCTCATAGGCGGCAGCCAGCTTCTTGTGCGACGACACCGCCCACTCGTCCTGCGAGTCGCGCGAGATGTTCCATTCCTTGGCCATGTCCTCGCAATGGTCACCCATGCTCTTGCCGGTGCGCGGCTCGGCCACGCCCGGGAACTCGGGCTTCAGTTCGGAGAACTTGAAGCCGGCGGTGAGCGCACGGATCTTGTCGCCGGTGCTCTTGGCACGGTTGGCGGCCAGCAGGCGCGCGCGCAGCTTCTTGCCGTAGACGATCGGCACGTCGGAGGTGGTGTCCGAACCACCGCCGATGCCCGATTCGATCTGGCCCAGCGCGATCTTGTTGGCGACGGTGATGATGCTGTCCAGCGAGGTGCCGCAGGCGCGCTGCAGGGTGATGCCCGGGGTCAGCGGCGACAGGCCGGAGGACAGCGTGGCTTCGCGGCCCAGGTTCCAGTCGCTGGAGTGCTTGATCACCGCACCCATCGCCACTTCACCCAGCTGCTGGCCGTGCAGGCCGAAACGTTCGACCAGCGCGCCCAGCGTACGGACCGACATGCCGAGGTTGCCGACATCCGAATACGCGGTGTTCTGGCGGCAGAACGGAATGCGGACGCCACCGAGGATGGCGACGGGACGAGCGTTGGGCATGGAGATACCTGGCATGGATGAGGGTGTCTGCAACATGGCCTGCACGGCGGAGCAGGCATAATGGAGCCAAGTGTAGCTGCCGCCCTGTGATGGGCCAACCGTGGAACCATGAGCAAACCCGACCCCGCGATGAATGCCCTTGGCGTGCTGGCCCTGGAACTGGCCGGCGGCGAAATCCCCCGCCAGGCGGTACTCAGCGCCGAACAGGCCGGTGAACTGGCCGATCGCGTCGGCCGCGACCTGTCCAAGCTGGTGCCGCAGGTGGCCGAGCTGGACCTGGTGTTCGCCGCCGCCCATTTCGACCCGGCCGAAGTGCTGCGCCCGGGCTGGCCGATCCATCGCCGGCTGGAAGAACTGCAGATGCGTGCGCCGGGCCGCAACCAGGGCCCGCGCCTGCTGGCGTTCGGTACCGACGCCCAGGGTGACGTGCCGCTGCCGTTCCAGGCCGATGCCAGCCTGGTGGGTGGTGGCCTGCGTGTGGTGCCGTTCCTGCTGGCCGGCAGTGACGTGGCCACCACCAATGCGGTGGCCGAGGCGCTGGAAGATACGCTGCTGGCCAACGGCATGGCGCATGCCGACACCGCGTTGATGGCGCAGAACACCTTTGGTGCCCGCATCGAGCACGCACGCTACTTCACCGTGAACGATCTGGCCGCGATGATGTCGATGCAGTACGACAACCAGGGCCTGGCCGCGCTGTGGCCGCTGATCGAGACGGCGATCATGGCGCCGGGTGAGGACGAATGGCTCAACGCCGCACCCGAGCCGCTGCTGCGTTACACCCACGGCGAGGCACGCATGGCGCTGTTCGACCCGGCCGGCTGGTGCGCGCACTACAACCACGGCAACAACGACTGCGACCGCCTGAAGGGCATCTACGAGCAGTTCCTGATGCGCCAGCGGCAGATGGCCGCGGTGCTGGAAGCGCACGGCGTGCCGGTGCTGTTCGTGCACTGCGAGGCCGGGCAGGACGCGCGCGAGCTGCTGGCGCGCTGATCTGCGGATGCGCGCCGCCGGGCATGGCCCGGCGCTACCGTGCAATTGCGTTTCGCCGGGGCGCGACCGCCGTGCGTATTGCTGTAGAGCCGAGCCCATGCTCGGCTCAGGCCGCCGGAAGCACAGCCGAGCATGGGCTCGGCTCTACAGAAAGCGATGCAAAGAAAAACGCCGGCTTGCACCGGCGTTTTCCGTTTCCAGCAAAAGCGCCCTTACGGGGCCTTCTGGATCACCGCACATGCCAGGCGCGCGCCGGCGTTGCCGGTCGGCTGGGTCTTGTAGTCGTCCGCGTCGGCGTGGACGATCAGGCCACGGCCGATGATGTCGAAGTCATCACCCTTGCCGATGTTGACGTTGCTCGACACCGGGCCGTCGATGGTGGCCACGCCCTTGTCGTCGGCCTTGATGTTGGGCATGTCGCCACCGTGGTGCGGATCAGCGGACACGCTGCCGTGATCCTGCTTGCCCGGGTTGAAGTGGCCACCGGCGCTCATGCCGTCCGGGGCGCTGCAGTCGCCCTTCTCGTGGATGTGGAAGCCGTGCTCGCTGCCCGGCTTCAGGCCGCTGATCTGGCCGGTCACGTGGACCTTGCCGTCAACCACCTTGAAGGTGACGCTGCCCTTGGTCTCGTTACCCTGGGTCGGTGCCAGTTCCGCGGTGGCGGTGGCATCGGTGGCCGCTGCAGCGGCCGGCGCCGGCGTTGCGGCCGGTTCGGTGGTGGCGCCGTCGGCCGGTGCGGCCGGCGGGGTTTCAGCCTGCGGCGCGGCCGGCTGCTGGTTGCAGGCCGCCAGGCCCAGTGCAGCAATGGCTGCGAACAGCGACGTGTGGATCAAACGCATGGAATCTCTCCCTGGATGATGCCTGCAGTGATCAGCGGACAACCCGGATCACGCCACAGGCGATGCGGACGCCGGCATTGCCGGCGGGCTGGCTGCGATAGTCGTCGGCGTTGGCATGCACGACCAGTGCACGTCCGGCGATATCGGTGGCGGCGCCTCCGCCAAGGGTAACGCCCTTGAGGTGGATATCGACGTTGGCGCGGCCCTGGGCGTCGGCACGCAGATTGTCCATGTCGCCCAGGTGGTGCTTGCCGGTGCCGGCGCGGCCGTGCGCAGCGCCACCGGGATTGAAGTGATTGCCGGCACTGCTGGCATCCACCGCGCTGCAGTCGCCACGCTCATGGATGTGGAAGCCGGCCTGCTGCATCGGCTGCAGGCCACCGATCAGGCCGGTGATGTGGAGACCACCGGGCTCCACCATCAGCGCGATGCGGCCACTGACGATGCTGGCCGAGGCCGGCGAGAGATTGGCCTCGGCCTGTTTCGCGGCGCTGACCACGGTCGGTGGTGGCGGGGTGGGCCCGGCCTTCTTCGGCGCGCTGCCACAGGCAGACAGCAGCACGGCGGCGGACAACGGCAGGATGGCAAAGGACAGACGCATCGAAGACTCCTTGCAGGTGACACTACGGACGGCATCGTCCATGAACGATCAACGGTTCGGCAAGCGGGCGCGAGGATCGCGTGCAGGGACCGTTCAATGGCCCCCGCGGCGGCGGCCAGCGCCCAGCTTGCGGGTAAGGGTATTGCGGCCCAGGCCCAGGCGGGCAGCGGCTTCGGCACGACGGCCATGGGTGATCTGGAGCGCGGCCTCCAGCAGGGCATGGTCGACCCGCTCACGCACCTGCGCGTGCAACCCTTCCACGCCTTCGGCCAGCTGACGGCGTGCCCATTCGGCCAGCAGCGCTTCCCACTGGCCGGGATCGGCACCGCTGGTGCTGCCGCGACGGCCGCGCGTGCGGTTCAGCGCGGTATCGACGTCGGCCACGCCGATGGTGTCGGCGGCGGCCAACGCCGCCATCCGCCAGCACACGTTTTCCAGTTCGCGCACGTTGCCCGGCCAGTCGTGTTCGCGCAGCGCCTGCAGTGCGGCAGCGGTCAGGCGCTTCGGCGGCGTATCCAGCTTGCGCGCGGCGGCGGCCAGGAAGGTGCTGGCCAGTTGCGCGATGTCCTCGCGGCGCTCACGCAGCGGCGGCAGCTGCAGGCGCACCACGTCCAGGCGGTGCAGCAGGTCGGCGCGGAACTTTCCCTGTGCAACCAGGCCTTCCAGATCCTGGTGGGTGGCGGCGACCACGCGCACATCGACGCGGATCAGCTCGCGGCCACCCACGCGGAAGAACTCGCCCTGCGCCAGCACGCGCAGCAGGCGCGTCTGCAGCGACAGCGGCATGTCGCCGATCTCATCGAGGAACAGCGTGCCGCCGTCGGCCTGTTCGAAGCGGCCGATATGGCGGCGCTGCGCGCCGGTGAAGGCACCAGCCTCGTGGCCGAACAACTCGCTTTCCAGCAGCTCGGACGGGATTGCAGCGGTATTGAGCGCGACGAACGGCCCCTGCGCGCGCGGCGATTCGCGATGCAGCGCATTGGCCACCAGCTCCTTGCCGGTGCCGGTCTCGCCGGTGATCAGCACCGCCAGCGGCGCCTGCGCCAGGCGGCCGATGGCACGGAACAGCGCGCGCATCGGCGGGGTATCGCCCACCAGTTGCGGCGGTTGGTCGCTATGCGCTTCCGCCGCAGGTGTGGGCGCCGCCAGTGCCGGCGCAATTGCCGGCAGCACACGCTGCGCCAGCGCCACCGCGTCGTCCAGGTCGAACGGTTTGGACAGGAATTCATGCGCGCCACCACGGAACGCACCGGCCGTGCTGGCCACATCGGTATAGGCCGACATCACCACCACCGGCAGCTGCGGCAATGCGGCTTTCAGCTTGTCCAGCAGCACCAGGCCGTCGTCGCCGGGCATGCGCACGTCGGTGAACAGCAGCGCCGGCGGTGGGCCCTCGTTCAACGCCTGCAACGCGGGCGCAGCGCTGTCGAAATCGACGACCTGGTAGCCCGCCTCGCGCAGCGCGGTGCACAGCACGAAGCGCACGGCACGATCGTCATCGACCACCCAGATGCGCTGCGGGGACGAAGAAGACTCAGACATCGCGCGGGGCCTCCTCGGCTGGGGCGGTGCCACTGACGATCGGCAGCAGCAGGGTGAACACGGTATGGCCCGGGCGCGAGCGGTAGGTCAGCGTGCCGCGGTGCTCGCGCGCCACCTGCTGGGCCAGCGCCAGGCCCAGGCCAGTGCCTTCGGCACGGCCACTGACCAGCGGCAGGAACAGGTGCTCGGCCAGTTCCTCGGGTACACCACGGCCGTCGTCGGCAATTTCCAGGCGCAACGCCAGCGTGTGCAGCTGCTCGGCGATGCGCACGCCATGCTCCACGCGGGTACGCAGGGTGATGTTGCCGGCACCGGCCTGGATCGCGTTGCGCACCAGGTTCCACACCGCCTGGGTGAGGCGGTCGGCGTCGCCATGGAATTCGGGAATGCTGGGGTCGTAGTCGCGCTGCAGGCGTACCGCCCAGCCGGCCTCGTTCTCGGCCAGTCGCAGCACGCGCTCAAGCGCGGCATGGATGTTCAGTTCGGCATGCGGCGCGGCCGGGGCCGGCGACAGCAGCTGGTCGAGCAGGCCGTTGAGGCGCTCGATCTCCGAGCCGATCAGTTCGATCAGCTCGCGTTCGCTGGCATCGCGCTGGGCCGCGCGGCGGGCCAGCAGCTGGGCCGCGCCCTTCAGCCCGGCCAGCGGGTTGCGCAGCTCGTGGGCCAGCCCCTTCAACGCTGCACTGAGCGCGCTGGGCAGGGCCTGGGTCGGGTCCAGCCCGGGGAATTCATCGACCGGATGCGCCTCCAGCAGCCAGCCGCCATCGTCGCGGCGGCTCATCCAGCCCTCGGCGAAGCGCGGGGCCTCGCCGGGCACCGCCAGCGCCAGCCGGTTCAGGCGCAGGCTGTCGCGTTCATCGCGGGCCAGGAAATGGGCCAGTGCCTCGCCCTGCACTTCCAGTGCGGCCAGCGGCCGACCCAACAGGCGCCGGACGCTGACGCCCAGCCAGCGGGCGAACGCCGGATTGCAGCCGGCAATGCAGCCATCGGCCCCGGCCCAGGCCAGCGGCGTGCCGAGGGCATCAAGGGACGGCGGGGGTGCGGGGTCGGACATTGCACCAATGTAGTGCAAAACGTGGGTTCGGGGTCAGAGCCCTTTCCTCGCGGAAAGGGCTCTGACCCCTGCCGCAGGTCGAGCAGGCTCGACCACTACCGGGTGCGTGGCCGATTACAGCTTCATGTTCAGGCCGACGAACACGCTGCGGCCCGGGGCAGGCGAGAACATCGGGCGGGCGCTGTCCCAGAAGAAGCTGTCGTACCAGGCGTAGGCGTACTCGCGGCCGGTGACGTTCTTCAGCTGCAGGTCCACGCTCCAGCGCGGGTTGATCTGGTACGCGCCGCTGAGGTCGAGCACGGCGAAGCCTCCGAACTTGCCGGCCGCGTTGCGCTCTTCCAGGTAGTAATCGCCCTGTGCACGCGCCTGCAGGCCCAGCCGCAGCGCATCAGTGGCGCGGTAGTCCACGCCCAGATTGCTGATGTGGCGCGGGGTGGCGGCCACTTCGCGGCCCTGCAGGGAAACGCTGGCATCGCGGTCGTCGCGGGTGATCTTCGCTTCCTGGTAGGCGTGCGAGGCCCAGACCGTCCAGTCGTCGCCCATCTGCAGGCTCAGCTGCGCATCCACGCCGCGTCGGCGGGTCTTGCCCAAGGTGACCGTCGTACCGGTAGCCGGCATGTTGGATACCTCGTTCTCTGCATCCTGCTGCCACACCGCCAGGCGTGCCTGGCTGCCGGCAAACGGCTGGAATTTCAGGCCCAGCTCCATGCCGGTGTTGGTGGACGGCTGCATCGGCGCCTGCCCCGGGGTGAGGTAGGCCGGTGCGGTGGAACCGGTCAGCACCTGGAAGGTGCGGCCCCAGTTCGCGTAGACGTGGGTGGTCTGGCCCAGGCTGTGGATGACGCTCAGCTTGGGCTGGCCGATCGTGCCGTAGTCCTGCAGGCGGGCGCTGATCCCGCTCATCAGGTGCGTGCTACCACTGAAGCGGTCGATACGGTAGGCCGGCACGATCTTCCACGCCTCGCCGGGCTGGTAGATGGCCTGCACGTAGGCACCCCAGTTGTCGAAGCTGTGGCGGTCGTTGTTCTGCACGCGCGCCGGTGCCTGGCTGAAATCGGTGGGTTCGGCGTAGGCGTAGCGCTCGCGGACGTAGCCGTTGTCCTGCTGCTCGTAGTTCAGGCCGCATTCGACGGTAAGCGCGGGGCTGGCCTGCCAGGTGAGCGTGCTGAGCAGGCCGGTCTGGCGCTCATCCCACACGCGGCGCTGGCGTGGCAGGTTGCCGGTGGGCAGGTCGCTGAAGGTCACGCGGCGGTCGTCTTCGTAGCGGTTGTAGTACAGCCGCGTGCCGAAGGTGAGCGCGTCGGACAGCTTCAGGTCCACGTGCGCGGCGATCTGCCGCATGTCGCGGTCATCGCCATCGTTGCCGTTGCGCAGGTCGCTGCCACGACGATGCGTGCGCAGTTCGTCGGCCGTCATGAAGCCGGGTTCGTCCGCTTCGTGGTGGTAGGCGCGCGCGCTCAGGCCCACGCGCAGGCCGTTGTCCAGCGACCCGTAGAACCATTTGCCACCCAGCGAATACTTCTTCGAGGTGTCGTGGTCGCGGTACCCATCGCTGGCCTGGGTGCCGACGAAGTAGTTCTGCGCGAAGCCATTGCTTTCGCGGCCGATCGCCAGCTGCGCATCGCGGGTGTTGTAGCTGCCGTAGGCCAGCCGCGCATCGGTGTAGTTGCCGCCCTGGCGCGTACCGAAGTTCACGTTGCCGCCGATGTTGTGCAGGCCGTAGCGCGGGTCGTTGGTTCCGCGCACCACTTCGATGTAGCTGATCTCCAGCGGGAACAGCATGTCGATGAAGCGCTGGTTGCCGCTGTTGACGTTGCTGGGGATGCCATCGATGAGGGTCTTGATGGCGTTGAGGTAGCCCTCGCCGTTGAAGGCGCGGAAGCTGACCTTGCCCGATTCGGCCCCCTGCCGGGTTTCGGTGAGCTGGATGCCGGGCATCTGCCCCAGCAGTTCCCAGCTGTGCGAGACGTTGCGGTCTTCGATCTGGTCCGCGCCCAGCACGTCCACCGAGGTCAGCACCTGGTGTGCGCTGAGCTGGCCTTCGCCATGCTGGTGCACCTGTACCTTGCCGAGGGTGAGCGCGGCATCGGCGGACTGTGCGAAAGCTTCAGGGGCGAACGGAGCGGCCGCGAGGGCGGCCACCAGCGTGGAGGTCTTCATGGGGGTGGAAGGGTGCGGATGAAATGTAATCATATAACATTTCACACGCCTGCCATGTAGAGTCGAGCCATGCTCGACGGCTCCTGGCAAACAGCAGTCGAGCATGACTCGACTCTACACAGCGGGGTGGAGCGGTGCTTACACCGGGTAGCCGGTGGCTTCCCTGGCCTTCTTCCAGGCGCTTTCGAATTCGCGCGCGGAGATTTCGTCGTCCTCGTCGAAATCCAGGAACGACACCGGCTGGTCGGCCAGCAGGAAGCGGTCGTCGCTGTGGGCATGCTCGTCGGCCCAGACCATCTTGGTGCCGTAGATTTCCACCTGGCGCACGATCTTCTCGCCGCGTGCTTCCATCAGCACGTTGCCCTTGCCCAGGCCCGATTCGGCCCAGTGCTTGTAGTACTTCTTTGCGGCGGATTTCGCGCCGGATCTTGCGTTGTGCTTTGCGTAGGTCATTGCGGAGGTCCTGGCCGCAGACGCGGCCGGAAAGTTCGGAATGGCGCCATTATCGCCCGACCTTGCAGCACGCAGGTGAGCGCTTCATTGGGCCGGCGCCGGCAACGCCACGCCCTTCGGCCACAGCATCCAGATGTTGCCCTTCTGCTTCATGTCACCGGCCAGCTTGCCGGCGGCATCGCCGCTGCCCCAGTACAGGTCGGCGCGCACTTCACCGGCGATGGCACCGCCGGTGTCCTGCGCGGCCACCGGGCGCACCACCGGGCTGCCGTCCGGGCGCGTGGTGGACAGCCACAGCAGGCTGCCCAGCGGCACCACGGTGCGGTCCACTGCCACGCTGTAACCGGCGGTGAGCGGCACGTTCAGTGAACCGCGTGGACCTTCCGGGCTGTCCGGGTTGCGCACGAAAAACACGTAGCTGGGATTGCTGCGCAGCAGTTCCGGCACGCGTGCGGGATTGGCTCGGGCCCAGGTGCGGATGGCGTCCATGGTGACGTCTTCCTTCTTCAGCTGGCCCTGGTCCACCAGCCAGCGACCGATGGCGCGGTACGGGTGGCCATTCTGTTCTGCATAGGCCAGCCGCACCTGCGTGCCATCGCCCAGTCGCACCCGGCCGGATCCCTGGATCTGCAGCAGCTGCAGGTCCATCGGATCAGTCAGCCAGGCCAGCACCGGCGCCTTGGCGCCCTTGGCCGCGATGGTACCGGCGTCGTCATAGGGCTTGAGCACCTTGCCTTCGACGCGCCCGCGCAAACGCTTGCCCTTCAGTTCCGGGTAGAGGCTCTCCAGCTGCACCACCACCAGATCATCCGGCGTGCCGTACACCGGCACCGTGGCAGTGGCCGTGCGGGTGAGGCTGCCGGGATAGATCGGTTCGTAGTAGCCGGTAATGAGCCCGTCGGCCTGGTGGCCGCCGGCACGCAGTGCATAGACATCCAAATCGCGCTGCAGGAACTGGCGGATCGCGGCCGGGTCCTTGTCCGCCACCGTCGCGGCGGTGGCGCAGGGTCTGGCCCAGACTGCATCGTTCTTCAGGCGGGTGCAGCTGCTGCGCCAGGCAACGAAGCCGGCCTGCAGATCGCTGTCGGAGACCGGCGGCAGTGCGCTCCATGCGACCTTGGCGTAGGTGGCCGCCGGCGGTGTGACGGCCGTCGGCACTTCGGATCCGGTGCGGGGGGCGGTGGTGGAACAACCAGCAAGCACGGCAAGCGCAAGAAGACTCCAGCACGTGCGGTTGAAGGGGGCGATGAGGTCAGTCATTGCCCCAATGTAGTGCAATCGGGCGTGGCGCAGGACCGGGATCGCATCCTGCGCCACACGACGGCCTTATCGCTTGCCGCCCAGCGACTCACTGCTGTGGGTGGCGAACACCGGCGGCGGCACGTCCAGCACGGTGTCGCTCACGGCGCGGCCAGCGAGGAAGTCGACGATGTTGCGGGCGATGGCGGGGTTGCCGGTCCACAGCTCGTTGTGGTGGCTTGCATTGCGCACCAGCAGCGCGTGGCCGTTGCTGAACCCCGGCAGCAGTGCAGCGGCATTGGCCGGGGGCGTGCGTCCATCCAGCGTGCCGCTGATGAACAGCACCGGCACCTCACTGTGTAGCGGCCGGCGGAAGCCCTCACCCAGATCGGCCAGGCCGAGGCCTTCGCCGATGGCCGGGAAGGGGAAGTTCAGCCCGTCGCCGAACAGGCTCTGGCGTGCCTGTGCTTCGGCCAGCGCCCGGCGCTGCGGGCTCTGCCCGGAAGCAACGTCCATCGCCAGGCCCATGGCCGGGAACTGTGCGAACTGGGCGCGCCCGATCAGCACCAGGTCTGCCAGCGGATCGTAGTTGCCGCGCTCGGCCTCGCGCAGCACCAACGGCAGCCATTGCTGGGTGATGCGCTGCCCCAGCATGTTGGCGATGACGATCTGCGCGTCGTACAGGCCGATGGTGACCTGCTTGCCCGCATGCATGTGGCTGCGGCCCTGCCGCGGCTGCTCACGCAGCGCTTGCAGCACGCGGGTGACCGATCCGGCGAGATCGTCGAAGCCGTCTTTGCGCGCAAGCACTGTCAGCTCCTGCAGCAGCGCGTCGCTGCTCAGCGGCAGCTTCAGCGTATCGTCGGGCCCTTCGGACCCCATCAGCACCACGCGCTCCAGACCGGCACCATGCAGGCGTACCGTGGCCAAGGCCAGATGGGTGCCGTAGCTCATGCCCCACAGGCTGATCTTCGGCACGTCCAGCGCGCGCCGCAGGTCGTCGAGGTCACCGGCACTCTCGGCCGTGGTGTAAGCGCCGAGATCGACGCCGGCCTGACGCCAGAACGCTACACACTTCGCCGCCGTGGCCTGCACTGCGGCCAGGGCCGTATCGCGCTGCAGGGGTTGGGCGTCGTCGAAACGTGTTTCATGCGGACATTCCGGCGGCGGCTCGGACTGGCCGGCGCCGCGCTGGTCGAGCAGCAGCACGTCGGATTCGCGCCGCACCTGGTCGAACACAGGCCAGCGCGGACCCCGTGCAGTGTCGATACCGGAACCACCCGGACCACCCGCCAGGTAGACCACCGGTGCCGCGCGGCCATTGCCGGCCGTCGCGCGCAGGCGCACCACCTTCAGGTGCAGGCGCGGACCGTCCGGCTCGCTGTGCCGACGCGGCACCTCCAGCGTGGCGATCTCGGCGGGAATATCGCCATGGCCCTTGGTCTGCAGTGTGTAGGGCTCGAATGTCAGCGCCGCCGGACTGGCCTGCGCGGGAAGGGCCGCGGCCAGGGCCAGGCAGAGCACGGCGAGGGTGGCAGCCACGACAGGGCGACGAACCTGGAAACGGCCGGCGGAGGTAGAGGCGCTGCGGGTCATGTTGGGCTCCGATGGAAGGATGTGCACCGCCAGCATCTGCTCCCTCGCCGCGCTGCGGGCGCGTCCATCTGCCGAACGTCTCCAGACGGCAGCCCAATGTCTCCGCGCAGCCGATACGATGGCCGCCATGCAGATCCTACGAACCCTGGCTGTCCTCGTTGTATTGCTTGCGGCCGTCGCCGCGTGGCTGATCGCGACGACGCCCCCGCCCGGAATGGTGCAGCTGCGCGGGGCGGAGATGGCACCTGCGAACCTCGGAGCATCCGGCCCCCTGCCGACGCGACCGGCGCAGGACCTGGCTTGGCAGCCACTGGACCAACGCGCGCTGGCGCGCTGGCGCGGCCCGTACTGGCTGCGCTGGCATGTGCCTGCGCCGGCTGTCGCCGGTGATCACGGCCGCGCCCTGCGACTGTCGCTGCGCGCGGCCAGCCAGCTGTACTGGAATGGCACACCGTGGATCAGCAATGGCGTGGTCGGCCGTACCGCCGAAGAAGAGCGGCCGGGACGCATCGACATCGTCCGCGTGCTGCCGCCTCCTTCGGCCAACGCCAGCGATGAGCTGGTGGCGCTTGCGTCCAGCCAACAGCAACGCTTTGCTCTGCATGGTGCCAATGCGATGGTACTGATCGCGCCTGCCGCCGTGCTGTACGGCCAGGTGATCCTGCCGTGGCTGATCGCCGCGTTCGCCACCGGTGCGCTGGCGGCAGCGTGCCTGTACTTCCTGGCCGTGCTGCGGGGACAGGCGCACAAACCCGGCGCGCGGCTGCTGCTGGCGCTGGGGGTGGTGGGACTTGCACTGCCCGCGGTCGAGGCGTGGCGATCACTGCTGGGCTACACCTACCCGTGGCACGGCGTTCGCCTGGTCGCGCTGCTTGCACTGCATGTCATCGCGGCCGTGCTGCTGCCAGCCTATCTTGCGCGTCGCTTCGAGGTGGTCGTGCCCAAGGCAAGTGGTTTCATCTATCTGGCGCTGATCATGGCCGCGGCCATCGCATTGCCCGGCTTCGACACCCGCTCAGCGGCGGTGCTGCTGTTGAGCCTGCTCGCCTCGGTGTGGGTGCTGCTGCGCACGCCTGCGGGGCAGGAAGACCGATGGCCGATCCTGGCGCTGCTGTCTGCCGGCCTGCTCGCGCTGCTGGTCGCACGCGGCGCCTTCCTTGATGGCCCTTACTTCCTGCTGCTGGCGGTGCTGATGGTGTTCCTGCTACTGCGCCACGCTGCCCAGTTGCAGGCGCTAGACCGGCACAACGCCCGGCTGCGCGAAGAACGCGCGCAGCTGTCGTTGCAGTTGTTGCAACGGGGTATCCAGCCGCATTGGCTGATGAACACGCTGACCTGCCTGCAGGAGCTGATCGAACAGTCACCGATGCGCGCCAGCCGCCTGGTGGAGTCATTGGCTGATCAGTTCGATCGCCTGCGCGACAGCAGCAGCCGCCAGAGCGTACCCCTGCAGGACGAGTTGGCGTTGTGCCGCAGCCATCTGGATATCGTCGGTCTTGCTCTGGACCGGCGCATGATGCTGGACGTCGAGGGCGAGGATGCGGCGATTTCGTTGCCGCCCGGCATCCTGCATGCGCAGGTGGAAAATGCACTGACCCATGCCGGTGCTGTCGCCTGTGCACTGCACCCTTTCCGCCTGCGCGTGCAGCGCGACAACGCGCGCTGGATACTGGAACTGCACAGTGCGCGAGGCTCGGCCCCGCATCGCGGACGTGGCACCGGCACGCGCTACATCGAGGCCAGTCTGGCGGCAGCCAGCCCCGCCGGCTGGAGCTTCGTGCAGGGCATCGACGGTGACCACTGGTGTGGCCGGATCGAGCTGACATGCGCATCCTGATCGTCGAGGACGAGCCGCTGGTGCGACAGCGCCTCCTGCGCCTGTGCGGCGAGGTGGCCGGTGCACGGGCGCGTTTCGATGCGGTGGCCGATCTGGAAGCGGCCGGCGACCGCTTGCAGCGCAGCGTCTACGACGGCCTGCTGCTGGACCTCAACCTTGGCGGCGACGATGGCTTCGAGCTGCTGCGCCGCGCCGTGGCCGGGCGCTACCAGTGCGTGGTGGTGTCGGCACACCGCGAGCGCGCATTGCAGGCGTTCGAACACGGCGTACTCGACTTCGTACCCAAGCCCTTCTCACGCGAGCGCCTTGCCCAGGCGCTGGAACGCCTGCTCGATACCGGTGGCGTCCGCGCCGGTCGCGCGCGGTATCTGGGCATCTGGCGTGCGCAGGGTACAGCGACCGTCGAACTGGCGGACGTGCTGTGGATACGCGCCGACGGCGACTACTGCCAGGTGCGCCTGCGCGACGGTGGCAGTGAACTGCATGACAAATCCCTGGCCGCGCTGGCCAGCGTGCTGCCTGCGGATTTCGTCCGCTGCCATCGTTCCTACCTGGTCAACCTGCGCCAGGTGCGTACCCTGCATGCGGCCTCGGGCAGCCGCTACTGGCTGGTGCTGAGCGACGGCAGCGAGTTGCCTGTTGGGCGCGCGCATGTGGCGGCACTGCGCAGCGAGCTGGGGATGGAGTGAGGCTGCCAGCCATGGGCTGGCACTACTGGCTCATGGGGTCTGCAGCAGCAGTGAATGCAGGATGCGGGCGTCCTCGGCATCCAGCGTCTTCGGCAAGTCGTCGCGGCCACGGAAACGGCGGTGGAAGGCGGCGACGGTGGCTTCGCGGTTGTCCAGCGGATAGCCGAAGCGGGCCAGTGCATTCCACGCATCGAAGCCTTCCGGCGCAGCACCATCCGCAGCGCGCGGCCAGACCCCGAACCCGGCCTCGGCCAGCTGCTGCCAGGGGAAGAAGCGGCTCGGATCCTGCTTGCGCGTCGGTGCCAGGTCGGCGTGGGCGATCACCTGGCGCGGCGGGATGTTCAACCGGGTGGTGAGATCGCGAAGCAGCACGATCAGCGATTCGATCTGCGCCGCACTGAACGGGCTGCGGCCATCGTTGTCGAGTTCGATGCCGATCGAGGCCGAATTGAGATCGGTGATGGTGCCCCAGCGTCCGGCCCCCGCATGCCAGGCGCGGCGCACATCGGCCACCAGCTGGTAGCGATGGCCATCGGCGCCGATCAGGTAGTGCGCGCTGACCGGTCCACCACTGTTGGCCGTGCGCAGAGTGTGCAGGCTCTGCTGCACCGATTTCTGCTCGGTGTGGTGGATGACGATGATGACCGGCGTGCGCGCGTTCTGGTTGGGCGACGGCACCCAGGTGGCGAGCGGGTTGTGCGTCTCCCGTGGCGCGGAGGCACAGGCGGCCAGCAACAGGCAGGCCGAGAGCATGAAGGCAGTGCGGATCGGGCGCATGGCCTGATTGTGCGCGATCGGGCGCGATGATGCATGCCGCCGTGCCGAGCAAGCTTGGGACCCACCAGAGAGGATGCGGTAGATCCACGCCATGCGTGGATGGGCTACCGGCTGTGCCGACCAACGGTCGGCACCCACCAGAGCAGACCCAGACCCCGTGCCAAGCAAGCTTGGCACCTACCAGAACGAGGACAGTGGAAGTGCCGACCAACGGTCGGCACCCACCCCGTCCATGCACCGCTACTTCAGGCCTCGTAGGCCGATTCGCCGTGCGAGGTCACATCCAGGCCGGTGCGCTCTGCCTCTTCGGTCACGCGCAGGCCGACCACGACCTTGACCACCAGCAGGATGACCGCGGTCACCACGGCCGACCACACCACGGTGAGACCGACACTGACCACCTGCACCCACACCTGGTGGCCGATATCCAGATCGGCCTTGGTGCCACCCAGCGACTGCGCACTGAACACGCCGGTAAGGATCGCGCCGACGATGCCGCCGACGCCATGCACACCGAACACGTCGGCGGTGTCGTCCACCTTCAGCAGGCGCTTGAGGCCGGTCACGCCCCACACGCAGACCACGCCGGCGACGAAGCCGATGACGATCGCGCCGAGCGGGCCGACGGTGCCGCAGGCCGGGGTGATGCCGACCAGGCCGGCCACCGCACCCGAGGCCGCGCCCAGTGCCGACGGCTTGCCCTTGCTGATCGCTTCCACCAGCGTCCAGCCGAGTACAGCCGCAGCCGTGGCCAGCACGGTGTTGAGGAAGGCCAGTGAAGCTACGGTATCGGCCGCAGCGGCGGAGCCGGCGTTGAAGCCGAACCAACCCACCCACAGCAGCATCGCGCCGATATAGGTGAACGGCACGTTGTGCGGCTTCAGCGCGGTCTGGCCATAGCCCAGGCGCTTGCCGACGAACCATGCGGCCACCAGGCCGGCAACGCCTGCGTTGATGTGGACCACGGTGCCACCGGCGAAATCGATCGCGCCCATCTCACCCAGGTAGCCGCCCCCCCAGACGATGTGCGCCATCGGGATGTAGCTGAGGGTGAACCACAGCGCCGAGAACAGCAGCACCGCACGGAACTTGATGCGTTCGGCGAAGGCACCGACGATCAGCGCAGTGGTGATGCCCGCGAAGGTCGACTGGAAGGCGACGAACAGGTAATCCGGCAGGCCCTTGATCGGCGTGTTGCCGACCGACTCCGGAGTGAAGCCCTTGAGGAAGGCGAATTCGGTGAACGAGCCGAAGAATGGGTTGCCGGCGCTGAATACCGCACTGTAGCCGTACGCCACCCACAGCAGCAGCACCAGCGAGAACACCACCAGGATCTGGCTGAGTACCGACAGCACGTTCTTCGAACGCACCAGGCCGCCGTAGAACAGGGCAAGGCCCGGCACCACCATCAGCAGCACCAGCAGGGTGGAAGTGAGCATCCAGGCCACGTCACCGTGGTCGAACGCCGGGGCCGTTGCTTCGGCAGCGGCAGGTGCTGCGGCCACCGGGGCCTGCAACGGTTCAACCGCTACGGTTTCGCTCGGCAGCGGCGACACCTGTGCCTGGGCATGGGCGCTGCCCGGCCACGCACCGGCGGCGAACGCGCTGAGCAGCATCAACAGCCACACGACATGGAACCGGGCTTGCCACCCGGTGAGAAGGCGCATCTTCATGGGGGAGTCTCCGGAAGGGGGTTACAGCGCGTCGGCACCGATTTCGCCGGTGCGGATGCGGATGACCTGTTCGACGGCGGTGACGAAGATCTTGCCGTCACCGATCTTGCCGGTGCCTGCCGACGACTGGATCGCTTCGATCACCGCGTCGGCACGCTCGTCGGTGACCACGGTTTCGATCTTGATCTTGGGCAGGAAATCGACGACGTACTCGGCGCCGCGATACAGCTCGGTGTGGCCCTTCTGGCGACCGAAGCCTTTCACTTCGGTCACGGTGATGCCCGACACGCCTGCGTCGGACAGGGCCTCGCGGACCTCGTCGAGCTTGAACGGCCGGATGATGGCGGAGATCAGTTTCATGCGCATGTCCCGATGGTGGATGGGGCCAGCGCGCAGACGCGCGTTGGCATCAGGCAACCCGCGGCCATCAGATGATGGCCGTGGCTGTTGCACCGGACACATACAGGGCCGGGACGGCCGTGCCTCTCTCCTTGCACGACCGACGCGGGAGGGAGGGCGGCCCTGGTCGCGTATCCGGTCTTTCTCTTGCCCCTGGATAAGCGGGCCAAAGGCCCGCGTTCCAATGCAGCGGACCGACAGTCCGCTCTACAACGGCGGGCCTGCGCCCGCCTTGCGGCTCCCCAGCCGCGAGAACGGAAGCGATGGCGGCGGGTGGGAGGGGAAGCCCACCGCCATCGCATCCGGTCAGCTGGCGTAGTACAGCTGGTATTCCAGCGGGTGGGTGGCCGCGCGGAACTTGGTCACTTCCTGCATCTTCAGCGCGATGTAGCCGTCGATGAAGTCATCGCTCATCACGCCACCGGCCTTCAGGAACTCGCGGTCCTTGTCCAGCGCTTCCAGCGCCTGGTCCAGCGAGGAGCAGACCTGCGGGATCAGCTTCTCTTCTTCCGGCGGCAGGTCGTACAGGTCCTTGTCGCTCGGTGCGCCCGGGTCGATCTGGTTCTTGATGCCGTCCAGGCCGGCCATCATCAGCGCGGTGAAGGTCAGGTAGCCGGACTGGATCGGATCCGGGAAGCGCATTTCGATGCGGCGCGCCTTCGGGTTGGAGACCCACGGAATGCGGCACGAGGCCGAACGGTTGCGGGCCGAGTAGGCCAGCATCACCGGCGCTTCGAAGCCCGGCACCAGGCGCTTGTAGCTGTTGGTGCCCGAGTTGGCGAAGGCATTGATGGCCTTGGCGTGCTTGAAGATGCCGCCGATGTACCACAGCGCCAGCTGGCTCAGGCCACCGTAGCCGTCACCGGAGAACAGGTTGGTGCCGCCCTTGGACAGCGACTGGTGCACGTGCATGCCGCTGCCGTTGTCGCCGACGATCGGCTTGGGCATGAAGGTGACGGTCTTGCCATTGCGGTGCGCGACGTTCTTGATGACGTACTTCATGCGCAGCAGTTCGTCGGCCTTCTGCACCAGGGTGCTGAACTTGGTGCCGATCTCGCACTGGCCTGCGGTGGCCACTTCGTGGTGCTGCACTTCCACTTCGATGCCGACCTGTTCCAGGGTCTTGCACATCTCGGCGCGCAGGTCGTGCAGGGTGTCGGTCGGCGGCACGGGGAAGTAGCCACCCTTCACGCCCGGACGGTAGCCGCTGTTGGCGCCGTCGTACTTGGCACCGCTGTTCCAGGCGGCTTCTTCGGAATCGACCTTGAAGAAGGTATTGCCCATTTCATTGGCGAAACGGACCGAGTCGAAGATGAAGAATTCCGGCTCCGGGCCGAAGAACGCGGTTTCGGCGATGCCGGAGGACTTCAGGTAAGCCTCGGCGCGCTTGGCGATGCCGCGCGGGCAACGACCATACGGCTGCATGGTGGCCGGGTCCAGGATGTCGCAGCTGATCACGATGGTCGGATCGGCGTAGAACGGGTCGACGTAGGCGCTGGCAGTATCCGGCAGCAGCACCATGTCCGACTCGTTGATGCCCTTCCAGCCGGCGATCGAGCTGCCGTCGAACATCTTGCCTTCTTCGAACAGCGACGGCTCGATGATGCTGACCGGGAAGGTCACGTGCTGCTCGACACCACGCATGTCGACAAAGCGCAGATCGACGAACTCGATCTGGTTGTCCTTGATCAGCTTCTCAACGTTTTCCACGGACATCGGTACGACCTCGGATGGGGATGAATGCCTGCTGAGGTAGAGCAACGACCGTGCCAACTTTTCGCAGGCTGCAAGTCATTGATTTCAAAAAGGGTGCCCTGGACCGGTGCAAATCGGTGCGCACCAATTGGGTGCATCCAGCACCAGATGCACCCGTTTGGTGCAGCAGGGATCGTCTATCCTCTCGACCTTCTTCCTTCCTGCCGCGCGTGCCCGCACTGTCCATGTCCGACCTGCTCTCCGCCCTGCTGCTGGGCATCCTCGAAGGCTTGACCGAATTCCTGCCGATCTCCAGCACCGGCCACCTGCTCATCGCCCAGCACTGGCTGGGTGCCCGCTCGGACTTCTTCAACATCGTCATCCAGGCCGGCGCGATCGTGGCCGTGGTGCTGGTGTTCCGCCAGCGCCTGCTGCAGCTGGCCACCGGCTTGAACCAGCGCGAGAACCGCGAGTACGTGTTCAAGCTGGGCGCGGCCTTCCTGGTCACCGCCGTGGTCGGCCTGGTGGTGCGCAAGGCCGGCTGGTCGCTGCCGGAGACGGTCAGCCCGGTGGCCTGGGCACTGATCATCGGTGGCGTCTGGATGCTGCTGGTGGAGGCCTATACCGCGCGCCTGCCCGACCGCGACCAGGTGACCTGGACAGTGGCGATCGGTGTGGGCCTGGCGCAGGTGGTGGCCGGCGTGTTCCCCGGCACCTCGCGCTCGGCCTCGGCCATCTTCCTGGCCATGCTGCTGGGCCTGAGCCGCCGCGCCGCCGCCGCTGAGTTCGTGTTTCTGGTCGGCATCCCGACCATGTTCGCCGCCAGCGCCTACACCTTCCTGGAGATGGCCAAGGCCGGGCAGCTGGGCAGCGAGAACTGGGCCGACGTGGGCGTGGCCTTCCTTGCCGCGGCCGTCACCGGCTTCGTCGTAGTGAAGTGGCTGATGGGCTACATCAAGTCGCACAGGTTCACCGCCTTCGCCATTTACCGCATCGCGCTGGGCGCGGCGCTGCTGCTGTGGTTGCCGTCCGGCAGCTGAACAGCGCCGGGGCACGGTAACCCCGTTGTCGGCCCTACCCCGTTTCCCCCACGGTTCCCCAAGGAGAATCACCATGAACCGCAAGCTCACCCTGCTCCTCCCGCTGGCCCTGATGGCCGCCTGCAGCCAGACCCCGGCCCCGGCCGGCACCGGCGGCGACGACGTGGCCCCGGCCGTGGCCAAGGCAGCAGACCAGCAGACGCTGGCGCACCTGGACGCGCAGCGCCTGCAGAGCCAGCACTGGCGGCTGCAGCAGGCCACCGGCGCCGACGGCAAGCGCATCGACGCGCTGTTCGCCCGCGAAGACAAGCCGGTCACCCTGGACTTCGCTGAGGGCCGCCTGTCGGTCAGCAATACCTGCAACCGCATGGGCGGCGGCTACACCTTCGACGCTGGCAAGCTGAGCGTCAGCGCGATGGCGTCGACCATGATGGCCTGCACCGACAAGGCGCTGATGGCGCTGGACGAGGCCGTGTCGAGCCGCCTGCAGGGCGAGCTGAAGGCCGAGCAGGATGCCGATGGCAAGCTGACCCTGACCACCGCCAAGGGCGACGTGCTGGTGTTCAACCCGGAACCGACCGCTGAAACCCGCTATGGCGGCGCCGGCGAAACCGTGTTCCTGGAAGTGGCCGCGAAGACCGAGAAGTGCTCGCACCCGCTGATCCCGGACTACCAGTGCCTGCAGGTGCGTGAGGTCAAGTTCGACGACAAGGGCCTGAAGCAGGGTGAGCCGGGCAAGTTCGAGAACTTCTACGGCAACATCGAGGGCTACACCCACGAAGACGGCGTGCGCAACGTGGTGCGCGTGAAGCGCTACGAAGTGAAGAACCCGCCGGCTGATGCGCCGTCGCAGGCGTACGTGCTGGACATGGTGGTCGAGTCGGCCATCGAGAAGAAGTAAGAAAACAGAAGGGCGGCCGCGAGGTCGCCCTTCTTCCATGGGACACCTTGAAGTAGAGCCATGCTCGGCTGGGAAGAAGGCAGTCCAGCATGGCTCGACTCTACATACCCAACCGCCAAGGAGACAGGCATGATTCTTTCCCGCATTTTCGCGCTCCTGCTGGCCACAACGCCTGCCGGCCTCGCGGCAGCCAGTGATGCCAGCGATCTGCAACGCCTACAGGCATACGAGTGGCATCTCACCCACGCAGTCGACGGCAACGGCAAGCGCCTGGATGCACTGTTCATCGCCAGTGATCCGCCCGTCGGTCTGTTGTTCCGCGGCACCAGTGCCAACGTGCTGAACCTGTGCAACGGCATGGGCGGCCCATACACGTTGAAAGACAGCCAGCTCACGTTGGGCAGCATGGAACAGAACCTGAAGGGATGCTTCGGTGCCAAAGGCGAACAGGAAACCGAAGCCAAGCGCAGGATTCTGGGGGCCTCCACACTGATCATGGGTCGCGCGGGGCCGTTGACCCTGCATACCGCACGTGGCGACACGCTGGTGTTCGCGCCGGTGCCACTGAAAAACAGATGAGAAGTGCAGCCGGCAAGGTCGAGCCGGCTCGATCGGGGCTTTATAGAGGCCAGCCATGCTCGACTGGGCGAAAAGCAGGCGAGCATGGCTACAGAAAGCAAAGTCGGGTTTGGCCCGGCCCTGCAGACGCGCTCAACCCAGCGCAGGATTCAATGTGTAGGTACCGTGCAACGCCGCTTCGGCCAGCACGTGGCCGTGCATGGCACGGTACGCATCTGCGGCGGTGAAGCGTGCCGGAAGCTCCAACGAGGCCACGTCCAGCGCAAACACGCGGAAGAAGTAGCGGTGCACGCGTTCGTCGTTGAACGGCGGATACGGGCCGTCGTAGCCCAGATAGTCACCGGCCATGTCCGGATTGCCGGCAAACCAGCCGGTGAAGTCGTTCAGGCCCTGGCGGCTGCCGGCCGGGCCCGCCGGTGCGGTCTTGCCCTTCACCACGAAGCCATCGCTGCAGCTGCCGGCGGCGATCTCCTGCACCGAGGCCGGAATGTCGGCCATCACCCAATGCACGAAGTCGCAGCGCGGCTGGTCGCGCGGCACGGTCATGTCGCTGCGGCCGACCGTTTCCGCAACGGTCGGCACATCCGGATCCACGCACACCAGCAGGAACGAACGCGTGCCTTCCGGCGCGCCGTTCCAGGCCAGATGAGGGTTGCGGTCCGGCGCGAAGCCTGCGGCATCGCCAGCGGCGAACTCGCGGTCGATCGGCGCGCCGTTGGTCAGGCTGTGGCTGCTCAGTTGCATCGGCTTCTCCTTACTCTTCCGGGTAACCCAGGCGCACCGCAATCGGGGTGAGCTTGGCAAAGGCGGCGCTCATCACGTCGCGATAGTTGCGCCAGTGGCCCGGCGGGAAGCGCGGTGCGCCCAGCTGTGCGGCCGGCGGCATCTGCCGCTCGAACAGGCGTCCCAGCAGCTCGGCCATCGCATGCGGATCGTTGCCGATCTGGTCGATGCGCAGCAGCACGTGCGGGTACAGATCTTCCTCGTGCAGGGTGGCAACCTGCGCCAGCGCGCGCGCCAGCCATTCGCTGGCTTCAGCCAGCGAGGTCATCGCCAGCGGTGCGGCGGCGCCGTAGGCCACCCAGTCCAGCAGCATGTCGCGCGGATCACGCAGCACCAGCACCAAGCGCCCCTGCGGCAGCTGCGGGCGCAGCGCCCACAGCAGTGCGTTGTCCCACCACAGCAGCCAGTCGATGACGGCATCGCCCTGCACGCCGCGCGCGGGCAACTGCTCGCGCCAGCGCTGCACCAGGCGCTCCGGGGTCAGCACGCCGGAGGCGAGGTCCTGCAGCGTGTGGTAGTTCTGGAATGCATCATCCGGCGGATTGCTGGTGTAACGGTCGCTGCGCAGCACCGGGCTGGCGGCGGCCAGGCCGGTCGCAACCCGCTCCACGCCCGAACCCGGCGCGCCCCACAGGAAGATCGGCGCGGAGCTGGCATCAGCGTCGATCTCGCCCTTGTCCGGCCAGCTCGGCGGCGCCTTGGCCTGCGGCGGCAGCGGCAGGCGCTGCGGCGCCTGGTCGGCCTGCAGCGCCATCCACGTCTGCAACGCCTGTTCCGGCTGGCCAGCGCGATCCTGGATTTCACCCAGCCAGGTACGCAGGTCGGCGCGATGGCCGTCCGGCGCCCTGTCGATCAGCGCCTGCACGCGGGCGATCGCGGCGACCGGATCACGCTGCAACAGGCCTTCAACCAGGCGGGTTTCGCCGCTGACGCGGCCCGGTTCGAGACTGACGATACGCTCGGCGATGGCTTCAGCCTGTTCGTGTTCGCCCACCATGTCATGCAGGCGCAGGCGCGCTTCCAGGGCCGGCAGATGACCTGGCATCGCGTCCATCCAGCGTTCCACGGTCGCGGCGGCGGTCGGGCTGCCCACTTCTTCCACGGCCAGGCGCGCCAGCCACAGGTCGTGCAGCTGCGGGTGCTGCTCCAAGGCGGCGTCCAGGCGCGCGCGGGCCTCGTCTTCGCGGCCCAGGCGCTGCCAGGACATCAGCAGCAGCTGCAGCACCTGGCGGTCGTCGGGGATCGATTCCAGCAACGGCAGCAGGTGGTCCAGCGCCCGCAGCGGCTGGCCACCGCGCAGCGACAGTTCACCGGCCAGGCGGCGCATCGACGGCGTATCCATGCCTTCCTGCTGCAGGGCGATCTGCATCGCTTCGGCAGCCGCCTCCAGGTTGCCCTGGCGCAGCGCCAGCTGCACCACCAGGCCATGCAGCGAGCTGATGGCCGGGTTCAGTTCCAGCACGCGGCGGAACGCCTGCTCGGCGAAGGCCAGCATGTCCTTGCCCAGGTAGGCGAAGCCCAGCGCGTACAGCACGCGGGTGTCGTTGGGCTGCGCCTGGTTGGCCGCCGACAGCAGCGTCAGCGCACGATCCGGATCGTCACGGCGCAGCGCGATCATGCCGTCGATGGTCAGCAGTTCCGGGTGATCCGGCTCAACGCGCGAGGCCAGCGTGGACAGGCGCTGGGCTTCATCGAAGTCGTTGCGGCCGATCGCCAGGTGCGCCTGCATCAGGTAGGCGGAGAAGGAGTTCGGGTCGAGCCCGGTGGTGCGCGCCAGCGCTTCGTCGGCGCCTTCGTACTGGCGCAGGGCCAGCAGCAGGCCAGCATGCTGCAGGTGCAGCTGGGCGTCGTCCGGTGCCAGCTGCAACGCCTGCTGCAGGGCTTCCATGGCATCTTCGGCCTTGCCCTGCTGCTGCAGCGCAAGCGCCAGCCAGCGGTGGGCGCCGGCCTGGCCGGGTTCATCACGGGTCCATGCCTGGGCCAGCTGCACGGCCTGGTCGGCCTGGTTCTGGCGCAACGCTTGGATGATCTGGTCTTGCATGGCGGTCCGGTTCAAGTGCAAACCCGCATTGTAGCGGTCCGCGCACCGGTGCCGGTTCAGCCCGCCAGCACCCGCTGCAGGCGCTGCGCCACCCAGCGCTCGGAGAAGCCGTCACCCCGCCAGTTTTCCAGGAAGCCGCAGTGGCCTCCCCAGCAGGCGGTTTCCAGGTGCGCCTGGCGCGGCAGCTGCCAATCGCTGAAGGTCGCGTACGGGATCACCGGGTCGTCCTGCGCCATCAGGATGTCGGCCGGCACCTGCAGGGTGGACAGGCGGTCACCGGCAATCGAGTAGCCATCGAAATAGGCCTGCAGCGAGCCGAAGGTGGTGTGCCGTTCGACCAGCCAGGCGGTCAGTGCACGGATGTCCAGTTTCAGCACGCGGTCGTCGCAGTCGCTCAGCTCGGGGAACAGATCGCGCTTGCGGCGCAGCGAGCCGGCCCACTTGCGGCGGAAGTACCAGTCGTACATCGCCGGGCCGTTCTCGATGTTCTCCATGGTCAACGCCGGATCCAGCACCGGGCACACCGAGGCCACGCGCAGCAGCGGCACGCCGGCGGCCGGTGCACGCAGAGCCAGGCGCAGCACGAAGTTGCCACCCAGCGAATAGCCGGCGGCCACCAGCGGCAGCTGCGGCCAGCGCTGGGCGATGTCGCCTGCGGCGTGCACCACTTCATCGATGAGATTGGAGTGGAAGATGCCGGGATTGAGATGATGGGTGTTGCCGTGGTCGCGGAAGTTCAGCCGCACCACGTCGAAACCCTGCTCGATCATGCGCGCGGCGGCCATGCGCATGTAACTGGATTCGGCACTGCCTTCCCAGCCATGCAGCAGCAGCGCGACACCCTTCGGCTCGCGGCCTTCGACATGACTGTGCCAGCCCTGCAGGCGCACGCCATCACCGCCATCGAGGATCAGCTCTTCGCTGACTGCACCGGTGGCCGCCAGCAGCAGCAGGCCGCGCTGCAGGCGCATGCGGCTGGAACTGAGCATCGACTGCAGGTGCGGATTGCGCAGCCAGCGCGGCGGCTGATAGTCAGCCGCATGCAGCGTCGGCGTACCGGCGTCCAGGACAGGTGGCGGTATCAGGGCCACCGCACCCTCACTGCGTGCTCATGGCCGCCACGATGCGCGCGCGCGAGGTTTCCGCGATGCGTCGACGGCCTTCCAGGTCCTGGGTACCGATCGGCTCCAGGAAATGCACTTCGGTATGCCGCGCCGGCTCACCCAGCAGGCGCAGGAAATTGGCGGCGAAACTCTCGCCCGGGCCGAACGCGACGATGGTCTGTGCGTCGCCCTTCATCCCGTACACCAGCGCCACCGGCTGCACCGGCACGCCGGTTTCAACCGCGGCCTGGAAGATGCGGGCATGGAACGGCCCCACTTCGTGGCCACCGCGGGTGCGCCCTTCCGGGAACACACCGACCGCCTTGCCGGCACGCAGGCGATCGGCCATCACCTGCATCACCCCACCGAGCGATTCGGTGTTGCCACGCTGATGGAAGATGGTCTGGCCGCGCGCGGCGAGCCAACCCACCAACGGCCAGCTGGCGATCTCGCGCTTGGCAACGAAGCCCATCATGCGCTGGCTGTGCAGGATGGAGATGTCGACCCAGCTGACGTGGTTGGCGACGAACAGAACGGCACCGGGCAAGGGCTGGCCCACCCGTGACAGGCGGAAGCCGAAGATCCACATCAGCCCGCCCTGCCACCAGTTCACCACCTTCGCGCCGAAGGTATCCTCGCCCACGCGCAGCTCGCCCCACGGCGGAAGCATGCCGATCAGGATCAGCGGCAGGAACACGGTGATGTGGACCAACAGCAGCGGTACGCGGTACAGGTAACGGCACACACGCGCCACGCCGCCACGGGGGGCCGGAGTGGGGGAAGTCATCCGCGCACGATACCGGAGCGCCGCGGCAGCTGCCAGCCGATTTAGGCCATAACCGCCATTGACCGGGGCAATCGGCGGGGAACGCTGGGTTCTGCCGCCGTCAACACGCCCGATGGGGGCTCAACCGTGGCCGGCGGCCACCACCGCCAGGGTCAGCCGCGAGATGCACACCAGCCGGCCCTGCTCGTCCTCGATGCGGATTTCCCACAACTGGGTACTGCGGCCCACGTGCAGCGCGCGCGCGGTGCCGGTGACAGTCCCCGAGCGCACCGCACGCACATGGTTGGCGTTGATTTCCAGGCCCACGCAGATCTGCTTTGCGGTATCCACGCACAGGTTGCCGGCGCTGCTGCCCAGGGTCTCGGCCAGCACCACCGAGGCACCGCCGTGCAGGATGCCGTAGGGCTGCCGGGTGCGCTCGTCCACCGGCATGGTGGCCTGCAGCCAGTCTTCGCCCGCGGCGCTGAAGACGATGCCCAGCGACTCGATCGCCGTATTGCGGCTGAGCGCATTGAGCTGCTCGATGGAAACAGCTTCGCGGAACACCTGGGTCATGCGGGCACCTTCAGAGAATGGGAACGAGGCCGGCACCGAATGCGGTCAGCATGCGCACCAGCAGCCACTTCGGGCCGACGTTGACTTCGGGGAAGTCGCCGACGGCAACGTAGCAGCGATGGAAATCCGGGTCCTGCCGTGGCAGCGGCTGCGGGCAGTCCGGGCCGGGCTTGAACTCGTAGTCGGTGGCATAGCGCCACGGCCAGAAGTCGAGAATCGGCAGCGCTTCGGAGGCCTTGCCGACGCTGTAGTTCAGGCCCGACAGCACCGGCGGCTTGGCCCGCGGCGCCACCGTCCACGCGTTCTGCGGATGGGTATCGCGCAGGATGCTCTCGGCCAGCTGCTCGGCGAAGACCGGATCGTCGATGATCACCGCGCCTTCGGTGTTGTAGTTCTCGCTGCGCGGATCGAAGTTGTGGGTGCCGACCACGCCGATGCGGCGGTCGACCACCAGCGACTTGGCGTGCAGGCCCATGCGGGCACCCTTGCGGGTGACCGGCAGCGGCTTGTTGACCGCCTTGCTGCCCAGGAACGACGGACGCGTCTCGGTACGCAGCAGGCGCGTTTCCACTTCGCTGCCAGCGGCACGACGGCGTTCGCGGGCGTTCTGGTAGGCGCTGCCGGTACGCGGATGGTTCACCGGTACCTGCCTGCGGGTCGCGGCCAGATCCCCATCGCTGCCACCGCCGGCATTGCTGCCAGCGGCGCTGCCGCCAATCAGCGGATTGCGCCCGCCGTCGTCGTCGCCCGCGGGCGCGGCGATCGGATCAGGCAGCAGGTTGCGGTAGTCGACCGGTGCATCCAGCGGGAACGGCTTGTATTCGAAGATGTTGAAGCCCAGTTCGCGCATGTTGCGCCGCTTGTACTTGTACGACAGCGCATACACGATCGGGTTGTCGGTGGCCGCCAGGCTGTTGCTCGACACCACCACGCGCGGCGGCTGCGGGCGCTTGCGCAGCTCACGGAACAGCTTCTGCGCCGGCTTGGACAGCACCAGGTACGGGGTCTGCAGGATCACTTCCTTCTGCGCACCGGCAATGAGTGCATCCAGCTGTGGCTCGGTCACGTGCTGGCCGGCCAGCGGGGCATCGGCTTTCTCGCGGCGGTGCTTGCGCGGCAGGTCGGCGACGTAGCGCACCGAAGCCACCGGCAGCGCGGTATCCACGAAGGAACGGGTGACGAAGTCCATGTCATTGGCTTCGGCGCTGACCCGCTGCACCCGCTCGGGGCGGCGGAAGGTGGCCGGTGGCAGCACCGGCACGCCCTCGCGCAGCAGGGTGCGGCCCACGTCATTCAGGCGCTCGGCCGGCACGCTGCGGTGGGCGCGCCAGAACGCATCGAAGTTGGCCGCCATCGCGCGCGCTTCCGG
This sequence comes from Stenotrophomonas sp. YJH_SMC_16, assembly GCF_059367875.1. Lineage (NCBI taxonomy): Bacteria > Pseudomonadati > Pseudomonadota > Gammaproteobacteria > Lysobacterales > Lysobacteraceae > Stenotrophomonas > Stenotrophomonas sp. YJH_SMC_16. Next base: position 10,408 of record NZ_JCAFRH010000007.1, on the reverse strand, counting down.
GCCGGCGATCATGACGTCGCGGTCGCGGAAGTTGTACTCGCGGTCCCAGTCGTAATAGTCGTCCTGGTAGTTGCGGCCGCCGACCACGCCGATCGCATCGTCGATCACCAGCAGCTTGTTGTGCATGCGCTGGTTGAACCGGCGGAAGCAGCACAGCACGCTGCCGGCGTAGTCGAAGTAGTTCAGCCGGGCCTTGCCGAAGGTCGGGTTGTAGACCCGCAGCTGGAAGTTCTGGTGGGCACCGGACAACGCGCCGAGGATCTGCAGGTCGGAAATCGCCGAGAGCTGGTCGATCAGCACCCGCACCTTTACCCCGCGCCGCGACGCGGCCAGCAGTTCGTCGATGACCAGCCGTGCGCTGTCGTCCTTGTCGAAGATGTAGGTCTGCAGGTCGATGCTGCGGGTGGCACTGCGCAGCAGGTTCAGGCGTGCCACCAGGGCGCCCTCCCCCTCATCCAGCAGGGTGGCGTAGTGGCGCGGCTGCTCCGGGGTGGATTCGGTGAACGCCCGGCCGGCCAGCGCACGCAGCGGCGAGTCCTGCGCGCAGCGGTCGGCGCGCTGGCAGTCGACCTGGGTCGATCGCGCCTGCACGGCGATCGCTTCGGCACGGTCGCGCTCGGCAGTGGACAGCGATGCACAACCGCTGCCCAGCAACACGGTTGCCAGCGCCAGTACACGCAGCAGGAGGTTCACGGTTTCGGCGCCTCGCTCAGGCGCGCTCGCAATACGAAGGTCACTCGGTCACTCAAGGCAAGCTGCCAGCTGTCCATTCCATACCGGCCTCGCTGCACGGTACCGCGGCTGACGACGTCGCAATCATAGCCGGGTCGGGCGCACTCCGCCTTCTCGACCTTCAGTGTCTCGGGGTGGCTGATCCCGCGCAGGGTCAGCCGCCCGTTGATGTCGCCCCCGTCTTCCACGGTCTCCGGCCAGTACGGCAGCGAGTCGAACTCGACCACCGGGTGGCGGCCCGCGTCGAAGAACTCCTCGCCGCGCATCCAGCCGGTGTAGCGCGCCTTGCCGGGGATTTCGACCGAGCGCGTGAACATCTTCAGGTGCACCTGGTGGCGGCCATCGGAGAGGACCTCGATGCGACCTTCGAAGTGCGGGAACAGGCCTTCGATGCGCTGCCCGAAGCGGGTGCGCACCTCGAAACCGATCTGCGAGCGTTGGGTATCCAGGCGCAGGACCCGGTGCGCCTCGGCGACCACCGGCGGCAGGGGCGTTGGCGGTGGCGCGGCAGCCCAGGCCGCGCCGGAAACCAGCAGCACGGGCAGCAGAAAGCGGCTGCGCCGCGCCAGGCTCATTGGATCACGGCCACCAGAACGCGTTCAGGCTGGCCACGCCCGGCTCGATCGAGGCCTCGCGCGGGAACCCGAGCACGGCAATGCCAGCCGGCGGCATGCCGCGATAGTCGCTGCTGGTGCCTTCCGTCATCAACGCCACCAGGCGCTCCAGGCCGGGGTTATGGCCGACGATCAGCACCCGGTCGAGGTCACGGCGGTCGTCCACCAGCGCCGCGAGGGTGCCGGGGGTGGCCTCGTAGATACGGTCTTCCAGGCGCTTCTCGACGTAGCCGATGGTGCCGAGCACGGCTTCCAGGGTTTCCCGGGTGCGCCGCGCCGGTGAGCACAGCACGCAGTCCGGCAGCAGGTTTTTCTCCTTCAGCCACTTGCCGGCGGCTTCGGCTTCGGCGAGCCCCACCGGCGACAACGGCCGGTCGAGGTCGGCCTGGCCGGGGGTCGCCGGTTCGGCATGGGCATGGCGCAGCAGGATCAATTCACGCATCGCGGGTTTCCATGAAGAAGAGGATGCAGCAGAAAGAGTGATGCAGGCATCAAAGCTTGAGCCAGGACAGCAGCGGCTCCCAGTCGGCCTGGTGCTCGCGCACCTGGGCCGAGCGGTAGTCGAACAGGCTGCGGCCAAGGCCGGTCATGACCACGTAGCTCTGGCTGTCGCGCAGCTGCGCGACCACCGGGTACGGCCATTCACCCAGCATCTGCAGCGCCTGCTGCGAGGTCTGGGTCCATGGCTTGGTACGGTTGAGCACCAGCCCCACCGGCAGCTTGCGGCTGTGCACGCGCGGGTTCCGGGCCAGGCTGTTGAGGAAGCCGACGATCGCTTCGATGTCCAGCGCCGAGGGCAGCACCGGTACCACCACCGCGTCGGCAGCGTCGAGGAAATGGGGAATATCGTCAGCCAGGGCACCGGCCGGCGCGTCGATGATGACGGTGTCGGTGCCATCGGGCAGCTTCTGCGCCCACTGCTTCTTCCGATACACATCGATCGGCAGCACCGCGCTTTCCAGCCCGGCACGGCGTTGTGCCCAGCGGGTGCTGGAGCCCTGCGGGTCGGCATCGGCAATCACCGTGGCCTTGCCCTGCAATGCCGCGTACGCGGCCAGGTGGGTGGCGACGGTGGTCTTGCCCACCCCGCCCTTGGAACCGGCCACCAGGATCGTCTTCATGCCAGCCTCGCTTCCGGGTACGTGCCCCGAGCGTACACCGGCGATGGTGACGGGAGGTAGCGTCGTGCTGAACCAGCGGCCATCGCCTTTGCTATCGTGGCGCCCCCGAAGGATCGAACCGGCATGAGCGAACTGCAGGATCTGAGCGCGTTGATCCGCGCCAACACCCCACTGATCGTCATCGAGACCCAGGACGAGGGTCGCATCGTCGAGCTGTTCCGGCAGACGCTGATGCACGTATGGCGGGCGCTGCACCGCTGGTCGATCACCGAGGGCCTGCGCCGGATCGACCTGGACAGCGAAGACCCGCCGGTCGGGCCGCCCGACGCCAGCGCGGCCCTGCAGATGATCCGCCAGGCGGAGCAGCGCGGGGTCTACCTGCTGCTCGATTTCCACCCCTACCTGGGCTATGCCAGTCACCAGCGCGCCCTGCGCGACCTGATCCAGCGCCGCCACAGCGAGCCGCATGTGCTGGTGCTGATTGGTGCCAAGGTGGAGCTGCCGGCCGAGCTGGAAGCACTGGCGGTGCGCTTCAACCCGCGCCTGCCCGATGCCAACGCCCTGTTGAAGATGCTGCGCGAAGAGGCCGACGCCTATGCGCGTGAGCATGGCGGCCGCCGGGTTGAAGTCGACAGCGAGGCGGTGAAGAAGATCCTGAAGAACCTGCAGGGCCTGAGCCTGGTCGATGCCCGGCGCATCGCCCGCCAGCTGATCTACGCCGATGGCGCGCTGCGCGACGACGACCTGCCACAGCTGGCACGGCTGAAGTTCGAGCTGCTCAACCGCAGCGGCCACCTGTTCTTCGAGCACGACAGCGCGCGTTTCGGCGATGTGGCCGGTGCCAACCGGCTCAAGCGCTGGATCAACCAGCGCCGCGTGGCCTTCATTGCCGGTTCGGCCCCGGCCGGGCTGGACCCGCCGCGCGGCATGCTGCTGCTGGGCGTACAGGGCTGCGGCAAGTCGATGCTGGCCAAGGCCACCGCCGCCGGCTTCGGCGTACCACTGCTGCGCCTGGACGTGGGCGCGCTGTACAACAAGTACCACGGCGAGACCGAGGCCAACCTGCGCCAGGCGCTGGCCTCGGCCGAGCAGCTGGCGCCCTGCGTGCTGTGGATGGACGAGATCGAGAAGGGCCTGGCCAGCGGTGGCGAGGACGGCGGCGTGTCACGCCGCGTGCTCGGTTACCTGCTGACCTGGATGGCCGAGCGCAAGGCGCCGGTGTTCATCGTGGCCACTGCCAACCAGGTGCACGAGCTGCCTGCCGAGCTGCTGCGCAAGGGCCGCTTCGACGAGATCTTCTTCGTCGACCTGCCCTCGCCTGACGTGCGCGTGGAACTGCTGCGGCTGCACCTGGGCCGGCGCCAGCTCAACGCCGACGACTTCGCACTGCCCGCGCTGGCGGCGGCCGCCAATGGGTTCTCCGGCGCCGAGATCGAGCAGGCGATCGTCGCCGGCCTGTATGCGGCGCATGCCGAGGGCCGGCCGCTGGACACCGAGCTGCTGATGACCGAGATCCGCGCCACGCGGCCACTGTCGGTGCTGATGGCCGAGCAGGTGGAGGCACTACGGGCGTGGGCGTCGGGGCGGACAGTTTCCGCGGACGATTGAGTTTCCAGCGAACGGCGCAGCCCCTCGTGGCGGCTGGTTGACCGTGAACATCAAAAGCCGCGCTTGGCCGGGCGGGATGGATTCGCGGGGGACGCCGTCAACCCGTCCATGGGGGCTTGGCCGCGGCATCCATGCCGCGGACACCCCCGCGAACCCACCCCGCCCGGCCTCTGACAATTTCCGAGTGCGTCCGCCACGGAAAAGAAAAAAGAAAAGCAGAAGCAAAAGCAAAAGCCGGTTGGTTGGCCGCCTTCTGTAGAGCCGAGCCCACGCTCGGCTGCTCTTCGATCAGATATCGAATAGTCGATTCCGATACAGATTCATCCACGCATGACGTGGATCTACCGTGTCGACCAAGGTCGACACCTACCAGCAGCAGGGAACTGTCGGAGGCGGGGCGGTGTGGGTTGGCAGGTCCGTTGGCGCCATGGATGGCGCCATCGAGCCCCCATGGACGGGTTTACGGCGTGTCCTGCCAACCCACACCGCCCCGCCATCCCACGGATTGCCCGCTGTTGCTGTTGCTGTTGCTGTTGCTTTGGCTTTGGCTTTGGCTGTTGCCTCTGGGGGTGCCGGGTGCAACCCGGCCGAACCCCTCCCTCAGGGCCAGGCAGGCGGCGCGGCAACCCACGCCTGCTGCACCTCGGCCAGCGACGCGCGCTCGTCCTCACGCCACTGCGGCAGCAATTGCGCATGGTGGGCACTGGTACTCCACTGCGTCGGCTCGGTGCGTACCGCAGCCGCATACCACTGCACCGCCTCCTGCTTCTGCCCCATGCGCCACAGCGCCAGCGCATAGGTCGGCGGTACCCAGCTGGGCTTGCTGCGCGCATTGCCGGCCGAAGCCAGCCACTGTTCCAGCGCTGCCTCCGGCTTGCCCTGGCGCAGCAGGTCCCAGCCGTAGTTCCAGCGCACGCTGCGGCCACTGCTGCTCTGCGCCGGGGCCTCTTTCAGAGCTTCGCCGTACAGCTGCTCGGCCAGTTCACCGCGACCCTGCGCCCCGGCCACCGATGCCAGCTGTACCGTCGCCTCGACCGCGCGGCGGCCGCGTTCACGCAGCTTGACCAGCTGAGCCACCAGGTCATCGCCCTCGCCGTGCACCGCCACCATCGGCGTGGCCGCCGGGTCGTTGTCGAAGTAGAACTCCTGTGGTGCCGGCACGACCGGCGCGGCCCACGCAGTGACCACTCCCGAGGCCAGCAGCATGCTGGCCAGGATCTTTCCTGGAACTGACATCCCTTCTCCCCAGGCCGCAACTGCAGCCTCCCTCTCTCTTCCCGATCCTAACCCCAGCACCGCCACGGGCGCGAGTGCCGGGGCCTGCGCGGCCCCGCTGCTACAATTCGCGCCTTTCCCGCCGCGTGCCTGCACGCGGCCGGTGCCAGCCGATCCTACCGGGCCAGCCATGACCAGTACCGCGCAACTCACTTCGCCCTCTTCCGCCGACCTGCTCGACCGTGATTACACGCTCGACCACAAGTACACCCGCAACGAGGGGCGGATCTACCTGAGTGGCGTGCAGGCGCTGGTGCGGCTGCCCTTGATGCAGCGCCTGCGCGACGCCGCCGAAGGCATCGACAGTGCCGGCTTCGTCAGCGGCTACCGCGGCAGCCCGCTGGGTGGCTTCGATCTGGAGCTGTGGCGCGCGCGCAAGCATCTTGAGGCCGCCAAGGTGAAGTTCACCCCCGGCCTGAACGAGGACCTCGGCGCCACCATGGTGTGGGGTACGCAGCAGACCAACCTGTTCCCCGGCGCCAACGTGCAGGGCGTGTTCGGCATGTGGTACGGCAAGGGCCCGGGCGTGGACCGCTGCGGCGACGTGTTCAAGCATGCCAATGCTGCGGGTACCTCGCGCTACGGCGGCGTGCTGGCGCTGGCCGCCGATGACCATGCCTGCCGCAGTTCGACCCTGCCGCACGGCAGCGAAGACGAATTCGTCAGCGCGATGATGCCGGTGCTGAACCCGGCCGGCGTGCAGGACATCCTGGACATGGGCCTGCTGGGCTGGGCGATGAGCCGCTATACCGGGCGCTGGGTCGGCTTCAAGACCATTGCCGAGACGGTGGAATCGTCGGCGTCGGTGGAGGTCGATCCGCTGGCACGCCGCATCGTGCTGCCGGAAGACTTCGAGATGCCCTCGGGCGGCCTCAACATCCGCTGGCCGGACCCGCCGCTGGACCAGGAAATGCGCCTGCACCGCTACGCGGTGAAGGCCGCGCAGGCCTTCGCCCGCGCCAACGCCGTCGACAAGGTGGTGATGGACGCGCCGCGCGCGCGGCTGGGCATCGTCACCACCGGCAAGAGCTACCTGGACGTGCTGCAGGCGCTGGAATACCTGGGCCTGGATGAAGCCGCATGCGCTGACATCGGCATCCGCGTGTACAAGGTCGGCATGACCTGGCCGCTGGAGCCGGAAGGCATCGCCCGCTTCGCGCAGGGCCTGGAAGACATCATCGTGGTGGAGGAGAAGCGTGCCTTCATCGAGCGCCAGATGAAGGAACAGTTCTTCAACTGGCCGGCCAGCTGGGGCCAGCGCCCGTCCATCGTTGGCAAGTACGACGAGAGCGGCGAATGGATCCTGCCGTCCACCGGTGAACTTACGCCGGCCACCATCGCCGGCGTGATCGGCCGCCGCATCCAGAAGTTCTTCAACAACGAATCGATCGAGCAGCGCCTGCAGTGGATGCAGGAGAAGGAAGCCGAGCTTGCGCTGCCGCGCGCCAGCTTCCCGCGCGTACCGCATTACTGCTCGGGCTGCCCGCACAACACCTCCACCCAGGTGCCGGAAGGCTCGCGTGCGCTGGCCGGCATCGGTTGCCATTACATGGTGACCTGGATGGACCGCAGCACCGATACCTTCACCCACATGGGCGGCGAAGGCGTGACCTGGGCCGGGCAGGCGCCGTTTACCGACACCCCTCACGTGTTCCAGAACCTGGGCGACGGCACCTATTTCCACAGCGGTTCGCTGGCGATCCGCCAAGCGGTCGCCGCCGGCGTCAACATCACCTACAAGATCCTCTACAACGATGCGGTGGCGATGACCGGCGGCCAGCCGGTGGACGGCCCGCTGAGCGTGCCGGACATCGCAAAGCAGATGCGCGCCGAAGGCATCCACACCATCGTGGTGCTTTCGGACAACATCGGCAAGTGGACCGGCCAGCGCGAGCACTTCCCCAGCGATGTCGAGTTCCACGACCGCAGCGAACTGGACGAAGTGCAGAAGCGCCTGCGCGAAGTGAAGGGTGTTTCGATCCTGATCTACGAACAGACCTGTGCCACCGAGAAGCGCCGCCGCCGCAAGCGCGGCAAGATGGAAGACCCGCAGAAGCGGGTGATGATCAATTCGCTGGTCTGCGAAGGCTGCGGCGACTGCGGCAAGAAGAGCTTCTGCGTGTCGGTGCTGCCGAAGGAAACCGAGTTCGGGCGCAAGCGCGAGATCGACCAGTCCAACTGCAACAAGGACTATTCCTGCGTGAATGGTTTCTGCCCGAGCTTTGTCACCGTGCACGGTGGCCAGCCGCGCAAGGGCAGCAAGCGCGATGCCTCCACCCTGCTGGACAACCTGCCGGCGCCGACCATCCGCGGCACCCTGGAACAGCCCTGGAACATCCTGATCACCGGCGTGGGCGGTACCGGCGTAGTGACTATCGGCGCGCTGCTGGGCATGGCCGGCCACCTGGAAGGCAAGGGCGCGACCGTGCTCGACCAGACCGGCCTGGCGCAGAAGGGCGGCGCGGTAACCACGCATATCCGCATTGCCCGTCGCCCTGAAGACATCCACGCCGTGCGCATCGCCGCCGGCGAAGCCGATCTGGTACTGGGCTGCGACATGGTGGTGGTCAACGACTACTGGGCCCTGTCGAAGGTGCGTGCCGGCCGTTCGCAGGTGGTGCTGAACACCTACGAGGCGATGCCCGGCACCTTCACCACCCGCCCGGACATGCAGTTCCCCGCCGCCGACATCGTGGCCGGGGTGCGCGTGGCGCTGGGTGGCGAGGAACCGCTGCTGCTCGATGCCACCCAGCTGGCCACCGCGCTGCTCGGCGATGCCATCGCCGCCAACCTGTTCATCCTCGGCTACGCATGGCAGCAGGGCCTGGTGCCGCTGTCGTTCGCATCGCTGATGCGCGCCATCGAACTCAATGGCGCCGCCGTGGCGATGAACCAGCAGGCGTTTGCCTGGGGCCGCCTGGCGGCGGTCGATCCGCAGGCCGTGCAGCAGGCTGCCGGCCTGGTGCGCAACCGCCACACCGATACCGAATCCACCCCGGGCCCGCTGCACCCGCTGCCGCCGGGCGAGTGGGAAGGCAACGAGTGGGGCGCCACCGCGGCACCGCGCAACACCGGCGACGAACGCGAACTGCGCGGCCTGCCCTCGCACGGTGGCGACGTGGCGTTCCTGCCGCTGGACGATGCGCGCCTGTCGCGCTCGCTGGACGAAATGATCGAGCGTCGCGCCGCCTTCCTGGTCGAGTACCAGGATGCCGCCTATGCCAACCGCTACCGCAGCCTGGTCGAGCGCGTGCGCGCCGCCGAAGCCGACCGCATCGGTGGTTCCACCGCGCTGACCGAGACGGTGGCCCGCTACCTGTTCAAGCTGATGGCCTACAAGGACGAGTACGAAGTGGCCCGCCTGTACACCAGCGGCGACTTCCAGCGCCGGCTGCAGCAGCAGTTCGAGGGCGACTACCAGCTGCGTTTCCACCTGGCACCGCCGCTGTTCGCCAAGAAGGACGAGCAGGGCCGGTTGCTGAAGAAGGAATACGGCCCGTGGATGTTCAAGGCCTTCGGCCTGCTGGCGAAGCTGAAGTTCCTGCGTGGCGGCCGACTCGACGTGTTCGGCCGCACCGAGGAACGCCGCATGGAGCGCAAACTGATCGGGGATTACGAGGCGACCGTGCAGCTGCTGCTGGATGGCCTCGATGACGACCGCCTCGCGCTGGCGGTCGAGATCGCCAGCGTGCCCGAGCACATCCGCGGCTACGGCCACGTCAAGGAAGCGCATTTCGAGCAGGCCAAGGCACGCGAAGCCGCCCTGCTGGCGCAGTGGCGCAATCCGAAGGCACTGCACATCGTGCAGGTGGCCTGATGGTAGTGCCGGCCGCTGGCCGGCATTCATCCCGGCAGTCGGTTGCCGGCCAACGGCCGGCACTACCGGCGGTTTACCCCAACCGCCACAGCAGCAGGCGGTTGTTGGCCGGCATCGCCACATCCCCCAGGCGGGTGAAGCCATTGTCGGCCGCCAGCGCCTGCACCGCTTCGCTATCGCGGATGCCGCTGCGCGGATCACGTGCCTTCAGCCAGGCATCGAACTGCGCATTGCTGTCACTGGTGTAGCGACCGCCGTAGTTGAACGGGCCATACACTGCCAGCAGCGCACCATGACGCAGCACCGGTGGCAGCGCGGCGAACAACGCCTGCACGTGGTCCCAGCCCATGATGTGCAGCGTGTTGGCGCTGAACGCCGCATCGAACGTGCTGCCTTCGGGCAGCGTCAGGCCCGGCGCAGGCGGCAGTTCCACCTGCAATGCCACCGGCGGCAGCAGGTTCAGCAGCGCGGCCTCCGCACGCCAGGCCTCGATACCGGGCAGATGGTCCGGATGATCGCTGGGCTGCCAGCGCAGCCACGGCCAGCGCTCGGCAAAGAAGGCCGCGTGCTGTCCCGTACCGCTGCCGATTTCCAGCACCCGATGGCGGTCGCCCATCCACGGGTCGAGTGCCGTGGCGATCGGTTCGCGGTTGCGCTCGCAGGCTTCTGAATACGGCTTGCTCGACATCAGGGACGGTGTCCAGGCGGGGTCGGCCCCATTGTGCACGAGGGGGTGTCTGCAGGGCTTGCAGCCCTGCACCCGCAGGAGCCGGAGCCAGAGCAACGTCAAAAGCTGGCATTCCGTGGGTTGGCGGGGGGGGCCCGGTTGCGGGGGTCGCTGCAAGTACGTCCATGTAAGCTCGGTCGCCGCATCCATGCGGCTCACGCCCCCTCAACCGGACCCGCCCCGCCTTCGACAGACTTCCGCGATCTGTCGGAACGGCGTACAGCCTTGGTGGGTGCCGACCGTTGGTCGGCACGGATGAATTCATTCGATATCTGACAGATGTGCCGACCAACGGTCGGCACCCACCAACAGCCACCGGCCAGCTGTCAGAGGTGGGGCGGTGTGGGTGGACAGGACCGTTGGCGCCATGGATGGCGCCATCGAGCCCCCATGGATGGGTTGTGGTGGTCTAATCAACTTGGACACTCGATAGGATCAATTTCAAGCATCGAGGTAGACCCATGGCAAAGCAGATCACTCAGGGCATGAGGGACGAGGCGGTTCGCCTTGTGGT